>NZ_DASVMI010000084.1:0-2617 GCF_036384435.1 Dyella sp. | reverse complement strand
GCTATGCGCAGTGCGACAACAAGCAGGACCACTTCCACGGGGGGCAGCACCCCGCTGAGCCAGGCGCTCAACATGGCTTCTCGGATACCGAGGCCGGCCGGTGCACCGGGGGCGACAAAGCCGAGGATCCAGCTGCTGGCGAATGCGCCGATGAAGAACACGGGGCCCGGCACCAATACGCCCGCGGGCGTCAACGAACCGGCAACCAGCCAGAGGCCATAGCCAATCATGACGAAACTGCTCGCATACAGCGCGTAGCAGCTACCGACCGTTGCCGGATCGAGGTGTAATCTTGCCGGCGCGGCTATGACTTCTTTGGGTGCGGGGCTTCGCAAGCGGGTCACCCAAATGGCAATGCGCGGCGCAAGCAGCAATGCGGCCAGTGCACCTAAAGTCACCACAATCAGCAACGGCACCCTGTACTGGGTTATTTGCAGCTGTAGCAGCGCAGCTGGAGGTGCCCACAGCAGGGTGAGCGCGCCAATGTGCGCGCTGGCGACCAGCGCCAGCAGGAGTTCGTAGGCTACGGAGAGAAGTGCCGGCGACATCTGCACGCCCATGCCGCGTGCCAATGCGATGCGTCCGATGTGCTGGGCTACATTGCCAGGGAGGTATTTGCCGAACTGAGTGGTGGCCAGGATAGGTAGCAGGCGTGCAAGCCCGGCAGGCTGGTGCATGGCTCGCAACAGCCTGGCCCAAGCGAGAGCCGTTGTCAGAATGGACAGGGTGTAGAGCAGGGTAAGGCAACCCGTAGCAACAAGTACCCTACTGTCGAGCAGCGCGGATAGATCCTTGCCAGCCAAGGCGCGATGCGCATAGACCACGAAATAGCCGCCGGCCACGACTGCCAGCAGGAGGCCAAGGCCTTTCAGTATTCGCTTCATGCTCGGCATATGCCTTTTGCAAATTCCTTGTGCCGTGCCGCTGAGGGTCTGGCAGGATTGCGTCCCGCAGCGTGCGGCCGCGTGTTCCGGCGTGCGCATGGCAAGGGCGGTGACTGCTCACCCAAGCGACGGCACGGAAGTTTGTTCCCGTGCGAGGCGTTCACGAGGAGGTATCCGCTCCCGATGATGCGTGCCATGTCAGGACATGGCACGGCTGAACCACTCCCATGTCTGTGTCAGGCCTTCTTTCAGGGACGTCTGATGGCGCCAGCCGTAGACTTTTGCCGCATGTGCAGCGTCCATGGCGATGCACGATGCGTCTACAGCCCTGCTGGCATCGTAGCTTCGATGCAATGGCTTGCCCGTAGCCGCTTCCATGACGTCGAAGAGCTCGTTGAGGCTGATGCTGGTGCCGCTGCAGACATTGAAGATCCTCGTACCTTTGGGCATGGGGGTATCGAGAATCATGGTGCAGAGTCGGACCAGGTCGTCGATATAGACATAGTCGCGACGGACAGATCCGTCGCCCCATACGTGGAGTGTCTCGTTGCGCAGAATTTTGCCGAAGGCGGCCGGAATGACGCCGAAGCCGGGGCGTTCGGGCTGACCCGGCCCATAGATGTTCGAAGGGCGCAGGATGGTGGCCTTGCCGTCAAACTGGTCGCACCAGGCAGAGATGAGGTGTTCCGAAGCGAGCTTGGCTGCGCCGTGATACGAGCGCGGGTGGACACGAGCGCTTTCGTCGGATGCCAAACCGGAGGCATCCGCGTAGAGCGAACCTCCGGAAGACATGTACAAAAGCTCCACGCCAGGGTGATTCTGGAGTGCCTGCAGCAAGGAAGCGGTAACGTACAGGTTGGTATTCACCTCCTGCAGCGGCTGCGCCGCGGACGTGCCCGGCGTGGATGTCGAAGCAAGATGCACGACGGTATGGCTACGTGTGAGCAAAGAGGTGAAAGCTTCCGGTTCCCGGAATTCGCCGACTACCGATTCAACCAGGGGATGCTTGAATCCCGGCGTGCTGCGGTTGACGGTGATGACCGGCTTGCCCTTCAGGGCCAAGGTTCGTGTCAGGCTGCGCCCGACAAAACCGCCTCCGCCGAGAATGAGTACCGCCTTAGTCATCTTTCCTTCCCTCAAGCAGGCGCGTATAGATGCGCCGATAACGATTTGCGCAGTCGTCCCACGTACCGAGTTCCTCGGTCACACGACGGCGCGCAGCTTCCCCGAAGCAACGATTGATGGCCTCGTCCTCCAGCATACTCAGTGCTTTGCCGTAGGTTTCCTCGGAGTCGCACAGCAGGCCTGTCTCGCCGTCGACGACGACGGTGGCATGCGCCGGCATACGGGAGGCAATGATCGGCAGGCCTGCAGCCATGGCTTCCAGCATCACCTGTGGCCGTCCTTCGGCGTGGCGGCTCAACGTTACCAGTCCGCAAGCGTGAGGAAACCATTCTTCGGCCAATTGCGCCGGCGCGGCGGGGCCGTGGTAGTGCACCCAATCGGGCACAGCGATGTCCTGCTCCATGGGCCCGAACAAGTGCAGTTCACGCGCACCGTCCTTGAAGAGCGGGTATGACCAGTCAAACAGCGGCCCGAGCTTGTCCATGGTAAGACGCGCAACCACAATCCAGCGCTTGGGATGATTGGCGACCGGTGTGCGATCTATGGCGTACCAGACCGGGTCGATGCCGAACGAAACGGGACAGATCTCGGCGACATCGCCGAATGCG
>NZ_DASVMI010000083.1:0-12838 GCF_036384435.1 Dyella sp. | reverse complement strand
TGGACATTGACCCCATCAATGCAGCCAGTGAGCACACCAGTGGCCTGGACGCCACCGCCGATATCCGCTGGGGCGAACGGTTCGGCCGATTTGATTTCAGGGCGGATTACACCACGGTTTTCAGTCACAAATACCAGCAGTTTGCCGGCGACTCCGTGCAGGACGACTTGAATATCGCCTACCAGAACGAATGGCGCAGCAAGCTCAGTGGCTCGTTAAGCTGGCACCTGGATGCGCTGAGCGCCACGATAAACGGCATCCGCTATGGTCGGATTCCACAACTCGACCAGCAGGCTTATCGGTCTCCGTACACGCTGTTCAACACAAGCGTGAGTTATCAGGTAAACAGGCAGGTGGCGATCTCCCTGATCGTCAACAACATCGCCAACCGCGTGCCGGTTGACCGCACCGGCGGCTGGCCCAACTATCCGTCCAGCACATATGACATCTATGGTCGGCAGTGGTGGATCGAACTCGATTATCACTTCGGGCAGAAGTCATAGGCTGCATAGCACGGAGGTGCATGGCCCCACGCCATGCACCTCTCCGGAAGACTGGCCGTCATGAAGCCTGATATGAGGCAAGCATGGATGTCAGATTATTGTCGATCCAGGCGACGCGCTCGCATAGATAGTTCTTTAACTGCGCCACCTGCGTCGCGTACGCGCCGCCTTGATTGAAAGCACTTGGCCATCGCGCCGAATCGCGCGCCAAGGCACCGCTGGTGTTCAGGTCTTGCACCTGGCTATCGATCAGCGCATCGATCCAGTCCCCCTGCAGGGGATTGATACTCAGTTCTGCGAGCAGCAACTTCCAATAGGCCTGGACGGTCTGCTGAAATTGCGGATCTCGTATCATCACGTGCCACCAGCACGGCGACTGCCCTGCCAGGGAGAAAAGCCAACCTTCCGGACTTACATAATCGTTGGGATACCCCGAACAGGAGGCCTTGTTTCCGTAGGATTTGTTCTTGTCCCATAACGGCCCGGCAAAGCAGGTGTCCTGGCGCTTCACCATGAAGGTGCTCTTGTGATACCCGTCAGGGTCCTTGGCGATCTCGTTCAGGACGAAATACGCAGCAAATGATGCGTAATCGGTGCTGCTACGGATGGGCGGAAAATCCGATTCAGGAATCGGCGACGGTGGCGTGGATGCTACGTAATTTGAATACAGTTGGGCAAAGCGGCCAGCCCAGCCGTGGGTAAGCGTGCTGTCGATGTACCACCGGGTGAAGTCGCCCTGCTCAGCCTCGGTCAAGTCTTTCAACTCTGGCTCGTAGATCTCCACGTTCCCGGTCAACGGAGGCGACGGTGCCAGGGACAAGTATTTTGCACTGCTTTGGTTTGCCTGAATGATGGCGTAGGCCGAGCCTTGTGATTTCCAGTCCTGGGGAGCCTGCACGCGCGCGGACTCGAAGCGAATTTTGTCGAAATTCAGATAGAGGCCCTGATAAGCATCCCCCAGCGTCGATGCACTGATGTTTGACAGATCGAAGCCGGGATCGAACACGAATAATTCAAAGAACTTGTACTGCGGGGCGTATTGCCCCAATGCCCGCTGCATGGTGAAGGCCAGCACGTTTCTCAGCAAGGTGTAGTCGACGGCGCCGCAATCGTTGAAGACCCAATGCTTGCCGCCATGCTCCATGCCCAGGAAGTGGCCGGACTGTGGCTCGTGGTGCAACTTCACGCCGTACTGTTTCTTAGGCAGCGATGCGGTGGCGTCGCCACGCACATGCATCTTGCCTTTCACCTGAATCAGCACACCGGCCAGGTCACTGGCAGTAATGGGCGCATCCTGGGCTATGTCTGCGTAATGGATTTCTACCGACATATCCGACTGTGTTATCGGCAATGGCGACTCGGGTACGACGATGACGACCGGGCTGGAAAATACATCGAACGATGACGTTTTGCTCATGACACTCCCCTCTGCGTGTTATTGAACAATCAAACCGTGTTACAGGACACACCGTGGTATCTAGGCCGCTTCGTGGCGAGATATTCTCCTAGCCAGAAAATAACCAATGATGGCGCCGATCGCGATCGACACCAATGCGTAGATCGGCATCACCACCAAGGCAATGGCCGTCAAAGATTCAAAGCGGCAAACGCGCCGCAAAAGGCAGCAATACACCGACCATTACAATAAGAACGCGGGCGTAACGGAATGTCATACATGCCATCTTCATGCAAGGGCTGAAAGTCATCGTGCGGACCGGCTTGCCGGCATTCTCGCGCCGTTATTCGCCGCCGATGCAAGCTCATGATAAATCGTTGTTTTGGATGTTCCAGGCCGCACGAAATAAAAAAACAACGCTTTGGTTACATTCGCATGGTAGGGCTTTCGACGCCATGACCGTCTGAGTAAGGGCAGACCAGACCAACGCTGCGCAATGCACCGTGGGCCGAGGGGCGTCGTGCGATGTCAAACAGGGGAAAGCTCGCTTGAGATTTGCGTTCTTCGGTAATGCTTGCGGCCGATCGCCGGACTCCATGCGTCCTGGATCGGTGCCTGCATGGCTATCGCTGGCATCGAGGCGGGACGCCGCCGTGGCCGTGCCAACGATGCCATCCTCCTGTATCGGTCATTCCGGATACCTGCACCATCACTCCAAGAGAAAGTCGTTCCCTGCCGCCACGCGGCGGGGTGGAGATTCTTTCCATCACCTTGCTGGAGATCTTGCATGAAAAAAGGACAATTGAGCTTGTACGCGTGCATTGCGGCCGCCATCGCCGCTCTACCCGTCACGGCGTTTGCGCAAGCGGTCACCGCCGATGATGCAGCGCTTGCCGGTCTCAACACCGCCGAAGCGCCACGCGTAACGCAGACGGTCAACAACAATGCCGTATCGCCAATCCAGAACACGCATCTGTCGGTGGTCAACGCCATGACCGCGCAAGGCGAAGTGGCCGATTCGACCACGCTCAACCACATGCAGCTGGTATTGCGTCCGAGCGAACGGCGTCGCGTCGCGCTTGAAACGCTTATCGCGGCTCAGCATGACCCTCTCTCGCCGTTCTTCCATCACTGGCTGACACCACGCCAGTACGGCAAGTACTTCGGCGCGCTCGATACCGATGTCGCCGCGTCCGTGGCCTGGCTCAAGGCCAATGGCTTTACCGTCAACGGCGTCTACGCAAATAACACCCAGATCGATTTCAGCGGAACCGCGGCCCAGGTCAAGCGCGCTTTCCATACGCAGCTCAATCATTACACCGATTTCAACCTGGAGAACCACATCGCCAATGCCGGCGATATCAGCGTCCCGGCGGCATTGCAGGCCGTGGTGGCGGGTGTCGCGGGCTTGAACGACTTCCATCCGAAGGCCATGCGCCTGCCCACCAAGGTGGCGCAGTTCGACCCGGCGACACAGCGTTTCAAGATCCAGTCGCAGACCACCCCGACCCATGCAGCGACTGCCGCCAAGCGAGCGGTCACGCCCGATGCCATCCCCTTCAGCAATGGCGCGCGCGGCCTGGTGCCTTACGATCTGGCCAAGATGTACGGTGCCGACACCCTGCATGCGCAAGGTATCACCGGAAAGAACGTCACCATCGCGGTGGTGGAAAGCGCCTCGATGGTGCCCACGGACTGGACCAACTTTGTCGGCCAGTTCAGTCTGGGCAGCTACGGCGGAAGCTTCTCGCAGATTCAACCCCAGGCAGCCGGATTCACCAACTGCGTCGATCCGACCATCGCCCATCCCGGCCAGGACGACGGCGAGACCCTGCTCGATGCCGAGTGGTCCACGGCCCTGGCGCCCGGCGCGCACATCGTGGTTGCCAGTTGCGACGATTCCAACAGCAACAACTTCTTCGGTGGCGTGACGACCGCAGCGACCAACCTGGTCAATGGCAACAATCGCCCCAATATCATCAGTGCAAGCTACGGCTTCGGCGAAACCGACGTCGATGCGGCAAGCAAGGTGGCAATCGATCAGCTTTGGGCACAGGCCGACGCCGAAGGCATTTCGGTGTTCGTGTCCACGGGTGATTCGGGCTCCAATCCCAGCTTCAATGCCGGGTCCGTGTTCAACCTGCCCATCAATGGCGAAGGCATCAGTGCCAATGCGCTGGCCACCTCACCCAACGTCACGGCCGTGGGCGGCACCGATACCGCCGATGTGCTCGATGGCACGAGCAGCAAGTATTTCGATACCAAGCTCAACTCGGCCTACGGCTCGGTGCTTTCCTATATCCCGGAAATTCCGTGGAACCAGTCCTGCGCCAACCCGGTAGCCGCGCAAGCCAATGGCTTCAGCAGCGCACTCGACTTCTGCAAGGCCATCCTGGCCCAGGACCCCAATGGCCTTACGCTGACCTCTGAAAGTGGCAGCGGCGGACCGTCCTCGGTCGATCGCAAACCGTTCTGGCAACGCCTGGTGCGTGGCGCAGCCAACGACAATTCGCGTGATCTTCCCGATGTATCGCTGTTTGCCGGCTCGTTTGGTGGAAACACCTGGGTGATCGTGTGTAATGCCTCGTTCCCCTGCAATCCGGGCTTTACCGGCTCCATCTCGATCAGCGGCGGCACGTCGCTGGCCTCGCCGATGTTTGCAGGCATCCAGGCCCTGGTGGACCAGGGCTTGAGCCGCCACGGCCAGATCGAGAACCAGGGTAATGCAGCACCCACGCTGTATGCATTGGCCGCCGGGGAATACGGCCTGCCGTTCGGGTTTGCGCCCAGCAGCCTGGATGCATGCAACTCCGACCATGGCGCCAAGGGTAGCAACCACTGTGTCTTCCATAACATTACGCGCGGCGGCATCTCGACTCAGTGCATCCAGCAGCTACCGGATGTGGTAACGCCCGACTGCTATTTCTACGCGACAGTAACCGACTACGAACTCGACGTGGAAGGTACCCTTGTACCGGCCGGCTCCATCCAGCTCGGCCTGACCTCGACCAGCACCTCGCGTTATACGCCGGCGTATCAGGCACAGCGCGGCTGGAGTTTTGCCGCAGGATTGGGTTCGGTTAATGCAGGCAACCTGCTCACGGCCTGGAAGTCGTTCAACCGGCCATGGTGGTAAGTCACTGATAGCGACGGCACATCGAACCCCCGAGCGCATGCCCGGGGGTTCTTTTTTAAGCTTGCAATGCCGGTCAACCTGATTGATAGATAGCCCCCACAATACCTCCACTGAAGGAGGTGGCACTGACCAGGCGCAGATCTGCCGGCTTGTTCAAGGCGGTGAAGAGCGGCAGCCCCTGGCCCAGGATAACCGGGTGGATCGCAAGTCGATATTCGTCGATCAGCCCGGCAGCCACGAGGCTGCGAGCGAACCGTGCTCCACCATGGGCCAGGATGTAGCTTCCCGGCTGCTGCTTGAGCGCGAGGAGTTCCTCGGCAAGATCGCCACTGGCCACCATGGGCTCGGCCCAGGATTGAAGAACCGAGTTCGACGGCAGGAGACCTTCCCGTGGGCGCTCTGCTTGCGTGCCGTCTTTGAGTGGACGCCTGGAGAAGATGGCTTTGGGCGTCTGGTTCATGGCAGGCGCCATCGGCGTATCAGCAAAAGGCCAGAACGCCGCCATCGTGTAATAGCTGCCGCTACCCATGATGTGCAAGCCGGCGCCATGGAGGGTATCGATGACCCACTCCCTCGAATCGCTGGTCGATGTCTTGAATACCCAATCGATCTCGCCGCCTATACCGGCGACGAACCCGTCCAGCGACATGGCCATTCTCAAAACCAGCTTTCGTGTTGCTGCTGCGGTAGCCATGATGATTCCTCCAGCCATTGACGATTTTTGGCTGCTCATGGATCAAGACGAACAGCCATCGCGCAACTCGACACCCCGGACGCCCATGCAGGACGGGTTGCTGCGCAGTGTCTGGCTGGGAATGGCTCGAAGGCAAGCCAGTATGGGGCCTAAGCCACCTTCAAGGCCTCCTGCTATGAGGGAGCATGCGCACAAACCGAACTGCCCGATAGACAGCTATCGTTCCCCAAAACGGTCCTTGGCGGCGTCCGAGGCCGGCGTGAACAAGCTGACGAGATTGCCTTCAGGGTCACGAAATTGCGCGGTCTTATTGCCCCAAGGCATCAACTTGGGCTCATGCACGACGTTGACGGCATCCTTCAATCGCTCAAATTGCGCATCGACATCATCAACCCGTAGTTCGATGATGGATGAGCGATTGGCCCTGGGCTCGGCGCTTCCCTCCTTGAATAACAACACGGTCTCGGCACTGCCCAATGCGATCACTGCCCCCTCGGTGACGATCTCGGCAAACACTGGGGCCAGCCACTGGGCCTTTTGTTCGGTCACCTGCTCGTAGAACGCCGCCATGGCCTGGATGTCTTCCACAATCAGGCGGGTCGATGCGAATTTCATGAAATTTCCTGAAAATTGATCACGTCGTCAGCTTGAGCGGTCGCTACTGACAGCGTCCTGTCAGCAGGCAAAATGTGACGGCAAAATCATCATCGCTACAGGAGCCCAGCGCATAACGGCCTACGGCCCTATTCGGCGCGTGTCAGGCCTGCGGAGAAAATGCTGATAATCCCGCATCAACGATTGTTGCCCCTGGCATCAGGCATTCCCCCGGAAAGACAAATCCTTATCTCGCAAGGATATCCGGGCTTTGTGCCGCAAATAACGAGACTGAAAATCGATAACCTTGTGCGTTCTTGATGGCGATTTCAGGGAACCCCAAAACTCTCTCATCTCGCGTCTCGGCGCAGGTCGAGCGTAAGTGACTTGGCTTCGATGGAGCTGGAGGCGCTAGATTCCAGCCCTGCCCCCCTTCTGAGGATTCGCCGGAATAACGAATGCGACGAGAGGATTTTTTAGAGTCGTCCTTTAGAAACCCACTAATGATGATAATCAAATTCAGCTTCGCACTGATGCAAATAACGAATGCCTAAGAGGATCATGAAAAGGGACCCATGGCATAATTATTCCGATCGTCTGCTATTCCAAGACGAGTTCCACGGGTTGGGCTCTTATGGCTAGCGAATCGGAGGTTTCTGTTCATGCAGGAAGTGACCCAGGAAGTCGCGCAGGATTCACTCAAGACCACTGCTGGCCCCAGCGCGGAAACCCACCATGCATTGAAGTCAAAGGGTATGGCAGACACGGGAGCCGAGCCCTCGGCGATCGCCCAACTGGCCAACACCAATGAGCGCGCGATCGCCCAGCGAAAAGCCATAGAAGCTGTCAATGGCAGTCACAAGGTACTTCAACAACGTAAAGCTTCCAGCGTGATGAGCCCCCTGCAAGATTCTGGCGTTGCCGTACAGCGCAAAGAATCCGGCTCGGAACCACCGGTCCAATCCGCGGCTACCACCGATAATCGCACCGGATTACCCGCTCAACTTAAATCGGGCATTGAACAGCTCTCAGGGCATTCGCTTGATTCCGTGCGGGTGCACTACAACTCGTCCGCCCCTGCGCAACTTCAAGCTCTCGCATATGCTGAAGGCAATCACATTCATCTTGGCCCTGGACAGGAACGCCACCTCCCACATGAGGCCTGGCACGTCGTACAGCAGATGCAGGGCCGAGTGAACTCGACGCGACAAATGATGGGCACGCCGATAAATGACAATCCTGCATTGGAACGAGAAGCAGACATCATGGGTGCCAAGGCCCTTAATTTTTCGGGCAAGGATCAAACGACCGTACTACAGCGGCGCGCGCAAGGCACGGGTGTCGTGCAACGCCTCGCGGGCATGGAAGTAGAATTGCGTATCCCGTTTTATGACAATCTTCATGGCATTGGGATCAGCAACGCCAACTTCGTTTCCGTAAATCGAGCCGCCCTCGGAGGCGGAGACCGACGCGCCATCGTCGATTTCCTCTATGGCGGCCTGCAATATGGCATGAGCTATGGGGCAGTAGCCGGCGAATACGATATTTCCGCCGATCATACGGGCTGGCGCCGAACGCATAGCGCACTACGCAATCATATCAATTCGCTGCATATCGCCAATGCGCAAGGCAAACCCCAGATGACCAATCTGGAGTACCGAACCAAGGCCATTGAAGAACGCAACCAGGACTCGCAAGCGCGTATGCAATCGATCGCTGGCCACGTCAAAGCTCATGCTCAAGACGCCGCGACCAAAGCGAGAAGCGGAGCCAGGCAAACGCTAAGCTCTCCCGTGGGCGCCCAGTTCACCGGTATTCCCGTTGGACCGTTGAGACAACTCCTGCAAGGCGACGCCACCGGCCTGAACTTGCTCGATCAAATGAATAACGCACTTGATCCCTCGCTTTATTTTCAGACTACCGTTGGCACCTTGCCCACAGAAGTCGGGGAACTGTTCAATCAAGCTGCTGCGGATATCGAAGCGGACAATCCAGGAAATGCCAATCTCAACAAGTTAGCGAAATCGACCTTGCTCCGCCAAGCAGTCGCGGGGGCTACCCAGGCGATGGCACACGCCGATAGTGCGGCCGTGCGCGCCTTGTTGTCCCCCGGCGATCGTAGAGCCATTACGGGCTGGTTGACTCTGGTTGCACAGACATTTCTTGCTTATCAACTGGAAACAAGCGACGTTCGCTACTACACGGATAATAACGCTCGCCTGCGTGCCAGAGGCGGCACGACAAAGAATCTTCTTCCGTACCTCAACAAGACCGCCTATGCGAATACGTTGGGCGCACTTCCAGCTACAGCCAGGCCCGACGTCAACGGACCCAATCGTGCAGCTTGGCGACCAATGCTTGATCGATTCAACGATATATTCACTGCGGATATCGACATGCTTGCTCTTGTGGGGGCAGTTGACCACGTCGGTCAGAATTATCATGATAAAAACGGCAACGTGCTTGGCGTGGTAGCGCATAACGGCATCTTCGCCAATAGCCAGACCCCCACAGACTGGTTGCGCGGCCTGCTTCTAAATCAGCCGGCTGGAGACGTGCATATTACGACAGGCAACGGATTGAATCTTGATGCAGGACAAGAGCATCTATCGCCGCCGCTGACGGTGGCAGGCCAACAAGCCATTCCACTTGAAGATCGCGCCTCGCAAAGCAAGCAAAGCTTTGGTGATAGCCATGACATCGATCATTTAGATGCGACGTTGATGCGCGCATGGAACACCGCCAAGTCCAGGCGTATGTCATCTACCTCGGTGATCGCCGAATATGCTGCTTTGCGCACTGTTGTAAACAACAAGCTCGACGCTTATGGGAATTTGCACACCTTGCTACCTGCACTAGGACAGCGCAAGCTGCGCTTTGACGCCATGCCCGGTCACCTGGCGGCAGCAGATCACACGTCGCTCGATCTCTATACGAAACTTGAGCAGCTAAATGGCGAAATCGACGTATGGAGAGCCGCATTGACCAACAAGAGCATAGCGCTGTCTTTGATTCGTCCCCTGCTTCAAAAGGCTGGCTGGTCGACCAAGGGCAAGACACTGTTTGGCACCAAACTGCCGGATGGCATTGAGCAAATGCGCCAGGAATTGGCAAACGGCAATGCCCCTGATGCCACCCTGGACAACCTGCGCAACATTGCTCTGACCAAGAATGGTGGTACACGCGCCCAGGTCGTTGCAGACATGTACACCCTGGCAGCCCAGGTGCCTGCATGGATGGTTGCAGGCGGAGCTGCCAATTGGAATCTTTTTGTGGCCAGCTACAACGCGATCGATGGTGCAGTCTAGTGAAAGGCCGTGACGGCCATCGTGACGGGCGCCATCGGCGACAACGCCGACGATCAACTGTATCCTGGTGGGAGCACTGCGCGTGATGCTTGAGCGCGGCCTGACCATGTGCCCCGATAGCCGACTCCATAACGATGCGCCGGCGGTGTTCTATCGACACCTGGGTGTGTTCAAGTGGGACCCGAACATGAAGGAAAGCACAGCCGTCGTCGTCAAACAGATCGATGCCCTGACCCGCAAGATGCGTTGATACGGGATGCCAAGGGCAATCCGCCAGGGTAATCCAGTTGCCGGCATGGCTGTTTCGATGCCCGATTTTCCAGAAGACGCTCACATTACCTATTTTCTTGAGATTATGGATCTTGCCTCAAGATCTTTCGACATGAACTCCATCCTCGATTTCAGGCAATCGTTCCAAGTGCCTGCCCGCCTATGCTAGTTTCGACAGGCCGCATGTCGCGGCCTACTCGACGGGTACTCTTATGGAACAGCAAGAAGCTGTAGTGCATGTACATGATGAGGGCGTGAGTGAAGTAAACAGCTTTGGCGTGCAGATCGAGACACCGATGCCCAAACACGTAAAGACCAAGAAGCAAACCTGGAAGCTGCCTATTCCTGGCGATATCGCCGGGCATGGCCCCTGATACTTCGGCATTTCCCGGACAACGGCGACAAGCTGAGTTCCGGTTTGCATGAACATGAAGGCCGCCTTATGACAGAGGCGGCCTTCATGCATAGAGGGCCATTTCATGCTCAAGGCTGATATCCGTCTTTACGATCTTGCTCAAGGCGCCACACGGAGAGATGACTCCGTCGTATTCGGGGAAAGCCACATCGCTCCTCATCCTCACCGGATGCTTGAAACGTTTTTTGTACGTACGCGCGAACAGTGGTTCATGACGGTGCGTGAACGACGCGCGGGGATACAGCCCAATACGACGCTGCCGAGCGACGATGTCGACGAACAGACATTCAGCGTACTTTATCGAGAATGCCTGCTTTGGCCACTCGACTATGTGATGATCGAAGCGGCGCAGGAAGGATGCCGTATGAAGTTGCGTGCCGGCGTGCTTGGTACGGTGCCGATCTATATCAAATCCTTCGGCGACACGATCAAGCTCTCATGGGAGCCGAAGGATTTGTTGCACGGCTCGTCGTTGATCGATGCCGAGATGATGAGTCGTCGCCTAGCCTTGCAATCAAGCTATTCGGCGCGCCAACTATGCGCCGGCATCACGATGCTTACCGAACGCTCGGTGCTCTATGCCGAGCCTGGCAGAATCACCCATCGCTACCCCACGGCAGTCGACGAAACCGAGCCCTCGCCACTGCCCGAAGCGCTGGACCCGTTGAAGGCATTCGGTGAACGACTGGCGCGCACCGTGACCCTGCGTCCCGCAGACCAGGCGCAGATCTGCACGGAACTTAGCGGCGGCATGGATTCGGCATCCGTTGCCTGTGCCCTGGCTCAATCACATGGCTCAGTGCCAAGCCTGGGCATCCTGCTCGACGGCCCTGCGCGCCAAGGCCAGGAGCAACGCCGCGACCGAATGATCGACCGGCTCCGATTACGCGATCACACCGTGGAGATGGCGCGATATATGCCGAAGATCAGCCTGGAGCCAGACGCCGAATCCATTCCACGGTTTTATTGGGATTATTATCTTGGCGCGTCCCTGCCCCTGTGGCGCCAGGCACACCAGCAAGGGGCAGATGTACTTTTTACGGGCATTGGCGGAGACGAATTATTTCCGTTCTACAGCAACGAAGCACAACCATCCCATATCGCCGCCTGGCACCGGGATACCCGCAGGTATATCGAATCGTTGCTGACACCTGGCGCCTGGAATGCTGCCAACGGCATGCACAGCTTCGATGCTCCGGCCAGCCCCGTACCGGCGACGGCACTGCTGGCACACGCCTCCCGCACTCCAGACATGCTTCGCGAGGGCTTGTGGCCCATCAACCCGCTGAGCGACCCAGGAATTGTCGCACTGTGCCACCGCCTGCCCCATGGCGATCGGCAGGGCCGGGCCATCATGCGGCGATATCTGGATAGCCGCCTGGGCGAAGGCATGTTCTGTGGCCATTACCTGAAGGAAAGCTTTTCCTCCGTGCTGCCCGATGCAATTGCCAGCAATGCCCATGCCATTGCCAAGCAGTTGGACAACTGTGCGCTCGCCGATCTGGGCCTGGTCAGGCGCGAGGCAGCACTTCAATTGCTTCAACGGGTCGTGTCCACCCGCGAGGAAATACCGACCGCAGTATTGGCCTCGTTCCTTTGGCTGGAGCGCCTGACCCGACAGGTGACCTGACCCACCACCTAGCGTTTGAGCTTTGATGCCATGCTCGCCTCGCATTGCGGCGCAGACATGGCGGCGCTATGGTGCGCGACATCCCATCGGTGCACCCCTGGGCCGCGACACCATGATAATCGGGAGATTTAATAGGAATTCGTAGCAACTATCCCAACTTCCATCCATGCAAGGGAGCGGTCATGACACGCGTTACCGGTATCGGCGGCATCTTCTTCAAGGCCAAGGACCCCAAAACCCTTGGAGCCTGGTACAAAACACACCTGGGTATCGATGTGCAGCCCTGGGGTGGCGCTGCGTTTCGGTGGAATGGGCCAGATAATCCCAATGGCGTTGGCACCACGGCATGGAGCTTGTTTTCCGAGGACACCTCCCATTTTGCGCCGAGCACGGCGCCTTTCATGATCAATTACCGGGTCGCCGATCTCGATGCCCTGCTTGCCTCGCTGCGCGCTGAAGGCGTGCAGGTTGACGACAAGGTGGATGAGTCGGAGTTCGGTAAGTTCGGCTGGATAGTCGATCCCGAAGGCAACCGGGTAGAACTCTGGCAGCCGCCCGCAGGCAAATAAATCGACCGGAATGGTCCGAAATTTTCTCGGTGCACTTTTCCTCAAAGCGACGTCTCTGATTGTTGTTCACATGCAAGGCATAGCCTGATGTATCGCGGAAACGACCGGGCGATCCCGCGCTAACACAACTATGCAAATCAGGTCATGCCTCGCGTGTCAAGATGCCAATGGCTGGTAGGCGGCGCAGTTTGCCAGTGTGTAACAATCGGGAGCATCCAGTCGCACGGCGAGAGGCCAAGCCACTCAAGCGGCAAACTCACCATCGACCAGGGCATGGGCGGTGGTTTGTCGAAGAGCATCTATCCGGCAAGCCACCCAGGGAC
>NZ_DASVMI010000082.1:0-49420 GCF_036384435.1 Dyella sp. | reverse complement strand
TCGGAGCGGGGCCTCTAATCTCTGGCTCAGGAGTGGCAATTGGTGCTGTGTCAGGTGGTGTAGGTGGCTACATTTCTGGTGGTTGGAAAGGAGCGGTCATAGGGGTAGCTATGGGGGCGGCAGGCGGTAAATATATGCCTCGCGTTGCAGGTTACGTAGGCGGCAAATTTGATGGTATGACCGGCATGTTCGCGAGCTCAACAACTTTTGCCTTACTTAACGGAACAGTGGCTGCGACAGCTGCGGCATCTACCAACCTCGTTCAAGGTAACCCTTGGAGTCAAGGGGTTCCTTATGCTTTTGCTGCCGGCACAATTGTGCCAATTGCTAGCGGCGAAGCAGCTTTAATTGGTTTTGGAGGTGAAGCGGCGGTTGGATTGAAAGTGACTAATGCGTATGGAGCATATTCCGGCCTATTTTCAATTGGAGCGGCAGCGGTTGAGCCGAAAGCAAGAAAGGGTGATGTGAAAATGGCTAATGATTAAGTTTGTGAGATTTTGAAGTGATTTTATATCAATAGCCATTAATATTAATAACTTCAAACAAGGATGAGTTGATGACACATAAATGCAGTTCGTTCCGGCGTTCAAGGATGGCGAGTCTAGTTGTTCTTTTCCCATTTTCCTTGCTATTGTATTTTTTGGCATTATTTGCTTTTTTTAATAAAAATATATTCGTTGGAGCCTTATTTTTTACGGCTGGATTGGGGTCAATTTTTCGCTTGGTTTACGAAATGACTATGTGCGTGGAGATGGATGGAAGGTTAATTAAAAGAACTTGGAAATTTGGAAAGAAAATTGTGATCTTTGATGATATATATCGAATCTCTTGGGGTGGTGGACGTGGAATACTTATTTTGTCCATTCATTACAAGAATAACAGGTCTATTCAGTTTGGAAGCGACGAGATCGAAAAGTCAGGTTTGCATTATATTTATGAGCATATAATGGCGTCCCTTGAGCTTGATGGTGAAGACCCTTGGCCTCGCATGGTTAATTATGTAAATGTAAAGGAGATGATAAAAAGAAAAAATGCTCATATGAATGAAAATTGATGATCAATGATTGCCTGCCAAAATGTCGAAAGATTTTGATTTTTATCATTCGATAATGCGATGTGCTTTTTTAAAACGATGACAATTAAGCAATTCAGATGAATGGTTTATACAAATTTCCCAAGCCAAATTCATGATTGGCTTTG
Source organism: Dyella sp. (assembly GCF_036384435.1). Taxonomy (GTDB): domain Bacteria; phylum Pseudomonadota; class Gammaproteobacteria; order Xanthomonadales; family Rhodanobacteraceae; genus GSA-30. The sequence continues at coordinate 48,220 of NZ_DASVMI010000082.1, read as the reverse complement.
GATCCGCTATTTGGATATTTCTTGCTGTTCTTTTTATTGTCATTATTAACGATGATCCTGGACATAAGGCATTATTGGTCTTTTTGCCTTTGCTGATTTTTATGGGCACAGTGTTAGTCGTTGTGATTGAGGGAGTGTCTGACATCGAAATTAGCCAAGAATCAATTTCTAGAAAAGTTTTTGGCTGCGTTATACGGGAATTTAATTGGGACGATGTTGATATGATAAGGGCATTCGATTCTTATGATTTCAGGACTTCTGAAAGGATTCTGGCGATCCATGTCTTTAAAAAAAAATCTGCTAAAAGAGTGAATTTTCTAAGTAAAAAAATGGTTTTTGGAGACGAGGCAATGAGTCACGGAAATTTTCATGATCTTATTGAATCGTTAAATTTTTTTTCGTCTCGTTACAACATAATAATTGAAAGCTCTTTTGGCGGAAAGAGAGTCCGTGAAAACAAGATACCTTATAAAATAAATTAGTCATATCTCCCAAGAACTAAAGAATTGATGATGTAAGATTTTAATGGTACTGGCTTGGGCGGTTCTTTATGTTTTGGTTTCTGCGTGGGAGTCTCTCACTCTTATGATGGTCCGACTGCTTTCGAGCTGAGTTTTGGAATAGGTGGGAGCATGAAGAAGCCAAACTTAAGTGGAGGTAGTTCAACGGGAACCGCGGTAAGAATTTATGATGTGCCGTTTAATGGAAATAACAAAAATAAATTAATGTCAAAAATATTTAAAGGCTTAACGTGCGTCTTATTTTTTATGTTTGTCTCCTCAGTTTTAGTGGCGTCGTTAATGTTAAATCCGACTACCGAGGAGGCTAGGATTAAATATGCTTGCATGGATCGTGAGATAAAGAGTCTTTTATCTTATGGGGGAAGAGTTGTTTACGATAAAGGTGGATCTAAATATGGTATCGCTTTCATTACAAAAGGTGTTGTGCGAGGTTCAATGCCATTTGATAAATATAAAGAGATGGTCGTAAGTCCTGAGAAACGGGGTTGGGTTAGATTTGATGAGGGCGAATATAGTTATTGTAAACATGGAATGGTGCTGAAGATTTTCACTGAGAAAGAGCTTTATAAAAATAATGAGATAAATTTATATTCAATAACTTACGATTACCCGTCGATAAGGAAATGTCGAAACATCAATGATGACACTCCTGCGTCATCATTGATTTCTTCTTTAATAAAGCATTAGTAGGTATATCTTTTGATAGCGCTCACAGTGCCTATAATGGCGGATATGAATTATTTTTAGGTTTTAGTGTGTGTGAAAATTTATCTAATAAGGATTGGCTAATTAGTTGGATTAATTTTGTTAATTAAAGGTGTAGGTTAAAAGCAAAGGTGGCGGTCATGTGGGTGAGTAATTCGAGTAACTTGAAAAAAGCGAGCGGAGTGTATAGGTACTCAGATTCGAAAATAATGATTTTGGCTGGTTGTTTTTTCTTTTTATTTTTTTTGGTGATGCTTTACATGTTTCTTTGGAGGGATGTTTCTTATGATGCTTATTTATATTTCATGCCATTTTTATTTATCATTGGTTGCGCGAACATCTTTGTTGTCCTGGGTTGCTCTGATGTCGAGATAAATGGTGAATGCATATCCCGTAGAATTTTTGGTTGTTTGATACAAATGGTATTATGGTGTGATGTTTCTTTGATACGTATATTTGATATGTGCGATAATAATAAAATGCGTCTTGCATTGCACGTATTTTCTAAGAAAAATGAAAAATTTCCACTATTTATGAATGGAAAGATATCTTTTGGTGATAGGCCTATGAATCATGGTAATTTTAAAAATTTGATAAAAGATATGAATTCGCACATAGAAGTGCACAAAATTAAAATCGAAAGTTCTATCGATGGAAAAATTTCTTACCCAAATGCTTTAATTGACCGTATTTAGCTCGGATGCGCGCGCAAATATGCTCGGCACGGGCACGTTGAACTACAACGCTATATATAACGAAGCCAGTTACAGCGCCAGCGGCGCAGGCATCTCCGGTGGGTATGGTGGCGGAAACTGGAACGTCGGCGGCGGCCTGCCCATTTCCCAGAAAGGCAACAGCCGTAGCGACAACCTGTCCGGCGTCGCCCAGAGAACGATTATCGTGCGCGATGGCTAGGCCAATCTCTTGGGCTTGAGCCACGATCTAGCGCAGTATAATTAAAGTAAACGAGCCGATCTTTGATGATAGGGCACTGGAATAGCAATGGCTCTCACAACTCGAAGCACAGGTGGTCCAACTGGTCGGCGCTTTGGCTAATCCAGGCAAAATCACCCATCACCACAACAGAAATAAACTGCCCAGGTGAGTGCACTCACTCAGGCCAGCTCAATCCAGGCGCCCAGAATCTGCTCAGGCTGCCCCACCGATCCCAACCCTCGTCTCGCCTCGCCCCCTCACGCCACCAAGCCGCCACACAAACACCCAAAGCAAAACGCGCGTTGCCAGCGAAGGACGATGGCGCTGCCAGCCAATGCGTGACGTGAGGCTTCCGGTTGGGCGATGGACGACGACGGAGGGAATGATCTTGAATGACTGTGCTCGCGAACAGCCGGTTCATGGACTGCGAGCCTCACGGACATCATCAAAAGGGAAAATCTATGCACGGATATCTACGGTTGCCGCTGGCGGCGGCCTTGGTCGCGGCTATGAGTGCGGCACACGCCGGGCCGGTCATGGCCGACGCAGTCGCTTCGCCCCAGGCAGCCACCACGGCGGCCTGTGCGCCGGCCTAGTCGGCCGGTGCGGTGTATAACGGCGGCGCGACGGCCAGCCACGATCACACCAACTACCGTGCCAACTGGTGGACGCAGGGCGACAACCCGTCGACGAACCACGGGCCTGTCGGCTCCGGCAAGCCGTGGACGTCCGAGGGCGCGTGCGAGGGCGGCAGCGGCGGCGGTGGTGAACCCGGACCCGGTCCAGGACCCGGCCCCGGTGTGGATGGATTGTTGTTCAGTCCCTACAAGGACGCGACGATCAACATGGACTGGAATCGCAACGTGATGCGTACGGGTGCGCCCGGCACGATCGTGCCGCTGGTCGGTCATGGCAGTCTGCTCAGCGATCACGTGCGCAACCTGGGTGCGGTGACGCTGGCGTTCGCTACCGGCGAGTGCGGCAGCGAGAATTGGGGCGGCGTGCCGGGTGCCAGCTTCGCCTCGGCCAACATGGCGGCCTTGGACGCCGCCGGCCTGAACTATGTCGTATCCACGGGCGGCGCCGCCGGTGCGTTCACCTGCGCCAGCACGGCGGGGATGGATGCCTTTCTCCAGCGCTACATGACCCCGCATATGGTCGGCCTGGACTTCGATATCGAAGCCGGCCAGAGCGATGCCCAGATCCAGGCCCTGGTGCAGTCGGCGGTTCATGCCGAAAGCCGCTATCCCAACCTGCGTTACTCCTTCACGGTCGCCACGTTCGCGGCATCCGATGGCAGCCGCGGTAGTGTGAATGCGAAAGGCGATGCGGTGATTCGCGCCGTGCTGGCCTCGGGCTTGCGCAATTACACCATCAACCTCATGGCCATGGATTACGGCCTCACGCCCAGCCCGGCGATCTGCGTCGTGATCGATGGCTTGTGCGACATGGGGCGCTCGGCCGTGCAGGCAGCGGAAAATGTGCATGCGACCTATGGCATTCCGCTAGACAGGATCGAATTGACGCCGATGATCGCGGTCAACGACGTCGCCAATGAGGTGTTCACGCTTCAGGATATCGACACCGTCGTCGACTATGCCGTCGCCCACGGGCTGGCGGGCGTGCATCCGTGGTCACTCGATCGCGACACACCCTGCAAGGATGGCCAGACGACGGCCTCGCCGGTATGCAACTCGTTGCCGGGCACGAACTCCCTGGATTACACCCGCCGCTTCCTGCAACGGCTGGGGTATTGATATCAGGTTACTGCCCCTCCGGGGCATCACGCGGGCGCCCGGTCACGGGCGCCCTTTTTGTCCAGTGGACAACGTTGTCAATATTGTCCTGTCCACAGGACAAGAAAGGACAAAGATAATCGGCCTGGCATGCTCGCCTGAATCTCCGGAAGGCCCGCTTATAAGCCCATGCGCGGCCAAGGCCCGGTAAATGCCCGGATTATTCCATTTGGCAATGAATACGTGGAATCGGCCAAAAACCAGCCTTTTTCTGCTGCAAAAGCACAATAGAACGATCCAAATTCGTAAGGAATCGTCACGTCTGGCAGTCAACCTGTGAACTGCTTGGCAAATTTACGCGAGCTGAAATAATTTATCGATATTTCGCTAGACAACGTTGTCAGTCAGGACTATCAAAACATCCGCATTAAACGAAGTACACCGGCTACGCGGATGCCTCGGGGTGACTGTCCGCCAGCTGGAGATCTTAGGGGGAGTGCAGTCACTCCGACTTATCTGCCGGGAGACAGAACATGTTCGAGAAGCGATCCGTTGCGTCGCGCTTGATGTTTGGCGCATTGAGCAGTTCCATGGGTGCCGCGATGGCGTTCGGCCTGATGGCCGTGGCGCCGGTACAGGCGGTCTATGCGCAGAGTGCGCCAGCGTGCGCGGCCGCGTGGAGCGCCTCGCAGGTCTATACAGCAGGCGGCACCGCCAGCGAAAACGGCGTCAACTACAAGGCCAACTGGTGGACACAGGGCGATGATCCGGCCACTCATAACGGCGGTAGCGGATCGGGCCAGCCATGGACCTCGCAGGGTGCATGCTCCGGCGGTAGCAGCGGTGGTGGTGGTGGTGGTGGTGGTGGTGGCGGCGGCGGTGGCAATCCTCCCCCGCCTCCCCCGCCGCCGACCGGTGGCAGCAACATGCTGTTCAGTCCCTACAAGGACGTCACGGTGAACCTCAACTGGAACACCAACACCATGCAGACGGCGGTGACCGGCTCGGCGATTCCGATCACCGGCAGCAACAGCCTGCTCTCGCAGGTGCCCAACCTCGGTGCGATCACCCTGGCATTCGCCACCGGTGAATGCGGCAGCGAGAACTGGGGTGGCGTGCCGGGTGCCAGCTTCGCCAGCGCCAACATCAATGCGCTCAACAACGCCGGCCTGAGCTACGTGGTATCCACCGGCGGCGCGGCAGGTACCTTCACCTGCGGCAGCACGGCGGGCATGGCGTCGTTCCTGTCGCGCTACTACACCTCGCACATGGTCGGCATCGACTTCGACATCGAAGGCGGCCAGAACCAGACCACCATCAACAACCTGGTCAGCGCTGCCGTTTATGCGCAGGGCCAGCATCCGAGCCTGCGTTTCTCGTTCACCATCGCCACGCTTGCCGCGTCCGATGGCAGCTTCGGGGGCGTGAACTCGCTCGGCGACATGGTGGTGCGCGCGGTGAAGGCATCGAGCCTGAGCAACTACACCATCAACCTCATGGTGATGGATTACGGCGCAGCCGGCCCGAGCATCTGCGTGGTCAGCAACGGCGTGTGCGACATGGGTCAGTCGGCCATCCAGGCGGCGAAGAACCTTGAGCACACCTACGGCATCGCGGCCAGCCACATCGAGCTGACCCCGATGATCGGCCTGAACGACAACACCGCCGAGAACTTCTCGATCGCCAACACCGACACGGTGGTGAGCTGGGCTGCCAGCAATGGCCTGGCGGGCCTGCACTTCTGGTCGCTGGACCGCGACACACCGTGCTCCTCGTCCTCGGCCTCGGCCACCTGCAACTCGGTGCCCTCGACCACCCCGCTGCAATACACCAAGCGCTTCCTGGGCGACCTGGGGCGGTAATGCGAAATCGGTAATCCCTCAGCGGTTGCAAGCACGACGCCCCGGGAGCACATCCCGGGGCGTTTTTGCTGTGGGGTCAGGGGCGACGGGTGAGTCGCGAGGGCGCAACGTTGCAGGTGCTCGAAACCTTCAAGGCTACGTATGCACCACGCAGCGTTGCCGTTTAGCTCGATCGTCCGGATGTGCGCCCTCGCTACTCGTCCCTCAAGCCTCTCAATAACCCACCACAAACCGCTGCCGCACGTGCGCCGGGTGTTCGATCTCGTCGAGCATCGCCACGGCGTAATCCTCGAACGAGATCCAGCTCTTGCCGTCAGCATCGACCAGCAGGCTGTCCTTGCCCAGGCGGAACTTGCCGGTGCGCTCACCGTCGACGAACAGCGCCGAGGGGCTGAGGAAGGTCCAGTCCAGGTCGGCCACGTGGCGCAGCGCGTCGAGGAAGGCCTTGCCGCTGCTCGCTTCTTCCAGGTAGATGGCGGGAAAGTCCGGCGACTCGATTAGCAAGGTACCGGGAGCGATCTCCAGGCTGCCGGCGCCTCCGACCACCAGGTAGCGCTTCACACCGGTATCGCGCACCAGCTTGAACAAGGTCTCGGGCTTGGCCTGGGTGAAATGGATGCTGCTGATGATCACGTCGTGGCCGCGCAACTGGCTGGCCAGGGCCGGGTCGTGGATGTCGGCGGCCAGGTGGATCAGTTGCGCGGTATCGGCGGCTGGATCGGCCTTGCGCGATACGGCGGTGACCTGATGACCACGACGCAGGGCTTCGGCGACGAGACGCGAACCGGCCTGGCCGGTGGCGCCGAGAATGGCGATCTTCATGGTGAATCCTTCGATGGGCTTGAATGACGCCGCTCATCCTAGGCCTGCCCAGGCGGCGGGAATAGACGGATAATCGCGTTTTCACTGTCCATCGGAAAAGGACAATGCCATGGCCTTGCTCACCTCGGTCAATCTCAACCGCATCGTGGTTTTCGTCGCGGTGGTCGAGAGCGGGTCGTTCACCGCCGCGGCCACCCGGCTGGGCATGGCCAAGACGATGGTCAGCACGCACGTGCAGCGACTGGAAACCGAACTGGGCGCGACCTTGCTCGTGCGCAGTACGCGCAGGCTGGCGCTGACCGACGCGGGCGAGGCATTCTTCGCGGCCAGCCGCGACCTGGTGCGCGATGCAGAGGCGGCTGTGCAGGCGGCCAGTGAAGACGTCACGGCGTTGCGCGGGACGTTGCGCATCACCGCGCCGGTCGATTATGCCGCCAACATGATCGCGCCGCTGGTGACGCGCATGCGGCACGAGCATCCGCAGTTGCGCGTGGACATGCTTGCCGGCGACCGTCTGTTCGATCTGGTGGCCGAAGGCATCGACGTGGCCATTCGCGTGGGCAATCTCACCGATTCGAGCCTGCGCGCCACGCGCATCGACAGCTACGAGCACTGGCTGGTCGCGGCGCCGTCGTTCCTGCAAGAACGCAAGCGACCGCGCCGCCCGGAAGACGTGGCTGACTGGCCGTACGTGGCCATGAACGTGTTGGCCCGCCCATCAACCTGGACCTTCACCCGCGCCAACGGTGACAGCCGCACCGTCGCCTTCAATCAGGTGATGTCGGCCAACATCGCCGTCGTGGTCAAGAGTGCCGTGATCGCGGGTGGCGGTATCACCATGATGCCGGATTTCGCCGCTCGCGAAGACGTGGCCGCCGGACGCCTGCAACGCCTGCTACCCAGCTGGCAACTGCCCGGTGGCGGCGTTCACGCAGTGTATCCGGCGGCGCGTTTTCTGCCGCACCGGGCGCGGATGTTTATCGAGGCGTTGAGGGGCGTGGTTGGCCGTTAGGCCGGCTGCTAGCGCAGCCTGTGAGGCCGCTCGCTACGCGAGCTGTGAGGTCGGCCGCTACGCGGCCTGTGAAGAGGGAAGAGCAAGGACGGTGAGTTGAACATGGAGGCGGACATTGATGGTTGCGGCGAGCGCAGCTGCGCTCTTACTCACTCCTCACTCCTAGCTTCTTGACTCACTCCTAGCCCTTTGCTCCTCACTTCTCGCTCCCCAGCGCCTGTGCCATATCCAGGTGGTGCTTGAGGGTGGGTAGTGTCTTGGCTGCGAAGGCCTTCAGGTCCGAGTCCTTGCCGCTGTCGGCTTCCTGTTGGAACAGTGCGACGGCTTTCTTGTGATCGGCGAGCATCTTGCGACTGAACGCAGTGTCGAAGGCGGCGCCTTGCTTGGTGGCAAGCTTCTTGGCGAAGGCGGTGTCCTTGGTGGACGGATCGCTTGCCATCGCCAGGCTCTTCTCGCTGGCAATCGTGCTGAGCTCGTCGTTGGCGGCGGTGTGGTCCTTGACCATCTGCGCGGCGAACTGCTTGACCTGGTCGGATTTCCCTTGAGCCTGGCCCAGCTTGCCCAAAGCGACTTCTGCGGCACCCGCTTCGCTGGCCTTGCGCACGAACATTGCGTCACCGCCGGATTTGGTGGACGTGCCCGTCTGGCTCGTGGCCGTGTCGCTCTGTGCGAACACGACACCCGAAGCCAGCGCGAACGTGGCGCAGATCAGCATGGATTTCATCATGACGTTCTCCACGACGTGGGTAATAAGTAGCCCGAGCATCGGCCCTGACAATGAACGGCTGCGTCGTCGATGGGTGAAGCATGCTTTGACGCCATCACATGCCTTGATGCCACTTGCACGTGTCGTCAACGCGGGCTGCCGTAGCGTGCCTGCATCAACATGTGCTCAACGACAACGAAAACGAGGTACAAGCCATGGCACACGACCAGTCCACTTCGCTACCCAAAGGCCCGGTACTGTGCGAAACCTGCAAGCAGGCCGGACAGCAGGTAGAAATGGAGCGTTACGATCCCCAGGCACCTGCCAATCGCGAACATAAGCACGCCACGCATGACACCCAATTGCAGACGTATCGCTGTCCGGTATGCGAGGAGACCTCGCTTTTCAAGATCGATTGATCACGACGCAAGAGCGGCGCGATCGCTCCGCTGAATTTACGAGATCGCCTCCATGCGATCTGCACCGCCGAGGCGATACCAGGCAAGCACAGCATCGGGCAGCCGTCCATCGAGCGTAAGGCCGATGCCTTCGCACAGCGCGAGCAGCGTGTGTAGCGCATGGGCCGCCGGCTTGCGCGGGTGGCCATGAAAACGTTCGTATTCGACGCCTTCGAGCAGGCGCGTGGTGCCGTCGTAGAGCCAATCTGCACGCTCATTGAGCCGCGCGAGCAACCAGGGGCGTAAGGGTTCGTGTAGTTCCCACCCTTCCTCTACGGCCAGTTGTCGGGCTCGCTCGATAACGCGCTCACCGATGCCGCGATACCATTCGGTATGACCGCCCGCAGCGTCGCGCACTACCAGGGGTGCAGGTGCGCGTGCATCGGGCCACGCCTGGATGAAACCGCGTTCGATGCGTCGCGCTTGCGCGACCTTGTCCACGGCGATCAGCAAACCGCGATCAAGATCGAACACTTCGTAGAAGCGGCGGTGCAGCGTTCGCATGCGGGTGAAAGGGTCGCGGGAGAAACCCAGCTTCAGCACGTCTTCGTCGCGCCATGGCAGCACATAGACATAGGCGCGGCCCCGCGAGGCAAAGGAGGGGTAACTTGGCTCGTCCATCACGGCGTCGCGCTGGCCTGTCGTGTCAGCGCGTAGAGGATGCGCAAGTCCTGCGCGTCGAATGTCTCCTCGCCTTCGGTGCCGCGAAAATGTCGGTGGAAGGCCAGGAGCGCCGCATCACGGTGATCGAGCGGATAACCGATGGCCGCCAGCGCCAGCCAGGGATCGAAACCGGACGGCGGATCGACCAGCGCGATGCGTGGCCACGAGCCGTAACCGGCATCGGCCAGACGCTGCCATGGAAACAGCGCACCAGGGTCGCTCTTGCGATCAGGGGCGAGGTCTTCGTGGCCGATCACCTGGGTGCGGGGAATGCGCCAGCGCGTGGTGAGATCGTCGAGCAGGCGCAGCAGGCTGTCGATCTGCGCGGTGGGATAGGGCGAGTGCGCATCGTTGTCCAACTCGATGCCCAGCGATGCCGAATTCACATCGGTGATGCTGCCCCAGCGTCCCGCGCCAGCATGCCAGGCGCGTTCTTCATCGGCCACCAGCTGGTAGATCGTGCCATCGCTGCCGATCAGGTAATGCGCGCTCACGCGGCCACCGCTGTTGCGCGTGCGCAGGGTGTCGAGGCTTGCGCGGGCCGAGGTTTGCTCGGTCGCGTGCAGCACGATCAACACCGGGCGCCGTACATCGTGATTGGGCGAAGGCACCCACCGGGCCAGGGGATTGTGCGGTGGCGTGCTCGCACAGCCGGCCAGCAACAACAGGGCTGCCATCGACAGGACGCGGGAAAAGAGCGTGTTCATGCGGATATTGTACGAGCAGCCGGGCCCGGACCGGCGCGGCGCATTCCCTGGTTTCGCGCGCTGCCGTTATCATGCGCCAGCCCGCGCGGCATGCCCGACGGGCCATATTCCAGGGAGAAAACAGTGGACGTTCAGACTTTTGCATATCGCCCCAAATGGGGGGTGTTGTGGTTCTTGCTGCTTTTGAGCGGTGCCGGTGCCATTTTCATGGCCTATACCGCCGCCACGAACGACCGGGGCGCCATCATCGATCACGCGATCGAATTGGATAAAGGCAGCGCCACGGTGTTGTACGGCGTCATCGCCGCGTTCTGTGCCGCCGGCGTGGTGATGGCGATCATGAGCATGATCGGCCGCGTGCGCTCGCCGGGCGAACTGATCCTGAAAGCCGACGAGCTGACCCTACCCCCGCATCCATGGCGCAGCCCCGCCACGGTGAAGTACGCCGATATCCAGGGCGTGACCATGCAGGCTATGCGCAACGGCCGCTTCGTGGTGATCAAGCACCGTGGCGGCAAACTGTCGATACGCGAGTGGTTCTTCGAGGACAAGGCCAGCTTCGAGAAGGTCTGCGTCCGGCTAGGCATGGGGGCGCGCAAGGCTGGTTGAACCGGGGGATGGGAGACGGGTGGTGGGTGCGCTTGGTTCAGCGTCACCGAACCTCGGAATGTCGCGAGGTGCTGTCGCGCGCTTTCAGCGAGCGATGCCCGGGCGGACTGGCGCCCCCACCACCCATCTCCCGCCTCCAGGATGTCGCGCAGACGTCATGGCCCTCATGCGTGAGCTTCCAGGAAAGCCTTCAACCTTGGCGTCATGAAATCCATGAACGCGCGAATGCGTCGCGGTGCGCGCTTGCTGCCTAGGTAGAGCGCATGAATCGCTTCGCTATCGACGATCACCTCGTCGAGTACGCGGACCAGTCGGCCGGCGCGCAGGTCCGCGCGAACGTGGAACTCGCCCAGTCGCGCCAGGCCCATGCCGAGCACGGCCAGGTGGCGCACTGTTTCGCCGTTGTTGGCCACGATGCTGCCGTGCACTTCGCGATCGACCAGGCGGCCGCCGCTACGCAATGGCCAGACGCTGGCGGCACGGCGGAAATTGAAGCCCAGGCAGTTGTGGTGCGCCAGGTCGGCGGCGCTGCGCGGGATGCCGTGCGCGGCCAGGTAATCCGGTGAGGCGACGATGTGCCGGCGGGTACTGCCCAGGCTGACTGCCAGCAGGTTGGAGTCGCTCAGCGCGCCGATGCGGAAAGCAATGTCGGCCTGGGCTGCGTACAGATCCACCACGTCATCGGTGACCGTGAGATCCAGGCGCACGCGCGGATACGCCGCGCTGAATGCAGGCAGCAGGGGTATGAGGGCGTGACGGCCGAACGGCACGGAGACGTTGATGCGAATCAACCCGGCCGGCGAGCGAGCCTCTCCCGAGACCTCGGCATCCAGGCCATCGAGCTCGGCGAGCAGGGCCTCGGCGCGCTCGCGATAGAGCTCGCCCTCCGGTGTCAGGCGCAGGCGCCGGGTAGAACGTTCCACCAGGCGCACGCCCAGGCGCTGCTCGATGCGGGTGACCAGCTTGGCCGTGGACGAGGCGGTCATGTTCACCACCCGGCCGGCGGCGCTGAAGCTGCCGGTCAGGGCGACGTGCAGGAAGACCCGCATTTCCCAGGCGCGTTGGTCACTCATGCGTCGATTATGGCATTCAATGACAAAGTGATGCGAACTGTCGGCGGATTCTAAACGCCGGATGCCATCCCTATGCTTAGGACCATTCCTGTTTCGGAGAATGTTCCATGCATACCGTCAACGCCCATGGCGCGGCGATTCCCGCGCTTGGTTTCGGCACCTTCCGCATGCCCGGCGCCGATGTGCTGCGCATGGTGCCGGCGGTGCTCGGACTCGGCTATCGCCATATCGACACCGCGCAGATCTACGGCAATGAAGCGGAGGTGGGAGAGGCGGTCGCCAGTTCGGGCATCCCGCGCGAGGCGGTGTTTCTCACCACCAAGGTCTGGGTGGAACACTATCGCCACGCCGATTTCCTGCGCTCGGTCGATGAAAGCCTGCGCAAGCTGCGCACTGACCACGTGGATCTATTGCTGCTGCACTGGCCCAGCGACAAGGTGCCGCTGGCCGAGCAGATCGATGCCCTCAATGCAGTACGCGACGCCGGCAAGACGCGCCATATCGGCGTGAGCAACTTCTCCACCGGCTTGATGGCCGAGGCATCGCGCCTGAGTCGTGCACCGCTGGTGACCAATCAGGTCGAGTGGCATCCGTACCTGGATCAGCGCGTACTGCGCGACGCCGCGCGCGAGGCGGGCATCAGTCTCACCGCGTATTACGCCATGGCCGACGGCAAGGTCTTCGACGATGCCGTGCTCAAGGACATGGCCGCTACGCACGGCGTAAGCGTGGCCCAGGTGGTGCTGCGCTGGTTGATCCAGCACCAAGGCACCATCGCGCTTTCCAAGACCGTGAGCGAGGAACGCGCGCGCAGCAATGCGGCGATCTTCGACTTCGCACTGACGATCGACCAGATGCACGCGATCGACGCACTGGCGCGTCCCGATGGCCGCATCGTGAACCCGCCCGGCCTGGCGCCGGTGTGGGACTGACCTTCCAGACAGAGGATTTCTTCATGGATCTCAAGCTCAACGGCAAGACCGCCCTGGTGACCGGCTCCACCGCGGGCATCGGCCTGGAAATCGCCCGCCGCCTGGCACAGGAAGGCGCCGAGGTGATCGTCACCGGGCGCAACCAGGCCAAGCTCGACCAGGCGCTGGACGATATCCGTCGGTCGGGTGGCGCGCAGGTGCGCGGCATCGTGGCCGACCCCGCAACGGCCGAGGGCGCCGACGTGTTGCTCAAGGCGCAGCCGCAGGTGGATATCCTGGTCAACAACCTGGGCATCTATGAATCCAAGCCCTTCGCGCAGATCAGCGACGACGACTGGCGACATTTCTTCGAGGTCAACGTGCTCAGCGGAGCGCGGCTGTCACAGCGTTATTTCCCTGGCATGCTCGCGCGCAATTGGGGGAGGGTGATCTTCATCGCGAGCGAGTCGGGGCTGATGGTGCCCCCGGACATGATCCATTACGGCATGACCAAGACAGCGCAGCTCGCCATCTCGCGCGGCATGGCCGCGCTCACCAAGGGTGGTCAGGTGACGGTCAACACCGTCATGCCCGGTACCACGCGTTCGGAAGGCATCGTCGATTTCATGAAGAGTGTTGCCAGCGATCCGCAGGCCGCGCCCGAGGTCATCGAGAAGGAATTCTTCGCCAAGGAGCGTCCCACCTCGCTGATCCAGCGCATGATCGAGGCCGAGGAAATCGCCAACCTGGTGGCCTTTGTCGCCAGCCCGCTGTCGTCGGCGACCAATGGTGCCGCGCTGCGCGCCGATGGTGGCATCACACCGACCATCGCCTGATCCATGGCGAGCAGGCGCTGACAAGAGATCCGCGTCTACGCCGAATCTGGTTGGGGCGACTTCAGGGACCTCGAAAAACCTGTGATCGAAGTCGTCATTCCGGACAGTAGTGGGCCTGCGCCGGAGTGACGACTTGGACGAGCGCTTTTTCGAGAAATCCAGTGAGGATGCACTGCTGTAGTTGACCAAAACTCGCAAGCCCGTGGCAGTGCCTCAAGGCGTCGCGGCTTGCTTCAGTCGCCGGGACCTGCGCCCTCACTACGCACCACTCGTCCCTAGCTCCTCGCCCCTAACTGCTCACTTTTATCAGTAGAAGCCCTTCTGCACCTGCACCCAGAAACGCGTCTTGGTATTGGCGTTGGCCAGCAGATCAGGCGTGTTGCCGATCGGCTTGGACACTGCGGCATTGATCGCCCAGTTATCCGGACCGGCCCAGTGCAGGCCCAGGCCCGCGCTGCTCACGCGCCCGCTGTTGACACCACTGATGAAGGGGTTCTTGTACACCTGCACGCGGCCGGTGTCGGCGAACAGCGCGGCCTGCCAGCGGCCGGGCACCTTGGGCATAGTGAAATCCAGGCGGTACTCGGCGGTGATCAGGTTGCCTTGCGAACCGGCCAGTGCGCCCGTGTCATAGCCGCGCACGGTGTTGGGACCGCCCAGGAAGAACTGCTCGGACGTGTCCAGGTTCTTGTTGGCCCACTGCTGGGTGTAGCCGAAGTACAGCGCGTTGTTCTCGTTGAGCTGCTGCAAGCGCGAGACCGAGGCGGTGTACTTGGTGTACGTGCCGGCGGTACGTGTGGTCAGTTCATCGATGAATTGAGCCAGCAGTTCCGTATAGGTGATCTTGCCGTAGGTGCCGCTGATGTTGAAATTGGTGATACCGGTCGAGTCGCGCTGGTCGCCGGCCAGCGTGGCGGACCAGACGTTGGCGTGACGGTTGTTGTCGATGAACGCCAGCTCGATGTCGTCCTTGAGCAGCTTGTGATCGAATTCGATCTGGCCGTACAGGTTGCCCGAGGTATTGCGGATGAACGGCTGCGACAGCGTCAGGCTGCCGACCAGTGCAGAACCGTGTGCGTCGAGTGCTTCCAGGCCGTTTTCCAGGTGATAGTGCAGCGTCGATACTGCGGCACGCAGGGTGGTGCCCTGGCCGTTGAGCAGGTAGCGATAGCCGCCCTGGAAGTAGTTCATGCCGCCGCCGGAGCTGAGCGCGCTGAAGTCCAGCAGGTCACCCTGGTGCAACAGGCCATTGATGTTGAAGTTGCCGCCCAGGCGCGCGCGGCCGGTGTATTCGTTGCCGTAGTCGTCCAGCCCCAGCGTGCCGGTATAGCGCGGCGCGGAAGTCACGTTGACTACCAGGTCCGAGGTGCCCGGCTCGTCACCGGGGCGCACCACCGAACCGGTCAAGGCACCGGGAATGTCCGAAAGCAGCAGCAGGCTGCGTTCGAGTTGGTAGTTGCTGACCGGCTTGCCCGGTTGCAGCGGCGACAGCGTGGCATTGAGCGGACCGTCGGACACCGCGCTCTGGTTCTGCAACACCACCTTGCCATAGCGCGCCTCGACCACGGCCAGCTTCACTGTGCCGTCGTGCAGCGTCTGCGCGGGCACGTAGGCGCGCGCCAGCGGATAGCCGGCATGGTGGTAGATCGCACTGATGCGATCGGCCAGGTCGTTGAGGTCGTTGAGCGTGAGTTGCTTGCCTTCGCTATCGGCCACGGCGGCGTGCAACTGGTCCGTCGGCAGCAGCGTGTTGCCGCTGATCTCGATCGCCTTGACCAGGAACGGATGGGTATCTTCGGCCTGCTGGCGCTGCGGACGCAGCATCTTCAGGTCCAGATCGGATGAAGGCACGGTGGCCGGCTGCTGCGGCACCTGCTGCAAGAGCTGTCCGGTATTGGGCAACTGCTGCGGCACGGTGACGGCCTGCTGGGCCTGTGCGGCGGTGCCGAACAGGCTGAGCGAAAGCATCGCAGCCAGGAGGCGGATGCGCGGGGCGTTGGAAGACTTCGGATTCATGGGTTCAGTTCGAATGCGGAATAAGTACGAAGGGCGTGTCGTGGCAGTCATCGGTGCATCGCTCATGGAAGGGCCTGCACCGGCATCTGCACGCCGCCACCGACCACCTTGAGCGCAAGGCCCGAAGTAAAGTCGTCACGGGCGCGATTACGCTCGATCGGGCGGTGCTGCTTCTTCTGGTTGCCGGTGAACGCGCCGACGGTGTCCTGGTCGGCGACGCCGTAAGGTGTGGCGATCTGTGTCGGGCCAAGCACGTCCTGCATCTGCGTGACCGCGCCGGTATTGACACCGAACGCGGAAGGCTGCGCGCCGGTGATGTCGGCCGTGGTGGTGATGGTCGGATCGACGATCACGTAGTTGGCCGCATCGCCGCCGTTGGCGGCCAGGCCGCTGACGATCACGGTCTTGTCGTTGCCGACGCGGTCATCGGTGAAGTTGGCTGCCTTGTTTGTCACGGTGACCTGATCGCCGTCGAGCACGCCGGTGACGTTCAGGCTGACCTTGTCGATGGTGTTGCCATCGAACATCTTGTCGGTGCCGGTGGCGGTCACGTTGATCGCACGTGGCGTGACATTGGCGGTGAGGTTGGTCGGCTGCACCAGTATGTAGTTGCCCACGTCGCCGCCGCTGACGGTCATCGCCGTGGTTACGCTCTTGCCGTTGCCCACGTTCTTGGTGTCGAACAGGCCACTGCCAGCGTTGCCCAGGATCACGTCGTCGTTGCCGAATACGCCGGACAGCGTGGCGCCGGTCAGCGTATCGATGCGCGTGCCGTCATAGGTACGGTCGGTGGTCTGGGTTCCGATGACGGTCAGTGTGGCCGGGGTGATGCTGACCCAGTCGGTACCACCAGCGAAGGTGTAGTTGCCCGCCAGCGCCGAACCGTTGCCAGTCAGGGTGAAGCCACCCAGGCCGCCGGTGGCGAAGCCCTTCTGCGAGCCGACGTTCTTGTCACCCAGTGTGCCGGTGCCCGAGAGCGTGAGCGTTTCGCCATTCACACCGGTCAGCACGCCGTTGTCGCCGAACAGGCTAGCCGCGGCGCCGGCGGTGCCGTCGTAGACGCGGGTGCCGGTGAGGTCCAGCACGACAGGCGTGATGTTGCCGCTGGTGGTTGCCGTATTGACGAAGCTGTAATTGCCCGCATCGGTGCCACCGGCAGTGATGCCGGCGACGTTGATGGCAATGCCGTTACCGGCATTGGGGCTGGCGTAATCGGCCGAACCCGGGGTGAAGCTGACCTGGTCACCGCTGAGCACGCCCGTGCTGCCCAGCGACACACCGGCGGTGGTGCCGCCGTCGTATGTCTTGTTGCTGCCGGTGGCATCGACCGTGATCTGCCGGGGCGTGATGCTCAGGGCATCGCTGCCGCCGACCAGCGTGTAGTTCTGTGCCAGGCCACCGTTGCCGCCATCTTGCAGGGCCAGCGTGCCCAGGCTGGCGAACGGCTTGTTGCTGCCGACGTTCTTGTCGCCCACCTGGCCGCTGCCGACCAGGTTGATGGTCTGCCCGGCGATGCCAGTCAGCACGCCGTTGGCGCCAAACAGGTTGGCATCGGCGCCGGTGCTGCCGTCATACACACGCGTCCCGGTCAGGTCCAGCACCACCGGGGTGATGTTGGCGGCGGTGCTGGCGGTATTGGC
Source organism: Dyella sp. (assembly GCF_036384435.1). Classification (GTDB taxonomy): domain Bacteria; phylum Pseudomonadota; class Gammaproteobacteria; order Xanthomonadales; family Rhodanobacteraceae; genus GSA-30. The sequence goes on along the minus strand of NZ_DASVMI010000082.1, from coordinate 31,007 downwards.
GAAGCTGTAGTTGCCTGCATCGGCACCGCTGGCGGTGATGCCGGTGACGCTGACAGCAATGTTGTTGCCGGCGTTCGGGGTAGCGAAGGTGGCCGAGCCCGGCGCGAACTGAATGTCGTCGCCGGCAACCAGTCCGTTGCCAGTCACGACGGTGTTGGCCAGGTTGTTGGCGTCGTAGGTCTTGTTGTCCGCCGTCGCGCCAAGCGTGATCGCCTTGGGCGTGATGGTCAGGTCGTCAGTGCCTCCGATCAGGGTGTAGTTCTGCGCCAGACCACCATTGCCGCCATCTTGCAGGGCCAGCGTGCCCAGGCTGGTGAACGGCTTGTTGCTGCCGACGTTCTTGTCGCCCACCTGACCGCTGCCGACCAGGTTGATGGTCTGGCCGGCGATGCCGGTGATTACGCCGTTGTTGCCGAACAGGTTGGCATTGGCACCGGTGCTGCCGTCATAGGCACGCGTGCCGGACAGGTTGATCACCAGCGGCGAGATGTCTGCGGTGGTCTGGGCCGTGGTGTTGATGGTGTAGTTGCCGGCGTCGGCGCCGTTCTTGGCGATGCCGGTGACGCTGACGACCTTGCCATTGGCGGCGTTGGCGTCGCTGAAGTTGGCCGAGCCGAAGGTGAAGTTCACATCGTCGTTGCCGAGGATGCCGGTGCTGCCGATTCCAGTGAGCACCGCATTGGAGGTCGTGTCGTAGTTCTTGTTGGCCGCCGTGACGTCTACCACGATCGCCAGCGGGTTGACGTCGGCCACCACACCCGTGGGCTGGTTGAAGACATAGTTGCTGGCGTCGCCGCCGCTGATCGTCATGTTGGTGGTGACGGCTTTGCCGGTGGCGGCATTCTTGTCGGCGAACGTGCCCTGCGTATCGTTGCCCAGGATAACGTCATCACCGCCGATCAGGCCCGACAGGGCCGAGCCGCTCAACTGGACCAGGTTGGTGCCGTCGTAGTCGCGGCTTAGCGCGGTGGTGGTCGCCGTCAGCGTCGCGGGCGTAATGGTCAGGTCGTCGAGGCCGCCGATCAGGGTATAGTTCTGCGCCAGACCACCATTGCCGCCATCTTGCAGGGCCAGCGTGCCCAGGCTGGCGAACGGCTTGTTGCTGCCGACGTTCTTGTCGCCCACCTGGCCGCTGCCGACCAGGTTGATGGTCTGCCCGGCGATGCCGGTGATCACACCGTTGTTGCCGAACAGGTTGGCGTCGGCGCCGGTGGTGCCGTCATACACGCGCGTACCGGACAGATTCAGTACGACCGGCGTGATGTTGGCGATGGTCTGCGCCGTGGTGTTGATGGTGTAGTTGTTGGCGTCGACACCGGATTTGGCAATGCCCACGACGTTCACGGTCTTGCCGTTGGCGGCATTGGCGTCGCTGAAGTCGGCGGAGACGGCGGTGAAGTTGACCACGTCGCTGCCGAGGATACCGTTGCTGGTCAGCGAGGTGATCAGCGCACTGGTGGTGGTGTCATAGGTCTTGTTCGCGGCCGTGGCATCGACCGTGATCGCCAGCGGAGTGATATTGGCCGTGGTCGTGCTGTTGGCCGAATAGATGTAGTTACCCGCATCGGTGCCACTGAGCGAACTGGTCAGCGATACGGTCTTGCCGTTGGCCGCGTTCTTGTCGCTGAACGTGCCGCTGGTGATGAAGTTCACCGTGTCGCCAGCGAGCACGCCAGTCAGCGCGCCGTGGGTCACGGCAGCCGTGGTGGCGTCGTAGATCTTGTTGTCGGCGGTGATGTTGCCGGTGATTGCCAGCGGCGTGATATCCAGTGTAGACGTGCCGATCTGGTAGTTGCTGGCCAGCGAGCCGTTGAGGTCGCCCAGGGTCATGTCGGTGGATCCGGCAAAACCCTTGTTGTTGCCCACGTTCTTGTTGGCGACGTTGGATGAGCCGTTAAGCGATAGCGTCTCGCCTGCCGTGCCGTTGATCACGCCGTTGCTGCCGAACAGCGCCGAGCTGACGTTGGTGGTGCCGTCGTACACGCGCGTGCTGTGCAGGTTGATGATGAACGGCGTGATGTCGGCGTGGGTGGTGGCGGTGGAGTTGGCCAGCACATAGTTGTTGGCATCGGTACCGCTGGCGGTGATGCCCGATACCGAGACGTTCTTGTTGGTGCCGACGTTCTTATCGTCGAACACGCTCGTGCCAGAGAAACTGACCTGGTCGGTGCCCTTGATGCCGGAGCTGCTCAGCAGGGCGTTGTCGCTGGTATTGCCGTCGTAGACCTTGTTCACGCCCTGGGCGTCGACGGTAATGGTGAGCGGGGTGATGCTCGCCGTCGTGGTCTGCACGGTCACGTTGTAGTTGCCGATGTCCGTGCCGCCAAAGGTCATGTCACCCGTGACGGTCTTGTTCGTGCCGACGTTCTTGTCGCTGAAGTGCGCCGTGTTCGGGTTTGCGACGCTGATGGTGTCGCCGGCGAACAGCCCGGTCAGCGCCTGGTTGCCGATGGTGGCGGCGGTGGTGCCGTCGTAGGTCTTGTCCGAAGCAGTGAAGGAGTAGTTCAGGGCTGCCTTGGTAATGGTCAGCTTGTCGGTACCGCCGATCAGCGTGTAGTTGCTGGCCAGGCCGCCGTTGTTGCCGTCACCCAGCGCAAGCGTACCAAGGTTGAACGTCTTGTTGTTGCCGACGTTCTTGTCCGCGGTATTGCCGCTGCCGGTCAGGGTCAGCGATTCGCCGCCGAAGCCCGTGTTGAGCAGGCCACCTGTGGTGAACAAGCCCGAGTCGGCGTGGGTGGTGCTGTCGTAGACGCGGGTGCTGGACAGGTTGATCACGCGCGGCGTGATGTTGGCCTGGGTGGTCAGCGTGGTGTTATCGACGATGTAGTTACCCGAGTCGGCACCGGACTTGCTGACGCCGGTGACGGTCACGGTCTTGTTGTTGCCCACGTCCTTGTCGCTGAACGTGGCCGAGCCGTAGCCGAAATTCACCGTGTCGCCGCCGATCACGCCCGCGCTCTGCACCGTGGTGCCTGGATCATTGACCGTGGCGTCGTACTGCTTGTCCTTGCCGGTGGCGGTGACGGTGATGTGCAAGGCGTTGATCGTTGCCGTGGACGTACCGTTGGTGAACACGTAGTTGCCGGCATCGTCGCCACTGATCGACATGTTGCCGGTGACGGTCTTGCCGGTACCCACGTTCTTGTCGCTGAAATGGCCGGACGTGGCGTTGTTCAGCGTCACGTTGTCACCGGCGATCAGGCCCCGGTTGCCATTGGCCGCTTCCAGCGCGGCATTGGTCAACACGTCGTTGGTGGTGGCGTCGTAGGTCTTGTCGTTGGCATCGAACGACGCGGTGATCTGGCGCGGGGTGATGGTTACCCAGTCGGTACCGCCGATCAGCGTGTAGTTACTGGCCAAGCCGCCGTTACCGCCATCGGCCAGCGCCAGCGAGCCCAGGCTGGTGAACGACCACTGCGAACCGACGTTCTTGCTCGACAGCGTGCCGCTGCCGCTGACGTTAAGCGTTTCGCCATTGACGCCTTGCAACGTGCCGAACAGCGAGCTGTCACCGGTGGTGGTGCCGTCGTAGACGCGGGTGCCGGTGAGGTCGAGCACCTTCGCTTCGATGACGCCATTGAAGCCTTGGCCGCCGGTCGGCAGTACGTAGTTGGACAGGTTGGTACCCGGATTGGCCAGGAAGTCCGAGGTCACCAGGGTGGAATCCACTTCCAGGCCGGTGCCGACGTTCTTGGTGCCGTAATGGGCGGTGGCCGACTGCGGCACGGTGGCGCCATCGCCGTTGACGAAGCCATCGAGCTCGTAGTCGGCGGCGGTCAGCGTCGCCGAATTGGTGCCGTCATAGACCTTGGTCGGGCTGCCGATGATCGTGGCAGTCAGTTGCTTGGGATCGATGGTGGCGGTGAGGCCGGTCGGCTGCTGCAACTGGTAGTTGCCCGCGTCAGCACCATTCAAGGTGAACCCGGTGACGCTGACACCCAGGTTGGTGCCGGCATTGGCCGTGATGAACTGACCCTTGGCGTTGCTCGAATCGTAGCCTACGGTGTCGCCGGAAAAAATGCCGTTCAACGTGCCGCCCGTGAGGTTGCCCAAGGTCGCCGTGGTGGTGGCGTCATAGGTTTTCTCGCTGGCCGTGATGCCGGTGAGCGTCAGCAGTGCCGGGGTGATGTTGGCGAACAGCCCGGTGACCGGTTGCAGGGTGTAGTTGCCTGACTCGCTACCCGTGATGCCGAAGCCGGATGCATTGACGGTCAAGCCATTGCCGACATTGGCCTGGGTGAAGTTGGCCACGACCGAGGAAAGATTCAGCGCCACCTTGCTGGCGTCGCCCGCATCGCTGTCGACCAGGCCGGCGAGGGCCGCATTGGTCAGGTTCAGTGTATCGGCCGTGGTGGTGTTGTAAGCACGATTGGTGGCGAATACGCCTGTGATGAATAACGGCGCCTTGTTGATGAGACCGGTGCCCTCGGCGCTGGTCGCGATCGTGTAGTTGGACAGCTTGGTGCCGCTGTTCACCACGTAGTTACCCGGTGTCAGCACGGCCGTAACGGTGCGAGTGCCTGCATCGGGCGCGTCGTAGCCAGACGTCGCGGTCGGATTGATCGAGCCGCCTTCACCCGTGGCCCAGCCGACAATGTTGAAGTTGCTGCTGTTGAGCGAGACGTCGGTGCTGCCGTTGTACACCTTGGTCGGATTGCCGATGATCGTGACGTCCAATGGCCGGGGCGTGATGTTGCCCACACCCAGCACCGGGTTGACGATCTGGTAGTTGTTCAGTTCCTGCTGCGTGGTGCTGCCGGTCGCCGTGAGATTGTTGATGCTCAGCTGCGCCGACAGCGGGATGTTGGTACCCACGTCCTTCTGGCCGAAGGTGCCAGTGATGCCGTCGTTCACCACCGCGCTGTCGCCGTTGACGAAACCGCTGAGGGTGAAGTTGGCGCTGTTGAGGACGATGCTATAGCTGCCGTCGTACACCTTCGTGGCGTCGACGATGCCGGCGGTCAGCACGAAGCTGCCGGTCAGCGGTGCCGGGGTGATCGTGCCCGAGCCGTTCCACACGTTCGGCAAGATGTAGTTCGACAGCAGGGTGCCGTTGCCGGCCGTGAAATTACCGGTGGGCTGGCTGCCCGCGGTCACGCCGCGCGCACCCGCATTGGGATCGTCGTAGGTGCCACTCACGGTGCCGCTGAAGCTGGCATTGATGCTCTGGCCGGGTACCAGGCCAACCAACTGGAAGTTGGACGCACTTAGCGGCGCATCGGTATTGCCGTCATACACCTTGGTCGGGTTGTTGACGATCTGGCCGGTCAATTGCAGCGGGTCGATCTTGCCCAGGTTCGTGCCGACCACGGTCGGTGCGAACGTGTAGTTGGACATCGAGGTGCCGTTGGCCGGCGAGAAGTCCGACGGTTGCAGCGTGGCGGTTACGGTGATGCCGCTGCCGGCATTGGCGGTGGCGTAGCTGGCCGAGCTCTGCGAGACCACGGCGCTCTGCGAACCGATGAAACCGGTAATGTTGAAGTTGCTGGCGCCCAGGTTGACGGCATTGGTGCCGTCATAGATCTTCTCGGGCGTGCCGGTCATCGAGATGCTCAGCAACGCCGGATTGATGTTGGCGAACAGCGACGGCTGGGTGAGCACATAGTTGCCCGCAGCCGTGCCGCCCAGGGCGAAGCCACTGGTGGTCACGTCCAGGTGGGTGCCGGCATCGGTCTGGCCGAAGGCAGCGGTGGCGCTGCCGCTGTTGAGCGTCACGTTGTCGCTGCCGACCACGCCATCGAGTACGGCGCTGCCGGTGTTGAGGGTGGCGGCCGTGGTGTTGTCGTAGGTCTTGTTGTTGGCGATGACCTGGTCGATGGTCAGCGTCTTGGGCGTGATGTTGGCGGTCAGGTTGGTCGGCGCAATCAACTGGTAGTTGTGCGCCTGGTCGCCGGTCAGCACGAAACCACTCAGGTTTACGCCGATGCCATTGCCCACGTTCGATTGCGTGAAGCTGCCGACCACGCCGCTGGTATCGAGCGCCACCTTGCCTTGATCGGGAGCGATCACGCCGAACAGCGTGGCGCCGCTGGTAACGATGGAGTCGGCGGTGGTGCCATCGTAGATCTTGCTATTGGCCAGCAGGCCGCTGACCAGCAGCGGGGCCTGGGTGATCAGGCCCTGGCCGGTCGCGGTGGTCGGCAGCACGTAGTTGGACAGGTTGGTGCCGCTGGTGGCGGTGAAGTTGGTCACCGAAAACGAGGCATTGACCTGTTGCGTGCCTGCATCGGAGCCGGCGTAGGCGATGGAGCTGGGCTGCTTGACCGTCGCACCATCGGTGCCGAGGAAACCGTCGATCTGGTAGTTGGACGCACTCAGTGTTGCCGTGGTGGTGCCGTCGTAGACCTTGGTCGGATCGCCGACGATTTCGGCTGTCAGCTGCTTGGGCGTGATCTGGCCGATCTTGGCGCTGGCCTGTGCGCCGATCAGCGTATAGCCGAACACCTGCACACCATTGTTGGCGATGACCATGTTGGCCAGCGAGGCCGGCGAAGTCACGGTCAGATTGTTACCGGCGTTGGCCGTGCTGTAGGTGCCGGTACCGGATACGATGACGTCACCGGCTTGCAGGCCCGTGGTGTTGAAGTTGGCGCCCGTGAGGAAGGCCAGGTTGGTCGCGTCGTATGTCTTGGTGGTGCTGCCGGTCAGGCTGTTGACCTGCAAGGTTGGCGCGAGGGTGTAAACCAGCGCGTTGCCGCTGCCCGAAAGCGTGGAATTGATATTGGCGTTGTACTGGATGAAGTTCGGCGTCAGGCCACCCAGCGTGTTGAGCGAAGGGTTGGCGGTGAAGAGCTTCCAGTTACTACCCAGGGCGCTGGCGTTGGCGTTGTTGACGAACTTGCTCGCCTGCACCGTGGTGCCAGCGCCGGCCGAGAGGCCGCCGGCACTGGCAATCGTCAGCGTGCCGCTGCTCGCGTTCATCACGATACCGCCGCTGCCGCTCACGGCGGCGTTGACGTTGATGTTGCGCAGCGCGTCCAGTTCCAGCGTCGCGGCGGCATTGGTCCAGCTGATGCCGGCATTGATGGTGATGTCGCCATTGCCCGTCTGCTGCGTGCCGAAGCCGCTGGCGCCGGAGGCCGAGGTGGTCTCGGTGACGTTGGTGCCCTGGTTGAGCGTGGTGGAGATGGTATTGGCCGCGGCGGTATCGATGATCAGGTCGGTCGGGTCGACCAGCCAGGTGCCGGCCTTGCCCTGCGGTGCGGCTGCGGTGATCTTTGCGTCGGTCGCGAGCTGGAAGTTCGCCGCGGATGTTTCGATCTTGCCGCCGTTGCCGCCGTTGGGTGCGCTGGCGTCAAGCGTGCCGCCCACCTCCACGGTGCCCGCTTCCATGCCGCCCAGCAGGGTGATGGTGCCGTTGTGGTCCTCGACACTGCGCGCCTGCACGGTGCCGGTGTTGTTGACCACGCTGGCCAGCAGCGAATCGCGTGCTCCGGCCGTCATCAATACCGTGCCGCCATCGGCAACGATCAATTGGCGGTTTTCCACCATGTTCTTGATCGTGCTTTTATCCACCTGCAAATGAACCAGGTGATTGTCGTTGAAGGTCAGCGTCACGGCGCTGCCGCCACCCAGGGCAACCATGCCCAACTGAGCGCGGATCACACCCTGGTTGGAAACCTGGTTGCCAATCAGCGCCACATATCCGCCGTTTGCGGCAGCGATGCTGCCCTGGTTGGTCACTTTGCCCTTGCCATCGCCGGCAAAGCGGACGCTACCGCTACCGATGCTGCTGTCATCCACATCCAGCGTGGAAGCGACGATGCCGCCTACGTTGACCTGCGAGCCTTTGCCGAAGATTACGCCGTTCGGATTGATCAGCCAGACCTGGCCGTTGGCGTTGAGGTGGCCATAGATCTCGCTGGCGGTATTGCCAAGGATGCGATTGACGGCGATGGAACTGGCGCCCGGCTGCAGGAAGTTGACCGTCTGGTCCGCGCCGATGTCGAAGTTCTGCCAGTTCAGCGACAGCACCTGGCTATTCTGCTGGATCGTGGTCGTGTTGCCCGCCTGCTGGATGCTACCCGAGCCGCCGACGATCTGGCCGCCGCTCGGAGCGCTGCCGGCGTGAGCCAACCCGGTCATGCCCAAGGCTGCCGACAGCAGCGAGAGCATCATCACGCGATGTCCGATGGCATGGCTGCGGCACATGCCGCTGCGCGAGCGTTGAGCCAGTTCCGAAGCAGGCACCCACTGCTTGAGGGTGCGGTTCCAGCACAACCGATAGATGTGATTCATGGCTCAACGCGTCCTGTATTGAATGTCGATACTTGAGGTGCGCGCACTCGCGCGGCACCGTTTGGCCGCGGCAGCAATCGACATCGGACGCCTTGCAGGTCTCTAAGTTATTGCGAAAATCGTTTTATTTAATGGCATGCCATTGCGTTGCATCGCGTCGTTGCGGAAATCACACACAACTTCGCCATGGGCCCCTTGGGTCCGCGCTCAACGCATGAACGATGTTCGCCCAACTCGCGCTTCCCTATGCGCGACCTCACAAAACCCCTTGTCGGCCCCTGCCGAAAAGCAGCGCCTGCGGCGCCCAATCCTGTAGCAAGCCACAGGCCCTTTCCTGTGGCTTGCGAAAATGATACCTATATCACGCCACCGAGGGAATTTTTTACAAATATTTTTAATCGGGGTTAGTTGGCCCGTTTTATGCTTAAAACCTGGTTCGCGTCAAAATTATGGCGCTCCTCTGGTTGACCTCACAAGCGCGCGACTTGGCCTCAGGGGGCCAGTGCTTGGAAATGAGCACAGTGGCACACTTCGGCTAAACGTTTAATTTATCGAGGAAGCTAAGGGCTGCCTCACCTGCGACCAGCGAAGAGTCAACAGGTAAGGCCAGAGAGCGCAGGCATTGCGCTTTGGAGCTTCCCTGTTGCGCTCTATTTCAGGCGTAAGCCGTCGATTTCAAAGCTCGCTCGGCGAGCAGCTTCACCTGCTTCTCACCTGTCTGAACCGGCTCGGCTCTCCTAGCGACTTCTTCACGTCTCCTGGCGAGCTCGCTTCCTACAACAGACATCCATCCACCAAAGCCTGATCCTCGCGCGCCGTTGCGCATGGGCCAGGCAGAGGAGTTGTGATGTCCGGTAGTGACAAGCAGCAAAGTTCAACCCAATTCGATACTGCGGATAAGGTCAGCATTCATTATTCGGGCGTGGATCATCCCCATCGCGACATCTTTTTCGCGGCGGTGGAGACCACCCGCATGCCGATGATCGTGACCGACCCGCACCAGGCAGATAACCCGATCGTTTTCGCCAACCCGGCGTTCCTGCGCATGACGGGCTTCGAGCGCGATGAGTTGCTGGGGCGCAATTGCCGACTCTTGCAGGGTCCGGGCACCGATCCCTCCACGATCGAAGCGATTCGCCAGGCACTGGCTGGCTCCAAGGAGATTGCGACCGAGATCCTCAACTACCGCAAGGACGGGTCCAGCTTCTGGAACGCGTTGTTCATCTCGCCGGTGTACGACCAGCGCGGTAAGCTGATTTACTTTTTTGCCTCGCAGCTGGATATCAGCCGGCGCCGCGACGCCGAGGAAGCCTTGCGGCAGGCGCAGAAAATGGAGGCGCTGGGCCAGCTCACCGGCGGTATCGCGCACGACTTCAACAACCTCTTGCAGGTAATGATGGGCTACATCGATGCGATCGACGCCGGATTGGAGCAGGAATCTCCCGATCTACCGCGCCTGAGCAATCTGGCCGGTTCGGTGCGCAATGCCGTGGAACGCGCCGCGACCCTGACGTCGCAGTTGCTGTCGTTTGCGCGCAAGCAACACCTGCAAGGGCGCGTGCTCAATCCCAATCGCTTGTTATCCAATATGCAGGAAATGATCGCGCGTGCCCTGGGACCGCATGTCGAGCTCACCATGGATCTGGCAGCCGATCTGCGCAACGCGCGGTTCGACCCGACTCAGTGCGAGGTAGCCATACTCAACATTGCCATCAACGCACGCGATGCGCTGGAACACGCCCCCGAACGTCGCGTTACCATCAGCTCGCGCAACGTCGGTCATCGCAAGTTGCCGCAGGCGGCGGTGGGCCGGATCGCGCCGGGCCAGTACATCGCCATCACCATCGCCGATACGGGCAGCGGTATGCCGCCGGAAGTAGTCAAGCACGTGCTCGATCCGTTCTTCACCACGAAGGAAGAAGGCAAGGGCACCGGACTGGGTCTGTCGATGGTCTACGGCTTCGCCCGCCAATCCGGGGGTGGCTTGCATATCGCATCCACGCCGGGCGAGGGTACAGTCGTTACCTTGTTCCTGCCCGCGTCATCGGATGAAGCATCGGCCGACGCCGAACGTGGCACGGGCGCGCAGCGCGCCGCCGATCGGGGCGGCAGCGAGCGCCTGCTGGTGGTCGATGATCGCCCTGATCTTGCAGACATGGCCAAGATGCTCCTGGAAGACCAGGGTTATGACGTGGTCGCGCTCACCAGCGCCGAGGAAGCGTTGGAACGCCTGCGTGGCGATGAGACATTCGATCTGCTGTTCACCGACCTGGTCATGCCTGGGCAACTCAACGGCGTGCTACTAGCGCGCGAAGCCCTCGCCCTGCGTCCGGGCCTGCGTATCCTGCTGACCACCGGCTTCGCCGACGCCTCGATCGAGCGCACGGATGCTGGCGGCGACGAATTCGACATCATTCACAAACCCTACGGCCGCACCGACCTGATCCGCAAGATACGCGTGGTTCTGGATGGGCCGACCGGGGTAGGGTGACTGAGCGAGGAGCGAGTGGCCAGTAGTGAGGGCGCACGGTTGCAGGTTCCGGTGGCCTGCGAGCTCGCGAAAGCGCCTCGCGGCCTCGCAGCTTGCCGCGGTCGCCCAGACTTGCGCCCTCGCCCCCCGCACAAACAAAACCCCCGGCAGCAAGCTGCCGGGGGCTCCATCACAACCGCCACGAATCAACTCACTTCGGTGCGTTGACGAACTTCTTCCACGCCGTGAGCAGGTTGTTCGCGTTCACCGAGCCCAGGCCCGTGGCGAAGCTCCAACCCGGCTGCGCGTTATAAGCGGCCACCTTGTCGTTGTACTTCTTGGCATTGGTGGAGGTCAGGCCGATCTGCACGGCGCCGAACAGGCCCTCGAAGTTCTTCAGGTTGCCATAGAAGTAGCAATCGGGCGTGACCACATCCGGCAACTGCTGGATGCACTGGGTGGAGATGCCGCCGCGTGTGATGTTGTGGAACACGCACTTGCCCGTGCCCTTGGTGCCGTTATCGGCGCTGCACTTGTCCAGTGTGTCCGGCGCGGTGCCGGTCGGACCGCCGAACTCCTGCGCGGCCAGCGCGTACAGCGTGGGAGCTGCATTGCCCTGGAACGCCGACAGACCCTTGTCAGACAGGCCCTGATCAACCAGCGCCTGGATACCGGCAAACATCGGTGCCGATAGCGAGGTGCCGCCTTCCAGGTATACCGGCGAGGTGAAATCCTTCACGCAGGGATACAGGTCGGTGCAGATGATCACCCAGGAATAACCGCCGTACGATCCGGCGAAGAGCGACACGTCCGGCACGTCACGCGACTGATCCTTCGCCGCGCCATGTACCAGGCGCTGCCATACTGGCTTGGCGTCGACCGACGATGGGCCACCGCTGCCCGATTCGGAAAGCGCGTAGTAGCCATCCGGGTCGTAGGTCAGGTACTGCTTGCAGAACGACAAAGCGTCCGGCAATCCCAACGACTTGGCTGCCACATCGTTGCCGCATGACTCGTTCCATGGAATTTCCGGCACATAGGATTTGGCCGAACCGTAGCTGTCGTCGTAATTGGCGTTGAAATATTTCTTGGTGGTGCCGTCGAGCACGTCGGCCGTATCGGTGCCGCCAACCGTGGTCACGTTCGGCGATGTGCCGAACGAGTTGGCATCCACGCCGCCGCCATTAATGATGAAGCCGTTGAAGCTCGGGTTGGAGCCCGAGTCGCCGCTGGACACGAAGACCGAAATGCCTTCGGCATCGGCCTGAGCCCACATCAGGTCAATCGCCGTCTTGCTGGCGGCATCGGTGGAGCCTTCGCCGTAGCCGTAGCTGGCGCTGATCACGTTGGGGCGTTGGTCGCCATTGATCAGGTTGGTCGCCGCCGTGAATACGCCACCAAAGAAGTTGTTGCTGTTCGAATCGTCGCAGCTGGCCACGACAATGTTCGCGCTGGGCGCCATCGCGGTGGACCACTCGGCATCGAGCACCGTTTCGGTGCCGTCTTCTCCGGGGAAGGCGATGTTCGGGTCGATACAGTTGGTGAAGCCATCGGCCTGAGGCTGAATCTGCGAGAACGTGCCGCCATAGCCGTCGAGCTTGAACTGGCTGACGAAGTTGGTCCAGTCCGACGGGACCATCGACTCATCCTCGACCAGCGCGATGGTGATGCCCTTGCCGGTGATGCCGGCGGCATGCAGCGTGTCGGCACCGTACATCTTGGCCAGGTCGGAGGGAGAGAAACCACGCGAGCCATCGGTGAAGTTCACTGCTTGCGGCGTGACCTGGGCCTTGAGCTGGCGGCTCGCGGCAGGGGTCGGTTGCTTGGTATTGAACAGCTTGCTGGCATTGTTGAACTGCGCCAGCTTCTCGGCCACGTGCTGGGCCTTGGGCCGGATGTCGTTGAGGCCGGCTACGCCTGTGACCACATCTTTCAGTGCGGTGGGCACGCTGATGTCGCTGGCGTTGGCGATGTGGCTGACGTTATTGACGGTGAAGCGTGTTTCCTGGGTGTGGAAGGCACGCTTGACGGCACCTGCGTTACCGCTGAAATCGATCTGCAGCTTGTTGGCGTAGACGCCATTGACGGTAAAACCCTGGTTCTTCAGCCACGAGGTCACCGCGGCCACGTCGGCATCGCTGACACCGAAGCGCTTGCCGTATTGCTGTGGCGTGATCCACTGGTGGAATTTTTTCGAACCCGGATCGTGCTGAGCCTCGATCAGCGCATTGAGCGCAGCCGTGCGCTTGGCGCTGGGCTTGAGGATCAACTGCATATGGTTCATCGGTGTCGTGTCATCGACGGCCGTTTTTTGCGCCGAGGCAACAAAGGCCAGATGCGTATTGGCAAGCGCGGTCGTGGCGCGTGCATCCACCGTCTGCGTGACGCGTGGTGCTTCGCTGGTGTCGATGTCGGCCAACGTCGCATTTTGTACGGTTGAAGTCTGCGCCATACCGACCACCGGCAACGCGGCAAGTGCCGCGGCGATCGATGCAGCCATCACAAGCTCGTTTCTCATGAGTCACTCCTGAAACAAAATGAAAAAATCGAGTCCCCCTGTGATTTGCAAGACGAATTTTTTGTCGCTGACTCCCCAGTGTTGTGCTGTCTATCCCCTGCGCGTGACACATGACATCGTCATGTGCGCGCCGTTGCACCGGTATTGCACCGGATCGTTTGATCATGCGCCTGCACGGCAGAGGCCGTCCAGGGACAAAGGGTGTGCACAGCGCACAAAAAATGCGCTTGGTGATGAAACTTTGCATGTATACCGATTTGGACGTCCAAACGCCGATCACGATTAATCGTAATATATTGCGATTAATCGTGATGCGAGTCGTGCGTTGGTAGAGCACCAGTCCGAGCAGTCGAGGCAAACGATAAGATTGCGAGCTGGTCTCGAGGTCTTGCAGGTTTGCGGTCACCTGCAATCACGGGCCCGTGTTCAAATATTGATCGCTGTAGCCGACGCTTCGCGGGTTCTCCGGGGCCTTCCGGCTCAGGCCGCCATCACTTGCGTGGCCGCACGGGCCAGGAATCCGCGGCGGGATTCGCCGTGCTCATGGGCAAAACTATCAATCGACATCGACAGTCGTTCGGGAAGGGTGATGTTGATGCGAACGGCCTTGCCATTCAGCTTGGCAAGGTCTACGTTAGCGAAGGCCCACGCCCAGCCTTTGAACTCGCGCCTGCCGCTCAGGGCTTGGATGGGGGACGGCTTCGGCAGGGCTTCGCCACGCTCGATATAGTCCTCCAGGATCATCAGAATGGCCGTTTCCGCGTTGGCAATAGCCTCGTCGATTTCATCGCCCACGCTAAACGCCCCCGGAACGTCGGGGACAACAACGCCATAGGCCTGACTCTCGTCGCCGGTTTCGATAGCAATGGGATAACGCGTCGTCGTGAAAGTCCTTGTCTTGCGGTTCGTGCCGGCCCTTACAGGCCAGCTTGCTTCTTGATCGCGCGCACTGTCCCCGGCGGGAGATCTTTTTTCGGACGGGGACAATGACCGTGACGTGGACTGCGTTGCGTTACTTGTGGTGGCTTCCGTTTGAGCTGACTAAATGAAAGGCCGCCGCCACTGGCAGCCTTATCGGTTCCTTGCTGCTCATGAGCTTCCTGCGAGTGTGATGTGTATCGTACACGCGAGTGCGTGAATCAAGGTACCGACGAAAAAACCCGCCTTGCGGGCGGGCTAGTGGATGCTGGTCACGGATTGACGGTGATCCATGAAGAAGCGAGGTTATGTGCCGGGCTCTTGAGTCATCCAGGCAAAGTTACGTTTGCGGCGTCTGGAGGCATTAACTGCCCAAGGGCGATTTCCCATCCAGATTCACTTTCCCGCCGTCCCATCCACCACGTCGATCTGCGTGATGTTGCGAATCCAGCGGGCGGGGCGCTTGTCGCCGGGGACGATCAGGCGATAGGGGCCGTCTTTGTCCAGCGGCTGACCGTCCTTGCTATCGGCGAGGATGACGCGCGTATTGCCGAAGTTCGGGTCGAGTTCGGCCACGCTGAAGACGATCTGATAGCCGTCGGAAGCGGTGATACGTACGAAGGTGGCAAGATTGCGTCCGCGCAGCGATTGGCCATGTGGCACCGATTGCGCCAGCACATCCTGCAAGGCCACGCCGCCCCATTGGCTGGGCTTGTCTTCATGGGCTGCTGCCGTGGCCTGGGTCTGGGGCATGGCGTCCAGGGCCTTGCGATCCAGCGTGCGGGTCTTGCCGCCAGCATGGAGAGTGATCGAAGCCGATGCGCTAAGTGCGTCGGCATGAGCCGGCAGCCATGACAAGGCCACGCACAGCATTACGGCAAGACAAGTCTGACGTGGCAGGCGCATCGACATCGGCATATTCCCCTGACGTGGCATCGTGCCATCGGACCGGCCGATCATAGCGCCAGCCGTGACGTCACTTTGCTGGCTCGGCCAACGGCTTGCCCTTGTCGACGATCCATGTGGAGACCGCCGTACCGCCCTCCGTGCCAGGGGCGGCCATGAGGCTGTGCACGGCTCCGCTGGCGTTGAAGAAATGATCGCCGGCCTTGAGTACCTGGTCGGGCTTGCCCTGTGTCTTGAGGATCAGGTTGCCCTTGAGCACGTAACCGGATTCGTCGCCATGGTGGCTGTGCCAGCCGATCACTGCGCCAGCGGGCAATTCGGCGGTGCCCAGGATGATTTCCTTGCCATCCACGCCGGTCTGGTCATGCCTGTCCAGCACGGTGCGCCTGGCTTGCGGCGGCGCCGTGGTGTCGGCCAGCGCCACCGATGCGGCAGCGAGCAGCAGGAGGGAAAACGTGCAGGCCATCGCGCGACGGTTCATGGCGTCTCTCCGGAAGGATGTGGCGCATCGTATATCCGGCGTGCGGCCATGCCTGTTAGCCAATGGTCGAGGAGCGAGGAGCCCATGAGTTAGGAGCTTGAAGCCAGGACTGAGTGACTAGGAGTGAGTAGAGCGAGCGGGCAGTAGCGGGAGCGCTGCGGTGTGGGTGACCGAATCCCCCTGGCAAAGAGAGCATCTCGCGGCATGGTGGCCTACCGCAGTCGCTCCTCGCCCCTTCAGGGAGGAGCGAGGGCGCTGCGGTGCGGGTGACCGATATCTCCCTGGCAAAGAGAGCATCTCGCGGCACCGTGGCCTGCCGCAGTCGCCCGGGCTTGCGCCCTCGCGACTCATCCCTCGCTCCTCTTCCGCCTCAGCGCATGCCGCCGCCGGCATAGAACTTCTCGCCGCTCAGCCAGTACGAATCATCCGAGGCCAGGAACGTAGCGATCGAAGCGATATCGTCCGGCTGACCGATGCGGCCCAGCGGGGTTTGCGATACGGCCATGTCGTTGAAGTCCGAACCGATGAAGCCGGCGGCGCGCGCGCCTTCGGTTTCCACCATGCCGGGGTTGAGCGAGTTGACGCGGATCTTGCGTGCGCCCAGTTCCTGCGCGAGCACGCCGGTGATCGCATCGACCGCACCCTTGGTGGCGGTATAGACGGAGCCGCCAGCCGGGAACAGACGGGTGACCAGCGAACCGACGTTGATCACGCTGCCGCCCTCGGTCATGTGCTTGGCGGCAGCCTGGGTGGTCAGCAGCAAGCCCAGCACGTTAACGTTGAACTGGCGGTGGTAATGCTCCTCGGTGATGGCTTCCAGCGGCGCGAACTCATACACGCCGGAATTGTTCACCAGGATGTCCAGGCGACCGTATGTCTTGATCGCGGCATCCACAAGCCCCTGGGCCTCGGCGCCCTTGGACACATCGCCCTTCACGGCAATCGCCTTGCCGCCGGCGGCGGTAATGGCCTCGACCACGGCATCGCCGCCGGCCTTGCTGGACGCGTAGTTGACAATCACGGATGCGCCCTCGGCGGCCAGCGACTTGGCGATGGCCGCGCCGATGCCCTTGGACGCACCGGTGACGATGGCGACTTTACCTGCGAGCTTGCTCATGACGAATTCCTTGGTTGGAGGGGTAGAGTGCAGCTGAAGGAGTTCTAAGCTCCCATAGTTCGTAACTTATGAACTATGGAACAAAGAATCAAGGGGGGTTAAAATGACGTCATGCGCCCCCTGGTCCACCCATCGATCGAAGACGTCACCGTGGAGGGCATCCTTCATGCGATGTCCGATCCCGTGCGCGCGCAGATCTACATCCAGCTGGCCGGGGCCGAATGCGCGGCCAACTGCTCCAATTTCCTGCAAGTGAGCGACAAGGCGATTCCCAAATCCACCTTATCGCAGCATTTCCGGGCCCTGCGCGAAGCCGGTCTGGTCCGCAGCGAGCGTCAGGGCGTGGAAGTGAAGAACACCACGCGCTGCGAAGAGATCAATGGGCGCTTTCCTGGCTTGCTAGAGGCCATTGTGAAGGCGCACCAGGCGCAATTCGCCCAGCGCTTGTGTGCCGCCAGCAAGGCATCGGTCCCGCCGCCGAGCTGAACCCGGTAGGGTCAGGCAACGGTCCCTGGCATGCCAGCCGGTGCGGTCGCTTACAACATTCCGCGCTCGGCCATCGAGGTCGGATCGCTGGCGCCGATCACCAGGTGATCGAGCACCTTGATGTCCACCAGCTTCAGCGCATCGCGCAACTGGCGAGTGATCGACCAATCCGCTGCACTGGGCTCGGCGACCCCGGAAGGGTGGTTATGCGCGAAGATTACCGCACTGGCGTTGTGTGCCAGGCAGGCGCGCACCACCTCGCGCGGATGCACGCTGGCACTGTCGATGGTGCCGCGAAACAGCTCCTCGAAGGCGAGCACGCGATGGCGGTTGTCCAGATAGATGCAAGCGAAGATTTCGTAAGGCAGGTGCCGCATGCGCGCACTGAGGAAGCGCCCGGTATCGCGCGGATCGTTGAGCGTGGGGCGTGCGATGAGTTCTTCGCCGAGTGCGCGCCGCGCCAGTTCCAGCGCCGATAACAATCGCGCCTGCTTGGCCGGACCGATACCGCTCACCTGCCGCAATGTCTCCGGGTGCGTCAGCAACTGATGCAAGCCGCCGCTCGCCGCGATCAGGTCGCGCCCCAATGCAATCGCATCCTTGCCCCGCGCGCCGTGGCCGATCAGCACCGCCAGCAGCTCGGCATCGGACAGCGCCTTGGGACCGCGTTGCAGCAGCCGTTCACGGGGACGTTCAAGCATGGGCCAGTCGCGGATACTCATCCGCCGAGCTTGGCGTGTGCCCTGCGTATTCGATATGCGACGTGAGGTCAGACTCGTGTCGGCCATGACTGACTCATCGCGTACGCAAGCAACGATCGTTCCTTGTTTCTTGCGCTTGCTTTCTATCCGTTGCCTCCCGCTGCGCCATCGACGACAAACATGCGCGCCTCCTGCGCGGCACCGCGCTCCAGCTTGATGGGTGCGTATTCGGATGATTCGTAGAACGCCAGGGCTTGAGCCAGCGAGGCGAACTCAAAGATGCCAGCCAAGGGTAACGGCTCGACGTCGCCTTCCAATTTCCGGGCTACCGGCCCGAAGTGGACGATGCGTCCGCCGGCTGCCTGCAAGGCTGCCTGGAAGCGTGGGGCCAGTGCGGCCTGCCTGGCGGGGTCCTTGATGCGCAGGTTGACGTGGACATAGGCCGTCATGACGAGCTCTCCTGTTAATAATGCATATACAGTATTGTGAGCGTCGTAACTTGTCGAGACTGCCCATGATGAAAGCCGCTGACTTCTATCGCCGCGTGGAGGCCGAGTGCCCGGCATTTCAGGCCCGGGTCACCGCCCGAGCCCTTACGCGTTATTACAACGCCTGTTTTCGGCCTTTGCAGATCACGGCCGAGCAGTTCAGCCTGCTGGTGGGTATTGGCGGCAGCCGGCAGCCAACGCTTGCCGAGTTGGCGGGGCGTGCCGGCGTGGATGCCACCACGTTGAGTCGAAGCGTAAAAGGCCTCCAGCGCAAGGGACTGGTGAACGACCACGGCGGGCGTGGACGTGCGGGCAAGCGCCTGGGGCTTACTGACGAAGGACGCCGATTGATGGGTGAAGCGATGACGATCTGGGAGCGCGCACGAGCCGGATTAGCCGAGGCACTCGGCGAAGACGTATCGCGTTCGGTGGGGAGCGTGCTATCCCGGCTTGCGCTTGCCGCGCAAACCGCCAGCGCCTCCCCCGCCACCTGAGGAGCGACTTCAGTGGCGAAGCCATCTGCGATTCAGTCGCAGATTGGCGGTTTTAAACTTCCAAGCCGCGATCCATGTGGCGTCTTGCATCGCGAATGAATTCGCTCTTACGCCGGATGTCATCGGCGACACGAGGATTTAAGCATCCAGGTCGCGATTACGCCACACCTGCCACGCGAGCGAATTCGCCTCCCCGACGACGAGCTCGCTCGGGATAAAACCGCGACGCTAGACCCCGCCGTCACAATCGGCGGCGCAGCCTGAACTCGCCACCCTCTAATCACACCTGTCATGAAACTGCGCCGCGCCGCCGTCATCGCTTTCATCGTCGCGATGCTGCTGATCCTGATGATCGGCGGTTATCGCGCGGCCATGCATGAAGAAGCAAGGCCCGACACCCGCCCGGCAGGAAGCGCCTCGACGGCGACGCCGGGCTGATCGGCGTCGCCGCAGTCGCGATCAGCGCTCGTGGGCGCGGGCAGCGAATTCGGTGGTGTCGAAGAAGTAGGCGTGCGCGATGCCTTGGGCGTCGATGGTGTCCAGGCGATCATAATGGTTGGGGCCTTGCACGAAGCTGCTCTGCTGCGTCACCTGCAACTGGCGCGCATTGACCCAGCTGTATTCCTCTGAGGTGGCGATCACATGGACGGCGGTGGCCGGCGATTCGCCATCGCCCGTGCGGGCAATGTCTTGCAGAATGCCGAAATAGAACAACGTCATTTGCGCCTGTTTGTCGGTCTGGCCGACCTTGCCGAGCAAGCCGCTATAGAAGCCGATCAGATCGACGACGGGAATGCTCTCGATCGGGCGCACGCGTTCGATCTTCTTGAGCGCGGCCAGCGCAAGGTCCGCACGGCCCTGCGCATCGAGTTGTGTGGCCTCCAGTTCGGCGGCGCGATAGAGACTGACCAGCGCCGGATACTTGAAGCTGCGGTCGGCCAGGAACTGCTTGCGTCGTTCATCGGCCACCCCGACGAACTGTTTCTGGTCAGGGCTGAGCTTGGAATCGGGAATCGGCGTGAAGATCGTCGAAGGCTTGGCTGCGGCCACGCGTGGATCGAGCTTGAAGTAGGCGGTGCTGAGACGGGTTTTATCCGGCAGGCCCTTGTAGCTCGCCCGTTGCAACTGGGCGCCTTGATAGAGCATGGAATCGACCTTGATATTGGTCGCCAGCAGCGCGTGCAGCCATTCGATCATGTCGGCGTTCATGATGATGCGCACCGGATCGTCCGGCGTGGCGCCGGTGCCGGTCTCGCCGCTATGCATCAACTGGTGCATCGACAATGCGCGGGTGTTGCAGGCCTCGGCATGCTTGGTATCGCCCATCTGCTGGTAGATGTTGGCGCGCAGGATCTGCAGATCCTCGCTGGGGAATCGATCCAGCGGTGCGTATCTTTCCAGCGCTTTGAGGTCCGCCATGGCGCCTTCGGTGTTATGCGCCGACAGCTTCAACTGGGCGCTATGGATCGCGCCAAGCAGTTCGTCCGAGACCTGTTGCAGATTGATCCGCTTGGCCGTGACCAGTCTTTCGCGCTCACGTTTGAACGCGTTCACCATCGCCGGATCGCCGATGGGTTTGTTGTAGAGCGCCGATTCGGCTTGAACACCCTGGGCCAGGCCCAGGCAAAGCAGGCAAAACACTAGAACCGAACGCATGACTGGATTTCCCTTGACGTGCCCGATACCGCGGCGGCCCGACTGGACGCCGGGTGGCGGCCTGTGACCGATTATTGTCGCGCCAGATGACAAGTGTTCCAAGTTCTTGCGTCAACCTGCCGTGACGGGTCGATCAACCTTGCAGCCGGGCAAACTCTGCACTGACCCAGTCGATGAATACCCGCACGCGTGGCGACAGTTGTCGATTATGCGGGTAAAGCGCATAGACCGGCGACGGAGCCGGGGGGTAATCGCGCAGTACCTCGACCAGTTCCCCACGGGCGATGTCGTCCAGGCGTCGATAGCGGGGCACTTGGATCAGCCCGAAACCCAGCTTGGCTAGCGCGGTGTAGGTGCGTGTGCCATTGACCGACAGGGTGGAGGGCAGGGTCACGTGGCGCCATGAGTCGCCGTCCTTGAATTCCAGCGGTATCGCCGATCGAGTGGCTGAGGATGTGTAGGCGATCATGCGATGACCCTCCAAGTCATCGGGCGTCTGCGGCGTGCCGTATTTTTCCAGATAGGCAGGGCTGGCCAGCGTGGTCTCCTCCAGCAGTGCTACCCGGCGGCCGACCATGCTGCTGTCGGTCAGTTGCCCCACGCGCAACACACAATCGACGCCCTCGCGGACCAGATCGACAAAGCGGTCACCCTCGCCGATATGGATGCGGATGTCCGGATAGCGCTCCAGGAAGTCCGGTAGACCGGGCAATATGAAATGCATGGCCAGTTCGCTGTTGACGTCCAGTCGCAGCAGGCCGGCGGGTTTCGCTCCCGTGAAGGCGGCCTCGGCTTCCTCGATCTCGGCCAGGATCGACAGGCAGCGCTGGTAATAAGCCTCGCCATCGAGGGTGGGGCGTACCTGGCGGGTGGTGCGCTGGAGCAGGCGCACACCTAGGCGAGCCTCCATTTGCTTGACCCCTTCGGTCACCGTCGAGCGCGGCAGCTCCATGTCCTGGGCCGCCAAGGTGAAGCTACGCCGCTCGACAATCCGCACAAATAGCCGCATGGCCTCGAATCGATCCATCAATTGTTCCCGATGGGCGAATAATGTTGCCAAATTAAAGCAGATTATCCCGAGGAATGAAAAGTCCATAGTGCGCCTCACCGGCGGGTCGGCCGCCTTCCCGATGAGGAGTGCAAACTATGAACCAGTCAGCGAACAACAAAGTTGCCATCGTAACCGGCGCGTCTCGTGGCATTGGAGCCGTTGTCGCCGAACGTCTGGCGCAGGATGGCTTCACTGTGGTCGTCAACTATGCCGGTAGCCAGCAGGCTGCCGAGGCCCTGGTGCGCAAGATCGAGGGGACGGGCGGCAGGGCGCTAGCCGCACAGGCGGACGTAGCCGATGTAACCGCCGTGCAGCGTATGTTCGATGCTGCGGAAACGGCTTTCGGCGGCGTGGATGTGCTGGTCAACAATGCCGGCGTGCTGCAGCAGGCCAAGATTGCCGATAGCAGTGACGATATGTTTGTCCGGTTGATCGACATCAACCTCAAGGGCAGCTTCAATACGATGCGCGAGGCCGGCAAGCGCCTGCGCGACGGTGGCCGCGTCATCAATTTCTCAACCAGCATCGTCGGTACCTACCTGCCCACCTACGGTTTGTATGCGGCCACGAA
Organism: Dyella sp.; assembly: GCF_036384435.1. GTDB lineage: Bacteria > Pseudomonadota > Gammaproteobacteria > Xanthomonadales > Rhodanobacteraceae > GSA-30. The sequence goes on along the minus strand of NZ_DASVMI010000082.1, from coordinate 8,912 downwards.
GGGCGCTGTCGAGGCGATGACGCGCATCATGGCGCGCGAGATGCGTGGCCGGCAGATCACCGTCAACGCCGTGGCGCCCGGTCCAACCGCGACCGAACTGTTTCTTGATGGCAAGTCTGACGACCTGGTCAAGCACCTGGCCAGCATGAACCCGCTCGAACGTCTGGGCGAGCCAGTGGATATCGCAAATACGGTGGCTTTCCTGGCCGGCCCCCAGGGCGGCTGGATCAATGGCCAGGTGGTGCGTGCCAACGGCGGCATGGTCTGACATCGCGCAGATATCGGGAGAGAGTCTATGAACAAGGTCATTCTCATCACGGGGGCCTCCAGTGGCTTCGGCTTGATGACGGCGCTGGCTTTGGCGCACGCCGGGCATACTGTTTACGCCAGCATGCGAGACGTCGTGGGTGCGAACGCGCCGCAGGTGGGTCGGCTGGCTGCGTATGCCAGTGAACACGAGGTGGATTTGCGCAGCGTCGAACTGGACGTGCTATCCGAGGCATCGGCGCAAACAGCCGTCGATACCATCATCCAGGCGCATGGGCGCCTGGATGTGATCGTCCACAATGCCGGGCACATGGCGTATGGTCCGGCGGAGGCTTTTACGCCCGAGCAGTTCGCGCATCTCTATGACGTCAATGTGCTGGGAACGCAGCGGGTCAATCGCGCTGCCCTGCCGACGCTGCGCGACCAAGGAGCTGGCCTGGTGGTATGGGTGTCTTCCAGCAGCACGCGCGGCGGCACGCCGCCTTACTTGGCGCCGTATTTTGCCGCCAAGGCGGGTATGGATGCCTTGGCGATCAGCTATGCTGGCGAACTGGCACGCTGGGGTATCGAGACGTCCATCATCGTGCCGGGCGCGTTCACCCAGGGCACGAATCACTTTACTCATGCCGGCGCGCCTGCCGATACGACGAGAGCGCAACTCTATGCGCATGGCCCGACAGCGGATGTTTCCGACACGGTGCTTAAGGGCCTGGCCGCGCTGGAGCCGGAAGATGCCGATCCGCAGGCAGTGGCCCGAGCGATCGTCGATGTGGTGAATGCACCGTTTGGCAAGCGCCCGTTCCGAGTGCACATTGATCCGTCGCAGGACGGCTCGGAAATCGTCAACGGGGTCGCTGATCGCGTGAGAGCCGAACTCTTGCGCCGGATCGGCCTGGAAGATCTGCTGCGGCCGCGGCTGACCGTGTAACAGCGATGCTTGACCGTCGTGGAAGCCGATGCGCCAGGCCCACCGCCTGGCGCATCGGCCTTCATGACGGGCCGTCAGCGGCCAGTGCGTGTCGTGTGATTGCCCAATTCAACGGCGTAGGCCACAGCCAGTCGCGCGAAGTGAGCTGCGTGCACGGTACCGCTACCGCTGCGCTCGATCGTGTCCTGCGCTGAATGGATGTATGGGTTGGATTGATCCATGCGTGCCTCGTGAGGAAACGAGGCCGGATAGCCATATCGCGTCCAGCTTTCGTGATCGGAACAACCGTAACCGCAACGGGATGCAGCCACGCGTAGTTGCGGCTGATAGATGGTCAGAAGTTGACGTAGGAAGTCGTTCTGGCGGCTATCGGTGAAGTCCTCGTAAATCCATATCTCTTCGTTTGAGCCTTTGTAGTTGGTCATGTCTAGCTGCATCACGCCCAGTACGTCGATGTTGCTCTCACGATGGTTCGCGGCGATCTCCCCGGAGCCCACCAAGCCGAATTCCTCCGCGGCATAGGCAATGAATTTCAGACTTCGCCGAGGTCGGAAGTCGTTTTCCAGAAGCACGTGCAGTGCTTCAGAAAGGCTGGCGATACCTGATGCATTGTCATCGGCGCCGGGCGCAACCGGCCCCTTGGCATCGCTATCAAGATGACCGCCAAGGACGATGAACTCATCAGGTCTTTCGCTGCCCTTGATGGTCAGTTCAACGGATTTTTGCGGTGTGCGAACGTGCGACACCAGTTTGACTTCGACATCTGTGCGATGCGCTGACCAGCCGCGCCACAGCTCAGCAATGATGCCAGGAGCTCGTGCACCGCCGTCGCTGTCATGACGGCGGGTGCGCAGTTGGGTTAACTGGTTGATCACCTGCGCCATACGAGGCTCCTGAATCTGTGCGCTCAAGTGCTGCACTATGTTGTGTTGGTCGATTTCATAGCCTGGGTAGGATGTCGGTGATTCTGCTAAGGCGATATCGTCGAACGCCCCATGCACGATGAAACCCGGCCCATGCGCGTGGGTGCTCCTCTGCGCGAGCATGCGCAGGTGCTCCGGCGCTACGAGCATGGCCTGGATGCCGGGAATGGCTGCGCGCTTTGAGACAAGTGCCGGAACGGCATCGAGCGTCAAGCTGCTGGTTGCGATGTTCGTAGCCGGCTGACTGATCCACAAGGGATCGGCTGCGGTGGCCGCTTGCGTGGCGCACATGCAAGCGGCCATGGCAAAGGGGATCTTCTTGATCATGGGGTCTCCAATGAGGCGGTATGAGTGACCATGCCGGTGCCACGCACATGGCGTATGCATTGGCGCATGCCGAGCGGGACATGAATGGACCAAGGCCTGGTATCGCCGATACCAGGCCTTGCCCTTTGATGATGCACCGATCGATCATGGATCGAAGTGGCACACCAGCGCTCTTAGATAGCCGTCACTGCGCCAGCGTGACCCCATAAGTGCAATCTTCGTTGTAGGCCTTCATGATGGCTTTGACCTGCTCGTCGCTGTATTCCAGTGTACGAGCGGCGATCAGGATGGCCTGGGCGACATCTTTCTGGTTGGATTGCCTGCCCGTCATAGCCAGCCCTGTGAGGAAGGCCTTGTCCATGGCGGCGCCGCCGATGGCATCGCGTGCCAGCAAGTTGCACGACGCAAAGTACTGGCCGGCGGTGTGCAAGGGGCCACCAAGATGATCGGGATAGCTATGGCCGATGTGCCAGTTGGTCACACGGCCGTCCCAGAAGGGGTTATGGCCATCCCAGTTGAACACCCAGTGATATTCCGGTGCGCCGACAGGCCACTGTTGCAAGTCGCGGCTGTAGCCGGCCGCCAGGTAGTCACCTACGCCTTCGGATAGGCCTTGCACTTGCGAGACGCCCCCGGTCAGCCAGTGATGAATGCCGTGCCCCAGTTCGTGGATAACCACGTCGGCATCCTGTGCGTCGTCGACGCCTCCCTGGCCGAAGGAAAGCTGTGCCGTCGCGGACGAATAATAGGAATTGTCGTCACCATTGCTACCATGCGGATCGAATTGCACGCCCCCGGCGTAATAGCGTGCGGGCGTCGCATCGACCCGCAGGGTCTGGGTGACGTAACGCATATATTTGTCGATGTGGTGATACGCATTGACGGCATCGAAGTAAGCATGGCTTCTCGTGTAGAGAAAACTGCCGTTCGACGAGCTCGGACAACTGTCGTCATGGGGCGCATCCAGGTCGATGCAGGCGGCGAAAGGTCCGGTCAAGGCATAGCCCTGGCTCGATAAAGTCAGATCTCGCAGGAGTACCTGCTTCAGGGCCGCTGTGAGTTGAGTAGAGTCCCGGTTGTTGTTGTCCGAGTAACCCATCTGCCCGTATTTGCTGTGGCTAGCCGATAGCGGATCGGGGTCGAACGCATGGCCGGTGCCGTCGAAGTAGGCTTTTTTATCCTCGGCGCGCAGGATGCTGCCATCGTTGCCGTCGACTAGCACTTCCCAGCCTCGGCTGATTACGCGCCAAGCCCGGTGTGTCTTGCCTTGAGCATCGAGATGGATCATCGGTTCGGGCGCGCTTTGGTCGGGATCATCCTGTCCTAGGTGACGATGGGCCAGACGTGAGGCTTCCTCGGCGTCGAGCGTGGCCGCCGCTGCCTGCCCCAGGCCGCGAATGGCGCTGTTGTCCACGAACAGGACACGGCCGTCGTTGCCGATAGTGATCGCGATATCGCTTCCGTATACCGCTGCATCACCGTCCATCTGTCGGAAGTGCAGTACCGAGAGCTGGTCCAGATGCTTGGTCCAATGCCACTGAAGTTGGCCTAGCTCCTGTTCGCTCAAGCCCATGCGCTCGGCGTGCTCAGCAAGAAACCTGGTGGCCAGCGCGCGTGCGTCGGCGTCTTTGTTGTGGCGGGCTGTCACCGGTTGGTACAACGTGGCCGCGCTGCCATCGGCGCGCAGGTGGCCGGCGTCCGTCGATGTTAGCGTCGCGGGAGTGGAAACGCCGACAGTTAGCGGTGACTTGTGCGAGGCGGGGCCGGCGGCGTGCGCCATGCTGTATGGCAGCGCAAGCGCGAGCGCAAGTGACAGGGTCTGGCGGGTCGATATGGTCATGCTTGCTTCCTTCGAGATCGATGAGGCCACAGCGTTTGTCCGGTGGCGCTTAAAGCATGCCGATGGTGTTGTTTGTCCCACAGCGGCGCGGCTGCATGATTCCGGTAAGCTAGCCGTCACGAACAATGTGAGGTGTTCCGTTATGAGTCTTGCCCAGCGCCGCATCCTGCTAGGTGTCACCGGCGGCATTGCCGCCTATAAGGCATGCGAGCTGGTGCGTCGGTTGCGTGACCTGGATGCCGAGGTGCGCGTAGTGATGACCGAAGGCGCGACGCACTTCGTCACGCCCACCACGTTCCAGGCTTTGTCAGGCGAGCCTGTACGCATAAGCCTGTGGGACGAACATGGCGAAGCGGCCATGGGCCATATTGAACTGGCCAAATGGGCCGAGCGCATCCTGATCGCGCCGGCGTCGGCCGATGCCATCGCCCGCCTGGCCCAAGGCGCTGCGAACGACCTACTCAGCACGGTCTGCCTGGCCAGTGCGGCGCCGGTCTACCTGGCTCCCGCCATGAATCAGCAGATGTGGGCGCATCCGGCGGTGCAGGCCAACATGGCCACGCTGCGCCAGCGCGGTGTGCGTCAGTTGGGACCGGCTTCCGGCGATCAGGCCTGTGGCGACATCGGCTCGGGTCGCATGCTGGAAGCCCTGGAATTGCGAGAGGCGATGCTGGCTTCGTTCGTCGGTGAAAGCCTGCGCGGCCTGAAAGTGGTCGTGACGGCCGGGCCGACTTACGAGGATATCGATCCGGTGCGTTTCATCGGCAACCGCAGTTCCGGCAAGATGGGTTTCGCGGTTGCCGAGGCAGCCGCCTATGCCGGAGCCCAGGTCGTGCTCATTGCGGGCCCGGTCAGCTTGCCGACGCCACCGTTGGTAGTCCATCGTGTGGATGTGCGCAGTGCCGCGCAGATGCACGACGCCGTACTCGAAGCCTGCGCCGATGCGCACATCTACATCGGTGCGGCGGCCGTTGGCGATTACCGTCCGGCCCATGTTGCCGGACAGAAGATCAAGAAGCAGGTCGGTAGCCAGGGGCTCACGCTGGAGCTCAGCGAGAATCCCGATATTCTCGCCGACCTTTCGGGGCGTGAGCGCAAGCCGTTCCTGCTGGGCTTCGCGGCCGAAACCCATGATGTCGCCGCTTATGCCAGAGACAAGCTGCAGCGCAAGGGACTGGACATGATCGCCGCCAATCAGGTGGGCGGTGGACAGGGCTTCGAGGCCGATGACAACGCGTTGAGCCTGTTCTGGCCAGGCGGTGAAGAGGCCCTGCCGCGTACGTCCAAGCGCGAATTGGCACGAAAACTGGTTGAGCGGCTGGCGCAGCGGTACGTCAATCGCTCGTGAGGCTGTCTCGCCTCGGCGAAGGGTGATTGCTTGGCGCGGCGCCGTCCTGGATCGATACGTCCTCCGATGGTGCCGTGTGTCGCATGGTTTACGTACAATCGCCTGTTCGGGCGTCGCACGCGGCGCATTTTTGAGGAATGGCATTGCTGTGAACACCGCGCCAAGCATTGAACTGCGCATACTCGATGAACGTCTGCACGAATGGGGATTGCCGACCTACCAGACCGACCTGGCCGCCGGCATCGACTTGTTCGCCTGCCTGGCCGAGCCGCTGGTGCTTAAACCGCAGGCACCGGCGGTACTGGTGCCCACCGGCTTGGCCATGCATATGAATACGCATGATTTCTGTGCACTGGTGTTGCCCCGGTCCGGGCTGGGTCACAAGCGTGGCCTGGTCATGGGCAATGGCACGGGTGTGATCGACGCCGACTACATGGCTGAATGCTTCGTCAGTGTCTGGAACCGGAATCCAGCCCTCAACGACAACCCGGACACGGATGCGAGCATTACCATCCAGCCAGGTGACCGCATCGCACAGCTGTTGTTCGTGCCTGTCGTGCGACCGACGTTCACCGTCGTGGAATCGTTTTCATCGAACAGCCGGCGGGGGCTTGGCGGTTTTGGCTCGACGGGCGTGAGTTAAGCTCGCCTGCAGAGGGCGGGCGACCGTCTGGCTATGGACAAATGAGGGGATAAGCATGGCGAAAACCAAGGAGAGCACGCGCTCCAGCCCCCCGGGCATGGACCTGCAAGGTCTTCTGTCGTTCGCGGCGGGCGTGCTGCTGCTGTTGCTCGGGCTGCTTTGCGGCTGGCAGACCTGGCTGATCGCCGATGAAGATGGGGCGCGGCAACGCCTGCATGCCGCCCAGGATGAAGCCGTGCAGAGCTTGCAGGGCGAGATCGCCATCGAGCATGGCAAGGTGCAGCAGGCCATTGCCAGTATTGATCCGACGCAGCCCCATGACCAGTTGATTGCGCAATTGCACCAAGCAGTGCCCCAAGCCAGCCAGATCGAGGTCTATTCGAGCGGGCTCGACGAAGTCGTGCACGCCGATTACCGCCAGTTCGGCTACAGCAAAGCCGCTCAGCTGCTGGCTGCTCAAACCAGCGATGGACAGACGCAGATGCAGACTGTCGGCGACGGCTCGGTGCGACAAGCCAGCCTCGTCATGCCGCTGGGCACAGCCGCCAGACCGCAGGCGTGGGCATGGTTTGTCCTGCCCTTCACGTCATTGCAACAGCGTTTCGAGTCCATTCGGGTCCCGGACGGCAGACTGGAGCTTCGCCAGGAGGATGACCGCATCGACCGCTTCCTGCTGGCACGCGGCAGCAAGGGGGGGGAGCGCGAGGCCTCCGGCAAGCCCGTGCCGGGCAGCACGTTCAATGTCATGGCGGTGGTCCCTCAGGCATACATCGTGTTGCCAAGGTCTACCGTCCTGGCTGCGTTTCTGACGCTCGTGGGCGTGGGGGCCGGTGGCTTCCTGATTCTGCTCTGGTGGCGTCGCCGCGTTAGAACATCCATCGTTATGGAAGAAACCGAGGAATTGATTTTGCCTGACGTGATCGAACACAAACCCGAACCCTCCAAGCCCGCCGTGGTGCGTCCCGCGCCCCAGGCCGCGCCGGCCCCGGCTGCGGCGTCGGTGGACCCGACGATCTTTCGCGCCTATGACGTGCGCGGTGTAGTAGGCAAGAGCCTGACGAAGGATGTTGCCCGCTTGCTAGGGCAGTCGATTGGCACTGTCATGCGCGAGAAGGGCCTGCGCGAGATTGTGGTCGGTCGTGATGGCCGTCTGTCCGGCCCGGAACTGACAGGTGCGCTCTCCGATGGTCTGCGCGAGGCAGGTATCGACGTGATCGATGTCGGCGCGGTACCCACGCCGGTGGTCTATTTCGCCGCATACCGTTTCAACACCGGCAGCGGCGTGGCCGTGACTGGCAGCCACAATCCGCCGGATTACAACGGTTTCAAGATCGTAGTCGGCGGCGAGACGCTCTCTGAGGGGGCCATCCAGGATCTGTATCACCGTATCGCCAACAATCAATTGGAAAGTGGTGGTCAGGGCAGCTTGCGCCATGTCGACGTCGTGCCTGATTACATCGAGCGCATCACCTCCGATGTGCAGGCCGAACGCCGGCTCAAGGTGGTCGTCGACTGTGGTAACGGTATTCCCGGCGCAGTGGCGCCGCAGGTACTCGAAGGCATCGGCTGCGAGGTGATTCCGCTGTATTGCGACGTGGACGGGACTTTCCCCAACCATCATCCTGATCCGTCGGATCCGCACAACCTCGAGGACCTCATCCTTGCCGTCAAGCAGGTGGGTGCGGACTTGGGCGTGGCCTTTGACGGTGATGGCGACCGTCTTGGCGTGGTAACCCGCGAGGGCGAAATCATCTTCCCAGACCGCACGCTGATGCTCTTCGCACGCGATGTGCTGTCACGCCAGCCAGGTGCGACGATCATCTACGACGTCAAGTGCACGGGTCATCTACGCGGACAGGTTCTCGATGCCGGTGGCAGTCCATTGATGTGGCGTACCGGCCACTCGCTGATCAAGGCGAAAATGCGCGAAACCAATGCAGAGCTCGCCGGTGAAATGAGCGGCCACTTCTTCTTCAAGGAGCGCTGGTACGGTTTCGACGACGGCATCTATGCAGGTGCGCGGTTGCTTGAAATCATTGCCGGTGATCTCGAAGAGCGTACGCCCGAGCAGATCTTCGCCACATGCCCGAAGGGTGTGTCCACACCCGAGTTGAAGATCGAGATGGCTGAAGGTGAGCATTACAAGTTCATCGAGAAGTTCCGCCAGATTGCGACCTTCGGTGATGCCACGCTCACCACGATCGATGGCGTACGTGCCGACTGGTCCGATGGATGGGGTCTTGTGCGTCCGTCCAACACGACGCCGATTCTGGTGCTACGTTTTGATGCCGATAACCCTGCCGCGCTCAAGCGCATCCAGGATGTATTCCGCCAGCAGTTGCACGCGGTCGACAAGGATCTGAAGCTGCCGTTCTAAATCATGCCTGCATCGCTTGCCGGGTCCTGCCACTATTCTTGGTTTCCCAGGTGGACTTACTCGCGAAGCAAGAGAGCTGCCATCTGCGATCATCGCAGATGGCAGCTCGACTAAAGTCGCTGCCCGCCAGGGCAGGGGAGCTTCAAGCGCCCGTGATCTGTGCTTCGTATGATGCCGTCTGCACCGAAACGACACTTTCAACAAGCGACGTTTAGATAGCCCCGGAATCAAACTCGCGCATTTAAGTATCAAATACAGG
>NZ_DASVMI010000081.1:0-14208 GCF_036384435.1 Dyella sp. | reverse complement strand
CGACCGGCAAACCTGCCCGAGGTCGCCAGCTATGGCGTCTATCGCCTCGACAACCAGGACTATGTGCGCATCGACGGCAATTACTACCGCTCCGCACAAAACGCCAACGGCCGCTATATCTACGATGGCAACCCCTCACATTATTTACCCATCAAACGGGGCAACCAGGGCTGGGAGGCTGCGCCACCATCGATCGGGCGCGGCGGCAATCCTGCTGACAACGCGGTGGGCAGCTACAACACGACCAATAATGCCAAGTATCCGATCAGGGACGCCAACGATCGACCGCTTTACATTACGTCCATAAGTGATCAAAGCAATCTTTCACCAAGCAAACAGATATATACGAAAGAAAGCATCATGGATTACATCAACACTTCACACCTGACCGCCAACCACGCCGACTTGCCTGTCGATCCAAAACGCGCGTCCCTCTATGACAAGCTCATTGCTCGAAAAATCACTGCGAACGATGTTCCTGCCGCGGAAGCTGGTCTGGTTGGCCAGTACGGCGTGTTTGCCCACGAGTCCATCAAGAAAGGCGATGTCATCGGTGTCTATTCCGGCAAGATCGTCAGAAACACGGATGCCAAAGGCAATCAATTTCTGTTGCCCATGAATCAGCCCCAGGCATCCGCTGGCGATCCCGCCAGATTACTGAGCATGTCCGGCGACAACATGACCTCCCGGCTAAACACGAATTTCGAATACAAGGACGGCCACTGGCAACAATCCCGCACCGGCTACAACGTTGAACCGGCAAGCTTCAATGTCACGGTCAAGGGATACGACCCGCGAAATCCAAACCCGTCCTATCGCCTGGTTGTTCTCTATGCCACCGAGGACATTCCCTCCGGCAGGGAACTTCGCTGGAACTATGGGTATTCCGCTGAAAAGATTGCCTCCATCATGACCCCATGACGAAGCCTCGCCAGGCGTGCGTGCCCACAACAATCGTCTCGACACGGCCGAGGCGATTGCTGAGATTACGGGATGGGATCCATCCTGGGAGCATTCCATCCCAGCAAATTATAGACGTCGTAACGCCAGGCGCCGACATATTCGTGCAGGGCGGCGTCGGTCAATGCAAGGTTCCAGGCCAATGGCAACACACTCCACGAAGCCTCGACCGAGTCGCCCCGGATCGGTTCGGGTCGGATGCCAAAGTGAGCGAAGTACAAGAGGCTTCGCCGCAGATGCAGCCCCGAGGTCACCAGAAGCGTGCGTTCGGGGCGATAGACAACCAGCAAGGGACGGCTGAACTGGGCATTCTGCCAAGTGCTCAGGCTACGTGACTCGATCAACTGGTCCGATGCGGGAATACCCAGCTGTTCCAGCACCTGGCCATAAACCACGGCCTCGGCCTGACCATGGTGTTGTGGGTCTCCACCACTGATAAGAATCTTGCAATCCCTGCCTTCGCGGTGACATGCGCCATACAGGCGAGCGGCCATGGAGACCCTGCCTTGCGCGAACAAGGCCGGCTCCAGGGAGGATCGATCCAGTCGATCGGTACCCGCCCCCAACAGGATGATCACATTACGTTGTGCCCAAGGGCCTTGAACACGCCATGCATAAGGCGACTGCAAGCGTGCCAGCAGCCATGCCGGCAATGGGCCGCAAGCCGCCAGCAAGAGGACTCCCCACCCCAGGCAAAGCAGCAACATGCCGGCTCGACGCCGATGCCTGCGCCGCAATAGGGCACCCAACAACAGCAAGATCAGACACACGCTCAAGAACATGGCATCTCCCCGGTCGATGCCAGAAGATTAGCCTTCGAATGCGACCGGCGTCGAACCGGCACGGGCATGGATCCAACATACTGCCGGCAAGCCAGGGAAACGATCTCATGACTACGCTTGTCTTCGTTCACGGCTGGAGCGTCACTGATACATCCACCTATGGCACGCTACCGGCTCAATTGCAGCAACAATCCGCCCATCAAGGCTTGAACCTACGGCTGGTCGATATCTGTCTTTCGCAGTACGTCAGTTTCGACGACGCAGTCACCATGGCTGACCTGGTCCGCGCCTTCGATCACGCGCTGGCTGACCTGCAGTTGGGCGATGAGGGTTTTGCCTGCATCACACATTCGACCGGCGGCCCGCTGGTACGCCAATGGCTTCGCGCCAGACGTGGGCAACCAACAACCTACCGCGCCTTGCGCCTCACCCATCTGGTGATGCTTGCGCCAGCCAACTTCGGCTCAGCCCTGGCGCAACTGGGCAAAGGCGCACTTGGCAAGCTCAAGGCCTGGTGGAACGGTATCGAACCGGGCCAACGCATTCTCGACTGGCTTGAACTGGGCAGCGCCGAATCGCTCGCATTGAACCTGGATCACATCCATGGCGATGATCCGGCAGAGCAGGATCATTACCAGTTCGTATTGACCGGTGATCGCCCTGATCGGACCTTTTACGATCACATCAACAGCTATACCGGCGAGACAGGCTCCGATGGCGTGGTACGCATGGCCAGTGCCAATCTCAACGCACGGCATGCAGTGCTCACGCACGCCGGTACCGTCGCGGGTATCGACACCTTGCAGATGAATGTCACGCGCGCGCCGCGCACTGCCTTTCGCCTTATTTCCGGTGCATCGCATAGCGGAGCGGCACACGGCATCATGGCGCATGGCGCCACGGAGACGATCGACTGCATCTTGCGCTGTCTTGCCGTGCGCGATACCGCAGGTTATCGCCTGCTCTGCCAGGCATTCGACCGGGACAACGCCTTGCGCGATCGCGACAGGGTCGAACTGGAAACGGTCGGCCCCTTCGAGCCGCGCGTGCACATCCATGATCCACGCAGCCAGTTGATCATGCGCCTGACCGACGAGACGGGCGAAGTCCTTGCCGACAGCCGAGTCCTGTTGCGCGCGGGCTTGCCGCCCAACCCTGACTGGATGCCGCAGGGTTTCATGCTCGACCGGCAAGCCAATCGTCGTGCGAAACATGTGATTTCGCTGTTCCTCAACCATAGCCTCCTGGCCGGCAGCGAACGCATCGCCGATCCGCGCCAGGGACGACGGACCCTGCGTGCGGCTATGGCATCGCACAGCCCTTATAGCCTCTGTGTGCAACCGGCCATCCTGAACGGTCTGGTACACCACACGATTGCATCCAGCCATCAAGATGACGATCTGCTCGATGTATTGGGGCCACATGAAACGACCGTGCTGGATATCGTGATGCCTCGCAAGGTGCGAGAGGGCGTATTCCGGTTGACCCGTGACCTCTCGCCCCAGGATTTCAGTCACCCAGAGCCTGGCAAGGACATCGTATGATCCATATGGCATGCGGCGCGTCCATCCCTTAACCTTTCGTCCATGGATGTCGCCTTGGATGAGGATGCAACGCTGATGCTGGCCTATGCGCAAGGCGACGTAGCCGCCTTCGAGGCTCTGTATGCGCGTCATCGTGGCACGCTTTACCGCTTCCTGCTGCGCTCGGCTCGCGATCGCCACATCGCCGACGAGTTGTTCCAGGATACCTGGAGCCGGGTGATCGCCGCCCGTCAGCGTTACCAGGCGCAAGCCAAATTCAGCACCTGGTTGTTGCAGATCGCCCACAATCTGCTAGTGGACAGCTTTCGCCGCAGGCGGCCGTTGGCCGAAGGCGAAGAAGCGGACATTGCGCTGGAACGCTACGAGATACCCGAACGCGAACAACCCGAACAGGCTCTGTCGGACTTCGAACACCGCCGCCGCCTGCAACGGGCTATCGAACAATTGCCCGATGAACAACGCACCGCCGTGCTGCTTCGCCTGGAAAACGACCTTAGCCTGGAGGACATCGCGCAAATCACCGGAGCTGGACGCGAAACCGTCAAATCGCGACTGCGCTACGCCATGAACCGACTGCGCGAGCAACTGGCTGAATGACCACACCACGCGCCAACGACGACGAACGCTTGCCTGGCGAGGACCAATTGTCCGCGCTGTATCGCAAGCTGCCGCACATCGAGCCGCCCACCGCGCTCGACACGGCGGTGCATCGCATGGCTCGTCAAATAAGACCCAACACCCGGCAAAGGTTTCCGCGCTGGGCACTGATCGTGGGCACGGCAGCTTCATTGATGCTCGCGGCCGGCATTGCCTGGCGAGTCGGCCAGCAGCCGACGGCCCCGGTGGCAAGCTCGACGATCGCGCCCGTGGCATCCACGCCCATGCCCGGGGCAGCCGAAACAGCCAAGGTGATGCCGCCCTCGCCTGTGCCAGCCGTCGTTGACCCGCTTGCGGCGCCCAAGCCCTCTACGCCGGGAGTCATCGCCCAGCACCAGACATCGGCCACAACACGTCGACAATCCACGCTACCACCGCCGCCCACTGCTCCGATCGAGGAAACATCGAATCTCATGCCGATGCAGGCAGCCAAGGCCCCGGCTCCGCCGCCTCCACCTGCTCCGTCCGCCCCTCCAGCTCCCCCCGCTCCGCCCACCGCGATGGATGCGCCGCCGGCCACGTCCGATGCTGCTCGATCTTCGGCAGTGCCAGCCACTCCACTTTCCCGGCAGATGGACAAGTCACAGCGGATGGTCGAGTCGATGCCTGCCCAGGCCCCGGCTGCGGCAGCGGGAAACGCCGGTGATTGGCAGGCACGAGAATGGGCATCGGTCCGCGACCTGCTCAGGCAGGGGCGGCGCGATGAAGCACGCCAGCGCCTGGCCAATTTCCATCGCGATCATCCTGATGCGGTATTGCCAGACGACCTGCGAAGGCTGTTGCTCGAACCATGAGCGACGCGTTGTACACACTGGCAGGCCCCTTCGAACACATCCAAGACATCAAAAAAAGCCGCTTTCTCGCCAGAGGTGCTCCCGCCAGGCATGTCGACGAGGCCCTCGATTTCGTCAGGCATGTCAGCGATCCGGCGGCTACCCATAACTGCTGGGCCTATCGCATCGGCCAGGACTATCGCTTCAACGATGATGGCGAGCCCGGCGGCACGGCTGGACGACCCATTCTGCAAGCCATCGAGGGCCAGGACATCGACCAGGTCATTGTGGTGGTGACACGCTGGTATGGCGGCATCAAGCTGGGAGCTGGCGGCCTTGTCCGTGCCTATGGCGGAATAGCCGCCGAAGGCATGCGACTGGCCGCGCGCCAGCCCTTGATCACGAGGGAGCAATGGCGCATGCATTGCGCGTTTGCCGATCTCGCCTTGCTCAAGTCACGTCTAAAAGACTGGCAAGCGCAGGTCGACGATGAAGCCTTCGATGCCGCTGGCGTCACGTTGACCTTCAGCCTTCCAGCGAGCCAGGCCGCTGATGTCGCGGCACGCATTGTGGACATCACGCGCGGCCGGGTTCATCCCGGTCGCCTGGAGCTGCCCTGAAAAAGTCACGGCAATGCCCCGGTCAACGCCGCCTCGCTCCCTAAGCTCACCAGTTCGCGTGGCGCGGCCACGCATCGGGGACACATAGGACCGTTATGACCCGCTTGCCCGGCCTGGACGTGTTACGCGCGATCGCCGTGACCTGGGTCATGACGTTTCACGCCTATCTCGTATGGGACATCAGCGATGGCGTACGCCCTTACTGGCAGTTCGGCTGGATGGGCGTAGACCTGTTCTTCGTCCTTAGCGGCTACCTGATTGGTAGCCAGGTGTTTGAACCCCTGGCTCGTGGCGAGCCGATGGCCCTGGGCAGGTTCTATCTTCGCCGCGCTTTTCGGACGTTTCCTGCGTATTTGACGGTACTGGCTCTGTACGCGTGGTGGCCGGCATTTCGCGAAGCACCTGGTATGCAGCCGGTGTGGCAGTTCATGACCTATACGATGAACCTGCTTATCGAGGATCCTGACCGGATAGCCTTCTCGCACGCATGGTCTCTTTGCGTGGAAGAGCACTTCTATGTGCTGTTCCCTGTGCTGGCATGGATACTGGCACGCCGCTCATCGATGAGCACGACAGTGACCGCCTTCCTGCTGGTATGGCTCGGAGGCATGGCGTTACGCACGTTGATATGGCTGCACACCATGCAGCCCCTGCAAGACACAGATATGGCCGGGTTCAACCGCGCCTTCCTGCAGTACATCTACCGTCCCAGCTATTCGCGCCTGGATGGCCTGCTGGCCGGCGTCGCGCTCGCATCGATCGCAGCATGGCGCCCCGCCTGGTGGAGCTGGCTTCGCACACGCAGCCATGCCATCGGTTGGCTTGGCATGGCCTTGCTCGCGATGTCGATGGCGGTCTTCACCGACCGCACCGGCCTGCTGGCCACCAGCATCGGTTATCCCTTGCTATCGCTTGCGCTCGCGCTGCTGGTCTGCGCGGCGACCGGCGACAACTGGCTGGCGCGCTGCCAGGTACCGGGCGCCCGCTGGCTGGCGGCGACCTCCTATAGCCTGTATTTGAGCCATAAAGCCATATTCCATCTGGTACACCAAGCCCTCGCATCGTGGCCCCGCATCCAGGGCATGGCGGCATTGGCCTGCTATGTGCTGGCCACCCTGGCTGGCGGAGCATTGTTGTATTACCTGATCGAACGCCCCTTCCTGCGATTACGCGATGCATGGATGCGACGGTCGATGCAAAACCAGACCGAGCCACCTGCCGGGCAAACAGTCCCGGGTTGAGCTCAGGCCAGGTAAATTGTTGAATGGCAGGTCACGGCCCCCATGTGGAAGGCTGACAGACCAGCGAAGAAAGCGATGAGCCCACCTACAGCGACCGATTCCAAACCCAAGCGGCGCATCGGTGCGCTGCGTCAACTATGGCCATTCCTGCGTCCGCACCGCGGCCTGGCTGCCGGATGGCTCGTATTTCTGGCCATCTCTTCCGGCGCCACGCTGGTATTGCCGCCGGCCGTGCGAAAGATCGTCGACCAGGGTTTTAGTGTCGCCAACGCCGATGCGATCAATCAAACCTTCCTGGGATTGTTCGGCATCGCGATTGTGCTGGCTTTCGCCACGGCGGCTCGCTATTTCTTCATTTCCCTGCTCGGCGAACGTGCGCTGGCCGCATTACGCAGCAAGCTGTATGCCCACGTCATTCGCCTGGACGTAGGCTTTTTCGAGCGCAGCCGCGTCGGTGAACTGATTTCGCGCCTGGGTACCGATACGGAAGTGATCCAGGCTTTGATCGGTTCGGGCATTTCAATTGCCGTGCGCAGCGTGGTCATGCTCATCGGCGCGACCGCCGCAATGATCTGGACCAGCCCACGGCTGGCCGGCCTGACCGCCCTGGTCATCCCGGTCGTGCTATTGCCGATATTGATCTTCGGACGACGCGTACAAAAGCTCTCGCGCGCCAGCCAGGACCGCCTGGCCGATGCCGCCGCCATCGCCAACGAGACACTTAATGCCGCGCCCGCGGTGAAGGCTTATGCGCGCGAAGGCATTGAAAGCGAGCGATACGGCCAAGCCATCGCGTTGGCGCTTTCGACAGCACGTCGCCGCATCAGCGTTCGCGCGTTCCTGACCGCAGCGGTGATCATCCTGTTCTTCGGTGCCATCACGCTAGTGCTTTGGGCTGGTGCCCACGACGTGCTGGCCGGCCGCTTGCAAGCTGGCGTGCTGAGCCAGTTCGTGCTCTACGCCCTATTCTCGTCCGGCTCGCTGATGAGCTTGTCGGAAGTATGGGGTGACGTGCTGCGGGCAGCCGGCGCCACCGAACGTATCAGCGAGTTATTCGCCGAGCAGCCGCAGATCGTCACGCAAGAGCCGGCCATGAGCCTGCCTCATCCTACACGTGGCGCGCTTCGCTTCGAGGATGTCGTCTTTCACTATCCCAGCCGCCCTGACGCGCCAGCCTTACATGGCTTTACGCTCGACGTACGTCCCGGCGAGACGGTGGCGCTCGTAGGGCCATCGGGTGCTGGCAAGAGCACCGTGCTGGCGATGCTCCTGCGCTTTTACGATCCCCAGCAGGGCCGGATCACGCTTGATGGCGTGGACCTCAAAACACTGGCCCTGGACGAGCTGCGCGGTGCCATCGCCTTGGTGCCCCAGGAAACGGTGGTATTCAGTGGCTCGGCTGCCGACAACATCCGCTTCGGCCGGCAGAGCGCCAGTGACCTGGAGGTACGTGAGGCGGCGGTATCAGCCGAAGCACACGATTTCGTCAGCGCACTGGCCGATGGTTATCGTTCCGAACTGGGTGAGCGCGGCGTGCGGTTGTCCGGCGGACAACGGCAACGCATCGCCATCGCGCGAGCCATCCTGCGCGACGCACCATTGCTGCTGCTGGACGAGGCCACATCCGCACTCGACGCGCAATCGGAAGCTGCCATCCAGAAAGCGCTAGAAAGGCTTGAACATGGTCGCACCACCGTGGTGATCGCCCATCGCCTGGCGACCGTCAAGCGCGCCGATCGGATCGTGGTGATGGATGGCGGTCGTATCGTCGCTCAAGGCACCCATGAAAGCCTGCTGGCTGAGGACGGCCTCTACGCGGAACTGGCACGTTTGCAGTTCGTGGCGTAACAGGCTTACGCACCCTGCTTTTGCAGGAGCGATTTCAATCGCAATGCAATCGGCCATTCAAAAGCGGTCTGCGATTCAGTCGCAGGCGCCACACGGTGGTCATAGGATGACCAACGTGTATTAAGTGATTGATGTCAAAGCGCCCAATCGCGCTTGTCCACAGGCTTGTGCAGATGACATCCACAGGCGCTGTGGAAAACTAGGCCACGGCCAGCGCGGCAACCAGCGCCCTGACCTCTTGCTCGTCCGTTCGCCACTCCCCCCCCTGCATGTCTTGCAATGCTTGCGCACGCCACGACATGCCCGACGCGATGCTTCGCTTGGCCGAAGCATGAAATTCGGTGGCTCCCGTGACTTGAGCCAATGCGCGGATATTGGCAGAGGTGACGCCAGCGCCAGGCATGATGCTCAAGCGGCCACTGGCTCGGCCAACCAGGTCTGCGATCAACGCAGAACCCTCCAGCGCCGACGGCTGGCCACCAGAGGTCAAGATGCGCTCACAACCCAGGCCGATGACATCTTCCAGGGCACGCACGGGTTCCCGCGCCAGATCAAATGCTCGATGGAAGGTAATCCCCATCGGCCCTGCCGCATCGACAAGCGGACGGCATCGCGCAACATCCACCTGCCCTTGTGCATCGAGCACGCCGATGACGACACCATCGATACCCTGCGATACACACCAGGCAATGTCACGCCGCATGGCCTCGCATTCATCGTCGTTGTAGAGAAAATCACCGGCCCGTGGGCGGATCAGCACATAGACCGGGACGCTAATTCGCTCCCGCACCATGGCGATGATGGCTGGCGATGGCGTGATGCCACCCAGTTCCAACCCACCGCATAGTTCCACACGCGATGCACCGCCCTGCTGTGCCGCCACCGCCGATGCAACCGAATTAGCGGCAATTTCAAGTGTCATGTGTAGTTCGTCGTATAAACGCTTTGCGCGGGAACCAGACCATCCTGTTTCTGCGCATCGCAGACGGCATAGGAAAAACCATGCTGGATGGCATACGCACCGACTTCGCCGTCCTTATTGAGTGCCAGGAAGCCGACCTGCATGGTCTTGGTGGCTTCCGGACGCTTCTTGATGATACGCATCACCGCTTCCTTGCAGGCCTCCTGCGGGGAGCGCCCTTGGCGCATCAATTCAACGACCAGAAAGCTGCCGGCGTTGCGGATCACTTCTTCACCGACACCCGTCGACGTTGCGCCACCGACTTCGCCGTCGACATACAACCCGGCACCAATGATCGGGCTGTCTCCCACGCGACCGCGCATTTTCCAGGCCATGCCGCTGGTAGTGCACGCACCGGCCAACTTGCCGTACTGGTCGATGGCCAGCATGCCTATGGTGTCGTGGTTACCCGCCCCCCCGGGTAGACCGGTCTTGCCATAATCGTGCACCTCGTTATTGATCGAGGGCTCGTAATGCGCGGTCTTGAGCCATTCTTTCCAGGCCCGCTCGGATTGGGGCGTCAGCAGCTTCTCTTTCTTGAAACCCTGCTCCAACGCGAACTGCAACGCACCCTCACCGACCAGCAGCACATGGGGCGTACGCTCCATGACACGTCGAGCCACACAGATGGGATGGGCAATATATTCGAGCGCTGCGACCGCACCACAATTACCGTCGGCATCCATGATGCTGGCATCGAGCGTGACATGGCCCTCGCGATCCGGATAACCGGCCCGACCCACGCTATGGTTCTTGAGATCCGATTCGGGCACCTGTACGCCTGTCTCCACCGCATCCAGAGCCTTGCCTCCCTTGGACAACACGGCCCATGCAGCAAGATTGGCAGGCACGCCAAAATCCCAGGTGGACACCACGCGCGCCATCCCTGCCCCCTTGGCTGAAGGCACCGCCAGAGATCGCGATGACCATGCGCCTCCCAGCGCCAATGCCGATGCACCCAGCATGGATGTCTTCAGAAAATCGCGCCGGTCGCCCATGTTCTATCTCCTATATCGTTGCAACAAAAAAAACCCCGCGCATCGGTGCGCGGGGTTTTCTTTTGACACTTATCGGCAAGAACGCCGGATCGAATTCGCTTAGGCAGCGAGTTCGACGCCCGACGCCTGGGCACCCTTCGGGCCCTGGGTGACTTCGAACTTCACGCGCTGACCTTCCTGCAGGCTACGGAAGCCCTTGGCATTGATCGCCGAGAAGTGAACGAACACATCCTCCCCACCATCCTCGGGCGCGATAAAGCCGAAACCCTTGGCATCGTTGAACCATTTGACCGTACCGAAACGCATTGCGTGAACCTCTGAATCATGAATTGGATACACCAAGGCCACGCGCCGAACCACTAACTTCCCCTGGTCCCCCGCCCCTGGCAACGCGAAGTATCATCATGTTTGAGGTAAAAGCGCAATATGCGTTTGCGCATTGCCTTGCCCATCCGGGTATCAGGCTTCGAGCAAGGCGCCCAGGATGACCGGTACCTGCGCGGTGGCGGCGGCCAGATGGGCAAAGATTTCCTCGATGCTGATTTCCTCCTCGTCCCCACACCCGGCGGCAAAATTGGCGACCAAAGCCAGGCAGGCGTAGTCGATTTCCAATTCCCGGGCCAGGGCGGCCTCGGGCATCCCGGTCATGCCGACCAGATCACAGCCGTCACGCTTGAGACGGGCGATTTCCGCTCGGGTTTCCAGGCGCGGCCCCTGGGTAGCGCCATAACAGCCTCCATCGACCACGGCTATTCCCACGTGGCTGGCGGCCGCCAGCAGCGCCTGGCGCAATGACCGGGTGTAAGGCTCGCTGAAATCGATGTGCTTGACCTCGGCACCCTCGACATCGCAAAAACTCGTATACCGTCCATGGGTGTAATCGATGACCTGGTCCGGCACCACGATGACCCGAGGGCCCATATCGTGGCGAATGCCGCCCACCGCATTGATACCGATCACCCTGCGCGCGCCCAGACTGTGCAATGCCCAAAGATTGGCGCGGTAGTTGACCCGGTGAGGTGGCACGCTGTGGCTTTCGCCGTGGCGCGCCATGAAGGCGACGCGCTTGCCGGCAAAATCACCCAGCACTACATCGCCCGAAGCCGCGCCAAACGGCGTATCGATCGCATGGCGCTCGATATTTTCCAGGCCGGGAAACTGATAAAGCCCGCTACCGCCGATCACGGCCAGGTCGATGGTTTGAGTCATGTCGCTATATCCGCAGGTCTTGAGTTGGCGCGAGGGTCTGCAACCCTTGCGATGAAGCATGGGAACCCGGATCAGCCCCGGGCCCGGTGCGATCCATGTTCTGTGCTAATCCTTGAGGGCGTAGATACCCGGCAGATTCCTGCCCTGCTCGTAAAAATCCATCCCATAGCCGAACACATAGCGATCGGGAAGCTCGACACCGTTGAAATCGGCGGCAACGCCTTCGACAAGGCGATCATGCTGCTTGGTGCACAGGCTGACGATCCAGACACGCCTGGCGCCACGGCGCAGGCAGTCATCACGCACTGCCTTGAGGGTATGACCTTCGTCGAGGATGTCATCGACCAGCAGCACGGTGCGATCGGCCAGGTCGATCTGCGGCTCACGCAACCAGTGCAGGTCGCTGCCTGATGTTGCACCGCGATAACGAGTGGCGTGCACGTAATCGAAGTCGAGATCGGTACGAATGCATAGCGCCAGCTGCCCAGCGAAGATGAGCGCGCCATGCATGACAGTGAGGAAAACCGGACGCTCGCCCTCCAGGGCATGGTCGATCCTGCGCCCCATGTCGGCGATAACGGTATCGAGTTCTTCGCGCCCAAATAGCAGGTCAGCGTGTGCCAAGGCGGAAGCGAGCGTTGGAGGGGGCATGGTGGTCATGCGGGGTTTTCCTTGTGCAAAGCGGTAATACGCGCGATGAAACGATCGCGCTGTGGGTTGTCGACCAGGCCTTCCCAGGTAGAGCCAATGGCACCGCGCAGTAACGCCAGGCGAGCCGTCCCAGGGGCCGCACGCCCTTTTACCGCGTCAATGGCTTCAGCCACCACCTCGGGGAAGCAGGCCAGCACCAGGTCGCAGCCAGCATCAAGATGGCCTTGCACACGACCGGCGACACTACCTGCCACCCCAGCGGCAGCCATGCTGATGTCGTCGCTGATGACCGCGCCTGAGAAACCAAGCTCGTCACGCAGAATCTGCCCGATCCAGCGTTGCGAATAGCCGGCCGGTTGCTCATCGATGGCCGGATAAACGACATGCGCCATCATCACGGCCTCGACGCGAGCCTCGATGCATTCGGCAAACGGACGCAAGTCATCGCGACGAATCTCGTCGAGCGGACGCGGATCGATGGCTTGCGCCTTATGGGTATCGGCCGCCACGGAGCCATGCCCCGGAAAATGCTTCAGCACGGCGGCCATGCCACCCAGATGCATGCCGCGGATATAAGCCTGTCCAAGCTCGGCGGCTACCGCCGGATCAGCATGGAAGGCCCGCAGGCCAATGGCGGCGTTGCCACGCGCCAAGTCGACCACCGGCGCAAAACTGAAGTCCACGCCGATGGCACGCATTTCGCTGGCCATGATCCAGGCGTGCTCTTCGGCCAGGCGGATGGCGTTCTGTGGGTCATGGTCATAGGCTTGCCCGATACGTGCCAAGGGCGGCAAGCGGGTGAAGCCTTCGCGGAATCGCTGCACCGGACCACCTTCCTGATCGACCGCAATGAGGAAGTTGTCGCCAGCCACGTCGCGGATCGTTTCAATCAGGGCCGTCACCTGCTCCCGCGAGGAAAAGTTGCGACCAAACAGCAATACGCCTGACACGCCGGGCGCAACCAGCCACGCGCGTTCATGGGTTGCCAGTTCGAGGCCGGCAATGCCGATCATCAGCATGCATCCACTCCCTTGCGCTCGGCCTCGGTCCACTGCGAATACGGATACTCGATCAGATGGACGTTGTAATAACGAACCAATGAGCTGACCTCACCACCCAACCAGGCCGGACGCGGGAAAGGCGCATCGGCATGGTCGAGCTCCACTTCCGCCACAACCAGCCCGTGGTTCTTACCCGTGAACTCGTCGATCTCGAACAGGGTGCCATCGACGTCCACGTGATGGCGCACCTTCTCCACTACACCGTCGCAAAGGCGTGCGAGCATCTGCCGGGCATCGTCCAGCGGCAGCGGATATTCGTACTCGGCGCGCTCAATACCCAGTTCGGCAGACTTGATGTTGAGCCAAGCCAGGTTTCCGGCCAAGCGTACGCGCACTGAGGCCAGTGCGTCGCCACGCTCGATGGCTGCGGCCCCGACCAGGTAACCCTGCGCCATGGACTGGCTATGGCTGACCGAACCACGCCAGTCGTCGTTGACCAGGAGAAACTTGCGTTCAATCTCGACGCCCATCAGCCGCGCTCGAACAAAGCGATGGATTCAACGTGAGCCGTGTGCGGAAACATATCCATGACACCGCCCGAGACCAGGCGATAACCATGCTTGTGTACCAGGATACCCGCGTCACGTGCCAGCGAAGCTGGATGGCAGGACACATAGACGATGCGCCGGGTATCACGATGCGGAAGGTATTCGAGCACCTTGTCGGCTCCCGCGCGCGGCGGATCGAGCAACATCTTGGTCCACGGCTGGCGTGCCCAGGGCGCGTTGCGCTGGTCGTCGAAAAGATTGGCCACATGGAAATGGGCATTGGCAATGCCGTTACGGGCGGCGTTGGCCGCCGCTCGCTCGACCAGACCATGTTCGCCCTCCACGCCCGCTACTTCAGCGACCCGACGCGCGATCGGCAAGGTGAAATTACCTAGGCCACAGAACAGGTCGAGGA
>NZ_DASVMI010000080.1:0-80150 GCF_036384435.1 Dyella sp. | reverse complement strand
AAAAGCAACCAAAGTACTTACGTGCGCCGCAATGGCTATCGACATGCCGGCGGACCGGATTCATCGATAACCGCTAATTGGCGTGCCCTACCAGGCGATACACCAACCGCACAGCCTCTTCCCGACTGGCGACCGCCTCATGGGGAATGCCAAACGCCTTGACGGCCGTGTCGGCCTGGCTCCGCACGGCGTCACGCCGCGCTTCATCCGGCTCGATGCTGACCATCGCCTTGCACACGCGAGCCAGTGGCCCCTTGTTGTGCTTGAGCCAGATGCCGCGGTGCTTGCGATCGTCGTGCGTCTCTTCGATACGCAGTTGATCGTAAACCACGACAAATGGCTCGCCATGTTCGAGCAATGCGACCATCTCGGCCTCCCACTGTTGGGCATAACCTGGCTGTACAGCGGCCTGGTTGAAGGCTACGTAGGGGAGCGCACGCACGTCATGAATGATGAAACCAGCCGGATCAAGGCTCATGGAATATCTCCTCGGAAATGAAGTACACGGGACAGCTACGGCCCCACCGTCACGGCTTGGCGAACGGGCCATGGGTTCTGCGGGGGAGAATCTCGGTTGAATCCCAAAGGCTCATCGGCGCGCCACCCGGCACCCAATGCCTTGTAGAGCGCAATGGCTCCCCGTACCTGGTTGCCTTGGCTCAACGTCAAGGCGTCACGTGCTTGATTGGCCGTACGCTGCGCAACAAGCACAGGTAGATAGGCGCTGAGGCCTGCACGAAAGAGCCGGGTTGTCCGATCGAGTGCAGCTTGGCTGTCCGTCACCGCCGCGACCAACGACGCCTGCCTTTGCCGTTCGCTGTTGAGCGACGTCAAGGCATCCTCGACGTCACGCAGTGCCAGTCGCACGTCGCGCTCATATGCCAGCCTCGCCGCCTGGGCTCGTGCCTGCGCCACCTTGACGCCAGCACGAGCGCGCCCGCCATCGTAAAGAGACTGGCTTGCCTGCAAGCCCGCCGACCAGGCAAGACTTGCACCGGAGAAAAGATCGTGTACAAGGCTGGCGGTCGTGCCAAAGCTTACGGGAATACTGAAGTGTGGCAGACGCTGCGCCTGGGCCACACCGATTCGCGCGGTCGCGCTAGCCAGGCGATGCTCATCGGCCAGCAAATCAGGGCGCTGGCCGATCATCTCAGAGGGTAGCGAGGAGGGAAGACCTGGAACCGTCATGACCGCCGCGTGTGGCGCAGTCAGTTTCTCGCGCAAGCTGGCCGGAAATCCGCCGACCAGCACGCCGATGGCATGACTCGAACGCAGCACATCGGCCTCCAGCAGCGGAGGCTGCGCCTGGGCGGCCTCGCGCTCGGCTCGTGCCTGGGCCAACTCCGCCGATGAGCCAAGGCCGCGTCGCCATGCACGCTCAGCCAGCGCTTCGCCCTCGCGCAGGTTGCGAATATTGTCATTGGCAATCAGCAGGCGCGCCTGCGCCGTGCGTAGCGCACTGTAATCGGTCGCAAGCTCGGCGAGCAGGCTCACCTGCAAGGCATGGCGGTCGGCCGCGAGTGCTGCGATATCGGCATCGGCTGCTTCAAGCTCACGTCGAGCACCCCCAAACATGTCCAGTTCCCAGCTGGCATCGAAGCCCGTTCGCCAGGTACTCGATTGCCCTATTCCCGGTGGCCAGTCCAGCATCTGGCTGGAACGCATGCTGTCACCTTCGCCACCGATAGAGACCGTAGGCCCCCATCGCGACGAGCTTTGTATCCGCTCGGCACGCGCCTGCTGCAAGCGCGCCAGTGCCATGCCGAGATCCTGGTTGTTGAGCAATGCCTGATCGATTAACCGATCAAGCAACGGATCGTTGAAAGCCCGCCACCACACTTGCAGTTGAGCGCGATCCATCCCTGCCCCCTGCCCGCCGGCCTCACTCCATGACGAAGGCAGATCAATGCGCGGCCGATGGTAATCAGGCCCCACCACCGTGCAACCGGACAGGTACAGCGCGGACATCCACGAAACACATGCGAACACTTGCATCCTGGCGATACGAATGAGAAGACGGCTCATGTTCGTGGCCTACATCCAGCGGTGCAGCAGCGCCACAAGGCGACCCTGTGGCACAGGGTCGTGCCCAGGTTGTCCTACTTCGATGCTGCATGTCATGCCCGCTGCAAGCACGATGTTGGCCGGTACTTCATCGATCTGGATACGCACGGGAATGCGCTGTGCCAGTCGGACCCAACTGAAGGTCGGCTCGACGTTGGGCAAGCCCAGGGCATCGGGCTGCTCATTGGTATCGGTGATGCCACGGCCGATGCTGGCCACATGCGCGTGCAAGGTTGTGTCAAAGCCCATCAGTCTCACCTGCGCCGGGGCGCCGGGTCGGATGCCATGCAACTTGGTCTCCTCGAAATAGCCGGTAATCCAGAAACTGTGCGCATCCAGCAGTGCGATATCCGCACGCCCTGCCAGCGCATAGTCACCACGGCGCAGGCGCAGGTGCGTCACGTAGCCGTCGACGGGTGCTCGCAACGTGGTGCGCCGCAGATCCAGTCGTGCCATATCCAGCGTAGCCTGCGCATGACGCTGCTCGGCCTGGGCCAGCGCAACGGCCTGGTTGGCACGATGAATATCCTCGCCAGGCACCAAGTCATCCATGCCCTTGCGGCGCTTTGCATCATCGCGTTTTTGTATCAATGTCGCGGTAGCACCGGCCAGTTGCGCCTCGGCTTGATCGACAGCGAGCTGATATCGCGATGGGTCGATGCGATAAAGCACGTCGCCGCGTTTGACATACTGATCGTCGTTCACGGGCACCTCGATCACGGTACCTGCAACCTCCGGAGCAATACGCACCACCTGTGCGCTGACTCGCCCATCGCGCGTCCATGGCGCAAGCACATAGGCGCGCCATAGCTCGGATACCAGCACGACTGCGGCAATCAAAGCGAGCAAAGTCAAGATCGCCTTGATGGCGGGCTTCAAGAAGGGCGCGATGCTAGACATAGAGAATCAGTACACAGACAAGGCAAAGGGAAATGGCGAACTCGAACAACGCCGGATGCCAGACCCAGCGCAGCACGCCACTGCGCGCGAGCACAGCACGCAGGCCAAGGAACAACGGCAGCGCAACGCAGGCATAGACAAAGAACGGCGGCAGGAAGATACCTGCCACGGATATTTCACGAAGCATGCTTTCGCCCCGGCAAAGAAACATAGTCGGCGCGCCTTTCGAGCAGCATGGCGATATCCGCCAGTACGGCAGCAGCACGATGGCGCTCGGCGGCAAGCCTGGGCCTTTCAACGGTGATGTCGCCAAGCTGCCGCACGGCACGACGCGCGTGTAGCGCGGCCCTGGCCGGCACATCTGCATGATGGGCCATGCCCCGCAATGCCATGACGACCGGCCTGGTCAATCGTGCAGACTCTGCCTGGCGCATCCATCGACGCAGTCGGAATACTTCACGTCCAAGATGGAGACTCGTCCATGCATCGCCAATCGCCTGATCCATCGCGTCAGGCGTTGCCTTGAGCAAGGCAACGAGCTGCACCACGCGATGCTGCTGGCGAAGTTGCCAGGCTCGCTCGTTCGAGCGCCTACCACGCACTACCGCGATGGCATCATCGCGAATATGCAGGCGCAAACGCGCGATGTCGCGAGCAACATCGCGCGGCAGCAATACGCGAAAACCCAGCAGCGCAAACAACGTAGCCGCAATCCAGGCCACCGACCAGTTCAGGAACAGTCCAAAGTTGTAATGCATGGGATTGGTCGCACCGGTCAAGGTGTTGAAACCCACCAGGTAAGCCAATCCCGCCAGACCATACTTGGGATGGCTGGTCGCCCAGATACCCGGCAACCAGAACAACCCAAGTACCGCCAGCAGGAGCGGCAGGCCAACGATATGCGGCAGTACCGCGAAGGCACATAATCCGGCCATGGGCACGCCGACCATCGAACCCTTCACGAATTGGACCGACCCGGCGACAGGATTACCCGAAGTCGCAAGCAACGAGCAGTAAGGCGCCAGCAAGAGCAGCATCATGTCGCCGTGCGGCCAGCCGGTGATGAACCAGAATGCCCCGGCCAGCACCAGGGTCAACATGGCGCGCAATCCGTTTTGCAACGCCGCAGCCGTATCTCGATGAAAGTAGACCGTGGGTGCGCTGCGCGGAAGCGCGCGTTGCAAGGTCGCCATGCCATGCAGCGCGGCCAGGTAATCATCCATTTGTTCCACCAGGCGATCGCCGGCCGTGAGCGCCGCCGCGTCCTGCGCGGTGTGATCCAACGCTAAGGCACCCAGCACAGCCACCAATCGTTCGCGAGCCTGTTGCAGCGTCTGCATCGCATACCCCAGCTCCGACGTGCCGCGCGCCAGGCATTGTTCGGTGTCATGCCATGCCTGCCTGAGTATCGGCTGCAGTTCGACAAGCGGCCCATTGGGGCCGACATGGGTAGACCACGGGAGAGCGCCACCTACCAGGGCTGCACACAGCGACGCCATCGCATGACGCACGGCCGTGGCTCGATGCGCCAGGTCGGGCGATTCCGCCTTGCCGAGCGCCAGCAAGTCGTCCATGCCGTAGAGCTCGGCCACTAGGCTACGCCGCGCGCGATCTCCTGGGGGTATACCGTCGTGAGTTGCAGCATGTTCCACGGCAAGACTGGCTGCCGTAGCAGCGGCCAGACGCCTTAGCATGCCTTCCAACTTGTCCTGCACATGGCGGCGGCCAGATAACGCAAACACCAACGCCATGCAGACCACGCCAATCAGCACAGTCGCACCACGCCCGACCACATGATCGAAGGTGAGCTGCGGGTGCTTGAGCGCGCCGAACGTCGCAAGACCGATCGTGTAACCGGCAACCACGCTACCGGAGGCGCGAAAATGGCGTAATAACGTCATGACAGCCACGCAGGCGCCGAGCCAGCATCCATAGGCAAGCAGGAACAACCAGGGTGTCTGTGCGAATGCAGCCATCAGCACGATGGCTGCCAGCATGCCTGCCAAGGTACCAAGTACGCGCCACGCACCCTTGCCAATCGCCGCTCCCTGGATGGGATGGATCACCAGCAGCACCGTCGTCGCCGCCGAATACGGCGTCTCAAGTTCAAGCAGATAAGCGACCGTCAGGGCCAGCCATGCAGCCATTGTGGCGCGCATGACGTAGATCGCTCGCGGCGAGGTGATATCCAGCCGGGCAAGTGCTCGGCCCATGCCCGGCACAAGCCGGGCCTTGATTGAAGCGATGCCGGTGGATGCCGGCGGCGCGGTTGTGGAACGCACAAATGGACCTTTCTACCCATGATGACCAGCATCACTGTAGGCAGCGCCATTCGTTGCGAAAAGTGACTTTATTGGAATCCATGATTGCGTCTGACGCACGCCTGATCGGGGCGTCGGCGACCCTCTTGGGGAGCCGCCACATGAATCATCGGCTACCTGTGTGCCGGACGGTCCTGCAACCCATAAGCGCATAGTTCCCGGATCGTGCGACGCAGCCATTGATGCGCAGGATCGCCCTGGAAGCGCGGATGCCAGGCCTGGGTGAGCAACACGGTTTCCAGGGGCACTGGCAGATCGAACAGGCGAATGCGCAATCCGGCAGCCAACGCATCACGCGCAAGATGCTCAGGCAAAGGCAATAGCAGATCGGAATCCTGCAACGCGAACAGCGCCGTGTATGGCGTGGACACGACCAATGGCACGTGTCGACGCAGTCCCAGCGATTCCAGCGCCGCATCGATTGGCCCCGACGACTTGCCTCGCCGCGACACACTGATATGTCCCCAGCGGGTAAGCTGCTCCGGCGTCATGTCGTCGGCGAAGATGGGGTGATCCTCGCGGGCTATGCCAACGAAAGTGCTGGTAAAAAGAGGCTGCACGCGGATTTCCGGCCCCAGCTTGCGCGATGCGCTGATGAACAGGTCGATGCGCCCGCTGCGCAGAGCCTCATCGTCTATATCATCCTGCTCGGGCGAGAAGCGCAACACCGCGCGCGGCATGCTCGCCGCCATCGCCTCCAACAACCGCCCCGAATGAAGCCCCACGAATACGTCGTTGGCGCGCACATTGAAGCGTCGCTCCAGCGACTTGAGATCGACGTCGACCGCTGGCGTAAGCACCTGGGTCGCCTGCTGCACGGCAAGCCGCACCTGGTCGCGCATGGCCAGCGCCCGCGGCGTGGGCACCAGCTTTCGCCCCGCCTGGACAAACACCGGATCACCCAATGCGTCCCGGATGCGCCCCAGCGTTCGACTCATGGCGGGAGGACTGAGATTCATGCGCCGCGCAGCACCGACCACGCTACCTTCTTCCAGCAATACATCCAGGGCAAGCAGCAGGTTGAGATCGGGATGCTCCATCGCGCGCCTCGCATTGATTGCGTGAAATGGAATCGTAATCTTCCCTATATGCCTTGCAAAGCAATTCCAGGACCGGCGGCTCGGCGACTCACCGGCCGCCGGTCACGTCCAGAAATGCGCCGGTAACAAAGGAAGCCTCGGGGCCTGCCAACCACAAAATCGCTTGCGCGACCTCCTCGGCCTGACCGCCTCGTCCCATGGGAACCGAATCTTTGACGCGGTCCACCCGGCCCGGCTCACCACCACTGGCGTGCATATCCGTATAGATATGCCCCGGACGCACACAGTTGACGCGTATCCCTTCGCGCGCCACCTCCTTGGCAAAACCCGTGGTGAACGTCTCCAGAGCGCCTTTTGATGCGGCGTAATCGATATATTCATTCGGGCTGCCAAGGCGAGCCGCGCCGGACGAAATATTGACTACCGAACCGCCTCGTCCGCCATGGCGATGAGACATGCGTTTGGCAGCCTGTTGCGCGCAAAGCATAGGACCGATCGCATTGACCGCGAAAATACGCTGCATGCGCTCGAACCCGAGATCCTCCAGACGCGACTGTTGCGCGAGAATCCCAGCATTGTTCACCAGCACGTCGATCCTCCCAAAATGCTGATCGATCACCGCGAACAACCGCTCAATCTGCACAGGATCGGCGCTATCGGCACGCACCGACAACGCTCGCCTGCCCGTCGCTTCAACGTTCGCCACAACAGCACGAGCAGACGATTCATCGGACACGTAGCTGAGCACCACATCGTATCCCTGCCTGGCGGCGAGCCGCGCCGTGGCGGCGCCGATGCCACGACTTCCACCCGTCACAAGCATCAAAGGCGTCGGCGATGACGTATTCAATGTGCAAATCTCCAATAAGCGTGAGTGGCGAGCGCCACGTTCGTGACGCAGGAGTATCCCAGTCCTGGACGACAGGAACACATCGACCTTGGAAATGACCGACATCGACGGGAGACGCTACATGCGAGCAATGCTCGCGCCTGCGTTGGCTCGCTGCCTTGGTACGACATCATCTTACCTGGCTTGCCCGCCAGATATCAGGCACTTGCTGGTGATCGACCAGAATCATATAGAGCCCCATGCGAAGGGCCCTTTGCGCATTCGATCTGCCCAGGGGCGACGATGAACTTACGCCCCTCGCTGCAACGTGCTCGCATCGGTAAGCATCCTGGCCCACTGAGCCACCGACTACCGGGGACGTAGAAGCATCTCGCAAGCATTTGATCAACGCACTCAGCTATCTATCTACAGCCACACTCGAAGTCTTCCAGACATCAAGCGCCAAGGCGATCAGCATTTGGTGGCGATCTTCTATCGATTTGGCATTCCACACCGGGAAGGCCCTCAGCTTCTGGTTTATTCTGGAGATTGAAGTATTCTGTCCGACATGAGTCAATTCAACCAGGCTACGGGTCAAATAATTGGCACTCTTGCGATATTCAACCTTTTTTGCGGCATAGAAATCGTTACTTGCCACGATATTGATGGGCTTTTCCAGCAACGTCAGATTCCCCAATCGACTTTTGTAATCGACATACGAGGCACCTGGATTCTCGGCGTTCCATGCATCGCGCAACTCAGCCGACGGGGTATCCGGGAGGATATGCTCAATATCCAGCTTGCTGAATAACTCGAGGCTTACTGACGCTTTCGAACCGTTGAATTGCGTTTCGACGTATTGCGTTAACTTAGCGAGCAAGTACCGGCTTCGATACTGTTGCATCGAGTACAGCGTAAAACGCCGTAAAGCATCTACCAACTCCTGCGACTTCCCTGCCATGTTGGTAGCAAAGCGATCATTAATGAAGGCGTTCAGCTGATTTTTTTGCATGGCGGGATCCGCCTCCCCCACTATCCCTCTCAACTCATCCGACCATAGTGAGAAGTTGCGTTCTAGATCCTTGGTCGGCGTCTTGGTAAAAATGTAGTAGAAGAGAAAGCTTTCCAACTGCGACACGAAGTGATCGAACAAAGGTTTAGGTAATCCCGAAGCGGCCAGAAGCAAAACATAGTGCAAACTGAACGCACCACCTGTCAGCCGTTTGAGATTATCCATCGCGAGATTGGGCTTGCCGTCGTTCCCCAGGCCAGCGGCAAACGCCAGATAATGATCGACATTACGAATAACCTTGCGGACAAATTCGAATGGCTTGCCTGCGTAGTCACATAGTGCGGCATTCCCTTTGTCCTTGAACCAGTCGTAGATTTCATCCTCACGCACCACCGCGTCACCTCTTTCATTCTTGATGACATAGTTAGCCATCAGGAAATAACGCAAGAAACGCAGCGGCTTTTCCTTGGCTTTCTCCAGTGGCTTGGTGATTTTTTTCCACTCATCCTTGAGCTGATTGAATTGCAACTGCTGCACCTGCGTGAAGAGCAGATTTTTCAGTAGATCCATCGGATTGAGGCCGACACCTCTCTCATTGATGGTTTCGAAGATCTTCAAGGCACTACTGACATCCGTTGAGATCTGGATAAAAACCACGTTATTGGCCAAATAGCCCCAATATTTCTTTAGCCTGGCAGGACTTTCGTAGTTGTCTTGAAGATAGCGATACACCGTACCATAGGCGCTGATCAGGTTCTCAAGCGACCCAAAACTGGCAATCCCTGAGGATTGAATGCCGGCTCTTACCGCTTGTGGATCGGCGTCGAGTTCAACCAGTTTGCCGATGACTTCGCCGGCATTTTCATAGCGAGGCTCAAGTTTAAGGCTTGTTCGCGTCTCACCCTCCGCATCCGTATAGCTTGTCGAGATAAGACCAGCGACTGTTTGCCACTGCGATTCCCCCCGAAACATATGCTTCAACGCACATAGCAGCAGGAAAAACGTCGTCAAACGTTGCTGACCATCGATGACTTCGTAATGACTCTTCTGGCCGATCGGTGATACAAGCACGGTGCCGATGAAGTATTCCCGTGTTGTCCCCGTATCGATCTGCTCGTTGATATCCTCAAGCAGCTGCTGAACCTCCTTGTCTTTCCACACATACTCACGCTGGTAGTCCGGCACGATATAAAAGCACTCACGGAAGGCCTCTTCAATGGTGTACTTGTGGTTCTCGATGCGAGCCATGCCAATATCAATCCTGTTTTGTCTGTCTATGCTGCGATCTTGGCCATTCCATAGAACGAGCCAATAGCGATGCTCAGGACCCATGCTACTCAGTCTCAAAGGACGTCCGGGATCGAAACACCGCACGCCCCAGCGTCACCGCAGTAGCTTTTATGGCCTTGGCATTTGAATCAATGCCTAGCATAAATGTAAATAACCGGATTGCGTTATAGCCGCCATTCCCGCAAAAGCCAAACGTCCTGGTATACCTCGCACGCCGTTTGTCAGTATTGACATGGAATCGCCATGCGAACCCGTGACGCCTGGCTGCCGTCACGACGATCGCTTTAGTTTGTCGCCCCGGTAGACGCCAGGGCGAACTTAGCAAACAAATCGAATCTTGGATTCAAATCAATAAGTTACGACAATCACGCAGTCAAATCCCCTGCCCACCCGACACCTCGATGCGTTGCGCATTCACCCAGCGATTGTCCTCGGACAACAGGCCGGCGATCATTGGACCGATATCGTCCACCACGCCAACGCGGCCCAGGGCGGTCATGCCTGCGAAGAATTGATTAAACTCCGGGGTATCACGTACGGCCCCGCCGAAGAAATCGGTCTCGATGGCGCCTGGCGCCACCGCATTGACCGCGATCTTGCGATGACCGAACTCCTTGGCCATGTAAACGGTGAGCACTTCGATCGCGCCCTTGACGGCGGCATAGGCTGACCAACCCTCTGCCGATACTCGCGTCAGACCGGTGGAAAGATTGACGATGCGCCCGCCATCGGCCAGCAGTGGCAGCAGCTTCTGCGTGAGAAAGAACACGCCTTTGAAGTGCACGTCGACCAGCTTGTCGAATGCTGCCTCAGTCATATCGGCAATAGGCGCCACCTCGCCATGACCGGCGTTATTGACCAGATGGTCGAAGCTGTCGCGTGCCCACACTTGGTTCAACACGGATTCCAATCGTTCGGCGAAGGTGGCAAACGTGGATACGTCGGCGGTATTCAGCGGCAAGGCAACCGCCTTGCGACCCAACTTCTGAATGTCGGCGACGACCGACATGGCATCCGCTTCGCGGCTTTGATAGGTGATGATGACGTCGCCCCCCTTACGGGCGATGGAATGGGCTGTGGCGCGGCCAAGGCCACGACTGGAGCCGGTGACGAGGGAAATCGTGCTCATGGACAACTCCTTGCGGATGGAAACAGGCGTCCATTCTGGTGCGTGGGATCTGGGCGACCTTTGCCTGAATCTCGTCATTGCTGGCCTTTTTCTCCAAAGTTGATATCCATACGCGCTTGAACCTTCTACGATGAACAGGTGGAAAAATCGTGATATCCAGCCATGAACGACACATTGCTTGACGCGGTACGTCGCTACGCCGAGGCCTATGCCGGCTCCGACGGAATGGCACAAACCCCCATCCCGGGCCTGACGACCATTCGGGCTACCACGCCAAGCGCCATCGACTATGCGATCTCGCGTCCGCTCGCATGCCTCGTCTTACAGGGAGGCAAGCGGGTGACGATGGGCAAGGAGACATTCGATTTCAGTGCGGGAGACTCACTGCTGATTACGGCCGACGTGCCCACGGTCAGCCAGATCACACGGGCCAGCGCGGGCGAGCCGTACTTCTCCCTGGTGCTGGATCTGGACCAGATCGCCATCGCGGATCTCGCCGCCGAAATGAAGCTTGGGCCCGTGTTGCAAGGCTCCCCTGTGCGTGTGGAACCATCCGACACCGAAGTGGCCGATGCTGCGCTGCGCCTGATGCGTCTGGTCGAGCGCCCCTCTGCACTGCCCGTGCTTCAAGCACCGCTGATCCGTGAAATGCACTACTGGCTGCTGGTCGGCAAGCACGGCCCGGTCATTCGCCAGCTTGGCTGGCCGGAGTGCCATGCCCAGCGCGTGGCACGCGCAGTTGCCTTGCTGCGCACCGAGTTCGCGCATTCGCTCCCGATCGAACGCCTGGCGGCGGCAGCCGGCATGAGCGCTTCTTCGTTTTACCAGCATTTCCGCGCACTGACATCACTGTCACCCCTGCAATTCCAGAAGCAGTTGCGCCTCATCGAGGCCCGCCGGCTGATGACCTCGGAAGGCAGTTCCGCCAGCAGCGCCGCTTTTGCCGTAGGCTACGAAAGCGTGCAGCAATTCACGCGTGAATACCGGCGAATGTTCGGCCTGCCACCGGGCAAGGATGCGAACGCAGCGCGAGGAACTATCGGCACCAAGGCTCAGGGCGCTTTCTGAAAGGCATCGGTCAACGCGCGGTCAGCACTCTGAGTCGAGCGAGCGAATCCTTCACGATCTGGGCGTAGTCACCCTGCTCCGATTCGCTGACCCATTGCAGAAAGGCAATTCGGAAAACGACGATGCCGGCCTCGGCGGCAAGGCTGGCATCCGACTCGTCCGCGCCTCGCGCGCGCAGGGCCTGTGCCAATGCCGATGCCAGTGTGGCCATCTTGATCAGTTCGCGCTCACGTAGTTCCGTATTGGCCAGGATTACCGAGCTGCGCAAGCGCGCGAACGGACGCAGCGCCTCCTCGAAGAAACTGCCAGCGCTGATCAAGGCGGCCTCGATGGCCTCGGCAACCGAGGCGTCGGATGGCGCCTGGGTCAACGCATTGACCATGATCTGTTGAAGCCGCTCGGAGCCGTTGAAGAGCACTTCGCGCTTGTCGGTGAAGTAACGAAAAAACGTGCGCGATGTCAGCCCCGCGCGTTCGGCGATGGCTGCCACCGTGGTCTGCTCGTAGCCAATCTCCCCGAACAATTCCAGCGCCGCGGCACGGAAGCGGCTCTCAGCATCGGGTTCCCAACGACCCATGGCATCTC
The DNA here is from genome assembly GCF_036384435.1 of Dyella sp. Lineage (GTDB taxonomy): Bacteria > Pseudomonadota > Gammaproteobacteria > Xanthomonadales > Rhodanobacteraceae > GSA-30. Next base: position 67,912 of record NZ_DASVMI010000080.1, on the reverse strand, counting down.
TCAGTGTGTTGACACAAAGTGACATCATAAGTCTATACTGATGTCACACAATGACATCACTGGAGTCACCATGCGTATTCTCGTCACCGGCGCCTCAGGCTGGATCGGCTCAGCCAGCGCCAGGGAACTCATCTCCGCAGGGCACCACGTACTGGGTCTGGCACGAAACGACGAGTCGGCGGCCAAGATCGCCAAACTCGGCGCCGAGGTCGTGCGCGGCAGCCTGGACGACCTCGCCAGCCTGCGCAGCGCCGTCGCGCAGGCCGAAGGCGTGGTGCACATGGGCTATAACCATGATTTTTCGCAGATGGCTGCGGCGGCTCAGACCGACCGCGCGGCGATCGACGTATTCGCCGAGGCGCTGCAAGGCACGGGCGGCCCGTTGATGATCGCCTCCGGCACGGTCGGCCTTGCGCCCGGTCGCGTAGGTACCGAACAGGACATGCCACAAGCTGGCATCCATCCGCGAGCCGCCAACGCGGCCTATACGCTGGGCCTGGCCGATCGCGGCATTCGCTCGATGGTGATGCGTTTTGCCCCCACCGTGCACGGCGCCGGTGGCGATCATGGCTTTGTGGCCGCGCTGGCCCGCATCGCGCGCGAAAAAGGCGTGTCGGCCTATATCGGCGAAGGCCGCAACCGCTGGCCGGCCGTGAATCGCCTCGATGCCGGCAAGCTGGTGCAACTGGCAATCGAAAGCGCCGCACCGGGTAGCGTGCTGCACGCCATCGACGAAGAAGGCATCGCCACGCGCGACATCGCCGCGGCACTGGGGCAATTCCTTGGTGTGACGGTCGAATCGATACCCGCCGAACAGGGACAAGCCCACTTTGGCTGGATGAACATGTTCTTCAGTGCCGATGCCCCGGCGTCCAGCGCCATCACCCGCGCGCAACTGGATTGGACGCCCACGCATGCGACGCTAATGGAAGACATCGCCGCCGGACACTACCCGGGAAACTGACCGCGTGAGAAGGCCCGCATGGCGCGGGCCTTCCTCGCCCGGGCCACCATCAAGCCTCGTAACAGATATCGTATGCAGCCCCTGCCCGCCTGATTCGCGCAAAACCGAGTTCGCCCAGGTGCATCCCTGCGATCAGCAGTTCATCCGTGCTCACCACGTCCAGCAATCGCGATCGAGTGGATGCGGCAAGCACTGGATCCTGGTCGAATGCAATGGATACCTCAGGGCGAGCTACCTGGATCTGCGGAAAGTGCACGATGTCGCCCCAGACCAGCACGCTATGCCCTTGCGACTCGATTCGATAACCACAGTGACCCGCCGTGTGACCCGGCAATGGCATGGCCGCGATGCCCGGCAACACATCGTGCCCGCAGAATAGCCGCGTTCTGTCTCGATACTTTTCGAACACGTTCCGGGCAAACAGGAAATTTCCACGCGCACGCTCGCTTGCGCGACCGAGATGGCCGTCATCTTCCCAGAACGCAACCTCCCGCTTATGCACGATCAACTCGGCCTGTGGAAAGGTGGCGTCTCCCGATGCATCGACCAGTCCGCCGATATGGTCGGGATGCGCATGCGTCAGCACAATCGTATCGATGTCGGCAGGCTGCACGCCCGCGAGGGCAAGATTGGCGATCAAACGGCCGCCCCATTGCTTGAACCCTCCAGCTCCCGCATCGATCAGGATCGTGCGGTCACGACCACGAACCAGATAGCTGTTGATGTGGATCGATGAAGGGTCGCTTACGCCAGCCTCCTGCTGCATGCGGTATGCCTGGGCCGGATCGATCGGGGCAAGCAGATTCAGGCTTGCGGAAAGATAGCCATCGCTGATCGCCGTGATCGAGAAGTCGCCTATCTGCTGGCTTGGAAATATCAGATCTTTCATCATCGCAATGCCCTGATGATCAATGGCGAGCATGGATCGCTGATGCCGCATAGCCGAAGCAGCGTATGCGTGCGACCAGCCCCGTATCGCTCTGTATGGCGTTGTCGAGTTCTTCCATGAAGGCATCCATGATGGCAGGTGTTCTCGACGGCTCAAGGCGATACCTGATTTCCGCAAATACCCGATGCCCACGTCCATGCCTGACCGGAACATAGATGATGTGCACATTGCCAAGGGCAGCCTTGAGGATATCCAGGCATAGCTGGGTGCAACGGGCCGTAAGCCGCGCGAGCGCCTCGTCGGATGGCATCGTATCGGACGGAATGAACATCGTCAGGTTAGGCATGACGGTTTTGCCATGACATAGCCGACTCCGCGCTGCCACTCACCAGTTGTGCGGTCATCGGCTCGTAGAGGTGAATGCCCCCCGGCAGCGATATCGCCTCCGGCGAGATGGGACCGTCCCACTTCCCCAGCCACCGATGCTCGGGGAACTTCTCCATGGCTACGGCGTGCATCGAATGAGCCACCAATCCCATATCGGCAAGGGGCTCGGGGCCAATCGCACTGATGACCAGATATTGGCCTGGTCCCACCGCCGGTGCACGATCAAGGCCGCCATAAAGATTGCGATGCCAATCGGTGATGTATTGCTGCCAGCGCGCAAAATTTCCGCCGCCCTTGCGCCGATATTCCTCTCCCTGCAACACGTCCAGACCGTCGATCGAATGCATGGCGAGGTAGACCGGACACCCGGCATTGATGGCCTTGAAGCGCTGCGAGGTGTGGAATCCAGTGACCGATATGAGCGCTGGCAATTTCTCAAAGCTATAAAAGTCGTTCCACTGTGCTTCGCTGGCAGGATCGGTAAAGCTGCATTCGACGGTATAGATCATCGGGTTTCTCACGATGGAAGGGACGCTTCCGATCTCCTCAAGTTGATATTCCCTCATGATAGGTGTCCGATATACGCAGAAAAATCGATTTTTCGGTATCCTTCCTTGACAAAAAATCAAGGTGAGCGGTAGCAAGCCCGAGCCAGACAATCATGCGTCGCAAAATCCCCAGTAACTCCGCCCTGATGGCATTCGAGGCCGCGGCCCGCCACGGCAGTTTCGCCCGCGCCGCGGACGAACTTTCCCTGACTGAAGGAGCCATCAGCCGCCAGATCGGCAGGTTGGAAGGGTTCTTAGGCGTCACACTGTTCGAGCGAGTCGGAAATCGCGTTCGCTTGCTTGCGCATGGAGAACGCTACGCTACCCAAGTCCGCGAGCTGCTAGACCGGCTGGATCGGGACAGCCAGTATCTGATGGGGCAACCCAACGACAGCGCCAGTCTCGACATTGCGATTGTTCCGACGTTCGCGATGCGATGGCTCATTCCACGCCTGCCTGAGTTTCAACGCAGGCATCCCCACATCACCTTGCACCTGGCCGAACGCCTGGAACCCTTCGTCCTGGCAGGGAGTGGTTTCGATGCCGCCATCCATTTCGAGCACCCGGCATGGGCCGGCATGCACACGCATCATCTATTGAATGAAGTGCTGGTGCCGGTGTGCCATCCCGGACTTCTCAAGAAAGGCAGAAAGGCCATGTCGCTGGACGCCCTGCCACGGCTTCATCGCCGGCAAAACCCCGATGCATGGCCGCGTTACGCCCAGGAAACCGGCCTGGCGCTGACCAACCCGGCCATGGGCGCACGCTACGACCTCCACGCGATGCTGATCGAAGCCGCCTTGGCGGGCCTGGGCGTCGCCCTGGTGCCACGCGTCTACGTCGAAACCGAACTGGCGCAAGGCCGACTGGCTGCTCCCTGGCCTGAGGGCAAGACCATTTCCAAGGCATTCTGCCTCGTCCTGCCCGAGCCCATGGGTTTAAGCCGTGAACCTATTCAGGCATTCACCCGGTGGCTGCTGGAAGCGGCAAAGAATTGAACATCAAGATCAACGAGGAAATGCTGGAAGCCTTACCTTGTCGAGCACGGGCTCGATGAGGCCCAGGAATGATGCAAAGGAAGGCCTCGAAGCAACCCTCGCATGAAACCTGAAAACGTTCGGATACGGTGACAGGTCGAACTTGAAATAGGGTCGCCGTCCGATCATGACGAACAGGTAGGCATCGGCCACGGTAAAGCGCTCGCCCGTCAAATAAGGCAGATCCGCGAGATGTTGCTCGATGTAACTTAGTCTGCGATGAAGGTTCTGCCTGCGAATATCCTTGGCAGCCTCGGGCATGAGCGGATGAAAGAGTAGCCCGATGGTCTTGTGCACATCCGATCCCACGTAGCTCAACCACTCCAGGACGCGATAACGCGCCATGCTCCCCGCCTCCGGCAACAAGCCTGATTCCGGTGCACGGTCGGCGATGTATTGCAAGATGACGCCTATCTCGGTCAGCCATTCTCCCAAATCCAACCTGAGTGCAGGCACGGCATTTTTAGGGCTGACGCTGACCCATGCCTTTCCATCGTCGATAAGCACATGCGGCTGCGCGTAGATGTCGACAAACCGGATCTCATGCCTGGCACAGTCGTTCGCGATGAGCGAAGCCACCTTCAGGCGCCGGCTCGCCGATCAGGGGCAGTCATTCCATGACATCCTGATCGATGTGCGCATGACCACCGCCCTGAGGTTGTTGCAGATCAACGATCGCCCGGTCGCCGACATTGCCTATCAGGTAGGCTACGAATCAGCCTCCCGCTTCTCGGTACGCTTCAAGAAGCGCTTTGGCTTCTCGCCAACAGCCGTCAGGGGTATGCCGGTTTCGCTTGAGTCGTAGCTGGTTTTCTCCATGCCAGCCAACTCGGCGTCATGCATGGCATATTCGCTGGGAGACACTCCGAAGGCCTTGCGGAACGCGGTGCTGAATGCCGGGCCAGAACCATAGCCGACCGCCAAAGCCACCTGACCCACTGGCATGTGCGACGTACGGATATGGTCGGCAGCAACGGCCATGCGCCATTGGTTGAGATAGGCCATCGGCGTCGTGCCTACAAGCGCCTTGAAACACTCGGCAAAGAGTGTGCGAGACATGCCGGCCTGCCTTGCCAGGGCTTGCAGTGTCCAAGACTGCTCAGGAGATGCATGCATGGCGGCAAACGCCTTGACCATTCGCTTGTCAGACAGTGCAGCCAGCCAACCTGTCGGACGTTGTACTTGACTGTTCACGTAGAGCCTGAGCGCGAAGATCAACATCATCTGATTCAGATGATCGACAACCAGCCGTCCGCCCGGCTGCGGGGTTTCCAGTTCTCGCCATAGTCCCTTGAGCGCCGAGCCCAGCGCTTCGCGCTGACCGGGGTCTCGCACCACAACGAGCGGCGCAAGCGCGCTGGAAAAAAGACGCTCATACACATCATCCAGATGAAAGTGCGCGCCGATAAGCACACAGGCACCGCCTCCGTTCACCGTCAAAATACGATCATGCGAAAACATCGACGGTGCCGAAGTCGAACGCCCCGAGGGTTCCGCCGCACTTGCCATCCGGAAAGGCCTCCCGGTTGCCAGCAGCAGGCAATCGTCGCGAGTCAGGTGCACGGGGGCATCGAGGCCTTCCACCATGATCCAGCACTCGCCCCGACTGATGGCATAACAGCGCACACCGCGAAAAGCCGGGCATTGCATTTGCCAATCGCCACCCAAATCAACAACGCCCGAACCCTGTCTGCGGGGCTTGAGCAGCGAAAGGATGTCTGAAAGAGGATCGACCATTTCCGGACGCCTGCGAAGCATATGCGAACTCTACGATATTTTCCGTTCGCCCTCCTGACTCTATCGTATGCCCCATCCACTGCCGTACCCCAAACCCAGGCAGCGCATGGCCAGGAGATATCCCTATGAACCACCCGATGCTTGAGCTGCCTGCCGGCGCCATCCATCTCTCGCTTGACCGCAAAGGCAGTGGCAGACCATTGCTTCTTTTGCACGGCGGTGCCGGCCCGGATTCGATGCGTCCCATGTTCAATGCGCTCAACGGATTCGAACTGATTTTGCCAACGCACCCGGGCTTCGACGCGACCGAGCACCCCTCCTGGATGCGGACGATCGCGGACCTGGCGGACTGCTACATCGAGCTGCTGAATGTGCTGAAGCTTCGGGACGTGATCGTAGTGGGTAACTCGGTAGGCGGCTGGATTGCTGCGGAAATGGCCATCCGACAATCATCAGCGGTAGCTGGCATCGTGCTGATCAACGCTGTCGGGCTCAAACCAGACGATAGTACCGGGCCAATCATGGATCCAAGATCCCTGCCGCCTGAGGAACTGATCAAGTTCTCATTCGCCAACCCCGCCAGGGTTCCACTACCCAGCCCAGAGGCCGCCGCGCGAAGGCAAGCCAATCAGCGCGAGTTGATGTCGTACGCCGGGGAACCTTTCATGCATGATCCAACGCTTGCCGCGCGGCTCTCGAGTATTGCGGTACCGTCATGCGTGTTATGGGGACATCATGATCGTATCGTCACTGCGGCCTATGGCCGCGACTATGCGCGACACATATCGGGCACCCTGTTCAAGTTGATCGAGGACGCCGGCCACCTGCCCCAGGTCGAGCAACCCGAACGGACCGCCGAAGCAGTCCAGGACTTTTGTGCCTCCCTGGCTGGAACCGTGTCGCCCGCCATGGGCCACAAGCAACCTCAAAGCTAAGAAACCCGACTGCATGCAGCCTTGCGGCTGCATGCGACATATCCATGGCGGACATTCCCGAGCTCGAAAGTCATGCCCGCACAGGTTCTGGATTCATCGGGGAATCTCTAAAAATCCGCCCTATCCATCTTGCCGACGCATGCCGAAGCATAAGTGACCTGGCGTCGATGGAGCTAGAGACGCTAGATTCCGGTTTACGCCGGAACGACCATTTCGACGCGAGGTTTTCCGGCATTCCCATCAGTCGATATGTTGCCTCAAGAAGCTTTCGATAACCGTCGCCAAATACGGCGGACATTCCTCCATCGGGTAATGGCCGCAGTTGGGAATGACCTGTAGTTGCGCATTGGGGTGCCACGCGAGAAACGTACGCTCCATGGCCGAGGCATCAAGTCCTGGGTCCTTGTCACCAACAAGCACCAGGAATGGCGTCTCAAGGCCTCGAACCTCATCGACAAAATTTGCCGTGACAAGCATGTCCAGGTATTTGATCCGGCAAGCGGATGCTACCGTTTCGCGATTTTGCCTTATCTTGCGATCGATCCACGTATCGCACAGACCGCCGGTGACAAATTTGAACAATCGCGCGAGGGCTTCATTGTCTTGCATCGCGCTTTCAAAAAAAGTCCGGGCCTCCGGGCTCAAGCGATTACCGGCAGCGGATACAGGACACACCGCGATCGCACTCTTGACGCGCAACGGCGCATCGGCCGCGATGCGTTGCGTCATCATGCCGGTCATGGAATGGCCTATCACGTGGAAATCAGTCCATCCAAGATGGTCGGCAAGCCGCAGGCAATCACTGGCGACCTCCCTCACCGTAAATTCGCCGGTCAAGCCTGCGGATTGCCCATAGCCTCGCAAGTCAACGAAAGCGTAAGTAAAGGCGCCGCCGTCCAGGTAAGGCATGAGGGTATCGTAGCTGGAGTGATCCCCCAGCCAATCGTGCAAGACGAGTACGTGATCGGGGCCTTGGCCATGGAGCACGTAGCCCAACGTGGTGCCTGATCCGCAGACAGTTCCAATGAATGCTTTCATGGCGTGGTTCCTTTTTTGCTGAGGGAACCAAAACAAAACGCCCTCCCGGCGAACCGGGAGGGCGTTTTGAAAGCGAGTTCATTCTATCAATCGCTCAAGGCATAGGCAACAGACGAGCAAGCGAGCAAATCCATCATCAGCTTGCTATGCATATGTTATTCGTACGGCCCCGCATTCCTCATCTAGATAAAGTCCCAAAAAGGGCATATGGATGTCCGTCAGCCTAAGGTCGTCTAAACAACAGGTCGCGTCGCCACGGGGTAATCCGTATAGCCCTCGGCATCGCCGCCGAACAAATGCTTCGAATCGAGGATGGCCAACGGCACGTTGTTGAGTAAGCGCGCCGGCAGATCTGGATTGGCAACAAAAGGGCGACCGAAGCCGATCAGATCGGCCCAGCCATCACGTAACGCCGCTTCGGCACGTTCCAGGGTGTATTTTCCCGCATAAATAAGCGCCCCGCTGTAAATCAGCCTCAGCGCTTCCTTGAAGGCCACAGGCATCTCGGGGGCATCTTCCCAATCGGCCTCGGCAATGTGTAGATATGCCACACCGAGGCGATCGAGCATGCTGGCCGCTCCTAGATAAGTGGCCTGTGGCGTGTCATCCACCGCGCCTTGCAGCGTGGTGAGAGGAGCCAGTCGAACACCGACACGCCCTGAACCGATCACCGCAATCACCGCTTCGGTGACTTCTCCAAGGAAGCGCAGCCTGTTGGGTAACGAACCGCCATAACCATCGCTGCGGTTGTTGGCCTGGGAATCGATGAACTGGTTGATGAGATAACCATTGGCAGCATGTAATTCCACGCCATCGAAACCGGCTTTTATGGCGTTGCGGGCGGCGGTGGCGAAATCGTTGACCACGTCGCCGATTTCCGATTCGGAAAGCGCTCGCGGCATCGAGTGTTGCACCATGTCGCCGACTCCCCCTTGAGGCCCCTTTCCGTGGGGATCGATAAACACCCTGACGCCATGGGCGATCAACGATGAAGACGATACGGGCGCAGCGCAGCCCGGTTGCAGCGAAACATGGGAAATACGCCCGACATGCCAAAGTTGGGCGAAGATATGCCCGCCGGCGGCATGGACGGCATCGGTCACACCACGCCAGCCGGCCACTTGCGCGGCGGAATGAATGCCCGGCGTCCACGCATAGCCCTGGCCTTGCTGGCTGATCTGGGTTCCCTCGCTGACGATCAGGCCGGCCGATGCACGTTGAGCATAGTACTGCGCCATCAATGCAGTGGGCACATTGCCAGCTCCAGCTCGCGAGCGGGTCATCGGCGGCATGACGATGCGGTTGGGTAGTTCAAGGCCGGCCAAATGAAACGGGGTGAACAGCATCACTCAACGCTCCTGCAAGTTCTGGGCAGTGGTATCTGCCGCACCAATGCCTGGTAACAAGACATCGAGATCGATGAAATCGGCCATGGCGCGATTCCCTTCATCGCCAGGATGCAGGTGATCACCAGAGTCGTAGCGCGCAGCCATGCGAGTTGGATATGCACGATCGCGCAGCGACGCATCGAAATCGATGACCGCGTCAAATGAGCCGCTGTGACGAATCCAGTCATTTACCTGCAGGCGCAGCGCGTTCTTCTCAGGTTGGTAATAGTTGTCCAACGGTGTGCCCGGCAACGCGCCCTCAAACGGCGTTAACGTCGCACCGATGACGCGTACCCCTCTGGCATGGGCCTGTTCGATCAGTTGACGATAGGCCGACGTCATCGCGTCCAGCGATGGAGGCATCGCATTCGGTGCAAATAAGGTGCCTGGCCAGGAAATATCATTGATGCCCAGCATCACGATGACATCGCGTACCCCCGGTTGCGCCAGCACGTCCCTATCCAATCGGGCTAGTGCGTTGACGCCCATTCCGTCGGACAACAGGCGTGCTCCGGAGATGCCTGCGTTGACGACTGCAACATGATGCGGAGCCAGCCTGGCTGCCAGGAAATCCGGCCAGCGATGATCCTTGTCGAGGCTCGCTGCCGCGCCGTCGGTAATGGAATCACCCAATATGGCGATCGTTCGCGCGCCCTGGCTTGTTTCTATCTGGATGCCAGACAACAGCAATCGGGCTGTTGTACTGTGGCTTGCACTATCTGCCTGCGTCGGCGTGACTTGCGAACTCCGATCACCCGCCACGATCCATCCCGTCTGCCGACCATCCCAGTGGAACGTGCTCACCGGGGTCGGGTTCGGCAAATACATGCTCACTACCACTTGTGACCGATCAGGCACAGGCAAAGCAACAGGGTCGCTGATCATCGAAGCACCCGGAAGAATCATCGCCGTTTCGCGGCCTCCGAATGTCACCACGCGCGGTCCGTTGGCGACCATGCCACTCCCTTTCTCGACTCGCCCGACCATGGCTTTACCTATGACCAACGTTTGCTTGCCATATGCATTGGAAAGCACGATGCGCAGGCGTTGGCCGCCCAGGCTGATACGGGCCGTTTGACGCACAGTCTGGTCGTGCAAAATTGACGGAACGTTCGTGGGAAACAAAAAATCCGATCCCCAGACGGGTTGGGGACTAGCCTGCCAAGTGGCCACCCACCCCGGTGAATCGGCTGCCAGCACGGCAGTCATGGAGGTCCCCGCCGTTAACGCCAGGGCTAATACAGCCGAGGCGGGGGACACCAAGTTCTTGGTTTTTTTCATTTCAGTGAATTCATTAGCCTTTGATAGGGGAATAATGAATTCAAAGACCAAGTCAGAGTAGACTGCCCGAAGGAACAGAAGTTATGAATTGAAATCACCGAGGGAGAGGATGTGGCCCGTCTGGAAGTCAATCGATCTGGCGAACTCGAAGTCTTCGTGCGCGTGATCGAGTTGGGCGGTTTTTCCGCTGCGGCCCGAGCCTGTGGCATGACGCCTTCAGCTGTCAGCAAACTCGTTGCACGCCTGGAGCAACGCCTTGGTACGCGCCTGGTGAATCGGTCCACCCGGCAACTACAACTCACCCCGGAAGGCTGTGTGTTCTACGAACGCGGTGTGCGCATCCTGGCTGATCTGGAAGAAGCTGAGCGATGCGCGAGCGAACACGCCGCACCCCGCGGGCGCCTGCGCGTTAACGCCAATGTCCCCTTCGGGCATCATTTCCTGCTGCCTCTGGCATCGGAGTTTCTGGAACGTCATCCCGACGTGACGTTGGATATCGTGCTGACCGATGAGGTCATCGATATCCTGGAGCAACGTACCGATATAGCCGTGCGCGCCGGCCCGCTGAAAAGCTCGAACCTGGTGGCGCGCAAGTTGGGGAGCACACGCATGATGATCGTGGGCGCTCCAGGCTACCTCGCTCGCTACGGCATGCCAACGACGCCGGATGATCTGCTTGCACACAATCGCCTGGGCGCTAACTACGTGCGAGCGCAATCCGGCTGGCCGCTGCGATATGCCAATGAAGACATCCTGTTTCCGGTGACTGGCAATGCGCAAGCCAGCGATGGCGAAGCCTTACGCCATCTGGCCTTATCTGGCCTGGGGCTGGCGCGCCTGGCTGCCTTTCAGGTTCGCCACGACATAGCCGCCGGACGACTGCTGCCGGTGCTTGAAGATTGCAATCCAGGCGATGTCGAAGAAGTTCACGCTGTCTACGTGGGCCAAGGCGGCCACCTGCCGGTGCGCGTGCGAGCGTTCCTGGATTTTCTGGCAGAGCGGGCCAATATCGGTCAAAGCCAAGCGCGAGCCATGGTAACGAAGCGCGGGTATCACCTTGCGTAAATAGCTGAGGCACGCGCCGTTCACAGCCGCAGCTGAACTGTGCGCGCTGGGCTTTGCTCGATCAGTGCGTTACCGTCCGGGTCATGTCCAGCGCATGAGCGCGGCCCATGGGCTTTCGACCTTTCGTGGCACGAATTCGGCATCGGTTCTATCGAACCGCACCAGAACCTGCTCAGCCTTGACGAACTGGATATCGTCGGAGTCCATGGTGACTACGACTCTCGCCACCTGCGGCGGGATCTGCACGACATGGCTGCCGACATGTGCGTTGTCGGCATGTCGGCGAGTTCAACATAGTGCGCGATGATTGCTCAATACCCGATGCCGGTTGTGCGTTCCAAGGCAAACACGCCCGTGACTCTAGCGGAGTAAAGCTACGTTCTGGTCGATGCGGCGCTGGATCGTGCGCAAGGTCTCTTGGGTAATGTCCTGCGGGTACATAGCTTGGGCGAGGACTGCGAATTGGCTCGCCACGTCGCAAATGCCGTCAATCATCACGCTCGCAACGTCCCGGGGCACTTCGGCCTCCTCGGCAAGTCGAAGTACATGCGCACGAGAGATCGACAGCGCCTCTCCCATGACGTCCATCTGGTGATATCCACCAGGGCCCTCACAGAAGGTCACGTCGTAAGCGGGGGCCAGTTTCCAATGGCCCTCCGGCGCCATGATGTACGCGAAGTTCTTGGGATGATCGTCCCTGTTGTTGAATGCAACGTTGAAGACGCAGCGTTCGAAGGCCACCCTCATCTCTCGCACATCATTGGTACATATCCGCGTTGCCCGCAGGAAGCTGACGTAATCCAATGCCCCTGGCATCTGGTAGTTGGCCCCCGTAAACGCGGCAAGGCTCTGCATCGGCACGCGCATTCCAGCGTGGCGATCAAAGCGCTTACTGGCGAACGCGGCGAGCCCGCCAGGCAAACTGAAGTACAGCGTGTGCGCCGTCTCAATACCGCACCTGCGCAAGCATTCAGCGTAAACCATTTCGATGGCACACACCTCAGGATGCTCGCCTTTAGCAGGAAACTTGACCAGCCAAGCGTCGAAACCGGGCCTGACGGCCGTGGTAAACCCGCCCGATTGCGGATCGCGATAGACCAGCGCCTTCGGCCTTGCGCCTTGGGGCGAGCCCCCTACCGATAGCAACGCCTGCAAGAACTCTCCGCCTTCTCCATCGAGTACCTCCTGCACGTCGGCAGCTAGCTGCTCCAATGGAATGTGTACGTCAGGCTCGGCGCCTTCGGGTACTACAGGCTCGAACGTCATGGCGCCCATCGCGTTGCTACCGACATAGGCCAACCGTTCGAGGGCACCCATACGCGCCGGAGCGAGCCCACGGCGCTTGAACATGCGATCCATGAGCAGCATGCCCCATCCATCCGGCAAGGCATCATAGACAGGCCCGGGCAGCTGCCATTGATGGTCTGGGAAGCCACGCCGCAATTGGGCTCCCTCCAGCGGCAGCGTATACGAGGATAATTCCAGGCCTCTTCGCTTGGCCTCCGGGCTGTACTGAAACACAGTCAGCGGGCGACCGGTCACTGCGGTCGTCGTGACCAGTGTGCCCCAATGCCATCGCTCCCCCCAGCCCTGATAGAAGACATCCACTCTTTCAAGCATGGTCGGACTTCTTCTTTTTTGTCCGGACGCGACTTGCGGCGCTTTCATAGCGCTTAATGTCCTCAATGCTGTCCAGCTTTGGCAGGAACAGGCCTTCGAGCTCCTTGACTCGACCAAGCGCCATCGCAACACGAACCAAGGCCTCGAAGCCGACATTACGCCCGGCTTCCAGATTGGACACCGTATTGGTCGCAATACCGGCACGCCCGGCCAGGTCGGCTTGCGTCAGGCTCAGGGCCAGACGCTCTGTGCGCAAACGAGCGCACAGACGCCTGACGACCTCACTTGGCTTGCTAAAGCTTAAATCCAACATGATGTGTACTAAGCCCCGAAACGTCGCTTAACTCACAAAATTATAGAGTTAAAGGCCCCATCCTTCAAGGAAAATAAATCCTTTATCTTGTGAATTATCGCCCCATATCGAAGCTTAGACACAATATATTGGATTTAATCCGACGCAAGTGAGCCAGCGGTAGAGCGCCGTAAAGCTATGAGGACAAGCGGTTGCACCTCGCGCGAAAGCCACAGCAGACAAGACGCGAAAGCCTGGGTCTGTCGTCGACTGGCAAAGCACGTCGAATTCAATGCTGCTCAACATCCAAAGTGGCGGCTTGCGATCCTGGGGCAAGGCTTCGATAACCTTCAACGCCTGGCCGAACAGCTTCACCCCAGATAACCCTCATCGTCCAGGCCAAGATCATCGCTGAAACCCATGGCCCGCTCGCAAAAGAACACCATCAATTCAGCCAGCCCTTCCGGTTGACCGACAGCCTTCTTGTAATCAGTGATGGCTTTCTTGGCTTTAGCGATGGAGATGTCCTGGCCTTTGGACATGCCGGGCCAAAGCCCAACGATCCATGGTTGCCTTATAGGGCTTCAATACATCACCGCCCAATCCGAGGCGCGCATGCACCACCGTCTGGTTGTCCTGGTTGACGCTATAAAGATCGCGCACCAGGCCCGACCAATGCAGCATGATCGAACCCGGCGAGCAAGGCTTTGACATTCGCCGACCCCAACGTCTCTTTTCTACCCATCTTCAAGTTTTCTCCGCGCTTAGGATCTTCTCCCAGGACAGCCAGGCCGGAGAGCGGATAACAAAGATGGTCTGTCGATGGCCTTGCGATCCTGTGCTCTTTTACAGGCCAAGAGATTGGAAAGAAAAGCCTGATTGCTGAGTCAGACCCGCAAAGCCATGGCGCCTTCGCCCCAGATCATCGATCCACAGGTTGACCAGGATGATGCCGGCCGAGCAGGCCCATGTCTGCCTGCTCATATGCCAAAGCCTGGAAAACAGCGGTGACTATTTCGGCCCACACTCCCGACCTTGCCGGCCAGGGTGATACCTCTGGGCGTTCTCTGCGCAGGTCTTCCCTGCGCATGCTGCATTGACGCTTCATGATTGGGTCGCATCCCACTTCCCGATAAACGAGTGTGGATACACGATTTACTAAACCACACCTTCCTGGAGGGCTTGGTAGGTTGTCCGAATCTCGGGCGTAAAGCCCAAGCTTCGCGCCAGCGATCCGTCCATCACGCCTGACCATGGATTGGTCAGCGGCGTGGTGGTTACTTCCATCGGAGCGCCAGCTATCTCGCTCAATTCAAGAATGGTCATCGGCGCCTCATCCACCACGTTGATTATCCGACCGTCCAGCGCCCCCCTCACTCCCAATTTCACGAAGGTGGCGATATCGCGGTGATGAATCATGCTCAACCGATTGGCCGGATGTAACTTCAGAAACTTGGCGATGTGAGGTATCTGACCGATATGTCCATCATCGTCGCCATAGACAAATCCAAATCGCAGGATCGACCAGTTCAGGTCGCTTTCGCGCAGTAGCTTTTCGGCCGCGACTTTGCTGGCTGGATAGTCCCGCTTCGGTGCGACTTCATCGCTTTCCCGGGAGGGGCCCGGGCCATCTTCGTTGTAGACAAGGCCGGTGCTAGCCATGATGAATCGCGCCTTTGGGGCATATTCCCTGGAGGCCTCGATCAGATTCCGCGTGCCATCAACATTGACCTTCCAAATCTGTTCGGCCTCCTGCGTTCGCAAAACTGCTGCAAGGTGGACAATCGTCTCAACACCCTGCATAGCAGCCTTCAACGACGATGGATCAAGAATGTCGCCCTCGACCGCTGTCACCCCGGCGGGCACGAACTTGCCAGGGCGGACGAGTGCGCGGCAATCGAATCCGGCTGCGACAAGACGGGGCAGAAGACGGGCACCGACGAGGCCAGTACCTCCGGTGACAAGAATGCTCATGATTTTCTACCTTTCTGAGATGGGAGAAGGTTATTAAGCCGTTCAGTGCCTTGACTCAGCACTCGCACGACTGTTGCCAGATCATCTTCAGCGACTCCTTGGAAGGCGGTCTTGAGGATGAGGTCAATCGGGTCGGGCAGTTTTTTCCAGAGGACCCGGCCCGCTGCGGTGATCGATAGAATTTTCTGACGCAGGTCCTGCGGATCGGTTACCTGTGCGACAAGTCCTTTTCGTACCAAAGCGGAAACAATGGCACTCAGCGTTGGCTTCTCGATTTGTAGACGGGAAAGCAGATCGCGTTGCGCCATCGGCCCGTCATGAATGAGGTGCCACAGCACATACCACTGAGAAGCGCCAAGGTCATAGGGGCGCAAGGTTGCGTCAAGGACAGCACGACTTGCGAGGTAGTACTTCTTCGCCCACGCACCTGCCGAATTGTGGTTTGAACTAGTCATGACATGCGATTTGGTTAGCTAGCGAACAATTTAGTTCGGTACCTAACCAGTGTCAAGCATCCAGGCGTCGTCCACGTGAAGGCACAACTGACGGGCGCTCGTAAAACCACCGATCGACGTGCCAAGTCGATCGGCCGGCCACATCGTGAGGGCGATTCACATGCTCGAACGTGGCTAGCGACGCGCCCATAACGACCGATCGCCCGCGTCTCGCGTCAGCAGTTGATGCGGCAGCATAGCGGCACGTGACGGCACCCCCAGGCGATACCGTCACGTATATCCCTTCCCGGTCGAAAGCCTTATGAATCTTGGACGCAGGCTTGATGTTAAGCACACCGGTTGGGGCCTGGCGCAGGAAACCAAGGATCCGCTCTTCGGTAAAACGCTTCTTCACCTGCAATCACCGTCGGTTACGGGATTGGACCCAAATCTCGCGCTACTTAAAACCGTGGGAGGCCATCAGCCTGGGTATCGGCGCTTCATTGGCACACTGCCGGCCAAAATTTCCAAGCGGCAGACGGCGTCCATTTCACGAATCGACGCAGTATTCGTTACTCAAAGTCGGTCGAGAGCGTGAGCGACTTCCACTGCTCGGCAGTTTCCTGGAGTTGAGCAGCCTTCTTGCGGAACACCGCGTAGGCATCGGAGCCAGCGCCGACCTGAAGCGGGGGCTGGCTGCTCATGACCAACTTCAAGATTGCCTGTGCAAACTTGGCGGGATCACCCTGCTGCAGATGGTTGTCGTTATCAAGCGCCCTGCGGCGGGCGTCTGAAGAAGCAGCGTAGTCATTGATAACGATCTCGCCATAGCGAACCGAGCTGCCATCGAGGAAGTCGGTGCGGAAGCGGCCCGGATAGACGCACGTCATTTGAATACCGAAGGTCGCGACCTCTTTGGCGACGCCCTCCGACCATCCGGAAAGAGCGTGCTTCGTGGCGCAATAGATCGATGAACCCTCGAAGCCTTCGATGCCTGCGATCGAGGCTATGGTCAGGATGTGACCTGAGCGCTGGCGACGCATAATTGGCAGAATGGCCCTGGTGACATCGAAGACCCCGAACACGTTGGTGGCAAATTGCTTTTCCACCGACTGACGAGTGACTTCCTCGAAAGCCCCGAGTTGGCCGTACCCGGCATTATTCACGAGCACGTCCACGCCATCGAAGTACCGGGCCGCATCTGCGGCAATGCTTTCGGCCGTATCATGCGTGACGTCTAGCCGGACCGCATGCAGGCGATCCCCATAGCTTGGCAAGGCGCGCAAAATTTGATCAGGATCACGACCCGTCGCAATGACTTGATCGCCAGTGTCCAGAGCCGCTCGTGCGATTTCAAGGCCAAGGCCCCGAGCGGCTCCAGTGATGAACCAGGTTTTCATGTCTTCGGTCCTCATTCCAAAAAGGCGCCGTCAGGGCGCTAGAGTATTCATTGCACCGAATAGCCGCCGTCGACCATAAGCATGTGACCAACGACGAAACTCGACGCGTCCGAAGCCAACCACAGCACGGCCTCCGCGACTTCACTCGCCCGGCCGGTACGGCCTACCGGATGGGCCGAGCGGATCGGATCCATCACCGAGTCCGAACCGGCCAGTTCGATGAAGCGCTCGATCATGGGCGTATCGATGGTTCCCGGTCCAACGGCGTTGATGCGGATGCCCTGCTTGGCGTAATCCAGGGCGGCGCCACGCGTCAGGCCTAGGACGGCGTGCTTTGAAGCGGTGTAGGTACTCAGTCCGCCGATGCCAACTACACTCGACATCGATCCCATGTTCACGATCGCGCCTCGACCTTGCTTGACCATCTGGCGGATCTCGGCGCGCATGCACAACCAGAGTCCACGCGCACTGACATCGAAGACGTGGTCGTAGGTGTCGTCAGGTTGGTCGGCCAGAAGCTGCGAATTCTGTGTTATCCCGGCGTTGTTGAAGGCGACATCGAGGCTCCCATAATGCTGCACGGCAGCGTCAACTAGTCGCGCGACCTGCGTCGCGTCGCTTACGTCCGTCTGGATAAAGATCGCTTCGCCGCCCGAATCGCAAATACGCCCAACAGTGGCCTGACCCCCATCGAGATTCACGTCGGCAACGACGATACGAGCGCCCTGGCTGGCAAATGCGAGTGCCGCGGCCTGACCGATGCCGGAGCCCGCTCCCGTTATCAGCGCGACGCGCCCTCTGAATTCTTCGTAACGTGGCATGATGATTCCTTTGCGTTGAACATTAAATATGGGCGGTTGAGCCCGCCTCAGGCTCGCGCCGCATCCGCGCGATAAGGCGGATAGTCGATGTAACCGCGAGCACCTCCCGTGTAATAGGTAGCTCGGTCCGCAGGGCTCAAAGGCCAGTTGTGGCGCAGTCGAGCAACCAAATCAGGGTTCGCGATGAACGGTTGGCCAAAGCCGGCCAGATCGATCACGCCCTCTTCGATCAACTGGGTGGCTCGCGCTTTTGTGAGACCGCCATCAAGTATCAATGCCATGCCCGGTGCGGCCGTCCGCCACTGGCGAAGCAGATCTTTGATAGCGTCGCTGGTCGGGCGCTGGCCTTGGGGCGTATTGAAGAACCCGGTCTGATCCATGACATGGATGTAGGCGATTCGGCGTTCGCCAAGCGCGCGCCCCAGAGCCATGTAGGTCGCCTCGCTGTCGGGGAAGATCGGCATGGAGCCGATGACGCCGAACGGCGTCAACCTGATCCCCACGCGCGCAGGACCGATTGCGGCGCACACGGCGTCCACGACTTCGAGAGTGAACCTCAGCCGTCCCTCCATGGTGGCGGCCGAATAACGGTCTGTCCTGTCGTTGACGAGCGGATTGAGGAACTGGTCGAAGAGATAACCATTGGCGGCGTGAAGTTCGATGCCGTCGAAGCCGGCGTCCATGGCGTTCCGAGCAGCTTGCACGAAGTCGGCCACTACCCTGCCGATCTCGTCGGTCGCCAGTGCCCGTGGCGCGGATGCCGGAAGGAACCCCACCTCGCCGTCGGCATTGCGTCCGAATGCCATCGCCCCCTCCGCACCGCGAGCGGTGGAACTGACGGGTGACTGGCCGCCTTGCTGTATCGATGTGTGGGAAATGCGACCGACGTGCCAAATCTGCAGGAACATGTGCCCGCCAACGCTATGCACAGAGTCGGTCACTAGACGCCAGCCGGCGATCTGGTTCGGGGTGAAGATGCCAGGGTTGTAGAGGTAGCCCTGGCCTTCGTTCGAGATCGGTGAGCCTTCGCCGATGATCAAGCCTGCGCTCGCGCGCTGGGCGTAGTAAAGGGCGACCCGCTCCGTCGCTGCATCGTCAGGGCCGCGTGACCGCGTCAGCGGCGGCATGACGATGCGATTAGGCAAGGAAAGGCCGGAAAGATCGAATGGACTGAAAAGGTCAGGCATCACAGGTGCCTCGCAATGAACACGACGTCACTCTAGATGCCCATGTGATATAAGAAAACTTTCTTTAATTACTTTCACTACGGAGCAAAATTCCTCCATGGCGATGATTGAGAGCCTCGGCGCCATGCGCGCCTTCGTGCATGCCGCTGACAAGCGCAGCTTCAAGGCTGCCGGCCAAACCGTTGGCTTGACCCCCTCGGCGGTAGGCAAGGCGATCCAAAAGTTGGAGGAACAATTGTCCGTGCGACTGTTCCACCGTTCGACGCGCTCCATCACGATCACGGACGAGGGCCTGCTGTTTCTAGATCGCTGCCGCCGCATCCTGGGCGAGGTGGAGGCCGCTCAGGCCGAACTGGGGAACGCCGGCGCAGCCCCCGCTGGCCGCCTCAAGGTTAGTGTCCCGGTCGAGCCGACATTGCTGCTGCCGTTAATGTCGGAATTCACCGTGGCGTATCCCCAGATCGAACTTGAACTCGACATCAGTGATCGCTTCGTCGAGGTCATTGATGAAGGTTTCGACGCCGTCATCCGCTCGGGCGAACCAAAGGATAGCCGTCTTTCACATCGGTCGCTGGGAAGTTTCGGTTGGCATTTTGTGGCGTCTCCTGCTTACGTT
Organism: Dyella sp.; assembly: GCF_036384435.1. Taxonomy (GTDB): domain Bacteria; phylum Pseudomonadota; class Gammaproteobacteria; order Xanthomonadales; family Rhodanobacteraceae; genus GSA-30. The sequence goes on along the minus strand of NZ_DASVMI010000080.1, from coordinate 48,299 downwards.
GAAGCAAATGGGAAGCCACGTGACGCTTCAGACCTGCACAGGCATCGATGCTTACGCCACCGCTACCCGGAAACTGGCAGGTTGATGCGTTGGCCCCTAGACGCCGACACGGAATTGCCGGTGACGATCACGGCCAACATGATGAGCCCTCTACTGGACCTTGCATTGCGGGGGCGCGGTATCGCGTATTTGCCATCCTTTGCGGTGCGGCGTGCGATTGGCGAAGGACACTTGGTGGAATTACTGGCCGGGCAAAGCCAGGAGCGAGGATCGATCAGCCTACTGTGGCCGGCTAGCAAATACCCTTTGCCGAAGCTGCGGGTCTTCGTGGACTTCGTTGCAGCCCGAATCGCCAGCGAGTTCACCGCCCTCATATTGACCGCCAAGTCGAAATGACCCGACGGCCAGTTTTCGGCAATATTGGCCTAATGCTGTGACGGGTCCTCCAGGTTCGGGCAAGAGTAACGATTACCGGGAAGCACGCCACCGCAGTTGAACCAAATGAAGGTAACTCTGGAAGCTCTTCATTACAGTAAGCGCGCTTCGAGATGGGCAAGAGATTTTTAGTAGCGACATAGGGCTCGCTGCACGCCATCGAGACCCTTCGCAATTCGGCCGGAAATCGGCAGCAGCTTGACCGCGTGCGATGAATGGGCGGATTTCCTAAGCAGCAGGGATTGACTCCGCGTGCCTCAAGTGACAACGAAGGTAGCAATATCAACGCTTGGACTCGGCCAACTGGCCAGCACGAATGGCGCTCCACATCGCCAGCATCCAGCCAGGATATTCTGCAGGGAGCTTGCTCACGTCGTCGATTGCAGCCAAATCTTTTTCAGTGAACGTAATGTCGGCAGCTTTGAGATTGTCCTCTAGCTGATCCATTCGTTTGGCTCCAATCAGTACGCTGGACACCACCTTCTGGTGCAGGAGCCAAGCGAGCGCGGTTTGAGCGACCGAAGCATCATGCGTTTCGGCAATCGGACGCAATACATCAATGATGTTGAACCCCCGATCGTAATCAATGTGCGGACGAGCGTTCAAATCACGGCTACCCTCGGGAACCCCTTCTCCGCGGGCCTGCTTGCCGCTTAGGAACCCGCCGGCCAGCGGGCTCCAGACAATGAGGCCGACACCTTCGCTTTCGAGCAGTAGCGTGATCTCGCGCTCCAGATCGCGCCCTGCAACGGAATAATAGGCTTGCAGCGAACTCAACCGCGTGATGTTGAGTCTTTCGGAAATGCCCAGTGCCTTCGTAAGCTGCCAAGCTGCGAAATTGGATACGCCTACATATCGAACGTGTCCTTGCCGCACAAGATCGTCAAGTGCACGCAGAGTTTCTTCGATGGGCGTCGCGGGATCGAAGCCGTGAATCTGATAAAGATCAATGTGATCGATGCCCAGCCGCTTGAGACTGCCCTTAGCCGAGTCCATGATGTGTCCGCGCGAGGCGCCTGCCCCGTTCGGCCCCTTCGCCATCGGGCCAAACACCTTGGTTGCGATCAGATAGCTATCTCGCGTTGCACCGAGATTTCGCAGGGCTTCACCGAGCAAGCGTTCCGAGTCTCCAAGCGCGTAAAAATCAGCGGTGTCGTAGAGATTGATCCCAGCCTCGAAGGCACGCCGCACCATCGCGTTCGCATCGTCCTGCCCAAGCCCTCCCATGGACTCGAACCCGGCGTTGTCTCCAAACGTCATCGCGCCGAACGCCAGCTCGGAAACGAAGAGGCCCGTATTGCCCAAGCGGTTGTATTTCATCTGCGCTCCAATCAGGGGATAGATATGACTAACCGAGAGCGTACGTTTCATCGCCACAAATCCGGTAGCCCGATCTTGCCGAATAACTGCCTGATCCTCTCTACAGAGAGAGGATCAGGTCGCCAATGGTGCAAGCGTCTGGCAAGCTGTGAGGCTTGAAACACTGTGGACGTGCCATGCCCCGCCCCTATCCGGCTAATCCCGCAGAGCGTCAGCGCGATGAGATCGAAGCCGTCATTGCACGCTTTGCTGCACTACATCACGGGCACAGCACTCCCGTACCTGGGTTAAGCGTTGCACGTATCACAACTCCAGTTCCCCCGACAGCTCAAGTCGACGCAGCATGCTTGTGCATATGCGTGCGAGGCAGCCGGCGTATTTCGAACGGGGATAGTGTTATTTTTCACGAAGAAAACCATTTTGTACTGACGGCTGTTGAACTGCCCAGCATCATCGCGATTCCCGATGCAAGTCCACATCGTCCCTATACCGCACTGCGTATCGACCTCGATCTGAATCTTGCCCGGCAAGTCATGGCAGAGATCGATATCGACACACCGAGCCATGCGCCCGGCGATACGTGCCTTGCTGTGATCAAACTCGATCCAGCGATGCTGGACTGCGTGGCACGTCTCGTGCGATTGCTGGAACGTCCCGGCGATATTGCCTTTATTTCCAAACTTATTCATCAAGAGATCCTTTATCGCCTGCTGTCTGGACCCGGCGGTGCCAGGTTGAGAAGGATCGTCCGGCTAGGGTCGCAAGGCCACAGGGTTGCCACGGTCATTGAATGGCTAAACGCAAACTTCCGTGAGCGCCTGCGGATTGAGCAACTGGCCGAAAAGGCGGGCATGGGTGTGTCGACACTGCACCGCCACTTCAATGAACTCACGGGCATGAGTCCGATTCAATACCAAAAGCAATTACGCCTGCATGAGGCACGCCGCCTGATGATGGAGGAGGAACTGGAGGTAGGCATGGTGGCACTGAAGGTCGGCTACGAAAGTGCCACTCAGTTTATTCGGGAATATCGTCGCCTGTTCGGGGCACCGCCGATGCGAGATGTAAAAACAATAAGAGAAGCAGGGCAAAATCAGAAAACCATTTAGCCGCGTGCCAGCCACTTGGAAAATGCCGCCTCACCGGCCCACGGCCTTCGATTCTGCCCGGCAGAATTTCAGCACATGCTCGGCACCTTTACCGGCCCGGTGTGCGTCGGCATGCATCGAGGTTTCCCACTCGGTCATCAACAGACCGCCTGGACCCGCATGGTTAAAGGGTTTCGCTGTGATCGACATAGGTCTTTACCGTCGCTTTTACAGTCAGAAAAACACGCCATTTGCTGGCGCGGGAAACAGAGCCATCTGCGAGGCGCCGACTTATCATCAATCAGCGCTTAGGGCAACGCAGACAGCCGTGTGGCGAGCAAGTCGGCCTGCTCGGAAAATTTCTTCGCATTGGTCTGCTTCAACTGCGCCAAGTTGTGCAGCTTCCAGCGGATACCCGGCAAGTGTTCGAGATGGGCAATGTCCAACAGCGGCCACTCAGGCTCGCCGGTAGCCAGTGACAGCAGAAAGCGACGCTCGTTGTCGTCCAGGCCCTGCTGAATTTTACGCACCATGCGTTCTCGCGCGGCAAGCAGCGCATCGAGTGGTACTGGCTCGCTCGTCATACCCTGGAAGTTGTGCTCGTAGTCATGTTGGATGTCCCGCAATGGCGGGAACAGCACTTCGTGGATCGGTCGGTTACTGCTCGACAGATAGACCACGAAAGCGCGCCGGATACCAGGCGTGATGCCTTCATGCGCAAAGAGCTGCATCACGTCGAACAAGTCACGCGGATGTTGCCGATCGAGCGCCGCCACCAGCTTGCCGCCATACACGTCTTCCAGTGACACCACCGGAATCTCCAGATCGGCCATCAGCACGTCGCGCGCGACTGGCGTAAGCGCAGCGCGGCCCACGGGTCGCACCGTCCCGCGCATCACGAAGTTCACTTCGATCTTGACCTGAATGGCATCGCGCCGGCCAGCAGTTTTGTTTCGCCTGCCGCTGCCGCTGGCGCATGCGTCTGAAACCCTCGTTTCATCAACCGCTCGGCAGCTTGCCGGACAGCCTCGTTGATGCGTTCCAGCGCCTCGTCGCGCGGCAGTGTGTGGTCGGGAAAGACCAGATCAAGATCGACCGACAAGCGCGGCATATCGCGCACGAACAGATTGATGGCCGTACCGCCCTTCAAGGCAAAGGTATCGTCCACGAAAACCAGCGGTGCCACCTGCGTCAGCAGGCGTGCGGTATCGAGATAGGTCTGTTTCATGGCTTGAGCACCAACAAGCCGTCGGTCGATCGGGACACCCAGGGCCGGTCGCTGCCCGTCGGCAACGTGGCTGGGTCGAGCTTCGCCGCCCAGGGCAATGACGCCTCACGGCCGAGTTGCAAACACAGCCGCACGGTCTTGACGTTCGTGCAGTGCTGCAACAGCTCGCCCAGCACATCGGCACGCAGGCTGTACGCGCTCTCGACGAGCTCGCGGGCTTCCTGCAACGGCTGGCGCGCGCCGATTTCGCTCAACAGTTCCAGCAATGCGCGCTCCGGCGCCGAGACCTGCGGTGCCGCGCTGCGCTGCTCGAACGGGCCAACGTGCAGCAAGGCGTCCGGCTGCTCATCGAACAGGCGCTTGCGGTGGTACTCGGCCGGGAAGCGTTCGGTGAACCATTCCGGCAGACGCGCTGCCATCCAGCCGTACAGGCGCAGCATCGGCTGCTGCGACACGTACTGGCGCACGCCATACCAGTCCAGCGCCGACTTGCCACCAACATGCAGTCCCTCGAACCGGCGCTGCAACAGTAGCAGGCTGGGATCGAGGGCTGGAGTGTCGTTCGGACGGCTATACACCCCGCGGGCCAAGCGCGTGAGCCAGCCAGCCCGAACGTAGTGGACGGCCAGATCGGCAGAGATGCCCAACGCCGCCAAGTCCTCCGAGGTCAGCGGCGTTCCCGGTGCCAGCCGGGTGTAGAGAGCATTTAATTTGCTTTTGGTAGTCGTAGCCATACGACGATTTCTACAACTTTTCCAAGCAGAAGCCAATTTGAGATGGCGCATCCAATCGTAGTCTAGATGCGACAATAACAACTTTTCCAAATTCTCACCCCTTCGGCACAGCCGCGCGCGGGGCCTGTCGGGCGTCGTCTCACCTACCCCGTCTGAACCCCCGATCCCCCGCGATGAACGCCTCCAGCATGTGCGGGATCAGCGTCGTCGCATCGACCGCCTCACCGTAGGTCTGCGCGTGCATGGCTGCATAGCGGTCGAGGTCCGCCTAGAGCGTGGCCGGACACACGAAGGTCAGCTTGATGCTTTCGTTTTCTTTGGCACCGGTCCCAGCCGCAGCTTGCGCGTCGCACTCATTGCATCGGTCCCTGCTGCACAAAGAGCGGCTGATACGTCCGCAGCACCAGATCCTTGTTCACCATCACGTTGACCTGAAACCCCGGGCGTACCGTCAGCGTCGGCTGGACGCTGAGGTCGCGGCGCGTGATTTCCTGGCCGACCTGATTGGCCGTGTCTTGCGAGCTGTCGCGCAGCGCAATGACCGTATTGCCGTTGGCGCTGCCCTGGTTCGAGACGGCCAGCTCGGAGCCGACGCCGAGCATTGTGGACAACGCGGCACCCACAAGAATACGACCCCAATGCCAGTCCACGCCGTCCTCCAGGCCCGCATAACCGGCCGGGTCGATGCCCTGCACCGGGCGCGTGGTCTGACGGCGACCATTCGCGGCACGGGCGGACAGGCCGCCTTTGATGAGGTTTTCTTGCGTGCGGTTGAACACGCTCCACAGGTCGCGGCGGCTGTCGTCGTGACGGCGCGGCAGCAGGATTTGCGATTCCGTGATGGGCACGGGCGTCGTCTCGTCGTACTTCAACGCCGGCGCCGCGCGGGCGAATACTTCCGCCTAGCCGCTGTCCAGCGTGATCGACTGCATGGCATCGCGGGATGCCTGCGCGCGGTCGAAGCCGTGCAGGACTTCGTAAGCGCCTTCGATGACGTGCCCGGCCACGTCGCCCTTGTGGGGTACGCGCACGTCCGCCACGGTGTCGCCGCAGACAAGGCCATTGCTGCACACGAACCGGAACATGCCGGCGAGCATCTGATAGCTGCTCGTTCCATCATGGGAATTGAGGAGGATGATTTCGTTGGCTTCGCGTCCGTTGATCTGGCTGACATGGCGCAAGCGAATCATGTGTTTGGTGTAGTCGCGGCGGTCGTCCTGCCGCCCGCGGGTCTGGCACACCATGAACGGCTCGAAGCCTTCGCCGCGAAGTTCTTGCAGCACCGTGGCGGTGGGGATGTAGCTGTATCGTTGCGAGCGGCTTTCGTGCGGGGCGTCCGCGAAGATGGAAGGGGCTACGGCTCGGATTTGGTCATCAAACAAGGGACGTTCCGAACGCAGCACCGGCGAACGGGAAGCGAAGCGGGATGCGAGTTGCATGGCATTTCTCCTGACAAAGAAAAAGGGGTTTGCTGTTCACACCGCACACCGGATTCCTAGATTCGGAGCCCAGCCTTTCGGCTGTTCTGTGCGGTTGGCACGAGGAACCCGGTTGGCCCTGTTGCCACCGTCTTTCCTGAGTTCATCGCCCGCGACGGTCAGGAGCGCGCGGACGGGTGCCGTCAAGGAAGAAAGCGCAGGGTTGGTGCGGCCCGCAGGCGTAGCCGAGGACACGGCCCTGCGAGCCTTGACGGCACACGGACGCGGGCTACAGTCGCGGACAAGGTGATGAAGTCAGGGGAGACGGCTGGACATGGCAACGGCCGCCTCGATGTGCAGACCGCACGCAAGCGAAGCGCGCAGGCCCGAAGCTGGAAGCCGGGCCGTAGGCGTTAGCCGAGCGGAGCGAGGGAACGATGGAAGCCCGTCAGGGGCGAGACGCCGTAGGTGGCTCGATGTGCAGCACGACAGCGCGACCGGCCATCTACTGGCCGGGGACGCCCGAAGCGTAGAGTTACTTAAGAGCGATCCGGCCGACAAAACCTCGCGTAGGAAGAAGCTTGCCCTAGGTAAAATGGACTGCAACCGATATTAGGGAGCAAGGACGATTCGCCCTGCATTTCCAAAAAGCAATAAACCTGTAGGGACTGTCCTCACCGAGGGAAAGGACCACATGCGAAATATGGCGCTGCCCAGCGCGCGAATCCCCTCTTCTACCGCCTGCTGACTCGCAGAGTATCGAACCGAGAAACGCCTATGCCGCGCAGTGCGAAAAACCGTTGGGCAAGTCTCGCTTCTGTTCTTCTGTCTTTTTGCATGGCCCGCAAAACGGCATGCGCTTTTAGGACCCGACACCATTCTTCTAATTGGACGAAAAATGGCACTCGCGTGTATGCTTCATGTACTAATTACAAAAAGTGCGGGGGCTTAAATGCGAATTGAGAAGGTCAGGGTCGAAGGCTTCCGACTACTCCAGGATGTTGAGCTCATGCTGGAGCCAAATTCGACAGTGATAGTCGGCCGGAACAATAGCGGAAAGACCTCCCTCACCGATGTCTTCGATCGCTTTATTGGGCAAAGCGGAGCTCGCTTCCGGTTAGAGGACTTCTCTGCTGTTTCACGGGCGCATTTCTTCCAAGCGAGGACGCTGAGGGAAAGTGGAGCGAAGTCGGAAGATGTGCTCGCGGCGTTTCCGAAGATCGCACTCACTCTGACATTCGCATACAACACCACCGCACCGAATTTGGGGCCCCTTGCTCCGTTTGTCATCGACTTGGATGTCACCTCCACCAAGGCGCTGGTACGTGTGGAATACAAGCCGACGCTGGCAACACTCCATATCTTGCTCGACGTCCCCACGCCCGCGGACGGCGTAGAACGAAACGGCCATTTCCTCAGGTCATTGCGTGACACGATTCCCAAGGCATATTCCATACACGTCAGCGCCATCGATCCGACAGATGAAACCAATCGACGTGAATTCGAAGGGGTCTCTGCACTTTCGGCCCTTGTTCAATGCAATTTCGTTCGAGCACAGCGCACGCTCGATCACGCTAGCCAAGGCGACGCTGACGTGATCGGAAAATTACTGAGTACGCTTTTCAAGACAGCCACGGCGCCAACAGCCGCCGCCGCCGATCAAGAACTAGCTGCGAAGCTAAAAAATTCCGTGGAAGAGATCGAACGCGGGGTTCAAGGAGACTTTGACGCAATGCTGAAGAAGCTCCTTCCGACGATGGAAGTCCTAGGCTTCCCAAGTCTCAATGACACCGAGCTAAGGCCCGAAACATCGCTCAACGTTGAGGCGCTTCTTTCGGACCACACAAGGGTGGTATACGCTGGCGCAGACGGAGTTCATCTTCCGGAGGGCTACAACGGACTAGGGACTCGCAACCTCATTTATATGTTGTTGCAGCTTGAGAGCTTCCACAAGATCTATCGCGCAAAGCCAACTCGTCCTGTTACCCACTTGATTTTCATCGAAGAGCCAGAGGCTCACTTGCATCCTCAGATGCAAGAAGTGTTCATCAACCAACTGAACATCGCAATCAAGAAACTCTCAGCCAGCTACCCGGACGAGCCCGCGTGGAAGGTGCAATTTGTGATCACGACACATTCGCCGCACGTGGCGAATGCCGCCTCATTTGAGGCCGTACGCTATTTCTTGAACGAGTTGCCTGCGACGCCGAATACGCGGCAGACGAAGGTCAAGGACTTCAAGAAGGGGATGGCAAATATACCCTCTGATGACCAGGACTTCCTACATCAGTACATGACATTGACCAAATGTGATCTCTACTTTGCCGATAAAGCGATCATGGTGGAGGGAACCACTGAACGACTTCTGATGCCGCGGCTGTCCGGGCTCGTGGACAAGTCACTAGACGACAAAAACAAGTTGGCCAGACAGTACGTCACCTGCGTTGAGGTCGGTGGAGCGTACGCTCATATCTTTTATCCCTTGCTCGATTTCCTTGAGCTCAAGACGCTGGTCGTCACGGATTTGGATTCAACCAAGCCAGTTGAGAAGGAGAACAAGAAAGGAAAAATGATCACTACCTGGGAGAAATGCCCTGTCGCTGAAGGCCAGCGCACATCAAATGCCGCGATCAAGGATTGGTTTCGGCCGTCTAATACGGAGGATGCGGACGGTTGGCAGATCTCGCCGGCTCAGTTGCTTGCCAAGTCTGCAAAAGAAAAGATCAGTGGTTGCCGCCGCATCGCGTATCAAATTCCAGAGGACCCCAAGACTGCCACCTGCGCACGAAGCTATGAAGACGCGCTCGTCCTCGCCAACCCGGATCGATTCGAATGGCCCGAGGAGCAAGACGAGGCAACCGAAGCATGGGACATCGCAAAGGGACTCGCGAAAGCAGATACCGCGTTGCGGTTCGCGATTCGCGAAAAAGAGTGGAAAGTGCCGCGATACATCGAGGAGGGCCTCGTGTGGCTATCTGAGCCGCCGCCACCGCCAGCAGAAGTCCATGAGGTGAAGAACGCCCCGGTGGTCGTATGACAGGCCAAGTTGAGAATCCCGCGCTTGAGGCAGCGCAACAGGCGCAGCTGAAAATCGACAAAGCCCTTGACGCAGGCCGCAGCTTTAGGCTTGAGGCCGGTGCGGGTGCAGGCAAGACTTATTCTTTGGTTGCTGCCCTGAAACGGCTCATTAAAGAGCGTGGACCTGCGCTCGTTCAATCCGGGCAAAAGGTTGCCTGTATCACCTTCACCGAGGTGGCGCGAAACGAGATCGCACAGGAAGTTGAGGATCATCCTGCAATCCTTGTCGACACCATCCATGGGTTCTCATGGGCCTTTTTACGCCAGTTTCAGAAGGCGTTGAGAGACAGCTTGTCGGAGATGGAGGAGCGAAAGGAGAAGATCGATCAAGGCGGCGGATTCGGTACAAAACCGGTGGAGTACGACCTCGGTTTTTTTGGAATCGACGCAGACAGGATAACGCTTAGCCACGATGACATCCCAGAGCTGATGGCGAAGCTCCTCTATCAGGAGAAATTCAGGCGCATCTTAAGCCAACAGTTTCCAGTAATCTTCATCGACGAGTACCAGGACACGCATCGCGAGTTCATGGAGTCGATAACAGAAAATTTCTTGAAGCCCGCAACCGGTCCTCTTGTTGGACTCTTCGGGGATCACTGGCAAACCATTTATCGAAGCGAGTATGAGTTGGCGCAGTACCCAATCGAAGAGATCGCTAAAGGCTCAAACTTCCGATCGGCGCCAGCCATCGTAGATGTACTCAACAACCTGCGCCCTGAATTACAGCAGGCTGTTCATGACCCAGGAGCAAAGGGAGAAGCAAGGTTCTTTCATACCAATTCCTACCGAGGCGAGCGAACGAGTGACAGGCACTCCAAAGAGGATCTGCCACCAGACTTGGCGCGAAAGACCCGGGAGGCTTTGACGCAGCGTCTTCAGGCCGAAGGGTGGGACATGAGCAAGACGAAAGTACTTATGCTCACTCACAACGTCTTGGCTGCGGAGCAAGGCTATCCAAATATCGCAGAAATATTCAGCGGCCGCACCGACCTTTTCGCAAAGAAAGAAGATCCGACGATCAAATTCTTCGCCGAGGTTGTCGAGCCGATGTGCGCGGCCTATGCTTCTTCGCGCTATGGAGAAATGTTCAAAGTTCTTGGTTCTGGTCCCGCGATTGCCAAACATGAGGATAAGGCGAATTGGCGTCGCGATATGGATGCTCTCCAGAAGCTACGAACAGAGGGAACGATCGGTCAAGTCATCGACTGTTTGCAAGCAACCAAACGACCGTCTCCCCCTGACCGCGTTTCGCGGCGCGAGGAAGAACTTAAGGCGTTGGATGGTGCTGCAGTCCCCGAGGAGGCATCCGCACTGCAACGCTACAGCAAGTTGCGGGACATTCCTTATCGAGAAGTCAGCGAGGTAGTCAGGTTCATTGAGAAGCAGACCCCCTTCGCGACACAGCACAGCGTTAAAGGGGCCGAGTTCGAAAACGTTCTCGTCGTACTTGGAGGTGGTTGGAATCACTATAACTGGCCGCAGCTTCTTGAACTGATTCACACAAAGGCGTTGAACGCCAAGAATACTAAAGGTTTCTACCGTGCCCGCAATCTCTTTTACGTTTCTATTTCGCGCCCTATGACACGGCTCGCTGTGCTTGCGACCCAGACCATTCCCTGCCCTGCGCTCGAAGCAGTCAACCATCTATTCGGGGCCGGTAATGTGGAAGAACTTAAGGTGATGCCATGAGGCGACGCTCGGGCTGAGAAAAGGAATTGACATCATCCGACCATCGAGTTGATTTTTTGATTCCCCGCACGGCTCGGCAGAGCGTTGGGAAAAGAATTCGGAGCTTGTGAATGCTATATATACCTTGGTGCGACAGAAATGTTCATGAGCAAGACAGCAAGCAGCTATGGCGCTTATCCGAGAGAGACGGAGGAAGATCTGCCGTCGAAGCCACCCTCAATACTCGAATTCGCTCTCACTACGACAATCTGGACGCAATAGCTGAAGACGTCCGTGAGTTGGGATATCCGGGCGCGGCTGCAATTTTGGCTGAGCGCATGCCGCGCTCAGCACGCGCACGGTCGGGAGAGCTTGGCGAGATCCTCGCGACTGAGTTGGTCGAGGAACATCTTGACTTCAACGTTCCGATCCGCCGCCTGCGATACAAGGATGGTCGAGAGATGGCGTTGCGCGGCGATGATTTCGTCGGCCTAAAGCTTGATGACCAAAACAATCTGCACTTCTTGAAAGGCGAGTCGAAGAGTCGCGAAAACCTTTCCAAAGCCACCATTTTGGAGGCGCGAGAAGCGTTGTCTAGAGACGATGGCAGGCCTACGGCAACATCCCTGCTTTTCGTCGCGGATCGACTCATGGAGGGCGAAGGCGAACGTCGGCAGATGGGAAGACGCATTCGCAACGAAGTCGCCAGTCGAGCGGCGCCCCCCGGGCGAACCAGTCATATGCTGTTCACCTTATCGGGCAACGCTACGCCTCAGGCACTACACGATGACCTTGCAGCGGCGGATATGGTTCGCCCCCATCTTTCTGCGCATCTGCGCATAGAAGACCACCAGGCATTCATCCAAGCCTGCTACGAGAGGGCCCTGGCACTTGGAAACGAATGAAGAACTGACCGAATTTCTGCGTGACATCACGCGAGACGGATATCGAGGTCGCCTGCAGGCGCGGGGTCAAGCAAGAGCTCTGATACGCCACGAAGGAAACTTGCCACCGGACGCTCCCGCTTTCAGCGAAGGGATCGATTCCGATCTCGCAGACTATGGCTTTTCGGTACTACGCGCTTCCTTGGCGCTACGCGAGCTTGGAGGCGATGCAGAAACTTGGCGAAAAGGCTTCGTACAGGCAGGTGGGGCCTTTGAGGCATTGGTTCAGAACGGCTCACAGGCTGACGCTTCTCGCGGGTTCTATCGAACAGCAGGCGCTGCCTCCTATCACTTGGCCAACTACTCAGCGCTGGCATTTTCGCTCCTGACGCAAGCGCAGGTTGATCAGAACCGTTCGCCTGCCGAGGATGCGCTCGCGTTCCTAATCATGCGCGACCTTCAAGGCCTTGGCCAACGTGCAAGGGTGTGGCTTAGCAGCCCAGCGAACCGCGACGAGGGAATCACCAGAGCTGCGGCCGAGGGAGAGCTTGACCCCGACGAGATCGTCTCGCGTGTCGCGACATCGACAATGTTCAGAGCACTGGTGTTCTTTGAGTTTGCCTTGCAAACTGGCCAAGAGTCGCTCGTCGTAGAAGCGCGCAACCTGTTGAGGCGGGCGATTTCGTTGAGTAAGACGGCAAGCGCAGTGTCACTTTGGTGGATTCTTCGAATCACGGCGAACCTGATAGACGACCTTTGGTCAAGCAGTCTGCACAAGGTGCTTCCCTCGGAAGGGCCGCAAGGCTCGCAAGACTATACGCAGCTCAGGAAGCTCTTTGTGTCCGAACTGTACAGCCGGAAATCCTCGGAGGTTGAGTTATGGCCCTCTCAACTGCTAGCAGCACAACGAGCCGTCGATGTGTCCGACGACCTAGTGGTCGCGCTCCCCACGAGCGCGGGCAAAACGCGGATCGCAGAGATTGCTGCGTTGATGACCTTGGCGTGTGGTCAACGCGTCTTGATAGTGACGCCACTCAGAGCGCTGTCGGCTCAAACCGAACGCTCCTTCCGCAAGACGTTCACACCTCTTGGATTTTCCGTCTCGTCGCTGTATGGAAGCAGCGGTATAGCGGGAACTGACGAGGATGCGCTGCGGGAACAGAGCATCGTCATAGCCACGCCAGAGAAGTTGGACTTTGCGCTGCGTAACGACCCCGGCATCATCGATGATGTCGGCTTGATAGTCCTAGATGAAGGGCATCTGATAGGCCCAAGCGAACGCGAGATCCGCTATGAGAATTTGGTGCAGCGCTTACTGCGGCGCACTGACCATGGTGACCGCCGGATCGTTTGTCTTTCAGCGATTCTGCCGGCGGGTGATCAGCTCAACGATCTGACTGCGTGGATTCGCAGTGACACGCCTGGCGATCCGATCCAGTCTAGTTGGCGGCCGACGCGTCAGCGCTTTGGCACCTTATCCTGGCTCGGAAATTCCGCGCGGCTGAGTTTCGATCTTGAGCAAGATGGACCATTCATTCGACACTTTGTCCCAGAGGCTCCACCCATTCGTCCTCGTCGAACTGCATTTCCAAGGGATAACAAGGAACTTACGCTCGCGGCAGCTTGGAGGTTCTCCGAGCAAGGAAAGCGAGCACTAGTCTTTTGCACCCAGCGAGATCATGTTGAAGGATTTGCGGAGACTGCACTGGACTTGCAACGACGGGGCTTTCTGCCTTCCCTGCTCGCCAATGCCCAGGAGGTCGAACGTGCCATCGCCGTAGGCAGGGAGTGGCTTGGGGCCCAGCATCCAGCAGTACGCTGTCTAGCCATCGGCGTTGCAATTCATCATGGGCGGCTCCCCGGGCCCTTCCTGCGCGAAGTGGAGGCACTGCTTGCCGCAGGCGTTCTACGCGTCACCGTGGCATCGCCCACTTTGGCGCAAGGCCTGAATCTTAATGCGGCGGTGCTTCTGATACCGAATCTATATAGGGCGGGAACTCTGATCACGGGTGAGGAATTTGCCAACGTCGCGGGACGGGCCGGCCGCGCATTCGTAGATCTTGAAGGGCTTGTGATCCACGTAATGCATCAACCGGAGGATTGGCGCCACCAGCGATGGAGAGAGTTGGTTATGTCGGCCAAGGCTCGGTCACTCTCGAGCGGCATCATTGTCGTAGTCAACGAGGTTATACGGCGCCTCGCGACGTCGGGTGTTTTTGCGCGTGGGGACGCCATGGAATACCTTTCTAGCACGCAAGAGGCTTGGTTCCCCGAGGCAGCAGATGGGGAGCTGGAGTCAGATTCAATGGAGAGCCTCATCGAGCGGCTGGATGCAACCGTCCTTGGGCTAATCGAGGCGCTTGACGCGGAAAGCACGGATTTGCCAAGACTGCTCGATGAAGCCCTTGCGGGCTCACTTTGGGCAAGGCAACTCGCCCGCCTTGACGGCGTCGAAAAGCAGAAGCAACTATGGATTCTCCTCAGCAGAACACAGCTCATTTGGAACAAGACAACGGTCGCACAACGTAAAGGGCAGTTCGCGATGGGCGTGGGCCTGGAATCGGGCCTTGCCATCGACGCGTTGGCTGCTGATCTGACCGCGCTTCTTGACCGTGGCGATGCGGCTGCCCTTGCCAGTGACGCAGATGTCCTGATCGCTGCTCTCATTGGAATAGGGGAGCTGCTTCTTGCAATCCGCCCTTTCGTCCCAGACGATCCCTTGCCAGCGAACTGGAGAGAGTTGTTGGGCGCATGGGTGCGAGGTCAAGAGGTAGCGGCCATCGGCCAAGAGGGAATGCGCGTCGTAGACGATGCGTTTGTCTATCGCCTGGTCTGGGCGATTGAAGCCCTCCGGATGAATCGGCGCATCAATGGAGGCGAATCAGAACTGCCCGTCGAAGGGGCAGCTGCCGCGTGCCTTGAAGCCGGACTACCATCCAATGCCATGGCCATGCTTGTTCGAGCCGGGCTGCCCTCGCGGGTTGCCGCCAAGACGGTTGTAGAGCAGCTTGCGCCCGGGTTCACGAATCGCGCGGAAATGAAAGCCTGGCTACGATCGGCAGAAGTGGCAGCCTTCGACCAAATTCCTGGATGGCCCACGCTTGAAACGCATGCGATCTGGCAGCAGTTCCGGCGCGACGTCCTTTCAAGCGTAGACGGCAAGTGGGCGTTACAGGAATGGACAATGCAATGGGCGACAGACTCGGCAGTTCCGCTACGTATTGAAGTCGATTCGCAAGATGGCCAAGTGTCGATTGCAACGCCAGATTTTTCGCAGCTGACGACGATCAGGCAAAAGCTTCAGATGGAGTCCCCAAGCCTATTCGAAGTCGAACCGCTGCAAAATGGAACAAGCGTCAGCATTCGCCGCGTCGGACGAGGCCAAGCGCGTTGGGTAGACTAGGTTTCATAGCCTGACACGGGCGTAAAGAAGGACTCATCTACGCTACAACAGGTTGTGCCGATAGGTATGGAAATTCACCATGTCTCCATGCACCGCATCCATGGAGTTCAACGTGAAAAATAGGTCACACGGAGTGCCGACCTCAGAGGCCTCTCTTAGTCGCGCGCTTCCGCTGCCAGGTACGGCAGCGTACGAGGCACTGCCGCAGTTTCCCAGCCATAGCTCCCTTCCCTTCCGGCGAACAATCCGTCGTGGCGAACTACGTCAGATCATCCCCCTTGCCGATACAACGATCTACGAAATGGAGCGCCGCGGGGAATTTCCTCGCCGCTTCAATCTGACGCCTCGCTGTGTCGTATGGGACTTGGCTGAAGTAGAAGCATGGGTCGAGCAACGAAAGCAGGTACCGCGCTCGGGCGTCTCGAAACCGGATGTTCACCTGCGAAAAACCCGCCCTGTTCGGACGGGTTCGAGCGAAGGATGATGCCGGCGATGCGCCTCATCCGACCAGGGCCTGTAGTTCCTTGGATGCCGATCGCGGCAACCGCTGGCCCTCCTTCGCTACGTTGACCTGCAGGGCTACCCGCGCCACATCCAGCACGTCCTTGGCCAGCGAATAGCTGCCCTTGGCCTGCAACCAGGTCAGTACGTCGGCCAGGTGCCAAATCGACGCACTGCCCTCGTGCACCGGAGCAGGAAAGCTGCCCGGATGCGCTAGCATGAGCTTGCGCATGTTCTGCCGGGAAACACCCACGATATCGGCCACGTCGGTCAGCCCGACCAGATCGGGTGCGACTTCGATCAGCTTGGCCGCCGGTATGGCAGTGCGCACGGCAGCCAACGCGCTACGCACGGCAGTCTCCGCGTCGGCTGCCTCGCGGGTGAACTCCAGCGCCAGCCGTCCCGGCTGGCCGATGCCGACCAAGGCATCGTCGCAGTCGGCTTCGCCCAGGCGCTCAACCAGCACGTCCGGGTCGCGGTCGTCGTCGGCAAGCTGGTATTTCAAGGTGAAGGTGTATTCCATCGCGCTACTCCTTGGCATCGTCACCGGCCTCGCGCTGCTTGCGATGCGTGGTGCAGTTGTCCACGACACGCCGCAAAGCGCGGGCGTGGTTGCCGGGGTTCTTTGGTGTACTCCAAATCGACGTGATGCAGAACTCGCCGCAGCGACATTCCTCGTCGTTGTACGGGCAGTAAATCCGCCCCCAGGCATGGCTGCCGCCTATTTCGACGCGCCAGCCCTGCCCTTCGGCATGTCTGAGAGCTTCCTCAACCTCTTTCTTCGGATGAGACGAACGGGCCATCAGTGATCTCCAGTATGGGGATGATTGAATGGGTTGTCAAGTGACAACCCATTCACCCTGTCAGACCGTTGCGCTCAACGTCGGAACGACGACGTTTTCTGGCATCAGCTTCGGCACATAGGTCTGCCCACCGATCCAGGCATCAACCATGTTGGCCCACTCCTGCAGCATGTGACGCCGCTGCTCGGCGTACTCGGCCTTGTTATAGATCGAGCGCGAAGAACGTCCGTCCTCATGGGCCAGACACTTTTCGATCCAGTCGCGGTTGAAGCCGATTTCGTTGAGGAGCGTCGAGCCGGTGCGGCGCAGGTCATGGACGGTGAACGACTCCAACGGCAGGCCGGCGGCTTTGGCTCGTTCCGCCACGATCTGCGTGACCCGGTTGAGGGTCGCATTCGACATGCAGCGGTCGGCGTCATAGCGCGACGGCAGCACGAACTTGGAGCCGGCCGCGCACGTGTGGAGTGCCACGAAGATGTCGAGGGCCTGGCGCGAGAGATAGACCACATGGGGATTGCGCCCCTTCATCCGCTGCTTCGGAATGGTCCAGGTCGCGTTCTCGAAATCAACCTCATCCCAGGTGGCTTGGATCAGCTCGCTCTTGCGCACCAGCGTCAGCAAGATCATGCGTAGCGCCAGCCGAATGGTCGGATAGGTCGCCACCGATTCCATCTGTCGCGCCATCAGACGGATCTCAAGCGGCGACAGGGCGCGATCCTTTGGCACGAAGGTCGCGATCGACGCGGCACCGACGTCGGCGGCGGGGTTCTCCAGCTTCTCGCCGTGCAGGATGGCGAAGGCATAGACTTGCTTCACGATGTCGCGGATGTGCACCGCAGTGGCAGGGGCCCCGCGCTCCTTCACCTTGTTACACAACGCTCGCAGGTCGTCGGCGGTAATTTCGTTGAGCTGGCGGTTCTCGAAAGCCGGCAAGATGTCCCGATCGACGATGCTCTTGCGCATCGCCTTGGTGCTGTCGGCCATCCGGGCGCCGGCCAGCCACTTCTCGGTCATCTCGCCGAATGTCTTGGCAGCGGTCAGGCGGCGCTTCTCGCGCTGCTTCTCCAGCGCGGGGGACTTGCCATGAGCGACGGCCTTTTTGGCGTCGATCAGCTTTTCACGGGCAAGAGCTAGCGAAATACCGGTCGGCCCGTAGCGGCCGATGGTCAGGGTTTCACGGCGGCCATTCAGACGGTAATCGTAGCGGAAGGTGACGGTACCGGTAGGCGATACCGTCACGTACATCCCGTCCCGGTCAGAAGCCTTATAAATCTTGGACTTAGGCTTGAGATTGCGCAGTGCGGTGTCGGTAAGCATCGTGGTTTTTCTCCTAGTTCGTGACGGCTTTTACCGTCATGGGTCAGGAGACCCGCTGATGCCCGGAAAGCCGCATGAAACAAGCTTTCCCTAGGAGCTTTTTACCGTCAAAGACCGGTTTGGTCTGGATAGTAAACGGGAGGGTCTTAATCCGGCCTCCGGTTCTTACCGCCACTTCCACCGCCAACCTGTTCTGCTGGCCGGCGATAGCCACCGATAGCTGCCGTGACGTATTTCTTTTTAAATCAACACGTTACGGCAATTTCTCGATAACTGGCGATAGTCCCCGAAGGACGTTAATTCACTCCCACTCGATCGTAGCCGGTGGCTTGCCGCTAATGTCATAAACCACGCGAGAAACACCGCGTAGCTCATTGATAATCCTGTTGGAAACCCGCCCAAGGAAATCGTATGGGAGGTGGGCCCAGTGGGCGGTCATGAAGTCTATGGTTTCCACGGCGCGCAGGGCGATGACCCATTCGTAGGCACGGGCGTCGCCAACGACGCCTACGGATTTGACCGGCAGGAAGACGGCGAAGGCCTGGCTGGTCTTGTCGTAGAGGTCCCAGCGGCGCAGTTCTTCGATGAAGATCGCATCGGCCTTGGCCAGGATTTCGGCGTATTCGGGCTTTACTTCGCCCAGGATGCGTACACCAAGGCCGGGGCCTGGGAACGGGTGGCGGTAGACCATGTCGCGCGGCAGGCCCAGCTCCACGCCGATACGGCGGACTTCGTCCTTGAACAGTTCACGCAGTGGCTCGACCAGCTTGAGCTTCATGTGCTCGGGCAGACCGCCAACATTGTGGTGGCTCTTGATGACGTGCGCCTTGCCGGTCTTGCTGCCGGCCGACTCGATCACATCGGGGTAAATCGTGCCCTGGGCCAGCCACTTCACCTGGCCGCCGCTGGCCTGGGTGATCTTGGCCGATTCCTCGTCGAAGATCTCGATGAACAGGCCGCCGATGATCTTGCGCTTGGCTTCCGGATCGCTGACGCCAGCGAGCGCATCGAAATAGCGCTGCGCAGCATTGACGCGGATGACCTTGACGCCCATGTGCTGGGCCATGGTGGCCATGACCTGGTCGCCTTCCTGCCAGCGCAGCAGGCCGGTGTCGACGAACACGCAAGTGAGCTTGTCGCCGATGGCACGGTGCAGGAGCGCGGCGACCACAGAGGAATCGACGCCGCCGGACAGGCCCAGCAATACCTGATCGTCACCCACCTGTTCGCGTACGCGGGCGATCTGGTCTTCGATGATGTTGGCAGCGGTCCACAAGGTACGGCAGCCGCAGATGTCGGCGACGAAGCGACGCAGCAGCGCCTCGCCCTGCTTGGTGTGCGTGACTTCCGGGTGGAACTGCACACCGTACCAACGCTTTTCTTCGTTGGACATGGTCGCCACCGGCACGCGGTCGGTGCGACCGGTGATAGTGAAACCGGGCGGCGCCATGGCGACATGGTCGCCGTGGCTCATCCACACATCCAGCGCCGGTTTGTCGGCCGGATGATCGGTAAGGCCCTTGAGCAGGCTGTCCTCGGCGACGATGTCGACGGTGGCATGGCCGAATTCGCGCGCATCGGCCGCCTCGGTCGCACCACCCAACTGCGCGGCCAGGGTCTGCATGCCGTAGCAGATGCCCAGAATCGGCAGGCCTGCATCGAAGACTTCCTGCGGCGCCTTGGGTGCGCCGGCGACGGTGGTCGATTCGGGGCCACCGGACAGAATGATGCCCTTGGCACCGAAGTGGGCGATCTCGGATGGATCGTGATCCCACGCCCAGATTTCGCAATAGACACCGATTTCGCGGATGCGGCGCGCGATGAGCTGGGTGTACTGCGCGCCGAAATCGAGGATGAGGATCTTGTCGGTGTGGATGTTTGTGGTCATCGGGACTCGGGACTCGGGACTCGGGACTCGGGACTCGGGTCCCTGCCCCGTCATGGAAAACGTGATGCATCGACGCGATTGATCGCGCCGATGTTTTGTCATGGCTTTGCCAGTCCCGGCTCCCGAGTGCAGGGACTCGCAAACATCAGGAATTGAGCCGATAGTTCGGCGCTTCCTTGGTGATCTGGATATCATGCGGGTGCGCTTCGGTGACGCCAGCGGAGGTCACCTTGACGAATTGCGCGTTGTTGCGCACGTCGTCGATGGTGGCGGCGCCCAGGTAGCCCATCGAGGCACGCAAGCCGCCGATCAACTGGTGGATGATGTTGCGCAGCGGGCCACGGTACGGCACGCGACCTTCGATGCCTTCGGGAACCAGCTTGTCGGCGTCGGCTTCATCCTGGAAGTAGCGATCCTTGGAGCCAAGCGCCATCGCGCCAAGCGAACCCATGCCGCGGTAGCTCTTATACGAACGGCCCTGGAAGAGCTCCACTTCACCGGGCGATTCTTCGGTGCCAGCGAACATGGAACCGAGCATCACGGTGGATGCGCCAGCGGCCAGTGCCTTGGGGATGTCGCCGGAGTAGCGGATGCCGCCATCGGCGATCAGCGGGATTTCGTCCTTCAGCGCTGTGGCGACCATATCGATCGCGGTGATCTGCGGCACGCCCACACCCGCAACGACGCGCGTGGTGCAGATGGAGCCCGGGCCGACGCCGACCTTGACGGCGTCCACGCCCGCATCGAGCAAGGCGCGCGCGGCTTCACCGGTGACGATGTTGCCGGCAATGACCTGCACTTGCGGATAATGCTTCTTGACCCAGCCGGCGCGCTCGATCACGCCCTGCGAATGACCGTGCGCGGTATCGACCACGATGACATCCACGCCGGCATCGACCAGGGCGGCGACGCGATGTTCGGTATCGCCACCCACGCCGACCGCCGCGCCAACCACCAGGCGCTGGTTGCGATCCTTGGCGGCATTGGGATTGTCACGGGCTTTCTGGATGTCCTTGACGGTGATCAGGCCGCGCAATTGGAAATCGTCGTTGACCACCAGCACCTTCTCGATGCGGTGCTTGTGCAGCAACTGGAGCACTTCGTCCTGGTCGGCGCCCTCGCGCACGGTGACCAGCTTCTCTTGCCGCGTCATGATGTTGCGCACCGGGTCATCATGCTTGCGCTCGAAGCGCAGGTCGCGACTGGTGACGATGCCGACGAGCTTTTCGCCATCGACCACCGGCACGCCGGAGATATTGTTGGCGCGGGTCAGTTGCAGCACTTCGCGAATGGACGTGTTGGGCCCCACGGTGATCGGGCTGCGAATGACGCCGGCTTCGAACTTCTTGACCAGCCGTACTTCAGCGGCTTGCTGATCGGCGGTCATGTTCTTATGGATGATGCCGATGCCGCCGCTCTGCGCCATGGTGATCGCAAGGCGAGCCTCGGTGACCGTGTCCATCGCCGCCGAAACGATCGGGATGTTCAGCCGAAGGCTACGCGTTAAACGGGTTGAAGTGTCTACGTCGCGAGGGAGGACGGCCGAATGGGCCGGAACGAGGTAGACGTCGTCGTAGGTGAGAGCCTCGGCGAGGATACGCATGCGAAAAGTCCCGCTGCAAAGAGAGGATTATACGCGCCATCCCGATGCTGCGCCACACCATCAAGCGCGAGATGCGTCAATCCGCCCTCGCCTCCGCTGCCTCCAGGGTATTTTCCATCAGCGTGGCCACCGTCATGGGGCCTACGCCACCCGGCACGGGAGTGATCCAGCTCGCGCGTTCGGCGGCGGTGTCGAATGCCACGTCGCCAATGAGACGGCCATCATCAAGACGGTTGATGCCCACATCGATCACCACCGCGCCCGGCTTGATCCATTCGCCTTTGACCAGGCCTGGTCGGCCCACCGCCACGATGACGATATCGGCCTGACGCACGAATTGCTCCAGCCCCTGCGTGAACTTGTGGCAGCAGGTGATGGTGCAGCCGGCGATCAGCAGCTCCAGCGCCAGCGGACGACCGACGTGATTGGAAACGCCCACGACCACGGCATGCTGGCCGCGCACCGGGCGATCGGTGTGGCCGAGCAAAGTCATCACGCCCTTGGGCGTGCACGGACGCAGGCCAAAGCGACGCAGTGCCAGCCGGCCGACATTGATGGCCTGGAAGCCGTCCACGTCCTTGGCCGGATCGATGCGATCGACCAGGGCGTCTTCGTCGATATGTTCGGGCAATGGCGACTGCACCAGGATGCCATGCACTTGCGGGTCGGCGTTCAGCCGATCGATCAGCGCGAAGAGGTCGTCCTGACTGGTGCTTGCCGGCAAGTCGTAGTCGAAGGAACGAAAACCCACCTGGTGACAGGCCTTGCGCTTGTTGCGCACATAGACCGCCGAACTGGCGTCGGTGCCTACCAACACCACGGCCAGTCCCGGCGCGTCCAGACCCTTGGCCTGGCGCTCGGCCACGCGCTTGCCGATGCGGTCCAGCAGTTCCTGGGCGATGCGTTTGCCATCGAGGATGCGCGCGGTCATGGGGTTTTCCTTAGCCTGCAAAGCGCGACATTATCCTGGCTACCCGATGGCCGCACAAACGCGATGACAATGCCCGTTCAGCCCCAACTCGTTCCCGAACCGCTCGATGCCCCACCACTGATGCTAAGGCCCTGGCAACAGGCCTATGCCCCGGCCTTGTGGGAGGCGGTACGTCAGTCGCAAGCCGGTGTCGGTCGCTGGCTGCCCTGGTGCCATGCCGACTACGACCTGGACGAGGCATTGCGCTGGATCGCGTTTTGCCAGCAGGGCTGGGACGACGGCGACCACTATGCGTTTGCGGTATTCGATGCCCAGGACCAGCTGGTCGGCGGCGCCGGCCTGAACCAGATCGATCGCCGCGACTGGCGTGCCAATCTGGGCTACTGGATACGCGACTCGGCGACGGGCCAAGGCTACGCCTCGCGTGCTGCCCGCGCGGTGGCAACGTTCGGCTTTGCGACGTTGGTGTTGAACCGGATCGAAATCGTGGCCGCCACGGGCAATCTGGCCAGCCAACGTTGCGCCGAGCGGTTGGGCGCGCAGCGTGAGGGCGTGGCACGGCGACGCGTGGTGCTGCACGGCAACGCGGAGGATGCCGTGATCTATGGCCTGGTGGCGGACGACCTCACCTCGCCCAGGTGATCGGGCCACGCATCCGGCGATGGGTGAGGCCAAGCCGCCTGACAGGCCATGCACGGTTCAGAGGGGTGAGGCGGCCTTAAGACTGCCCCACCCGGCTCTCTGCTTCGTGCACCTGGCCGTATCAGGTGGCTTGGCTCCTTATCATCTGTTGGCGTAGCGCCCCAGCTCTCTCGTCCAGGATCTCCAGCGCAGCGGCAAGGCCCTCGACAAGCCCATGCGCCTCATACCAGTTCGCAGGTAGCGGCCGGTTGGGCGAGGGATGGCGAGCGGCCACGCAATAGGACAGCGTACGAACCAGCGCCAGGGAGCCACGCATGACATCTTCTAGCGTGCTGGGTGGCCGTGATTGCTCATCGGAGAGAGAAGTCAGCTCAATGGGAAGTTTTGAGCTCGCGCGTGCCGTATCATCGGCGTCAGCCATGAACAACTCCTGTGGTTAAGTTGATTGTGGTTAGCGGGTCGTGTGGGGTACCAGCCCATGCGGCCCGCGCTTCCTGCTCATCGCAGTGTCGCTCGTGATCGTGTCTTGAAGTGATGCACGAGCGACACGCCGAACATGCCACAAATCGCGGCAAAAAGCTGTAGTACTGGATGCAAAAACGCCGCAAATCGCGGCGTTTTTTCGTATCGACGAGAGAACTACAGACGGAGTTTGTGCGATGGGACGATATCGCCTTGAATCCGAAGAGTCACACGCTTCTGTCGTAGGAGCGACTTCAATGTGATCGCGCACCCGAGCTCTTCACGCCGCTGAGAAAAATCTCGATACCTGCCATGAAATCCGCACGATCATCATGCGCGGGTAATTGCGCGGCCATGCTGCGGGTGAAGGGATACGCATCGGCATCTAGTTGCGACCACGTCGTGGATGTCGCATGCAGAAAGCTGGATCGCTCCAGGCCCCGGGCGATAGCGAATTGCGTATTGGCGGCGTTCTGGCCACCAACACCGAGAATATAGTTAAGCAAGGCCGAGACCGTGGGCCATTGCGCGGCATCGGGCACGCCCAATGCACGCAGCGACTGGCCGAGGCCTTCGACAATACGCACGCCGGGCAGTTGACCCGATGCCTGCACCAGCGCCGACCCCACCCAGGGATGTGCATTCATGGCATCGAACATGCCAAGGGCAATGGCACGAATGGTGTCTTCCGGCGAGGCCTTTGCCATGCACGCCTGCATCGTGCGCGCCACGATTACATCGCAGGCAGCCACCAACAAATCATTCTTGTTGGCCACATGCCAATAGATAGCGCCGGGCCCGGTGGCGAGCTTTTCGGACAAGGCACGAAACGTAAGACCGCCCTCCCCGCCGGTATCGAGTATCTCGATAGACGCTTCGATGATGCGGTCGCGCGAAAGCGACTCGCCGCGACGCTGGGAACTGTCGGTCCTGTTAGCCATACATGCATCTTGACACACGTGGAACGGCGTTCCAAGCTAAATGGAATGATGTTCCATTCGCATCGAACTTCGCCAGGGAAACTCTCCGATGACTCCAACCATTGCCATTGTGGGTGCCGGCCTGGGTGGGCTGATGCTGGCGCGAGTGCTTCACGTCCATGGCGTGGCCTCGACGGTGTACGAGGCGGAGGCGTCCCCGGATGCACGCTCTCAAGGCGGCATGCTCGATATTCACGAGCACAACGGACAGCTTGCGTTGAAGGATGCGGGGCTGTTCGAAGCCTTCCAGGGCATCATCCACGCAGGCGGCCAGGCGACGCGCGTGCTCGATAGCCAGGGCCATGTGCTGCTCGACCAGCCCGATGACGGACATGGCGGCCGTCCGGAGGTCCCGCGCGGCGAACTGCGCCGCGTCCTGATCGAGTCGCTCCCGGTCAATGCCATTCGCTGGGGCTGCAAGCTCACGGCCGTGATGCCGCATGGCGATGGTAGGCACACACTGCGTTTTGCCGACGATTCCGAGGCAAGCGCGTCACTGCTGGTCGGAGCCGATGGCGCATGGTCGCGCGTACGCCCGCTGGTTTCCAAGGCTACGCCTGTCTACACCGGCATGGCGTTCGTCGAAACTTATCTGCTCGACAGCGACAACCGGCATCCGGCGGTGGCTCGCATGGTGGGTGGCGGCTCGTTGTCTGCAACGATGCCCGGCAAGGGGATCATGGCGCACCGCGAACCCGGGGGCGTGCTGCACACGTATGTAGCGCTGCGCAAACCGCAGGCATGGATGGCCGATATCGATTTCTCGCACGCGGCGACAGCCCTCGCACGCATTGCCAAGGAGTTCGATGGCTGGGCACCGGCGTTGCGTGCCTTGATCACCGATGGCGAAACACCCCCGGCTTTACGCTTGCTGCATACGCTGCCGGTGGAGCATCGCTGGGATCGCGTGGCCGGCGTCACCTTGTTGGGAGACGCGGCGCATTTGATGTTGCCTTCCGGCGAGGGTGCGAATCTGGCGATGTACGACGGCGCGCAGCTGGGCAAGGCGATCGCAACCCACCCTGGCGATATCGAGGCAGCCCTGACGGTCTACGAACGAGCGCTGTTTGCGCGCAGCGCGGCCGAGGCGATGGACGCCCATGCATTGCAGGAGATCTGTTTTGGCAACGACGCGCCCCGGAGCCTGGTGGCGATGCTGCAGTTGGCCGGCTGAAACGTGAACCGCATTGACTGTCGATCCATCAACCGGCTGCCGCGCACCACTGCACGATGTCTTCGTATCCGGTGAACTGGGCTTGCGGGCCGCAACCAGGGCATTGCGGATCGCGTGGCAAGCGGGTTTCGCGAAAACGCATGCCGAGTGTGTCGAAAGACAGCAGGCGACCGACCAGCGGTTCGCCGATGCCGAGGATCAGCTTGAGTGCTTCGGTGGCTTGCAGCAGGCCCACGATGCCAGGTAGCACACCAAGAACACCCGCTTCACTGCAATTGGGGGCATCGGCAGCGGCGGGGGGCTCAGGAAACAGGCAGCGATAACATGGCGAGTCGACGCGCCGTGGATCGAACACGCTGACCTGTCCGGTAAAGCGTTCCACCGCGCCATAGATCATCGGCAGACGCAGGCGTTGCACGGCGGCGGCAATGAGATAGCGCGCGGGAAAATTGTCGGAGCCATCGACGACCAGGTCATGGCCTTGCAGCAGACGTTCTACGTTGTGCGCCTGCAAACGCTCGCTATACGGCACTACGTTGATACGCGGATTGAGAGCATTCAAGGCCATCCTGGCTGATTCGGTCTTGAGCATGCCCACGCGCGCATCGGCGTGCACCACCTGCCGGTGCAGGTTAGAACGTTCAACGCGATCGTCATCGATCAAGGTGAGTTGGCCGATGCCGGCGGCAGCCAGATAGAGCGCGGCAGGCGCACCCAGGCCACCTGCACCTAACAACGCCACCTTGGCCTGCCCGAGCTTGGCCTGGCCGGCCTGGCCGACTTGTGGCAAGCGCAACTGGCGCGCGTAGCGCTCGGCTGCGTCGGTATCGAGTGTGCCGGCACTGACGGGCAAGCCCTCGGTCTTCCAGCGTCCGAAGCCACCGGCAACGGAGGCCACCTGGGTATAGCCCATGCGTTGCAGTGCCTCGGCGGCCAGCAGAGAACGCTGGCCGCTGCCGCACATCAGCAGCACCTGGCGATCTCGGCTGGGCTCTTGTTGCTCGATACGCAGTTCAAGGAAGCCACGCGAGATGCCGAGCGCGCCGGTAGCGAGCCCGGTGGCACGCTCGTCGTCTTCGCGCACATCGATCAGCAGGGCGCCCCGGGCCTGACGCGCGAGGGCTTCAACGGGGGGGATTTCTTCGACCTGCTGGCGCAAGGTTGCAAGCCAGCTTTCGCGATTGAGGGGGGTGGTCATGGCGCCTAGTTTACGCCTGCCGGGTACAGCGTGAGGGCGCCGCACGCCACACAAAGCCCTCAAATCACGATTCATTGGCCGCCAGGGGCTTTGAAACCTGCAAGCGGCGACCGCTTCGCGACTGACATGGCTCCCACCGGCGATGGGTATTGCGGCGATGACTACTTGCGCCGCTTCATCTCGCGAATCATGCGCTGACGCTTACGTAGCTGGCCTTCGGTCAGTACGTTCTTCTTGCCGGCGTAAGGATTATCGCCATCGCGGAAGTCGATGCGAACCGGCGTGCCTTCCAGCTTGAAACGCTGGCGAAAGAAGTTTTCCAGGTAACGCCGATAAGCCGGCGCAATATGCTTGGTGCGGCTGCCGTGGATGACGATGGTCGGCGGATTGCTGCCGCCAGGATGGGCGAAGCGCAGCTTGGGGGCGTGACCACGCACCAGCGGGGGCTGATAGCCTTCGTAGGCGCGCTCCAGGGTGCGAGTGAGTTCAGATGAACCCAGCTCACGCGTGGCTGCCGTATGCGCGCGCACTACAGCGCGCATCAGCTCGCGCAGGCCCGAGCCATGCAGGGCCGAAATGAACACACGCTTGGACCAGTCGACGAACTGCAAGCGACGTTCAAGCGCGCGCTCACATTGCTCGCGCTGGTAGGCATCCAGGCCGTCCCATTTGTTGACGGCGATGACCAGCGCCCTGCCCTCGTCGACGGCATGGCCGATGAGCGTGAGATCCTGGTCGGCCAGGTTCTCGCGTGCGTCGACCAGCACGACTACGACCTGCGCGGCGGCCATCGATTGCAGCGTCTTGATGACGCTGAATTTCTCCACCGCCTCTTCCACGCGCGCCTTGCGGCGCACACCGGCGGTGTCGATCAAGGTATAACGCTTGCCGTCACGCTCCAGCGGCACGCGGATCGGATCGCGCGTGGTACCGGCAACATCCGAAACGATCAGGCGATCTTCGCCAAGCAGGCGGTTGATCAGGGTGGACTTGCCAGCATTCGGGCGGCCTACGATGGCCACGCGGATGCTGTCGTCTGTGGCGGAGATCACTTCCTCCGCATCGGGGGGCAGCAAGGGCTGCACCACGGCGATGAGTTCTTCCGTGCCACGGTTGTGCGCAGCCGACAGCGGCAAGGTATTGGCGATGCCAAAGACGGCAAACTCCGCCATGGCATTTTGCAGATCCAGGCCGTCCGTTTTGTTGACGGCAGCAATGATCGGCTTGCCGCTGCGACGAAGCTCACCAAGGATGGTGCGATCCTGCGGCAGCAGGCCATCGCGCGCATCCACCACGAACACGAGCACATGGGCTTCCTCGATGGCCAGCCGCACCTGCTGTGCGGTCAGTCCATCCAGGCCCTGCTCGTCGCCGGAAAGACCACCGGTGTCGACGATCACGAAAGGCTTTTCGCCAAGACGGCAGAAGCCGTAATGGCGATCGCGTGTGACGCCCGGCATATCGGCCACCAGGGCGTCACGGCTGCGCGTCAACGCGTTGAAGAGGGTCGATTTACCGACATTGGGACGACCGACCAGGGCGACGACGGGCAACATGGCTTGGCACAGGCCTTATCAGTGGCCGGCCAGACGGTAAGCGCCGATACGGCCCTTCACGTCCTCGACGTAAACCACATCACCAACCACCAGCGGCTGGGCACGGATGGGCTTCTTGGACAGGCGCTCGCGACCGGCCAGCGCACCATCACCGCTCTGGAGCCAATGCACATAGCCTTCCAGGTCGCCAACCACCACGTAGTCGTTCTGCGCGGCCGGCGCGGTCAGCCAGCGATACTTGAGCTTGTCGTTCTTCCACATGTCGGAGCCGCCGCTCTTGTCGAAGCTCCACACCTGCGACTGGTCGTCCACGCCGTAAAGCGCATTGCCGTGCACGTCGATCGAGGTGAAGGTGGAGAAGGGGCGCGTCCACAACGGACGGCCACTGGGGCCATCCACCGCGACGAGGTTGCCATGATAAGCAGCGCCGTAAAGCGTGTTGCCGTCCAGCAGGATGCCGCCATCGGCGTCGCTGAGGCGATCGATTTCGGTACGGCCCTCACCGCTGGCGAGCGACTGCTCCCACAGCTTGTCGCCGTTGTCCAGGCGCAGCGCGACCAGCTTGCCGCTGTCGCTGCCGAAGAACACCACGCCGTTGGCACCGAGCATCGGGCCATTGCCGCGCAGGCTCAGAAGCGGCACGGTGCTCTGATCGTAAGCCCAGCGACGCTCGCCGGTGCTCGAATCAAACCCGTAGACGCGGCCATCGCCCGTGCGCACCACGACAAGATTGCCGACGATGATCGGTGCAGACAGCACTTCGGAATTAAGCGTGGCCGTCCAACGATCGCTGCCGTCCTTCGCATTCAGGCCATAGACATGACCATCGAGCGTGCCAACCACCAGCAGGTCACCGGAAGCGGCCGGGCCACCGGCGAAATAGGTGTCCTTGCGCTTCTTGTCGCCCCAACCAAACCAACCGTGCTGGCGCGAACTGGTGCTCCACAGGGTCTTGCCCGACTGGGCATCGAATGCGGCCAGGTGACCGTCGACACTGGCGGCGTAGAGCACGCCATCGGCATATGCCGGGCGCAGGCGCACACCGCTATCGCCAGCGCCCTTGCCGACGCTGTTACGCCACAGGCGGCTGACCTGGACGGTCGGCTTGAAACCCTTCTCCAGCGGGGTCGGCGGCTGGACGTTCTCTTTCTTGAACGAGTGGCAACCAGCAAGCGCCACCAGCGAGGTCAGCGCGATCAGCAATAAACGACGGTTCATGCACCCTGCTTTCCGGCCACGGCCAGATCATCGATTTTGTTCTGCAACAAGGCACCGCCCTGTGGCGCGTTGTCACCCATCGCCGCCTTGGCAGCTTCGTAGGCCTTGAGAGCCTCCTCGGGATGACCAAGCTTGACCTGCGCGTCGCCGCGTAGTTCCTGGCTGATGCTTTCGTAGCTCTTGGGCGGCATCTTGCCCAAGGTTGCCAGCGCATCGTCCGCCTTGCCCATCGCCAGCTGTACCTGCGCGGTGCGGTACTGCATCAGCGCCTTGAGTTCGGCGTCGGGAGCATATTTCTCGGCCTCTGCCAGCGACACCAGGGCTTTGTCCAATTGCTTGGCGGTGACCTGCCGCTGGGCACGTTCGCTGGCAGCAAAGCTGGCATAGGCCGTATCGGAATAATCCTTGAGCAGGGTGTCCGTGAGCGTTTCGGCCAGATCAGGCTTGCCGGTCAGCGCAGCCGTCTGGGCTTGCTGGTAAATCTCGGCCGCCTGCCCTTCATGGCCCTGGCGATGGCTCTTCCACTGTTGCCAGCCGAAGATGCCAACCAGGCCGATCGCTACACCGACGATGATCGAAAGGCCGTTCTGACGCAGCCACTTCTGTACGCGTTCGCTTTGTTCGTAATCGTCGTACGCTTCAAATGCCATGCTGAAAATTCACCGTTGAAGGGGCCCACGCAGGGTACGCGCCGACAGGCGGCGCCCATGAGGGGAAGGCCGGATCTCGTCCGGCCATGAGCCGACGAAAGGACAATGCCCAAGCATAACTTAACTTGCCCCCGGCCGCGTAGACCGGGGGAGGCTGGGCCAGTGACTCAGAGGCTGGCTGGAGCGGAAGTCGCGGCGGCCTTGCCGTCCTGTACATCCATGTGGAAATGCGCCACGTTGGCCCGTCGGAAGCTCTCCAGCGCCACCGGCTGGCCGTCGAGAGTGACCTGGGCGCCATTGGCGTTGCCGATAAGTACATCGAGCGGCTGGTCGCTCTGGTAGGTTTTGCTGGTGCCTGCGCGCAGCAAGCTGAACTCCAGGCGTGAACCGTCCTTGCGCGTGATATTCACCCAGCTGTCGTTGGGTACATTCAATACCAAGCTATGTGCTCCGGACCCGGTTACCTGTGGTGCGCTGATGACCGGCTTGGCTGCGTTATCGCCGCTACCCAGGTTGGGGAATGGCGCCATGGAAGCCAGCAAGGGCTGTTGGTCATCCTGGCGGGGAGACTGCACTTGCGGCACCGTAGAAGCCGGCGCCGACTCGGTGGCAGCCAGTGCCGCCGAACTACTGTCTGCGGGCAGATGGGCTGCCAGGGCACTGGTTGAGGATGCCGGAGCTAGCGGCTCCTGCTGCGCTACGGGCGAGGCATCGAGCGGCGCCAGATGACTGATGTCGCGATCGAACGCGCCGCGCATGCCCAGCCAGATGGCGGGCACGGCAATTACGCCGGTCAACACCACGTAGGTTGCGGCACGCAGGTAGTTTTCCAGCAGGTATCGCGAATGGGAAATGCCGCCGGTGGCCACCAGCGCAGGCTGCGCCTGGGTGGGCTTGAGGCGTTCAAGTTCAGCCTGGATCGTGGCCTCATCAACGCCGAGGAAGCGCCCGTACTTGGCCAGGTAGCTGGTCAGGTAGACCTGGTAATCGATGCCGCTGTAGTCGCCGCCTTCAAGCTGGCGCAGCACACGAATGGGCAGGCGCAAGGTCTGACCACAATGTTCCACGCTCAGGCCCCGCGCCTCACGAGCCGCGCGCAGGCGTGCGCCGAACTGGGACGTCGCGCCAGGCGACGAGGTTTCCATGGCCTGGGCGGAAGCATTGAACAGCTCAGTGCCGCGATCTTCGTTTTCGGCCGGTTGTGACTGTTTGGAGGTCATGGGCTAGCGGTGATATCGAGGGCACGCGCCTGTTCCGACTCCGGGAACTGGGACTGCAATCGCCGACGGTAATTGAGGGCGGCATCCTTGTCGCCCAGGCGGGTTTCGATGTCGAAGCCGAGCTTCAATGCCTGGGGGCTTGCTTGGCCCAGGGCATCGTAGCGCTGCATGAAGGCGCTGGCGCGGAACGCATCGTTACGCTGGTAAAGCATATTGGCGAGCTGATAAAGCGCCTCGCCATTGTTCGGATCAACGGTCAACGCCTTGCGGAAATCTTCCTCCGCGGCGGCGGGATCACCCGCCGTGATGTGGCAGGTACCGGCATTGATCCAGGCCACCGAGGGCGCCTGGTTGAACGGGTCGGCGACAGCCTTCTGGAAATACGGCAGCCCCTCGGCGGTACGCCCGGTACGACACAGGAACGCGCCAAGGTTGTTGTTCGGACCGCCGCGCGCCGGATCGATGCCTTGCGCCTTGCGGTAATGCAACTCGGCATTGGCCGTGTCATGGATGCGCTCGTAGGTCGCGGCGATCAACGTCTGTGCCGGCTCGTATTTTTCGTCGTACTTGAGTGCCTTGTTGAACTGCGTCAAGGCACCCTGTAGATCATTGGTTTGCAGATAGTGCTGACCCAGCTCGGTGAAGACACGTGCCGAATCCTGATTCTTGCTGCCCTTTGGCTCGCGCAGGCGACTCTCCGGCGTATCCGGACGTTCCGTGACACAACCGGCCATCATCAAGGCCAGTGCGGCCATCAGGGCAACACGCTCAAGCCGCATGGGCCGCTCCATCTTCAAGACGCTTGCGAAATTCCGATTGACGACGCGTGCGATCGAGAACCTGTCCCTTGAGCTGTCCGCAAGCGGCATCGATGTCGTCGCCACGCGTGCGACGCAGCATGGTGAGGATGCCGGCATTGAGAAGCTGCGTCTGGAACGCGCGAATCACGTCGGTATCGGACCGCTCGAAGCGCGTGCCGGGGAAAGGATTGAACGGGATCAGGTTGACCTTGCAGTTGGGCAGGCGGCGCATCAGCTTGATCAGCTGGCGGGCATGCTCGGGCTGGTCGTTGATGCCCTTCATCAAGGTGTATTCGAAGGTGATCGAGGTGCGCGGCTTACGTGCCAGCCAGCGCTGGCAGGAGGCCACCAGTTCGGCGATCGGGTAACGCTTGTTGAGCGGTACCAGTTCGGTGCGCAACTCGTCATTGGCCGCATGCAGCGACACTGCCAGCGAGACATCGATGGCCTCGGACAGCTTGTCGATCATCGGCACCATGCCGGCGGTCGACAGCGTCACGCGCTTGGACGCCAGGCCGAATCCGAAGTCATCGCGCATCAGGCTCATGGCCTTGACCACATTGTCGAAGTTGAGCAACGGTTCGCCCATGCCCATCATGACCACGTTGGTAATGCGACGGTTCTGGTGCGTGACGTTGCCCAGGTATTTGGCCGCGACCCACATCTGTCCGATGATCTCGGACGTGGCAAGGTTGCGATTGAAGCCCTGCGTGGCAGTGGAGCAGAACTGGCAGTTCAGGCCGCAGCCTACCTGCGAGGACACGCACAGCGTGCCGCGGGTCGGCTCCGGGATGTAGACCGCCTCGATGGCGTTGCCGCCATCCATGCCCAACAACCACTTGTGGGTACCATCGGCCGCGCCCTTGTCGAACAAGGTCTTGGGTGGGCCGATGTAGCACGACGCCTCGAGCTTGGCTCGAAGCGCCTTGCCTACGTCGGTCATGTTCTCGAAGTTGTCTTCCAGGCGGTGGTAGATCCACTTCATGACCTGGTCGGCGCGGTACGGCTTTTCGCCGATGTTGGCGAAAAAGTCACGTAAGCCCTGTCGATCGAAATCGAGCAGGTTGACCTTGTCGGTGGTGGTGGTTACTTCAGCCTGGCTCACAACACGACGACCTCAGCGCGAAAAGACTTCCGTCTCGGCGAAGAAATAAGCAATTTCGACCTTGGCCGTCTCGGCCGCGTCCGAACCGTGCACGGCATTGGCGTCGATCGAATCGGCGAAGTCGGCGCGGATGGTGCCCGGCGCTGCATCCTTCGGATTGGTCGCGCCCATCAGCTCGCGGTTCTTCAGGATGGCGTTGTCGCCTTCCAGCGCCTGGATCATCACCGGGCCGGAGATCATGAATTCGACCAGCGCATTGAAGAAGGG
Organism: Dyella sp.; assembly: GCF_036384435.1. Taxonomy (GTDB): domain Bacteria; phylum Pseudomonadota; class Gammaproteobacteria; order Xanthomonadales; family Rhodanobacteraceae; genus GSA-30. The sequence goes on along the minus strand of NZ_DASVMI010000080.1, from coordinate 14,728 downwards.
ACGCTCACGATGCACGGCGTAGAAGCCTTCGGCCTCCTTGCGCGACAGATGCTTCATCTTGGCGGCTACGACCTTCAGGCCAGCCTTCTCGAAGCGGGCATAGATTTCGCCGATCACGTTCTTGGCAACAGCGTCGGGCTTGATAATGGAAAGGGTGCGCTCCAGCGCCATGTCGATCTGCTCCGGGGACAGGATGTCTAGGTTTTGTGTTGGGGCATTGCCGACCCCCCGGTCGGCAAATTTGACCAAATCCGTCATGAAATGAGGATTTAGCACGGGAAAGTCTGACAGATTCTAGCTATTTCGCAAGTTGAACACATCCGCCGTGCCAAGTACGTCATCCGCGTCTAAAACAAACGTTTGACGGAAGCGTTCGAGCGAGGTATTCTCAAACGATCGTTTGATACCTACTGCCCAGGCCCGAACGTGCAAACCTCACAGCAATCGACGAAAGAACGCATCCTCAGTGCCGCCGAAGTGTTGTTTGCCAGGCACGGATTCGAGGGCGCTTCGCTGCGCCAACTCACCGCTGCCGCCGGCGTCAATCTGGCAGCGGTCAACTATCACTTCGGCTCGAAGGACCGCCTGGTGGAGGAGGTTTTCCGCCGCCGCCTTGACGAGCTCAACAGTCGCCGCCTCAAGGCGCTGGCGCGTATTGCCGGCCAGCCGGAGACTACGCTGGACGATGTGCTCGCCGCGTTTATCAAGCCAGCCCTGGAACTGTCACATGACGGCAGCGGCACGCTGTTCATGCGCGTGCTGGCGCGAGCTTTTGCCGAGCATGACGACACCCTGCGCAAGTTCCTGTCGGATAATTACGGCCACGTGATGCGTCAGTTCACGGCCGAATTCGCACGCCTGCTACCGCACTTGAGCAAGGAAGAGCTCTACTGGCGCATCGACCTGGTCTCCGGCGCACTGACCCACGCCATGTCGGGCTTCGGCATGATCCAGCGCAAGAGCGATGTCACCGAGACGGTGCATCGCGAGCAGACGGCCGCGCATCTCATCCGCTTTTCCGCCGCGGGCCTCAGTCATCCCTGAGGATCCGCGCGCTTCATCAGCTTTACGTCAGCACCTTTCGTGTCCGTACTTCGTCGGAGATACCAATGACTGCAACACCTCTACGTATCCGCAAGGCCGCGGTACTCGGCGCCGGTGTCATGGGCGCGCAGATCGCCGCGCACCTGACCAACGCCGGTGTCGAAACTGTCCTGTTCGACCTCCCTGCCAAGGAAGGCCCCAAGAGTGGGATCGCGCTGAAGGCCATCGAGAACCTGAAGAAGCTGTCCCCTGCCCCGCTGGCCGAGAAGAACATCGCCGCCGCGATCATTCCGGCCAACTATGACGAGGACATGGACCATCTCAAGGACGTGGACCTGGTGATCGAGGCGATCGCCGAACGCATGGACTGGAAGCTGGATCTATACAAGAAGATCGCTTCACACCTTTCCAAGACCGCCATCATCGCCTCCAACACCTCGGGCCTGTCGATCAATGGCTTGGCTCAAGCGCTGCCCGAAGACATGCGCCATCGTTTCAGCGGCGTGCATTTCTTCAATCCGCCGCGCTACATGCACCTGGTGGAGCTGATCCCGACGCGCCTTACCGACAAGAACGTGCTCGACGGCCTGGAGGCCTTCTTGACCACGACCGTCGGCAAGGGCGTGGTGATTGCCAAGGACACGCCTAACTTCATCGGCAACCGCATCGGTGTGTTCTCGATGCTGTCGACGATGTACCACACCGAACAGTTCAAGCTCGGCTTCGACACCGTCGATGCACTGACCGGTCCGGCCGTGGGCCGTCCCAAGAGTGCCACGTACCGCACGGCGGACGTGGTGGGCCTGGACACCATGGCGCACGTGATCAAAACCATGGCCGATACGCTGGCCGACGATCCGTGGCACGAATACTTCAAGGCGCCCACATGGTTGCAGGCGTTGATCGACCAGGGCGCGCTGGGTCAGAAAACGGGTGCCGGCTTCTACCGCAAGGCCGGCAAGGACATCGTGGTGCTTGATGTGGCGAAGAAGGATTATCGCCCCTCCGAACAGAAAGCTTCCGACGAAGTGGCCGCGATCCTGGCCATCAAGGACCCGGCCGAGAAATTCGGCAAACTGCGTGCGTCCAGCGACGTGCAGGCGCAGTTCCTGTGGGCAACCTTCCGCGACCTGTTCCACTACACCGCCTATCACTTGGCCGACATCGCCGATACCGCGCGTGATGTCGATTTCGCCATCCGTTGGGGCTACGGCTGGAAGCTCGGCCCGTTCGAGACCTGGCAGGCCGCTGGCTGGCAGCAGGTAGCGCAGTGGATCGAGGAAGACATCGCCGCCGGCAAGACCATGAGCAAGGCGCCGCTGCCCAAGTGGGTCACCGATGGCCGCCAGGGCGTGCATGGCAAGAGCGGTTCGTTCTCGGCCGCTTCCAATAGCGACAAGCCGCGCTCGCAGCATCCGGTCTATCAGCGCCAATTGTTCCCCGATCCGATCCTGGGCGAGAAGTTCGACCAGGGCACGACCGTGTGGGAAAACGAGGGTGTTCGCCTGTGGACGCTGGGCGACGACAACGTCGGCATCATCTCGTTCAAGACCAAGATGAACACGGTCAACGATTTCGTGCTCGATGGTATCCAGCACGCCGTGGGTATTGCCGAGGAAAAGCTCAAGGCCGTGGTGATCTGGCAGACCGGCGAGCCGTTCTCGGCTGGCGCGGATCTCAAGGGTGCGCTGGGCCTGTTGCAGGCGGGCAAGATCGACGACTTCGACAAGATGGTCGCCAACTTCCAGCGCACCAGCATGCGCATCAAGCACTCGCTGGTACCGGTGGTGTCGGCCGTGCGCGGCCTGGCCCTGGGTGGCGGTTGCGAATTCCAGATGCACTCGGCCCGCACCGTGGCAGCCCTGGAAAGCTACATCGGCCTGGTCGAGGCGGGCGTGGGCCTGTTGCCTGCCGGCGGTGGCCTGCATGAACTGGCTGTGCGTGCAGCCCAGCAGAATCCGGGCGACCCGTTCGAAGCACTGAAGAAGGTGTTCGAGACGGTGGCCATGGCCAAGGTGGCCGGCAGCGCGCTGGAAGCCAAGCAGATGGGCCTGATGCGCGACAGCGATGTGGTGGTGTTCAACGCCTATGAGCTGTTGTATGTGGCCAAGAAAGTCGCGCAGTCGCTGGCTGAAGCGGGCTATCGTCCGCCGCTGCCGCAGCGCGCGATTCCGGTCGCGGGCGACGTCGGCACCGCCACGTTCAAGGCCTCGCTGGCCAACCTGCAAGCGGGCTACTTCGCCTCCGAGCATGACGTGGAGATCGCCTCGCGCATCGCCGATACGCTGTGTGGCGGCAATGTCGAACGCGGTTCGCAGGTAGACGAAGAATGGCTGCTCGAACTGGAGCGCAAGCACTTCGTGGAGCTGGCGCAGACGGAGAAGACGCAGGCCCGCATTGCCCACACGATGACTACCGGCAAACCCCTGAGGAACTAGTGAGCGCGCCAGTCGCGCGGAATGGGAAGTGAGAGAACAGCGCGCTTCGCGCCCCTCGCTTCCCGCTCTTTCCCCACTATCTCCTTCAACGATTCTTTGGAGCTTTCCATGAGCAAGCAAATCCAGGACGCCTACATCGTCGCCGCCACCCGTACACCGGTCGGCAAGGCGCCGCGCGGCGTGTTTCGCAACACCCGTCCCGACGACATGCTGGCCCACGTGATCCGCGCCGTGATGGCGCAGGCACCGGGCATCGATCCGCATGAGATCGGCGATGCCATCATCGGCTGCGCCATGCCGGAAGCCGAGCAAGGCATGAACGTGGCACGCATCGGCGTGCTTCTGGCCGGCCTGCCGGACACCGTACCGGGCGTGACGGTCAATCGTTTTTGCTCTTCCGGTGTGCAGGCCATCGCCATGGCTGCCGATCGCATTCGCCTGGGCGAGGCCGAACTGATGATCGCCGGCGGCACCGAGAGCATGAGCATGGTGCCGATGATGGGCCACAAGGTCGCCATGAATCCGGCGATCTTCCAGGACGAAAACATCGGCATCGCCTATGGCATGGGCATTACCGCCGAAAACGTGGCCAAGCAGTGGAAGGTCAGCCGCGAGGAACAGGATACGTTTTCTGCGCTCAGCCATGACAAGGCGCTGGCAGCGATCAAGGCGGGTGAATTCAAGGACGAAATCACCCCTTTCACCCTTGACGATCGTTACCCCGATCTCAAGACTCGCGGCATCAAGACTGATAGCCGCGTCATCGATACGGATGAAGGCCCACGTCCGGGCAGCACGGTTGAAGTACTTGGCAAGCTCAAGCCGGTGTTCCGCAACGGTCAGTTCGGCGGTTCGGTGACGGCGGGCAACTCTTCGCAGACCTCCGACGGCGCCGGTGCGCTGCTGCTGGCCAGCGAAGCGGCGATCAAGAAGTACAACCTGCAACCGCTGGCTCGCTTCGTCAGCTATGCCGTGGCCGGAGTGAAGCCTGACATCATGGGTATCGGTCCGAAGGAAGCCATCCCGAAGGTGCTCAAGCAGGCCGGCCTGACGCAGGACCAGATCGACTGGATTGAACTCAACGAAGCCTTTGCCGCGCAGTCGCTGGCCGTGATCAAGGACCTGGGCCTGGATGCCTCCAAGGTCAATCCGCTGGGCGGCGCCATCGCGCTGGGTCACCCGCTGGGCGCGACCGGCGCGATCCGTGCCGCCACCTTGGTGCATGGCATGCGTCGCCATAAGAAAAAGTACGGCATGGTCACCATGTGCATCGGTACCGGCATGGGTGCGGCAGGCATCTTCGAAGCGGTCTAAACGATCGATCCGCAGGCAAGCAGAACGGCGGCGCTACGGCGCCGCCTTTTTTTCAGCGACGCAAGACACTGGCGGCCTGACGCATGGCCCGGACGTGTTGGTCCAGTCGCGACACCATCGCGTGGTTGATATCGATGCCAATGTCGAGGGCATCGTGCAAAGCGTTCTCGACCTCATAGGCATCGGCAAGCGACTCGCGTTCGAAGATGAGGATCAGACCGCCAAGCACGTGATGCAGCCACTCGGCCATCGCCTGCGGATCGGCGGCCGCGAGCAGGGTCGGCAGCTCTGCCATCTTGCGCTCCGTCTCGGCAATGCAAGTATCAAGCAAAGATAGCATCGCCTTGTCCGTGCCCATCAATCTGCGCAGCCGGCCGCTATCAACGACGACATCGGCCTTGGGTTCGCCAGCATCCTGTGCGTTTCTTCCCAACATATGCTCCAGGTCAGGCAAGCGCACGGGCTTGGCCAGGAAGTGGTCCATGCCCGACTGTTTGCAACGCGTGACGGTGTCGGGATAGGCATCGGCGGTGACCGCAATCACACGCATGGCAACCGCTTCGGGCAACGCACGAATGTGTCGCACCAGTTCAAAGCCGTCCATGCCGGGCATATGGCAGTCGGTGAACACGATGTCGAAGGAGCGCTCGGCAAGGATATCCAGCGCTTGAGGACCGCTCGACGCCTCGCGGCAGTCCATGCCCAGCATGGCCAGTTGCATGCATAGCAATTGGCGGTTGGCCGGATGGTCGTCCACGACGAGCACCCTGCCCGTCGGCGCAGGCACGGGTGCGTCAAAAGGCAACGCAGGGACGCCGCTGGCCGATGTAGCGATACACGGCGGGCAGACCGTGGAAGTGGCATCCGTTGGAGGCAACTTCATGGGCAGGATCACACGCACGCTGGTGCCATGAGCCAGCTTGCTCTCCAGTGAGATGTGGCCTCCCATCAATTGGGCCAGGTGCCGACAGATCGTCAGACCCAAGCCACTACCGCCAAAATATCGAGTGGTGGAAGGGTCGCCCTGCACGAATGGTTCAAAAATCTGCTCCTGTACACAGGTTGCGATGCCTATTCCGGTGTCTTTCACGCAATAACTCAACCATTGCGCCGACGGTTCGTGCCGAAGCACATCGACATCGAGACTGACGGTGCCCGCCTGGGTGAACTTGACTGCATTACTCAACAGATTCAGCAGGATCTGCCGCAACCGGCCGTCGTCGCCGACAACGCTGGAAGGAACGTCATCGCTTACCCGGATTTGCAGCGACAAGCCTTTGGCCTGTGACGAGGACGCCATGATGGCCGCTACCGCGTCGACCAGTCGTCGGACGTCCATGGGTGTTTCGGCGACCACCAACTCACCCGATTCGACCCTTGAAAAGTCGAGGATATCGTTGACGATGCGCAGCAACGATTCGGCTGAATCGCTCATCACGCTGACCATCTGCCGTTGCTGTGAGGTCAGCGTTGTCTGGGCCAGCACATCGAGCATACCGATAACCCCGTTCATGGGGGTGCGGATTTCATGGCTCATGCTCGCCAGGAATTGCGATTTTGCCTGGGTAGCTTGCTCGGCCGCGTCACGCGCATGTGCCAAGGCTTGTGCCTGTTCATGCTCCAGGGTGACATCGCTCCAGAAGCCGCTCCAGTAAATGCAGCCGTCCTCCCCCTTGCGTGGCCGGGCCTGCGAATGGATGAAGCGAATGCGCCCGGCAACATTGGCTCGCAGTTCCACTCGCAAAGGCGTCATTTCGCGTGCCGATTCGTGCAACGCATCGAGCAACATGGCGCGATCCTCTGCGTGCACGGTGTTCAACACGACCGACTTGTCCGCGAGGATCTCTTCCGTGTTCAATCCCATCAAAGGCGCAGGATCGCCACCGACGAAAATGAAACGGCGCGTGCCATCGGGCCACATTTTCAGTTTGTAGACCACCGCTGGCAGGTTGGCAGCAACATCGGCAAGCATTCTCTCCGATAGTTGGCGCAGACGCATTTCCCGTCGAAGCTTCAAGTACGCGTACGTCAATGCCAGCATTGCCACGGCGCCCGCCAGCAGCAAGGGCAACAGTTGCAGCAAAAGCGTGCCCAGGCTGGTGCCAAAGCTGTAACGCGATGAAAACCATGCATTACGAATGGCCGCATGTTCGCGTGGCGTTATCGCGGTTATGGCGCGATCGAGCAACGGTCGCAAGGGCTCCAGACCGGGGCGCACGCCCACGGCCAGCGGCTCGTCAACACCAGTAGGCGCCACCACGCGCAGGACACCAAAATAATGGCGACTCAGCAGATCATCCACCGATGCCAGGTTACCCAGCATGGCGTCACCCTCTCCCGCAGCCAGGCGCTTCATGGCCACTTCGACGGAAGACACCGGTAATAAGCGGTAATCAAGCAACCGCGTCAGCGCACTGGCATCGGCGGACCGCTGGGGATTGGCGAGAATCGTCCTGCCTAGCAGGTCATCCAATCCGGCGGTGGACGGATGACGCTCGCGCAAGACGATCATCAAGGGAAAGCTGACGTAGGGCTGGGAAGATTTCATGTATCGATCGGCGATACCACCGGGCACCATCGTGCCTAGCAGATCCACGCGCCGTTCACGGATCAAGCCCATGGTTTCGTTCCAGTCCTGCGCTGGAACGAAATTGAGACGCAGACCGAGTCGATCAGCGATCTCATGCAGATAATCGATCGCCAGACCTTGGACATGCCCGCTTGCATCGACCACAGTGAACGGGCGGAAGCTTTTGTCCACCGCGACGTTGAGCGTTGGCAACGAACGTAGATAAGCCCGTTCGGCGGACGTCAGCGGCAAGGGCTCAGTTGGCGATGCCGGTACAGGCTCCCGGGCATTGCCCGGCGTGAGGTCGAATAAACCCAGCCAAAGGCAAAACACGGCGATATAGCGTCGTTTCACGCTTGGTCCTCCGTCCTTGACACGCCCGGTCAGGGCATGGCGATTGCGTCCTTCAGGCCGGCATCCCCCGGCCATCGTGCGATACCAGCGGTGCCGTCCTTGCACGGCACTACCACGATCACAGACCTTATCATGCGCGAACGCGTCCCTCTGTGTGCTGAAGATCCCATGTCGACCATGCAAGCCATCGATATCGCCCAGCCGGGCCCCCCGGAAAACCTGCGCCAGGTCACGCTCGCGCGCCCGTCGCCTGGGCCAGGCGAGGTCTTGATCGAGGTAAGGGCATCGGGCGTCAATCGCCCGGACATCTTCCAGCGCCAGGGCGCCTACCCGCCGCCTCCCGGGACCTCGTCGCTACCGGGCCTGGAGGTGGCCGGCAGATTGGTCGAGGGCGACCTGGGCGGCGACAACCCCTTTGGGTTGCGCATCGGCGACGAAGTGTGTGCCCTGCTTGCCGGTGGCGGCTATGCCAGCTATGCCACCGCTCCCCTGCTGCAATGTTTGCCGGTACCGCGTGGGTTGAGCCTGGAACAGGCCGCGTCGCTACCGGAAAACTATTTCACCGTATGGAGCAACGTCTTTGACCGAGGGCGCCTGGGGCAAGGCGAAGGTGGTGCGCAGGAGAGCCTGTTGGTGCAGGGAGGCTCCAGCGGCATCGGCATGGCCGCGATCCAGTTGGCGCACGCGTTCGGTCATCGCGTCTTCGCCACAGCCGGCAGCGATGCCAAGTGCGAGGCCTGCCGATCAGCGGGCGCCCAGGTAGCGATCAACTACAAGACTGCCGATTTCGTGGAAGTCATCCGCGAGCACACCGACGGGCGCGGCGTCGATGTGGTCCTGGACATGGTAGCCGGCGACTATGTGTCGCGTGAACTTGAATGCCTGGCCGAGGACGGTCGACTGGTGGTCATCGCCACCTTGGGAGGCCATAAAGCCACACTGGACATGGGCAAGCTGATGCGACGCCGTATCACTGTCACGGGCTCCACCCTGCGGCCGCGCCCGGTTGCGTTCAAGGCGGCGATTGCACGCGCCTTGCACGACAAGGTATGGCCCTTGATCGAAGCCGGCCAGGTACGCCCGGTCATCGACAAGGTGTTTCCTGCTGCCGATGCCGCCAAGGCGCATGCGCTGATGGAAAGCAGTTCGCACATCGGCAAGATCATGCTGCGCTGGTGACGACTGCGCCACGTCATCGAGATGGAAATACCTGCTATACGCAGCCGGGTCGATCGATGATGCACTGTTGACAAAATCGCCGGTCAAGGTGCGCCGGCTCATGGCCGTAAGCTCGGCGGAAAGAGCCTGGGATAACGGCTCGTACAGGCGCGCCAGTGCCCGGCTCCCTCTTATGCCGAACCCTCACGCCATGCGCGCTCCATTGGGCACCGGGCGCTCGACCGTGGTCACGACCACGCCTTCGTCGGTGTGAAACCCGGTCAGCAGGAACTGTGAACGAAACGGCCCGATCTGCTTTTCCGGGAAATTGAGTATGCCCACGATCTGCCTGCCGATCAGGTGCTGCGGTTGATACAGGTGTGCAATCTGCGCGCTGGTTTTCTTTTCGCCATAGGGCCCAAAATCCACCCATACTTTCCAGGCTGGTCGACGCGCCTCGGGGAACGGCTCCACGCGCACCACGGTGCCGGCAACGATCAGGACTTTCTGGAAGTCATCCCAACCGATGGCGTGAACATCTTCAACTACTAGGTCATTCATCCTTCCAACCTCGTCTTGAACCAATCCTTGCCCTGCTGCCACCAGTAGCTGGCTTGCGCGGCGAGGTAACCGATCGGGCGATGCGCATGGTCCAGGCCATAACTGGCAAACGGTTTCCACGCATCGCTACCCTGCGCGATGGCCGAGGCAAGCAGTTCGCCAGCCGCGCATGTGGGAGCTAGACCATGCCCACCGAATGCCTGCGCCCACCACAGTCCGTCGCCACGTGTACCAATCTGCGGCATCTGATGTCGCGCATAGCTCATCAGGCCCGACCATGCGTGTTCGACGCGCACGCCCTTGAGCGACGGAAATACACGCAACATGTCGTTCATCAGAAGACGTTGGACGGCGCGCGCCGAGCGATCACGCACCGAAATGCGCCCACCCCAGAGTAGACGCGTGTCATTGAGCGGCCGGTAATAGTCAAAAGCAAAACGGGTGTCGTAGATCGCAGCGCGACTGCGCAGCAGATCAAACAGGCGATCGCCCAGGGGCTCGGTCACCATCACATATGTGGCAATCGGCAGGATGGCCCGATCGATCTGGCGCTGCAAGCCACCGAGGTAACCGCCGCAAGCCATGACCACCTGCTCGGCAAGTATTTCGCCGTGCGCCGTGCTGACACGCCACGCATGGCCTTCGCGGCGCACACGCCAGGCATCGGTATTTTCATGAATCGCCACACCTTGCCCGCTCGCCGCCCCAGCCAGGCCGATGGCAAAATTCAAAGGGTGCAGATGCAACGCATTGCGCTCGTAAAGACCGTCGAAATAACGCTCGCTGCGTATCAACTCGCGTAGTTGCGATCGCGGCACCCATTCCCAGTCCACGCCGTAATGCTCGGCCAGCAATTGTTGGCGTTGCCGCAATACGTTGGGGTCGCGAAACCAGTTCGCCCATAGCACACCGTCGTCCACCACATCGCAACGGATGGCATAGCGCGTGGTCAACTGACGTATGCGCTCGACAGCATCGGTGGTGCGAGCGAACATCGCTCGTGCCGTTTCGCCGCCCTGGGCATCGAGCAGCGCCTGTTCGCCCAGCGAATATCCGGCAAACACAAAACCACCGTTACGTCCGGATGCACCAAACCCGATCTGCTCGCGCTCCAGCAACACGACATCGCGCACACCGCGTTCGGCTAGGCTCAGCGCCGCATGCAAACCGGCAAACCCGCCGCCCACAATCACGACGCGGGCCTCCCGCCGTTCCCGCAACGGCGCGAACGCTTCGTAGGCGTTCGCGGTGGAGCGGTAGTAGGACGGGGCGGGAGTGTGGGCCATCGCTCAAGTAGACGGTCGATTGCGTCGCGTGTAAAGGGGACTCCATGCAGGAGCAGTTTCAGGGAACCTCTAAAAACCGATCCTATCCGTCGTCCCGGCGCAGGCCGTGACCCAGTGACTTGACTCCGATGGAGCTGAAGTCGGCAGATTCCGACCTTCGCCGGAATGGCGACTTCGATGAAAGTTTTTTTGGAGGTTCCCCTCGGTCACGATACAAGTTGCGGCTTGGAGGTTAAACGGCCCAATCTGCGACTGCATCGCAGATTGCTTCGCGACTGAAGTCGCTCCTTCACATCGCCTGGGACGTCATCCGATCCGGCAAGCCGTTTGATCCCAATATCGCTCTTGCTTAGATCGGCGCGAGACGGTATCTACGGGGCGAGGCACGTTGCAATACTGGATTCACGCGACTTCACTCCACCAAGCTTACGCCAAGCGCACGCTGGTCGCTCATGCCGCGATCATCCACCACACGCACGTTGTAGTTGCCGGCGCCGGTGGCGTTCCAGAACAACAGTTCGCCTGGAGCGCTGTGGCCAATGTAGGCGTCGTTGACGAACCAGTACAACTGACGCACGGCGGCATCGGCATTGGCACTGAAACTGATCGGGTCCTTGCCCTGGTTCTTCAGGCGCATGGTGTAGATGCTGCCACGCAAGGGCGAGGTAATTTTCGGCGGCTCGCCCTCGGCAACACCACCCTCGACGCAGGCATCGTTCTGCGGGGGCTTGCGGCGGGGGATGCCGGCCTGTACGAAAACACGTTGAAGTTCGGAAGGCCAGAACTCGTAGACTTCGATGTGCGTGCGCTTGCCGGCATAGGGCGGACACGCCGGCTTGCCAGTGTCGTCGTCGATGACCACCGGGCGATGTACCTGGCTCACGCGAATGGGCGATTTGCCGGGTATGAACCATGTCCAGCCTTTTTGTGGGCACCACTGATTGGGCAGGTCGCCGCTGGCCAGGCAAATCTGCTCGCGCTTGAGGTTGGCTGGCATGCGATGGATCGGTTCGCTCAAACCCGGCCACTGTGCATGCATGGCGTCGACGATCTGGAAGAACAGAGGTGCGGCCGCCTCCACGCCCACGAACGCAGGATTACCACTGCCATCGAAATTGCCGACCCACACGATCAGAACGTAAGGGCCGAAACTGCCTGACGTCCACGCATCGCGAAACCCCCACGACGTGCCGGTCTTCCAATAAATGGGCAGGCGCGATGGATTGGCGCCCGTCGCTTCGTCCGGGCGCGGGTTCTGGCGTAGCATATCCATCACCATGAAGCTCGCCTCCTCGCTCAGCAGGCGCGTGCCGTCCGAGCGAGGCTCGGCGGCCAGCCAGCGCAGAGGGCGCAACTGACCGCGATTGACCAACATGGCGTAGAGCGAAGCTTCTTCCTGCATGGTCACCTCGCCGCCTCCCAACACCAGTGCCAGGCCATAGTGCTTCTCGCTGGCCAGGCGACTGATACCAGCACTCTTGAGGAAATCGTAGAGACTGGGTTTATTCAACTGGGAGGCTACCCAAACGGCCGGGATGTTGCGGCTGCGAATCAGTGCATCGGTCGCGGTGATGGGCCCAAGGAAATGACCGTCGAAATTTTCTGGTGTGTAGGGTCCGAACGAGGTGGGCACGTCGCGTAGCACCGTCTGCGGGTGCAGCACGCCCTGATCGAATCCCAGGGCGTAGATGAAAGGCTTCAGGGTCGAGCCTGGCGAACGCTTTGCCAGTGTGCCATTGACCTGTCCCTGGATCGACGAATCTCCGTAACCGGCCGAGCCGACCAGTGCCTTGACGCTCATGTCGCGTGTATCGACCAGGATTGCCGCGGCGTTGCGCACGCCAGTCGCGTTGCCGCGCTGGACGAATCCGGCGACCTGCCGCTCCAGCGTATGTTGCATGTCGAGGTCGAGCGTGGTCATGACCCGACTGTCTACGGACGTACCCAATACCTTGCGGGTTACCAGGATCTGCTCGACCGCATGCGGCGCTTCGAACGGCAATTGCGAAAGCGGACGCAAGTTGAGCGGCAGTTCGAACAAAGGCCTGAGCGCCGCATCCTTTGGGTGCTCATGCACCCAGCGCGCGTACAGGCGATTGCGTGATTGGGCCAGGTACTTACTGATTACCCCGATCGGTGCATCGCTGTCGAGGCTGGGTGCACGCAGTCGGCGGCTGGGGTCCTGGGGAATCACAGCAAGCGTGAGTGCCTCGGGAAGATTCAACGCCGCAGGTGACTTGTCGAAATACGCCAGGCTCGCCGCGCCGGCTCCTTCGACGTTGCGTCCATAAGGCGCATCGTTGAGGTAAGCCTCCAGGATCTGGTCTTTCGAATAAAACAACTCCAACCGTACGGCGAGCGCTACCTGTTTGAGCTTGCCCCAGGGCGAACGCGTATTGAGCCGGTACAACAGACGGGCCAACTGCATGGTGATGGTCGATCCACCTTGCGGATTGCCGTGGCGCACGTAAGTTACCCAGGCACCGCGCACGAGGCCGTAGGCATTGAAGCCAGGATGCCAGCGAAACCAGCGATCCTCGTGCAATTGCACCGCCTCGACCAGGGCTGGCGACATATCTTTCAGCGGCACCCACAGACGGTAACGATCGTCGTCGGCCAGGGTCAGTCGCAGCAGGCGGCCATGATCATCGTAGACGGCTGTCGAGGACGGCAGAGCATCTCGCAAGGGCGAATGTGGCCACAGACGGATACCCACCAACACGCACAATACCAGCGCCGCGCCCACCAGCCAGTTCTGCCAGCGCCTGATCCAGCCGACGAGGTGCTGGGCGATAAGGGACAACCACCGGCTCATGCGTATTCGACGCCGCCGCTCCGTTACCGGAGCGGCGGCACTGCCTCATTTCAAGGTTTGCGCACGACGGTAATCGTCGCGCCGCCCGGCGCACGGGCCTGAATCTTGCGGTCGTAGAGCGATTCACCGAATGCCGGCGGCACGATGAACTTGCCGGCATTGGTTGCCTTGATGCGATAGACGAACTCACCTACTTCCGGCGTTGCCGTGCCATAGAGCACGACGCGATCCTCGCGCACATCGGCGTATTGGAGGTGCCAGCTCGGCTGACCGACGCCGATCGGTGAACGCCACGCGCTGGCATCGACCTTGCTGTCGCCCCCCTGATCGCTGTCGCTATCGCTGCTGTCGCCAGCGGCCTGCGGGTCGGTCACCGGCGGTGGCGGCTGAATCACCGGATCAAAGCCGCCGGGCAGGAGATCGACGATCGCCAGGTTGTCCACATACCGGCTGGTGGTCGAGCGCACCTTCACATGCACGTCGATCTCGTCGCCAATGGTGACCTTGTCGATCGGCTTGCCGTTGGTGTCGGTGTAATCACGGGTGATTTCCACACCATCGCGCTGCGCCTTGCTCGGGGTATCGCGGTCATAGCCAGACTGGCTCACTACATACCATGCCGGCAGCGTGCTGCCATTGGTCAGGCGCAAGCGCGCGGTGGCAGGCGTCCAGGTACCCGATTGCAGCATGCCATCGACCTTGCCGATGGACGCGACGCTGCCATCGGCCTTGACCGCACCGATCGTCAACAGGTTTACGTCACCCGGTGCCTGGGTTGCATAGGCATCGAGGGCCAGGATGGTCATGGACGACGAATAGGTATTGAACCGTCCCTGCTGGAGCGGGCGCACGATATTCTCAAGGGCCTGCGGCGGCAACGACTTGAGCTGATCGGGGAAATGCTTGGCCACCAGGTACAGCGTGACCGCATCGCGCGTGAGTGGATCGTAGTAGTAGTGATAGCTCCAGGGTTCGCGATCACCCGACTCGGACAACAGCTTGAGCGGACCGGCAAGCATTTGCCCTGCCAGCTTGTCCTGCTTGAGCAGCTTGTACGAGGCAGCAATCCAGGCCGCGGTCAGGTCGTTCTTCCAGTCCTTCGATTGCGTTTCACCCAACCGTTTCTGCAACGAAGCCAAGTCATTAGTAGTGACGTTACCCTGGCGCGTCAACAGATAGATGGCATAGG
>NZ_DASVMI010000079.1:0-2126 GCF_036384435.1 Dyella sp. | reverse complement strand
GCATCGCCGCACTGGTCGTGCTGGCGTTCTGGCTGCGTCGCCGACAGCCGCTGGTGGCACTGGGGATTGCCCTGTATCTGGGCTGCCACGTGATGACCGGAAGTATCATCCCGCTGGAACTGGTCTACGAACACCGCAACTACTTCGCCAGCTTCGGCGTGCTGCTGGCCGTAGTACCTTGGCTGGCGGCCATCCCACCCCGGGCTGTACAGCCCCCTGTAGATCGATGCCGCTGGTTGCTGCCCCGACGCACGCTGCTGGCCTGCCTGTTGTTATGGTGGGTCGGATTGACCGCCGCTACCGCCTATGCCTGGGGCGACCCGTTACGGCTGGCTCAACAACTGGCAGCACGGGCACCCGACTCACCACGTGCCCAATACGAACTTGGCCGCACTTACATCATCTACTCGCACTACGATCCAGCCTCGCCGTACACGCAACTGGCCTATGCCCCGCTGGAAAAGGCCGCGAGCTTCCCCGAGTCCTCGATCCTGCCGCAGCAGGCGCTGATCTTCATGAACTCGCGCATGGACCGGCCACTCAAGCCGCAGTGGTGGGACAGCATGATCGCCAAGCTCAAAGCGCGGAAGCCCGGTGTGCAGGACGAAAGTTCATTGGCCGCGCTGGCGCAGTGTGCCCGGGATGGCGCCTGCTCCCTGCCTACCGATCGCATGGTGCAAGCCTTCGAGGCCGCGCTGGATCACCCCGGGCCCAGCGCCCGACTGCAAGCCACCTATGGCGACTACGCATGGAACGTGCTGGGCGACCACGCCATGGGCCTTCGCATGATCGAAGGCGCCGTGAAAGACGCTCCGGACGAACCTGCTTATCGTATTACTCTAGTGCGCATGCTGGTCGCGACTGGCAGCATCGACAAAGCGCGTGAAGAGCTTCGGCCGCTATACCGCTTGAATGTAGGCAACCGACTGAACCGAAGCCTTTCCGAATTGCACTCGCTGCCGGGCATGTCCAAACAGCCAGGCAGCAGTGGCACCACCGGCAATGTGTACTGACCCGCCCTCCCCCTGAACCGCACCAGTTGAAGCTTTAAAGAGTCCATCAGCTTCAGAGGGTGGACACGAAGAAGAACCCTTCTCCACAGAACAGATCACCGGGCTCATCAAGCTGGCCGAGGCCCCGTGACGGTATCGCAATTGCGCCGGCGGCATGGCATTGAGCCTAAACTCACCGCCTGAGTCGCTAGAAAAACATCGGTAGACCGCCGCATGGGGATGTTTGCCGCCCCAGGAAACACCACTACCATACCCAAAGCCAGACAAAGCGATCTGAAGTATTCAACGGAGGCACTTTTTGCCCGACAAACCTATCTACGTCACTCAGCCCTTCTTGCCTCAGCTGGAGGAATTCGTCCCGTATCTTGAGCGTATCTGGCAAAGCCACACACTCACCAACGGCGGGCCATTCCACCAACAGCTGGAAGACGCGTTGTGCGAATACCTTGGCGTCAAACACGTGGCACTGTTCGCCAACGGCACACTGGCGCTCATCACCGCCCTGCAGGCCCTGCGTGTCTCCGGCGAGGTCATCACCACGCCGTACTCGTTCGTTGCAACCGCTCATTCGTTACTGTGGCGCGGCAACAAACCTGTCTTCGTCGATATAGAGCCCCGCACACTCAATCTGGATCCGGAGAAGATCGAGGCCGCCATCACGCCGAACACCACGGCCATCATGCCTGTGCATTGCTATGGCAATCCCTGCAACGTGGAGGCGATCCAGAAGATCGCCGACAACTACAATCTGAAGGTGATTTACGACGCGGCCCATGCTTTCGGCGTGCAGACCGAAACCGGCAGTGTGCTCGAACACGGCGACCTTGCCGTGCTGAGCTTCCACGCGACGAAGGTCTTCAATACCTTCGAAGGTGGCGCGATCATGTGCCAGGACGCCAAGACCAAACAGCGCATCGACCATCTGAAGAACTTCGGATTCGTCGACGAGGTGACCGTGGTTGCGTCCGGCATCAACGGCAAGATGAGCGAAATCAACGCCGCGTTCGGGCTGCTCCAACTGCAGCATATCGACGAAGCGCTGGCGCGGCGCGCGCGGATCGACGCAATCTATCGCGAACGGCTGCGCGACGTGCGCGGTATCCGCTGCCTGCC
>NZ_DASVMI010000078.1:0-41160 GCF_036384435.1 Dyella sp. | reverse complement strand
CGCCCGCCGCCTCGTATCGATGGCATGCGCCCAATCCCAATGCCAGGCCACCGATCATCAACAGCTTCAACGCGTGCTTCATGATTTTTCCAAGGTATGGCCGGCAAGGGCGGCCTTCTCGGATATATACACGCGAGCTGCCATATTCTTCATTTTCCGTCGGCGAATGTTTTTCCATGTCGAAAAAGGCTGGCCCTGGATGGCCGCAAGATGGCATGGTTCGTCCTTATGACTGATCAAGCTCCAGCCTACGTACGCCGCCTGGGCATCTGGGATGCCGCCGCCATCGTGATCGGTGGCGTCATCGGTGCCGGCATTTTCCGCTCCGCCTCCACCGTGGCCGAGCGCACCGGCTCGGGTTGGCAGCTATTGCTGCTATGGGCCATCGGTGGCCTGCTGACCCTGACCGGCGTGCTGTGTTACGCCGAGCTGGGCGCACGGCGCCCCCAGGCTGGCGGTGTCTATATCTACCTGCGCGAGGCATTTGGGCAGCTGCCTGCCTTCCTGTTCGGCTGGACGATGGCGCTGATCAACTACCCCGGCAGTGTCGCGGCGGTCGCGACCACGTTCGCCGATTACTTCTGCGTGGCGCTGGGCGTGTCGCATGACTGGGTCAAGCCGATCGCAGGCGGTGCTATCGCGTTCATCGTCGGTGTGAACATCTTCGGCATCCGTGCCGGTGCACGTATGCAGAACCTGTTCACGGTGCTGAAACTCGGAGCCATCGTGCTGGTGGTCGTAGCCGGGCTCGCACTGGCACGCACGCATCTGGGTACAGCGCTGGGCGACGACATCGCGCATCCGGTAAGCCCATGGAGCTTCCTGGGCGCGCTGTTGCCGGTGCTGTTCACCTACGGCGGCTTTCACTATCTCAACGACCTGGCCGGCGAAGTGCGCGAACCGCAACGCACCTTGCCGCGTGCACTGGCCTTGGGCATGGGAACGGTGGTGATCTGCTATGTGCTGGTCAACCTGGCTTACCTGACCGGGCTTGGTCATGCCGGGTTGGCAGCCAGCCACGCGCCGGCGGCCGACCTGGTCAGGCAGTGGCTGGGTGATCGCGGTGCCACGCTGATCGCCATCGGCATTGCCTGCTCGACGTTCGGGTATTGCAGTATCGCCATCGCCGGTGGCGCGCGTGTGTTGCAGACGATGGGCGCCGACGGCATGTTCTTTCGTGGCGTTGGTCGCATCGATCCGCGCACGCGTGCACCGCAGGTGGCGCTGCTGGTGCTGGGAACGTGGGCAATCCTGCTTGCCGCATCCGGCCGGTTTGACCAGTTGCTCAACTACACCACGGTCGGCGAGTGGTTGTCGCACGCCTTCGGTATTGCCACGCTGTTCTGGTATCGCCGTCGTTTCGCGCAGGAACCGTCACCGTATCGCGTGCCGCTCTATCCATTTACGCCGCTGTTGTTCGTCAGCATGGTGTTGGGTGTGATCATTGCCACCACGGTGAGCTCGTTCCGGGACGCAGGCTTGAGCCTGCTGCTGATCATCGTGGGCGTGCCGGTTTACTACACGTGGCGTGCCATGGCCAACCCCGCCCGTTAAACGGGAAGCGCCGGCAAGCGGGGCTTCATGCAGGCTGGGCATACTCGTGGTTTTCATAGTGGCGCGGCCTCGATGAAGACTTTCGCAACATGGGGTCTGTTTCTCGTTTTGACGGCCTGCCAGGCCGCGCCAGAGACTGCGGGTCGGTTGCCCGACCTGTCAGCCGATAAACTCGATGGCAATGTCACGCTGCAGCAGGTGCAGCGTGGCGATGCGGCCGAGACCAATGCTCAGGGCGGCAGGCAACGTCGGTATACCTTCGCGCCTTCCCCCCAGCCGCAGATCATCGTCACGGCACCCTCGCGAGGCTGGGATTGGTCCACGAGGGGTGAGTTGCGTGTCGCGGTGCAAAACGCCATGGCCTGGGATGTCACGCTGGTAGTCGACATCGATGGCGTGAACGCCGGGCAGCATCTGCATGCAGTGCTGGCCCTGCCCGCGGGGCCGGCACAGACCGTGGTGGTGCCCCTGAAGGCCTGGACACCGCGAGCGGAAGGCATGCAGGCCGGACCGCCCATGCCGATGGAGATCGACGGTCGCCGCGTGCTGCTGGCTACCACGGTAGAAGGGCAGCTCGATACGCATGCCGTGCGCGCCGTGCGCCTGAGCATGCCTGCGCCGCAGGCAGCGCAGACCTTGTTGCTAGGTGAAATGAGTGTCCGGCCGGGCGACGCCGTAGCCCAGGCCGCTTACACAGGCATCGTGGACCGCTGGGGGCAGTACACGCGCGGCCAGTGGCCGGAGAAGATCGATTCCGACCAGGCTCTGCGTGTAGCGCAAGCCAAGGCGAAACGTGCCCTGGATGTGGCAAACGGGCAGGCGGCGCAGGTCGATATCTATGGTGGCCGTACCGATATGGCTTCATTCAAGGCCACCGGCTGGTTTCGCAGCGAGAAGCGCGATGGCCGCTGGTGGCTGGTGACGCCTGAGGGCCATGCCTTCTTCTCGCTGGGCATGAATGCAGTGGTGAACGACGGCGGTCGCAGCTATGTGCAAGGGCGCGAGTTCATGTTTCGTGACCTGCCACCGGCAAGCGGCGACTGGGCGGCGTTTCATGGCAGCAGCGATACACGGCAGGCCGATGCGACATCGCGCAAGGGGCTGGGTTTCGATCATGGTGGCTGGTTCGATTTCTATGCCGCCAACCTCTATCGCCTGGATGGTGCGTCCTGGCGTAGTGCGTGGCAGGCGCGCACGCTCGATCGACTCAAGAGGTGGGGATTCAACACGATCGGCAACTGGAGCGACGATGCCCTGACCAAGGCGCATCGGATGGCGTATACGCGTTCGATCAACATCGACGGTGTCTTCGGTAATGTATCGAGTGGCTACGATTACTGGGGGCGGATGCCCGATCCGTATGACCCGCGCTTTGCCGCCGCCGCCGAGAAAGCCGCCGCCAGGGCGACCCAGGATGTGGCCAACGACCCCTGGTTGCTTGGCTATTTTGCCGACAATGAACTTGCCTGGGCCGGGCAGGGGGGCGAGGGCCGCTGGGGCCTGGCCATCGGCACGCTCAAAGGCGAGGCACGCAGTCCGGCCAAGCAGGCCTTCATCGCGAAACTCAAAGCGCAGTATGGCGATGCCATCAAGCTCGCCAACGCCTGGGGTATCCAACTCACCTCATGGGATGTCATGGCTGCCGATGGCTTCGAGCCGCCCTTGCCCAGCGAGCGCTATCCGGCGATCGCCGCCGACTACAGTGCCTGGCTGCGCGACTATGCGCAGACGTATTTCCGTGTGGTGAGCGAGGCCCTGCATCGGCACGATTCGCACCACCTTTTCCTCGGTGGCCGTTTTGCCGTACATACGCCGGAAGCCGTCGATGCCTGCGCGCGTTACTGCGACGTGGTCAGTTTCAACACGTACACCGATGTGCCACAGCATGGCTTCGACGAAAACCTGCTGACAACGGACAAACCCATACTGATTACCGAATTCCACTTCGGCTCGAAGGATCGTGGCCCATTCGGCAACGGTGTCGCATCGGTCTACACCGAGCAACAGCGTGGCGAGGCCTATGCGCGCTTTGTCGCCGCGGCAGCCAGCGACCCGCACATCGTCGGTGCGCACTGGTTCCAGTACGCCGACGAGCCGGTAACCGGTCGCCTGCTCGATGGCGAAAACATGCATATCGGCCTGGTAGGTATCACCGACATTCCCTTTGCGGGTTTTGTGGAGGCAGTGCGGGAGGCCAATGCCAAGGCCTCGCGCTGAAGCGGGAGCTGAGAGGCGCGTCGCGGGGCGCACAGGGGGATCGCAAGCCTTGTGCGCACGAGGTGCTATCGCAGTTTTGAAGTTGGGACCAGGCACGCGGACTTGCGCCCCCCGTCTCGCATCCCCAGGGGCGGCGCGCCACTCACCCCGTCAACGAGGTTGCGATGCCAAACGCCACGGCCGTCACCACCGCCACGGCCATGCAGGCACTGGTGGGGCGGATGCGGTGGGCGTCGGTACGAGGAATCAGCCGCCACAGCAGCAGCGCACCGATGAACATGTTCGCCACGAGTACAAAGCGCAGGGCGTTGGAGGCCAGCAGGGCGCCATAGGGTGGGCGCAGATGGCCTTCGTGCATCGCGACACCTGCGATCAGCAATATGCCGGCGAGGTTCCATAGCAGGCAGGCCAGGTAGGTGCGGTTGAACACTACCGGGCAGCGTTCGGTCCAGCGCAGTACCAGCCAGGCAATGATGGCCGGCACGATGGCACCGATGCTGCTATAGAGCACCCACCAGAACAGCATGCTCAGCAGGGTGAGGAACTGGGGCATCAGGACATCCCTAGGCGTCGCAACAGGCCGTCGAGCAGCCAGGCAGGACCGATGAAGAATGTGGCCAGCATGCTGCGCAGGCTGGGGCGTGGATATTCGAGCAGGCGCCCGGCGAACAGGCCCGCCCAGGCCAGCACCAAAACCACCAGCCCGGTTTGGCGCAGCATCGGGGGTTCCATCGCCAGCGCCATGAAATGTGTTGCGACGGAAAGCCCGATCAGCACGCCGAGCATGCCGATGCCAAGTCGCTGCGAGTGTTTCCAGTACCAGGCGAATACCGCGATCTGCAACATCACCGACCAGAAACCCGGTTGCCCCAGCGAGGGCGGCACCGGAATGGTCCAGATCACGGCGATGGCGCTCCACAGCACCAGCGGCACGCATAGGGCAGCGAGCACCCGATGCGCCTGGCGGCGGTGCTCAAGGCTGTATTGCTCGAGCAGGTATGCCAGGCGCCGGGCATGTTCTTCCCGTGCCGACATCAGTCCACGCGAATATCGGCCAGTCGCTGGAGCGCTTCGGCGTACTTGGCGGCTGTGGCGGCAATGACGTCGGCGGGTACGTGCGGACCGGGCGCCTGTTTGTTCCAGTTCAGCGTGAGCAGGTAATCGCGGACGAACTGCTTGTCGTAGCTGGGCGGGCTGATACCGACCTGGTACTGGTCGGCTGGCCAGAAACGCGAGGAATCGGGCGTCAGCATCTCATCCATGACATAGAGCTTGCCGTCTTCGTCGGTGCCGAATTCGAGCTTGGTATCGGCGATGATGATGCCGCGTTCGGCCGCATAAGCGGCTGCCCACTTATAGATGCGTAGTGTCGCATCGCGTACCTGTTCGGCCAGGTCGGCACCGACGGCGGCCACGACCGCGTCGAAGCTGACGTTCTCGTCGTGGTCACCCACGGCGGCCTTGGTCGAGGGTGTGAAGATCGGCTCGGGCAGTTGTTCGGCTTGACGCAGGCCTGTCGGCAGCGCGATGCCGCATACGCCCCCCGATTGCTGGTAATCCTTCCAGCCCGAGCCGATCAGGTAGCCGCGTGCGATTGCCTCCACCGGTACCGGCGTCAGGCGGCGAGTGACAACACTGCGCTTCTCGTAAAGCGCCAGGTCCGTACCTTGGGGCAGTTCGTCGCGCAGCGATTGGTCGACCAGATGATTGGGCACCAGGTGCGCGGTCTTGCTGAACCAGAAATTGGAGATCTGCGTGAGCATCTCGCCCTTGCCGGGAATCGGGTCGGGTAGCACCACGTCGAACGCGGACAGGCGGTCGCTGGCGACGATCAACAGGCGATTGTCTGGCAAGGCATAGACATCGCGAACCTTGCCGCGATAGACCAGGTTCAGGCCGGGCAGGTTCGATTGCAGCAAAGTGGTAGGCACGGGGCGCTCCGGGACTAGCGTGGAGCCCCCTATTGTAGCCGTCCAGTCAGGCAAAGCGCGCCCGCGCTGGTAGAATCGGGTCTTTTAGCCCCTTGCGTCACTACATGCGAACCGTTCTGACTGCGGCGTTCCTGCTGACCGCTCTTCCCGCCATGGCCGCGACGCCGCCCAAGCCAGCGCGGCTGGGCCTGTGCGCGGCATGTCATGGCGAGACGGGCATGGCGCAAATTCCGGGCGCACCGAATCTGGCCGGTCAGAAGCTGGATTATCTACGCGAGGCCCTGCGGCAATATCGCGATGGCCGCCGAACGGCGCCGTTGATGAAGGCCGCCATCGGCCCGGTCAGTGATGCCGATCTCGATGCGCTGGCGCAATGGTACAGCGCGCAGACTCCGGGGCAGCCCACGCCATGAATCTCGTCTGGACTCTCATCCTGGCCTTCGCCGGCCTGATCTTCGGGCACGGCCTGCCTGGTATGGTTGTCGGAGCCCTCACCGGCTTCATCATCGACGGCGTCCGGCAAAAGCGCCGCTATGCCACGCCGGAAGTAGGAGGTTTCATCGGGCCACTGTTTGCCTTACTGGGCGCGGTGGCCAAGTCGGACGGCCGTGTCTCGGAGGCGGAAATTGCCATCGCCGAACGCCTGATGTCACGCATGGGGCTGGATGCCGAACAGCGCAAGCAGGCCGTGGCCAGTTTCAACGCGGGCAAGCAGCCGGAGTTCAATGTCACGCCGGCCATCGACGGCTTGCGCCAGTGGGTCGGCCTGCGGCGTGACCACGCTTTCCCGGTGCTGGACGTGGTGATCGAGACCGTGCTTGCCGAGGGCAACCCGCCACCGGAAAAGCTTGCCATCCTGCGCCAGTTGGCGTTCGCGCTACGCGTGAGCGACATGGAGTTGATGGCGCTGATGGCGATGAAGGGCTACGCCTGGAACGCCTCGGCCAGCGGGCAGCGCGGCCAGGGAGGCGGTTATGTACCGCCCCAGCGCAATACTCAGGGCCCGGATCCGTATACCGTGCTGGGTATCGAGCGCAGCGCAGACGCCCGGGCGATCAAGCGCGCCTATCGCAAGCTGATTTCCGAGCACCATCCCGATCGTCTGGGCGACCTGCCTGAGGACATGCGCCGCCAGGCCGAAGCCCGTGCCAGCGAGATCAATGCGGCCTACGAGCGCATCAAGGCCGAGCGCGGTTTCAAGTAGGGCGACCAGGGTAGGGCGGGCACATTGCCGTTATCCTGTCTGCACGCGCTTTTAGGGCGTGATCCCGCACTCTTTCCGTCACGCGCCTTGTCGCGCCACGCCAGCCATTTTCGAGAGCCATGAGCAAACAGTCTCCTGTCATCGCCCCCTCCATCCTTTCGGCCGATTTTGCCCGTCTTGGCGAAGACACCGCCAAGGCACTCGCTGCCGGTGCGCAGTGGGTGCATTTCGACGTGATGGACAATCACTACGTGCCCAATCTGACCATCGGGCCGATGGTGTTGCAATCGCTGCGCAAGTACGGCATCGAGGCGCCGATCGATGTGCACCTGATGGTCAGGCCGGTCGATCGCATCGCGCCGGATTTCGCCAAGGCCGGTGCCACTTCGATCAGCTTTCATCCGGAAGCCAGCGAACACGTGGACCGCACCATCGGCGTCATTCGTGACGCCGGGTGCCAGGTCGGCTTGGTATTCAATCCGGCCACACCACTGAACTGGCTCGACTACACCCTGGACAAGATCGACCTGGTGCTGATCATGTCGGTCAACCCGGGTTTTGGTGGCCAGAAATTCATCCCCGAGGCCCTTGAGAAGATCCGCCAGGTTCGCCGCCGTATTGACGAAAGTGGCCGTGCCATCCGCCTGGAAGTGGACGGCGGCGTCACCGCAGACAATATCGGACGCATCGCCGAGGCCGGCGCGGATACCTTCGTCGCTGGATCGGCCATTTTCAATGCACCCGATTACGCCCACGTCATCGCGCAGATGCATAGGGAGGTCGGCAGCTCTTTTCCGGGGTAGCCGGCCACGGCGTAGCCTGTGAGGTCGCTCGCTGCGCGAGCTGCAAAGCCGGCCTGCGGCCTGTAACGGGAGAGAGCCAGGGAGTCCGCCTCAAGATACGGCGTGACTTTTTCTGTTTACCCTTTACAGCCCGCGCAGCGAGCGGCTTTACAAGCCACGGGCGGGCTTTTTCACAAGTCGCAATCGCCCAGGCTAAGCGGCCCGCTGGTGCTGAACTGCACGGTGCACACCGCGCTGAACACCTGGCCCTGCTGTAAGGTCCTGGCCTTGGATGCGGAAAGCTGGTCGATCGAAGCCTCACCCTTGAACTGGGCGGCCTTGTCGGTCAGTGACACCAGGATCTGGTTGCCGACACGCTTGGCGGCATTGACCACGATGGCGCTGATGGTGACACGGCGGTCAAGATAGCCATCCGGAATGACGTGTCCGGAATTCACGTAAACCTCGCCAAGCTGTGCCAGGCTGACCGCAGGGGCCGTCTCTTGTGCTGATGCGACGGTGGTGGTGGACAGCATCGCCAGGGCGAGCACGATCGAACGGAGTGCGCGCATGACTGATACCTTTGTCCCATAAGGGACAGGTGGAAAGTTGTGCCTATAGTGGAGACGGCCGACAGCCTTTCAATGCATCCGCCCGGTGCGTCAGATCAACGCACTGTTTCCCCGGAGGCACGAATGGCCGGTTACGCCATGACCTGGTCGCCAACCAGCACGATATCGGCCGGGCGGCGGGCGAACAGGCCGACCGACACGATGCCGGGAAGTTGGTTGAGGTCCCTCTCCAGGGCAACCGGATCGGCGATCTGCCAGCCGTGGACGTCAATGATCCAATTGCCGTTATCGGTGACTACGCCGTCGCGCCACACCGGCTGACCGCCCCGCCTGGCGATCTCCCGCCCGATCAGGCTGCGCGCCATGGGAATCACCTCGATCGGCAGCGGGAACTTGCCCAGTATGTCCACGCGCTTGCTCGAATCGATGATGCAGACGAACTGGGCACTGGCCTCGGCGACGATCTTCTCGCGCGTCAGCGCCGCGCCGCCGCCCTTGATCAGCCGGCGCAGGGGATCGCATTCGTCCGCGCCATCCACGTACAGCGTCAGGGCGCCGGTGGCGTTGAGATCGAGCACCGGAATACCGAGTTTCTTCAGGTGTGCCGTGGACTGCTCGGAACTGGATACCGCGCCCTGGATCTGGTCACGCAGGTCCGCCAGGGCATCGATGAAGAACGCCACGGTCGAACCGGTGCCGACGCCGATGATGGCGTCCTTTTCGACATAGCGGATGGCGGCTTCGCCAGCGAGGCGCTTTTCATTGTTGCTCATGGCACGGCTCAGGGTTCAAGGAATGACTATGATCGGCGATTTTCGTCGTCGGTTACACCACGCGTACGTGGTGCGGATTGCGGCCGGACTGATTCCAGAAGGCATCCTGCTCGAAGCGCGCCCAGACTTCCGGCGGCAGGATCGTCTGCCGTAGCTGCGGCTCCACCTTGGAGCGCACCGCGTGCAGTCCGGGGGTGCCGCTGCGACGATCAAAGGCTTCGGCGTCGAAGCTCACGTTATCGAAATCATGCGCGAATGCCGGTTCGCCGATGAAATCGTAGACGGCCGCCAGCGCGCGTGCAGGTTCGGCCGCCAGGGTCTCGTAACGCAGCAGCATCAGGCTCCGGGCGTGCTGGCCATAGAAGGCTTCGCGCAAGGCGTCATAGGCATAGCCGACCATGCCGTCGCTTGAGGCCAGGCCGTTCACGCGGGAATAGACCGTGCCGCCGGTGCCGAAGTTGAAGATTGACGAAGGACTGAACATGTTGCGCCGGATGATGCGTTCGATGCTGTCGATGATCCATGGCATGTCGCGCACACAGGCGATGACGCGGCTTTCCGCGAATAGCTCCTGGATGGCTGGCATGCGCGCGCACCAGCCGCGGCTGGTATCGAATACGACGTCAGCGGCCGTATCGGCGTAGAAGTTGTCGAACAAACCGCGCAGCACGCGCTGGCGAGCGGCATCGTCGATGAACACGGAGAACTCGTTGCGCGCGCTCATCTCTCCCAGCATGCTGGCGAACATGCCGCCCACCGGGCTGGACATGTTGGCGTGGAATCGTGGGTTCTGGCGCAGCAGCGCGCTCAACAGCGTGGAGCCGGAGCGGGGCAGACCGGAAATGAAATGGAAACGGGGCATGGCGTTCCTGGGGTATCGGCTGCCTCGGCTTGTGTCGCACCGAGCGGTGAAGGCTACTTTTCCAGAGCCAGGATATGCTTCCAGTCGGCATCTTCCACCGGCATCACCGAGAGGCGGTTGCCCTTGCGCACCAGGGCCATATCGGCCAACGCCGGTTGGCGCTTGAGTTCATCCAGTGTGATGGTGCGCTTGAGTTTACGCACGAACTTCACCTCGACCAGCAGCCAGCGCGGATTGTCGCGCGTGCTGGCACCGTCGAAGTAATCGCTTTTCGGGTCGAACTGGCTGGGGTCCGCATAGGCATCGGTGGCTATTTCGGCCACGCCCACGATGCCCGGTTCGGCACAATTGGAATGATAGAAAAACACTTTGTCACCCACGCGCATGCCGTCGCGCATGAAGTTGCGCGCCTGGTAATTGCGCACGCCATCCCAGGGCTCCTGGCCCTTGCGCGCCAGGTCATCGATGGAGAATGTGTCCGGTTCGGATTTCATCAGCCAGTGGCTGATTCGCTTCGTGCTCATGCGGGCGTTCCATCTGCTTCGGTAGCGTGGCAATCGATCAATTCGCTGTCGGTGGCGATGAAATCCAGCGGTACATCCCAGGGCTGGTGATCCAGCACAGGCAATTCCTGGAAGTCATAGGCCACGCCGACCAGCAAGGGTTCGGTGGGACGCCCTTGCTCGCGCAGGAAGGCGAAGCTGCGATCGTAGTATCCCCCGCCATAACCGAGCCGGTTGCCACGGCGGTCGAAGCCGAGCAGCGGCACCAGCACTAGGTCCAACTGGAAAGGCGCCAGCCATTCCTTCGGGGCTATCGGCTCGGGAATGCCGTAGCGATTGGGCTGTATCTCGTCGCCGTGGTTCCAGGGTGCGAAACGCAGCGTGCCATCGTCGCCGATCAGGGGCAGCAGGAACTGCTGACCGCGTGAGGCCAGTGGCGCAATCGCCAGGTTCAGCGGCAGTTCGCCGTCGCAAGCCCAGTAGCCGGCAACGCGGACGTCGGTCATGTATTCGGGCAATTGTTCCAGGCTGCGGCGCAACCCCTGTGCGGAGGCGATGCGTTCAGCCGGGGTAAGGGCGCGGCGGCGTTCGGCCAGCTGCTTGCGTAGCTCGCGTCGCTGAACGTCCACGTCGCGTCTCCTGGTTCTGCCTTGGGGAGGGGGCTCCCGCCCCGTCCTGGGCCGTCGCATCATCGCAGGCGACCTGGGCGGAGGGGTGACAAAGAGGGTGGCGTAAACCGCGATGCCGCTGCTCACCAAACGACCTTGATCCACGATGGATCAGGTGGGAGGGCATGCATCGCCTCGAGGCTTTCCGCACGAGGGCGGACATGCACAACAGCGATGACAAAACCGACCCGGGGCCGTATTTAGGAACAAGGCAAATGTAAGAGTGCGCTGGCGCACACCGCAGAAAACGCCGAGGTCTATTTTAAGTGCGCGTGGAGCTGTGCGTCCAGCGCGGCGTCAATCTTACGGCGTAGTGCGACAAGCTCGTCGCCCAGGTCATGGCCCGGTGCGCTGTTCTGCTTGCGCAGGGCCAGGAATTCATGGGTGATGCTGATGGCCGCCAGCACGGTCAAGCGATCGAAGCCGGGGGCCTTGGAGGCGGCGCGTAGCTCACGCATCTTGCGATCGAGGTAGGTCGCGGCTTCCAGCAGGCCCTCGCGCTCTTCCGGCGCGCAAGCGATGAGGAATTCGCGGTCGATCAGTCGCAGCGCGACCGGTTCACTCGTACTCATGTAGACAGTCTCTGGCCCATCGTCGTCGGTGTCGCCTCACGCATCCAGCGAGAAGGAGATCAACCGCTGTGTTCGAGCGCCTTGAGGCGCTGGATCATCGCCTCGACGCGACTGCGTGCCTGCTCGTTGCGCGCCATCAGTCCCGCGCGTTCGTTGGCCAGTTGTTCCTGGCTCTGGCGCAGGCTGCGGTTCTCTTCCTGCAGACGATGCACGAGATCCAGCAGGCGATCGACACGCTCGCCGAGCACGGACACCTGTTCCCGGATCGGATCGGACCGGAATGCGTCGGATTGAAGGGGCTCGGGCGTGCTCATGCCGATCACTATAGCAGGACGCCGGTGTAAAACAGCAGGCGCCCCGGTCTCCTGAAGGGCTAAACTGGCGGCATTGTTTTTGCGATGGGAACACCACGCCATGAGCGTCAATGATTGGATCGGCCACGATGAGCTGAATGACTCCTGCGTGCGCATGCGCCTGGGCGCGGATGCGGCCGAATTGCACGGCTCGCTGTGCGGATTCCTGGCCGGTGGCGGCAAGATCGGGCGACAGTCGTTGTTGGCCGTACTGCAGCTCGATGGCGAGGGCGTTCAGCCTGGCGCACAGGATCAGGCCCTGCTTGAGCGGTTGGTCAAGCAATGCGAAGCGGAACTGGACGATCCAGAACTGGGCTTCGAGCCGCTGCTGCCAGCCGATGACCGACCGCTGCCTGAACGCGCTGAAGCGTTGGTCGATTGGTGCCGGGGTTTCCTGGGTGGTTTCGGCCTGGCGGGTACCGACGCGCATGCGAGCTTGTCCGACGAAGCCAAGGAGATCCTGCGCGATCTCGGCAGCATTGCTGGCGCCGAGCTGGATTTCGGCGAAGAGGGAGACGATGAGGATGCCCTGATCGAGGTGCACGAATTCGTGCGTGTCGGTGCCATGCTGCTGTTCGCCGAATGTGCCGGTGGACGCGGCAAGACCGGCAGCGATCGCATCCATTGAATATCCAGCGGGACGAATACGCTCGCCGCCGCCGACAGTTGATGCGGATGGCTGGCGAGGATGCGGTGTTGCTGGTGGCAGCCGCGCCTGAGCGCATCCGCAATGCCGATGCCACATGGCCGTACCGGCAGGATTCGGACATGCATTACCTGTGTGGCTTTCCCGAGCCAGACAGCGTGCTGGCGCTGTTGCCGGGGCGCAAGCATGGCGAGGTGGTGTTGTTCTGTCGTGAGCGCGACCCCGAGCATGAGCGCTGGCATGGTGAGTCGATCGGTACTGAACGTGCCGTTGAACTGCATGGGATGGATGATGCGTTCCCCATCGACGACATCGACGACATCCTGCCGGGCATGATCGAGGGCCGAGGCCGTGTGTATTGCCATTTCGGCAGCGAGCCGGAATTCGATGCCCGCCTGCTTGGCTGGATGCGCCGTTTGCGTCAGCTGCGCGGTGGTGGCGTGGTGCCCAAGGAATTCGTCGCGCTGGGACATTTGTTGCATGACCTGCGCCTGTACAAGTCGCGTGGCGAGCTAAAGCTCATGCATGCGTCGGCGAACATCGCAGCAGAAGCGCACCTGGCCGCCATGCGCATGGCCACCGTGGGTCGCCACGAATATGAGGTAGAGGCCGAACTGATGCGTACCATGCGCAGCCGTGGTGCGGTGGCCGCGTTCCCTCCGATCGTCGCCGGTGGCGTCAATGCCTGCACGATGCATTACCAGGCCAATCGCGCGCCATTGCGTGACGGTGACCTGCTGCTGGTCGATGCCGGCGCGGAACTGGATTGCTACGCATCCGATATCAGTCGCACCTTTCCCATCAATGGACGCTACAACCGCGAACAGCGCGCCCTGTATGAGCTGGTGCTTGAGGCACAACTGGCCGCCATCGATGAAGTGCGTCCGGGGCGCGCCTTCGATGCGGCCCATCAGATGGCGGTGCGCGTCATTGCCGAAGGTCTTTGCGCGCTGGGGCTGCTTGCAGGCACCGCCGACGATGTCATCGCTGACGGCAGCTACAAGCGCTTTTATCCGGTCAAGACGGGCCATTGGCTGGGCCTGGACGTGCATGACGTGGGCGACTATCGCGTCGATGGCGAGCCGCGCATGCTGGAGCCCGGCATGGTGGTCACGGTGGAGCCGGGTATCTATATCCCCCCGAACGACACCACCGTCGCCGAGCGCTGGCGTGGTATCGGCATCCGCATCGAAGACGATGTCGCCGTCACACGCTCAGGCAACGACGTACTCACGGCGAACGTGCCCAAGGATGCCGGTGAGATCGAGGCATGGCTTAAGCGAGGAATGAGTTGAGAGGAGTGAGGAGTGGGAGAGAAGCGAAGAGCCAGCTCTTGCTCCGGCTTTCTCTCACACTCCTCACTCCTGATCGCTCACTCCTCGCTCTTGCGTTTGTGCGCCTCATCCGTTGCGTGCACTTCGTACCACATGGCGTTGAGAATGCCGAAGGCACAAGCCAGGCCCAGGCCGAGAATCCACGAGAAATACCACATGTTCCTGGCTCCTGATCAGTAATGGTGAGTGGACTGGCGAACGTGTTCCAACGTGACGCGGCCACGCACGACACTGAACACCCAACTGGTGTAGGCAATGATGATCGGCAGGAACACCACGGTCGCGCCGAGCATCAGTGCCAGCGTGCCCTTGCTTGACGAGGCATCCCAGATGGTCAGGCTCGACTTCGGATCGAGGCTGGAGGGCAGCAGGAACGGAAACAGGGCGAAACCCGCCGAGAGAATGGTGCCGGCGACCATCAGGCTGCTGCACAGGAACGCACCCAGGCCGCGTCGGGCCACGGTCAGTTGCACACCGATCGCGCCGAGGATCGCCACCGCCGGCGCCAGCCAAAACCATGGATACCGCATGTAGCTGGCGAACCAACTGCTGCCATGTGCCACTTCCTTGAACAGCGGATTGGAAGGGCCGTCGGTGACCGCCGGGCCGACGATACTGAAGCCGGGCACGCCATAAGCCAGCCAGATACCTGCCAGCACGTACAACACGATATAGGTGAGCGTGAACAGGCGCGCCATGCGCACGGCACGATCATTGACGGCACCGTCGGTCTTGAGCACGGCCCAGCAGGCGCCGTGGGCGAGCAGCATGGTCAGCGAGACCAGGCCGGCGACAAGGGCGAATGGGTGCAGCAACTCGAAGAAGCTGCCGCTCCAGGTCATGCGCAGGTCGCCATCGAACTTGAACGGCACGCCCAGGAATAGATTGCCGAACGCCACGCCGGTGATCAGCATCACCACGATGCCCGAGCCGACCAGTACCCAGTCCCACAGGTTCGCCCAGCGCGAGTCATGCACCTTGCCACGGAAGTTGAATCCGACCGGGCGCAGGATGAAGGCCAGCAGCACCAGGGCAATGGCCAGGTACATGCCCGAGAACGACACAGCGTAAAGCATCGGCCACGCCGCGAACGCCGCGCCACCGCCGAGCACGAACCAGACCTGGTTGCCTTCCCACACCGGCTCGATCGTTTCCAGCACCACCAGCCGTTCATCGTTGCTGCGGCCCAGTACGCGCAGTAGCGCGGCGATGCCGAAATCGAAGCCATCCATGATGGCGAAGGCGATCAGCAGGATGCCAAGCAGGGCCCACCAAATGACCCGCAGGCTTTCATAGTCGAACATGAAGATTCTCCTCTCAGGCCTTGGCGGGGTGGGCTGCGACATCGGGCTCGGCGGCTGGCCAGATACCCAGGCCGTCCGGCCCCTTGCGAGCAAATTTCACCATCAGCGTGGCGTCGATCACGGCCAGGGCGGTGTAGAACAGCACGAATCCGCCGAGTGAGGTCCATACCTGTCCGGCGGTCACGCTCGATACGCCCAGCGCGGTCGGCAGGATGCCCTCGATGGCCCACGGCTGACGCCCGTACTCGGCGACGATCCAGCCCAGTTCGGCGGCAACCCACGGTAGCGGCAGACTCCACAGCGCCATCTTCAGGTACCAGCGCTTGCTGTCGATCCTGCGCTTGCTTGCCAGCCAGAACGAGAGCGCGAACAGGAAGATAAAGTAGAAGCCGCAGGCCACCATGATGCGGAAGGACCAGAACAGCACCGGCACATTGGGTATCGTGCTATCGGCTGCTTTCTGGATATCCTCGGGCGTGGCCTTGCGCGGATCGTCGACGTATTTCTTCAACAGCAGCGCGTAGCCCAGGTCCTTGTCGTGTTCGGCCAGGATCGAGCGGGCGCCGGCGTCGTGCTTGTCCTGGCGTAGCGCCAGCATGGCGTCATAGGCCTGTATGCCGTTGCCGATCTTGCCCTTGGTCTCGTCCACCAACTGCGCGATGCCAGGGATCGGCTGGTCCAGCGAGCGCGTGCCGATCAGGCCCATGACCCAGGGTATGTGTACGCCAAAGTGCGTGGTGCGGTGCTCCACGTCGGGAATGCCGAAGACGGTGAACGATGCCGGTGCCGGCTCGGTCTCCCACATGGCCTCGATCGCGGCCATTTTCATCTTCTGGTTCTCCGACACCGCATAACCGGATTCGTCGCCCAGTACTACCACGCTGAGTGCGGCGGCCAGCCCAAAGCTCGCAGCCACGGTCATCGACCGCTTGGCGAAGTCCACGTTGCGTCCGCGCAACAGGTACCAGGCGCTGATCGACAACACGAACATCGAGCCCAGGACATAACCTGCGCTCACGGTATGCACGAACTTCGATTGGGCCACCGGGTTGAACATCACCGCCGCGAACGAGGTGGTTTCCATGCGCATGGTGTCGGCGTTGAAGGCCGAGCCGACCGGGTTCTGCATCCATCCGTTGGCGATCAATATCCATAGCGCTGACAGGTTCGTGCCCAGCGCCAGGAACCAGGTGACCAGCAGGTGCTTGATCCGTGACAGGCGTTGCCAGCCCAGGAAAAACAAGCCGACCAGGGTGCCTTCCAGGAAGAACGCCATCAGGCCTTCGATTGCCAGCGGCGTACCGAATACGTCGCCGACATAGTGTGCGTAATACGCCCAGTTCATGCCGAACTGGAATTCCATGGTGATGCCGGTCGCCACGCCCATGGCGAAATTGATACCGAAAAGTACGCCCCAGAATTGGACCATGCGCCGCCAGACTTCACGTCCGGTCATGACGTAGACGCTCTCCATGATGGCGAGAATCCAGACCAGCCCCAGGGTCAGGGGGACAAACAGGAAGTGGTACAGCGCTGTCAGTGCAAATTGCAGGCGTGACAGGTTGACCACGTCGGCTTCGAGCATCATGGATGGGCTCCGTGCGACGAGGATGGTGAGGAGGGAGCGAGCAGGTGCTCGATGGCTTGGGGGCTGGCATCGGGGCGGGGATGCGGTGCGATCGCCACCCACCAGATCAGGGTAAGCACTAGGATTTTCGCAACGACGAGCAGCACCAGCTTGATACCGAGCCGACGCAACGGTCTACGAGGTGTGTTATCGATGGCGACGACTGGCGTGGTCATGCAGCGGTTCCCGGGGCTTCGCCTTCAAAAAAAGGATAGGTCCGAACGAGAGAAGCTGTCGCTGTGGGGCAATGTCGCAGACGCTTGATTACTGTCAAGCAGCATAGGCCTGCATCTGGCCATTTACCAGCGGCCATGAGTTTGCCGCAGAACGCGGGCGAAAAATGCGACGGCGCTGGCAGAGGAGCGAGGGAGGCGAGAGACGAGTAGCGAGAGCGCAAGTCAGCCGCGAGCTTGCATATGGCAAAGCGCTTTCGCGCTTTGCGGGTTACGGGCGAGCAAGGCCAGTATGCTCTCGCTGCTTGCTACCCGTCTCTCACTCCTCCCCGCTCCTTCCAGAACATCCGAGACTTACACGTTCGCAAACGCATCCCGCGTGAGGTTTTCCGGAGTGTCTTGGGTGCACACCACGTCGTCCTCGATGCGGATGCCTCCATAGGGGCGGAAGGCGTCGACCTGGGCCCAGTCCACGTGCGCGGCTTCAGGGCGGGCGCGCAGTTCTTCCAGCAGCATGTCGATGAAGTACAGCCCTGGCTCGATGGTCACGACCATGCCCGGTTCCAGAACACGCGTCATGCGCAGGTAGGGATGGCCAGCCGGGCGGGCGATCGTGCCGCCGCGTTCGTTTTGCTGGAAACCCGCCACGTCGTGTACTTGCAGGCCGATCGGGTGGCCCAGGCCATGCGGGAAGAACGTGGACGTCACGCCGCTCGCCACGGCGCTTTCGGCACTCATGCGCACGATGCCGTGCTCGCGCAGCACGTCGGCCAGTACGTGATGGGCATGGATGTGCAGTTCCGGATAGCTCTGGCCTGCACGTACCTTGGCGGCAAAGCCTTGCTGGGCCGTATCGACGCTGTCGATCAGTGCCTGGAAGGCACTGCTGCGATCGGCGGCATACGTACGGGTGATGTCACTGGCATAACCTGCCGCGCTGGCGCCAGCATCGATCAGGAACGAGCGGCTCTGCGCCGGTGGGCTCCGGTCGAAGTTCGTGTAATGCAGCACGGCGCCGTGCTCGTTCAGGCCGACGATGTTGGCATAAGGCAGCTCTGCATCGATGGCGCCGGCTGCCTTGAGGTAGGCCTGGTGAATATCCAGTTCACTGCCGCCGTCGCGAAAAGCCTGTTCGGCGGCGCGGTGGGCGCGCGTACCGATGCGGCTGGCTTCGCGCATCAGTTCCAGCTCATAGGGTGTCTTGTACGAGCGGTGCCAGTGCAGATAATCAAGTACGGCCTGCGGGTTGTTGACCTGCACGCCCTCGATGGCGGGCGTCGGCGCGATGACGGCGGCACGCGTCTGCGGCAGATGCTGGGCCGCTTCGGCGGCACTGCGTACGGTGACGATGTCGAAGTGCTCGACCCAGTAGCCGGTGGGTGCGGCGGGCACCACATGCCAATAGTCGCGCGGCTGCACGAACACCAGTTTGGGCTTGCTGCCTGGACTGTAGACCACCCAGCTTCCCGGGGTGTCGGTCAGTGGCAACCAGTGGACGAAATGCGGATTGGCCACGAACGGGAAGTCCTGGTCGTCCAGGAATTTGCGCAGCGGCGCGCCCGCGCCGATCACCAGATGATCGAAACCCCCCACACCAAGTGCCGCTTCGGCGCGCTCGCGCACGGTGGCCAGATGGGCGGGATAAAGCGAGGCGAGCTGGGTCATGGGGCGATCCTGGAGCGGCGATTAGCTGCCTATGATCGCGCTGCGCGGCGGTAGACGCCAGTTGGTGGAGGGTTTCTCCCGGCGAAGACCATGCTGTTCATGGATGCTGCGCCTTGCATGAGTCGCGCGCCTCGGGATCGGAGAGGGGGCTGGGGGCGCAAGTCCGGGCGCTGGCGGCAAGCGCATTACGCTCGTGTCGCTACACCCATGCTGTACACCCCGGTGGCAGGTCTTCGCGCCTCGCCATCGACCTCCAACCCCCGGCCGTCAGCCTGCCGCGCCCGCGCTATCGACCCAGGCCGCCAATCGCGCCGCGTCGCGATCGCTGATGGCTACGATGCGAAAGCCCGCCCAGACCTGGCCGGCTCGTGGGGTAGGTTCGTGCCATTGCTCCTGGATGCCCAGCTCGACGGGTTCGGCACGCAAGGGGCCGGGCAGCGACAGGCTGACCTGGTAGACGGCGTCGCTGCGCGGTGCGCGCTCGGCGATCAATAGCATGCCCGTGGAGGATAGGTTGCCCAGTTGGCCGATGGGCTGACCACTGATGACATCGGTGACGACCGTGGTGAAATCGGCCGCGCGCCGACGGGCGCGCCGCTGGTCCATCGCAGTGACGTTCGTGTTCATGGCTCCTCCTGGGCGGAGGCCCGGCGCAGGCTTCTGGTCAAGGCATGCCAGGCACGTTCGAGCAAGTTCTCGTGGACCTGCGCCAGTTCGCGCACCTGGCCCTGAGCCATGGCGCGCGCCAGCGCCTGTAGCGTCATGTCGTCGACGCGCTGACCACGCCGTGTAACGAACAGGCAGTGGCCGGAAATGGGCGAGAACCAGGCAAGTTTGCGTGGACTCACTTTGCCTGACACCGTGTCGACGAATTCGAACCAGCTACCGAAAGGCAATTGGCGCAGGCGTTCGTAGATGCGCTGCTCGCGTGCGTCAACCGCCGCGATGCGCGGCGTGGCCGACGGCTCTGGCTTCGACGCGACTGAAACGCGCGAAGGGAGTTGCGCAGGCGGCGTCGAGCTGGGCATGGCCGGCAGGTTGATCGCCGGCGTAACGGGTTCGACGAAGGCCTGAGCTGGCTGCATCGAGGGTTCTGCGGTCGGCGGGACGCCGGTCTGCTCGCCCAGGCGCTGGTGCTGCTTCAGCCTCAGGGCCAGCTCGGTGGCGCTGGGACCTTGCTCGGCGGCCTGGTTATCGGGCAGGGTGCCAAGCAATCGCTGTGCGACCTGTTCGGCTTCATCGGCGTGCATGCCGATCTGTTGCAGGCCGTTCTCGACATCGGCTTGCAGCTGGCTGCGATCATCCGCTGGCAGGCGGCCAAGCAACTGGTCGGTAATGCGCAGCCGATCGGTAAATGCCTCGCTATCCTCGCCATGCCGAAGCAGGGTCAATGCCAGCACGTCCGTCCAGGCACGCTCCAGCAGCGTGCGCAGCAGGCCACGCGGCGGGCTTGCGCGAAACCGCTCGGCCATCAGTTGCGTAGCGCGGCGGCGAGCCTGCTCCAGTCGCTCGCGACCTTGCATGGCCTCGACATGGCGGCGCTCGGCGATCTGTGCCTTGCGCGCCAGTTGCGCCAGGTGGTGTTCGATATCGGCGAGCAATGAGGTGTACAGGCCGGTGCTGGGTGCCTCGCGTTGCGTGCGCGCCACCAGCTGATCTAGCTTGGCGGCAACCGCGCGATCGGCTTCGGTGTCGCCGGTGTCCATCCATTCGTTGGCCGCTTCGGCGACCGCGCCCAGTAGACGACGTGCTGGGTGCTCGCGTTGCTCAAAGAACTCGCGGTCGGCGATGGCCATGCGCAGCATGGGAACTTGCAGGTGACTGAGCATGCCCTGGGCATGCGAGCCCTGGCGCATCTGGCGATGCATCTGCTCGAACAGCATGGCCATCAATTCCACCGTGTCGCCCTGCTCGGGCGACAGGTGCGTGCGCGGCACGCCAGCCGGCTTGTTCGCATTGAGCTGCGCGAGCAGTTCCTCGCGCAAGCGTTGCGCGCTGCGCAGTTCGCGGCTGGCATGGTCGGTGATGTCGCTGACGTGCCCTTGCAGGGCATCGAGCGCCTGTTGCAGCTCATCGCCGGTGGCTGCGCGCGTGCCGGCGCCACTGGCATGCGCCTCGTAGCCTGCACGTTGTTGCGCCAGCAGTTGTCGCAGGTTTTCCAGCACGGCGATGTGATCGCCCTGTGCGGTCACGGGAGGGGCGTGGGCCTGCGTCGGCGTTGCGTGGTCCGTGGGTGGCGACACCGCCGCTTGGCGCGATACCTGGCGTGGCATGGGATAAGCGCGCAAGTGCACCAGGATGCCGTCGCCGCGGAGCAGGTCGTTGGCGGTGTCGTAGAGTGCCCCCAAGCCTTGGATCACGGCGTGATCAAAGGCTTGCAGCAACGCCAGACGGTGCTCGATAGGAAGCTCCAGCGTTGCCGTGGCGCCGTGGAATGCCTGGACCAGCGCATGGGGTCCCAGTGGCAGGTCTTCGCCTTCCAGCGGGGGGGCCGCGACCAGCGCAGCCATGCGGTAGCCCAGTTCGAACAGGGCCGCGCTGTTGCGTGATTCGCCACGTGCGATCAGCTTTTCCAGTGCAGCGCTTTGTTCGTGTTCGTTGCGGTCGAGCAGCGATAGCGCCAGGGGGGCGCTTGCTTCGTCGTGCGATGCGGTGTCGCCGGTGCGATGGAAACGCTCGCCAAGCAGCGTGGAAAAGCGCTCCTGCACCGTGGTTCGTTCACGCTGCAAGGCGTGCCGGCTTTCGAAATACCGTTGCTGGTCGACGTGGTTGCGTGCCCGGTCGGCATGCGCGTAGAACTGCTGCTCGGCGTCCGTGACGGCCTGGCGCAAGGCCGGTTCGAGGTATTGCCGGACCAGCGCATGGAGCTCGCCCATCAGCCGGCGTGCGCGCACAGGCCAGCTACCGTTTTCCGGCGTCGCTGCACGCTCATGCCCAAACGGTGTCGACCGTTCGTGCGATTCGGATTCCATGGCCCCATCCCCTGACGTTCCCGTGGGTGGCGCAAGTCTAAGCCGGTCCGCAGCCGACCGCCATCGGCCCCAGGCTGATCGGCCGCTTGCGTCAATCCAGGAAACAGGTGATCACGTCGTTCAGGAAACGCTGCCCGAGCGGTGTGGTTTTCAACAGATCAGGCCGATCTTCCAGCCAGCCTCGTTGCCGTGCCTGCTGCCGTGCACCGGCGATGACCTCGGCGGGGAGGCCGGTTCGCTTGGCGAACTGAGCGGCGGGCACGCCGTCGATCAGGCGCAGGGCGTTGAGCATGTATTCGAACGGCAATTCGTCGGCGCCTGCCGTTGAATCCCCACCGATGCGGCCAGGTCCGCCCGTGGCCTCCAGGTAGGCTCGGGGGTGGCGGGTCTTCCAGCGTCGCCTGACCTGCTGGCTTGCAGCGTCGCTGATCTTGCCGTGCGCCCCGGCGCCGATGCCCAGGTAGTCGCCGAATTGCCAGTAATTGAGGTTGTGCGCGCAACGCCTGCCAGGGCGTGCATAGGCGGAAATTTCGTATTGGCCGTAGCCGGCATCGGCAAGGCGCGCCTCGCAGGCTTCCTGCATCGCCCAGGCGTGGTCGTCATCCGGCAGCGGAGGCGGATTGGCCGCGAATGCGGTATTCGGTTCGAGCGTGAGCTGGTAGTGGGAAATATGTGTCGGCGCCAGCGCGATGGCACGCTCGACATCCGTCAGCGCCCCGTCGAGCACTTGCTCGGGCAGGGCATACATGAGGTCGAGATTGATATTGCTATAGCCCGCATCCTGGGCCGACCTGACGGCGGCCTCGGCTTCGGTGGCCGAATGGATACGGCCCAGTCGCTTGAGCCGGGCATCGTCGAAGCTCTGGATGCCGAAGGAGAGGCGATTCACCCCGGCAGCCAGGTAACCGTCAAAGCGCCCATGCTCGACCGTGCCAGGATTGGTTTCCAGGGTGATTTCCGCATCGTGCTCCATGGGCATGCGCTGGCGCACGCCATCGAGCAGGCGTGCGATGCATTCCGGTGCGAACAGGCTCGGCGTGCCGCCACCGAAGAACACGCTGACGATGGATCGCCCCTGCAGTGCCTGACCGAAATCGCGCAGGTCGCCCTCGAGATCGGCCAGCAGGTGATCGATATAGGCCTCGTACGGCGGCGGTTCACCACGCAGGCCATGCGAATTGAAATCGCAATACGGGCACTTCTTCACGCACCAGGGCATGTGTACGTAAAGCGATAGCGGAGGCGGGACGAGGGACATGGGGTTGAGCGTTGGCCTTGGGGTCAGTGACGAAGCGTGGTGAGCGAGGGCGCCGTGATGTGCACTTTCAAGACCATGTGATCATCCGGAGCAAACTCGCTGTGCGGCGGTCGCGTCTCGCGTTCGGGCCTCGCGCCCTCGCTACTTGTCACTGATCCATGGTGCCGGGCCGCCCGGTATTCCAGGTCTCCCGTCAAAGCCCGCGCGCGCGAATCTGCTCGCGCAGCAACGCCAGCGCCTGGCCGCGATGGCTGAGCCGGTTCTTCAGGTCGTCGTCCATCTCGGCCACACTTTGTTCGTAGCCGTCCGGGAGAAAGACCGGGTTATAGCCGAAGCCGCCGGTGCCACGCCCTTCGGTCAGGATGCGGCCGTGCCAGCGGCCTTCGGCGATGAAAGGCGCCGGGTCTTCCGGATGGCGCAGCAGCACCAGTACGCCTATGAAGAATGCGCCGCGCCGGGCCTCGGGCACGCCCTCCATGGCACGCAGCAACTTGGCATTGTTGGCCTGCGCGTCACCATGGTTGCCGCTGTAGCGCGCCGAGTAAAGGCCTGGCGCGCCGTGCAGATGATCCACGCACAGGCCGGAATCGTCGGCAAGCGCGGGCAGGCCGCTGGCCTGCGCCGCGTGGCGCGCCTTCAGCAAGGCGT
This sequence comes from Dyella sp., assembly GCF_036384435.1. Classification (GTDB taxonomy): domain Bacteria; phylum Pseudomonadota; class Gammaproteobacteria; order Xanthomonadales; family Rhodanobacteraceae; genus GSA-30. The sequence continues at coordinate 17,542 of NZ_DASVMI010000078.1, read as the reverse complement.
TCTCGACGAAGGTAAGCCCGGTTTCGTCGGCGTCCTCGATGCCCAGGCTGCCCTGGGTGACGATTTCAAACCCGCTGTCAGCGAGCAACGCGCCGAACTCCCTGAGCTTGCCTGGGTTACTACTGGCCAGAACGATACGTGGCATGGGGCGAGATCCCGTGTGTCAGGTCAGCTATCAGCTCTGGCTCAGTGCGGCGCGCTGGGCGGCGACCAGTTCGGTGATGCCTTGTTCGGCCAGGCCGAGGAGGCTGTCCATTTCATCGCGCCGGAAAGCATGGCCTTCGGCCGTGCCCTGGATTTCGATGAAGCCGCCACCGTCGTTCATCACCACGTTCATGTCGGTATCGCAGTTGGAATCCTCGGCGTAGTCCAGGTCCAACACGGGCACGCCCTGGTAGATGCCGACCGATACCGCGGCGACCGCGCCGAAGATCGGATTGCGGCGCAGGTTTTCGCGCTTCATCAGGTGTTGCACGGCATCGACCAGGGCGACGTACGCGCCGGTAATGGCCGCGGTCCGGGTACCGCCATCGGCCTGGATGACGTCGCAGTCGAGCGTGACCAGGCGTTCGCCCAGGGCCTGGCGATCGACGCAGGCGCGCAGGCTGCGGCCGATCAGGCGCTGGATTTCCATGGTGCGTCCACCCTGACCACCGCGAGCGGCCTCGCGTTGGGTGCGCGTGGCGGTGGCGCGCGGCAGCATGCCGTATTCGGCCGTTACCCAGCCTTCGCCCTTGCCGCGCAGCCACGGTGGCACGCGGTCCTCGATGCTGGCGGTGCACAGCACCCGGGTCTGGCCGAAGCTGACCAGGACGGAGCCTTCCGCATGGCTGGTGTAGTGACGTTCGATGGTGACGGTGCGCAACTGGTCGTTGGCGCGGCCGCTCGGGCGGCTGGGGGCATTCATGGATGAAAAAGGCCTGGGATTGGGCAAGTCAGGCTTGAGAGTTTAACATTGCTGACTTTTCCGCCGCTCGTTACAAGGCTCTCCATGACCCGCAGCATGACTGCTTACGCCTCCGCCGAGACCGCCGGTCCCACGGGCACACTCAGTTGCGAACTGCGCACGGTCAACCACCGCTACCTGGAACTGAGCCCGCGCCTGCCTGATGACCTGCGCAATAGCGAATCGGCGCTGCGCGAGCGTGTCGCGGCGAAACTATCGCGTGGCAAAGTGGATCTGACAGTGCGCCTGCGCGGTGAGACACGCAGCGAAACGCTGGATGTGGACGACGCCCTGCTGGGCCGTCTGGCCGAACTGGCCCGCACACTGGAAGGCCGTTTTCCCACTATGCAGGTGCAGTTCACCGAACTGCTGCGGTTTCCGGGAGTCATGCGCCAGGCTGACGTGGACCCGGAAGCCGTACAGGCTGCCTTGTTCGAGGCGCTCGACCATGCGCTCGATGCACTGACCGCCACCCGCGAACGTGAGGGTGCCAAGCTCGCCCAGTTGTTGCGTGAGCGGCTGGATGCGATCGAACGCATTGTTGCCGACGTGCGTGGCTGGATGCCGCAGATCCGCGAAGGACTGCGCGCCCGCCTGGAGACGCGCCTGGCCGACCTCAAGCAGCCGGTCGAGCCCGGGCGGCTGGAACAGGAACTGGTGCTACAGGTCACCCGCATCGACGTGGATGAAGAGCTCGATCGCCTGGCCACGCACATCGCCGAGGCACGACGCGTGCTGGGCCTGAAGGAGCCGATCGGTCGCCGTCTGGACTTCCTCATGCAGGAATTCAATCGCGAGGCCAATACGCTCGGCTCCAAGTCGATCGATTCGCGCAGTACCAATGCCGCCGTCGAGCTCAAGGTGCTGATCGAGCAGATGCGCGAACAAGTCCAGAACATCGAGTGATGGAAGGCGAATGATGGAAGGCACCCTGTTCATCGTCGCGGCCCCCTCGGGGGCGGGCAAATCTACCCTGGTCAACGCGCTGCTGGAACGCGAACCGACGATTTCGTTGTCGATCTCGCACACCACGCGGCCCCCTCGGGCGGGCGAACAGTACGGGCGTCACTACTATTTCGTCGAACGCGGCGATTTCGAGCGTGAGATTGCCGATGGCATCTTCCTCGAACATGCCGAGGTGCACGGCAATCTCTACGGAACCTCGCGCCATACGGTGTCCGAACTGCTGAACAAAGGCTGCGACGTCCTGCTGGAGATCGACTGGCAGGGGGCGCGACAGATTCGCCGCTCCAAACCCGATTGCGTGAGCGTGTTCATCCTGCCGCCGTCACGCAAGGAGCTGGAGCGACGCTTGCGCGGGCGCGGTTCGGACAGCCCCGAGGTCATCGAACGCCGCCTGCACAACTCGCGCGAGGAAATCGCGCACGCCCACGAGTTTGACTACATCATCGTCAACGACCGTTTCGAAGACGCCCTGGGCGACCTGCAATCGATCGTGCATGCCGTGCGTCAGCGCGCGGGCTTGCAGTGGCAGCGCCATGAACGCCTGATCGAGGAATTGCTGGCGCTGGGGAGCTGAAGCGCCCCGGCCGGGGTCAATAGCCTTCGCTGCCTTCTTCGGCTACTTTGCCATGGATACCTGGACCCGATGACCGCCATGACCGATCCCGCCAGCACTTCGCCTGATGCCGACGCCCTAGTGCGTGTGCGCGGCCTGACCACAGTGCTCAATGGCAAGACCATCTTCGATGGGATGGACCTGGATATCCCGCGTGGCAAGGTCACGGCCATCATGGGCCCCAGCGGTACCGGCAAAACCACCCTGCTCAAGCACATCACCGGCCAGATGTTCGGCCAGTCGGGCGACGTGTGGGTGGATGGCCAGAGCGTGCCCCGGCTGTCGCGCGAAAAATTGTTCGAGCTACGCGAGCGCATCGGCTACCTGTTCCAGAATTCGGCGCTACTGACCGATTTCGACGTATTCGAGAACGTCGCTTTTCCGCTGCGCCAGCACACGGCTTTGCCGGAGGAACTGATCCGCAACATCGTGCTGACCAAATTGCAGGCGGTCGGCCTGCGCGGCGCGGCTGGGCTGATGCCGACCGAATTGTCCGGTGGTATGGCGCGGCGCGTGGCGTTGGCGCGGGCGATCGTGTTCGACCCGATGCTGATCCTCTACGACGAACCCTTCGTCGGGCTGGATCCGATCGCGCTGAACCAGGTGCTCAAGCTGATTCGTACGCTCAACGACGTGCTGGGCATTACCAGCGTGCTGGTGGCCCATGAACTGGAAGCCATCAAGCAGGTTGCCGATCACATCTACCTGATCGCCAATGGCAAGGTCGTGGCGCAGGGCGATCCCAGGACGATTGCCAACGATGGCTCGCCATGGACGCGCCAGTTCTTCGGCGGTGAAGCGGACGGTCCGGTACCGTTCCAGTACCCGGCAGGCGACTACGCGACCTCGTTGGGATTTTCGGAGGTGAGTAAGTGACTTATTCAGTGCGGGACTGGGGTTTATTGCGGGACTCGGCAGAGCTGGCCCAGGCAAGGTCGGCGGGCAGCGCGCTACCGGGCTTGTCGAATCGATCGCGTGTCACTTATGGCCTCCTCTTACGGGCTTTTTCCGAGTCCCGAGTCCCGAATCCCGAGTTCCGCACCAAACCCGAGTCCCGCCGATGAACCAGAACATCGTCCTGCGTTCGTTGGCCCAGATCGGCAACTGCGGCCTGTTCCTGTTGCAGATCCTGGCGGCGTTGCCGCGCAGCCTCAAGCATGGCCGCGAGACGGTACGGCAACTATGGTTCGTCGGCGCGATGAGCCTGACGATCATCATGGTCTGCGGTCTGTTCGTGGGCATGGTGCTCGCGTTGCAGCTGTACTACGTGCTGTCGATCTTTGGCGGTACGGCCGCCAGCGGTACGGTCGTGGCCCTGGCCATTTACCGCGAGCTCGGTCCGGTGGTGACGGCTCTGCTGTTTGCCGGCCGCGCCGGCACGTCGGTCACCGCCGAGATCGGCCTGATGCGTGCGACCGACCAGATTGCCGCCATGGAGATGATGGCTGTCGATCCGATTGCCTATGTGGCCGCGCCGCGCTTTCTCGCCGGCCTGATCGCCATGCCTTTGCTGTGCTGCGTGTTCTGCGCCATGGGCATCTTTGGCGGGCACTTGATCGGCGTGACCTGGCTGGGCATCGACAACGGCACATTCTGGTCGAACATGACCGCCACGGTAGAGCTGGGCAAAGACGTGGTCAATGGGGTGCTGTGGAAGAGTGCCGTGTTCGGTGCGGTCGTGTCGCTGATCGCCGTCTTCCAGGGCTATACCACGCCGCCGACCAGCGAGGGTGTGGCCTATGCGACCACGCGCACCGTGGTGGCGTCATCGATCGCCATCCTGGCGTTGGACTTCGTACTCACCGCCTTTCTGATGTGACTGCCATGATTACTTCCATTTTTTTCGTCCCGAGGAACATGCCGTGAGCCAGAGACCTTCGTTTGCCATTGGCACCGGCCTGTTCATCGTGCTCGGTTTTGCCGCGCTGGCCTATCTGGCCACGCAGACCACGTCGGTAGCCAATTCGCACCAGGGCAGCAGCTACACCGTCGAGGCGCACTTCGCCAACATCGGCCAGCTCAAGGAGCGCGCTCCGGTGAAGATCGCTGGCGTGCGTGTGGGCCAGGTGCAGTCGATCGCGCTCGATCCGGCCAAGGAAGAAGCTGACGTAAAGCTGTCCATCGACAAGCGCTACGACAAGATTCCCGACGACTCGATCGCCACGATCTTCACCAGCGGCCTGCTCGGTGACCAATATGTGGGCATCCAGTATGGCGAGTCGAAGAAGCCCGTGGCCGATGGGGGCACGCTGGCGTTGACCAAGCCCGCGCAGCAGCTCGAAGAAATGCTCGGCAAGTTCTTCGGTGCCGGTGGCGTGGCCGACAAGCTCGGCGGCACTTACACCGTCAAGGCGCGTTTCACCAACGTCGGCTCATTGTCGGTGGGGGCCCCGGTCAAGATGGCTGGCGTGGCGATCGGTACCGTACAGGCCGTGCAGGCCGATCCGGTCAAGCTCGATGCCTATGTGACCCTGGCCATCGACAACCGCTACAACCAGATTCCGGACGACTCGGCCGCCGCCGTATTCACCAGTGGCCTGATCGGTACCCAGTTCGTGGCCATCCAGCCGGGCGGTTCGCCGGACATGCTCAAGAACGGTGATTCGCTCGTGCTCACGCAATCGGCGCTGCAACTGGAAGACTTGATCGGCAAGTTCCTGGTCAACGGCTCGCCTGGCGACAAGAAGGATGACAACGGCGGTCAGCCGGCTGCTTCATCGTCCGCCGCCGGCAAGTCGTCTGGCAGCAAGCATTGAGTCAGGGGCCGCTCGGCACCATATCGGCACGTTGACCCCAACCCTTTCAGGAGCTTTCCATGTTGCGCAGAATGGCCCTCGCTACCGCCATCACGTTTGCCGGGCTGACCGGCGTGCCGGCCTTCGCCCAGAATGCTCCTGCCGCGGCATCAGCCCAGCAGAGCCCGGTGCAGGTTGTCCAAAGCATCAGCGACCAGCTGGGCTCGGCCATCGATGGCCACCAGAAGGAGCTGGCACAGGACAAGAACAAGCTCATTGCCGTGATCAATGAGGTGTTCCTGCCGCACTTCGACGTTGATTACGCGGCGATCCTGGTGCTGGGCGTGCATGCCCGCGCGGCATCGCCCGAGCAGCGCAGCCGCTTCGCCCGTGCCTTCTACGAGTCGATCACCCATCGCTACGCCGAGGGCCTGCTCAACTACACCCGTGGCCGCGTGAAGGTGCTGCCGTTCTCCGGCGACCTCGATCCCAAGCGTACGGTCGTGCGTACCCAGGTAATGATGGACGACGGCAAGACCGTGGCGGTCGATTACGCCTTCCGCAAGACTTCCGATGGCAACTGGAAGGCCTACGACGTGATCATCGAAGGCATCTCGTACATCACCAACTATCGCAACCAGGTTGATGCCGAGATCAAGAAGAACGGCCTGGATGGCTTGATCAAGACGCTGGAAACCCAGGGTGCCAACGCCTTGCAGACGCTGGAAAAGGACAGCAAGCAGGGCAAGTAATGAGCACAGTTGCCTTCCAGGTCTCGCAAGCCGCGCCGGACACAGTGCATGTGTCCGGCGCGTTGACCTTTGCTACCGCCGCTGCTGCGCTACAGGCCATTCGCGCCGCATTGCCGGGCCGTCAGGTGCTGGACCTGGCGGGCGTCGAGCGCAGCGACAGCGCCGGCCTGGCCTGTGTCCTTGCCGCCCTGGCCCCCAGCGGCGGCAAGGTCCACGTGCGTAACCTGCCGGGTAACATGCGGCGCCTGGCGCAGGTGTGTGAGGTGGAAGCGTTGTTGGGGTAGACGGCGGGCGTGTGAAGCCGGGCCCATGGCGCTATGAAAAGTGAACAGAGAAGGGCAAAAAAGCCGGCGATCCTTGGGATGCCGGCTTTTCCTGTTGCCGATTTACTGTTTACAGCTCGCGTAGCGAGCGGCTTTACCACCCATCAGTTATTAGTCGGCGTTGACGAGTCGTTTTTCCTCTCCCAGTCATGCTGCTCCTTGAGCAGTTGATCGGGGTCGAAGTTCTGGTCGCCACCGTTGCCCTGCATCTGCTCGATCACGTCGTTCGGCGGGTTGCCGTCGTAGAGCTGGTACAGGCGCTGCTGGCGATAAGCGTCACGCAGGAAGGCGTACGGGTCGTAAGCCGATTGCAGGAAGCTTTCCGCATCGATGGCGCGCGCGCGCAAGCTGACCAGGTAGATCACCTGAGGCAGATAATACTGGCCAGCCTTGAAACTATGGTTACGCGAGTAGTAGCTCAGCGGGTCAAAGAAATAGCTGTCCACCGGCAGGCGCCAGACGTCACGCACCGTGGTAGGGCCCACGAAGGGCAACATCAGGAAGTCGCCTTCCGGTACGCCCCAGCGTGCCAGCGTGATGCCGAAGTCGGTCTCGTTGAGCGGAATGCCGATCTGGCTGGCCGGGTCGAAGAAGCCGCCGATGCCCAGCGTCAGATTGACCAGGAAGCGCCCGGTGCCCTGGACCGCACGTATCGGCCGCGCCTGCAACAGGTCATTGGCGATGGTGATCGGCATGCGGATATTGGTGTAGAAGTCGCTGACCGAACGGCGCACCGGCGGATTGGTGACCTTGCGGTAGCCGACCGCCACCGGGCGAATGATCGCCTGGTCGAGCTGGTCGTTGAAGTGGTAGACCTTGCGGTTGAAGTGCTCCATCGGGTCATCCGTGCGCGGCTTGGCGATGGTGCAGCCGGCTAGAAGCATGATGGCGGCCAGCGCGGCGCCTCGTTTGAGCAAGTTGAAATGCGTGCGTAATGACATGGGTATCGGGGTCCGCGGCGTTCGATGGTGCCGCATAAGTGTACTGTTTAGTTTTTTATTATACATGGGCCTTCGATCTCCTTTCGCCCCCCGGAAGCGCGAAGCCCATTTTCCCTGAGAACCAGGCATGATAAGGGCTGGCGCATTGCCAGCCAAGCGGTGGCTCGCTACACTGCACAACGACTTAAGTAGCTTTTTTAATTCAGGATTTCATAATGGCCCGCATTACCGTGGAAGACTGCCTCGAGGTGGTCGACAACCGTTTCGAGCTGGTATTGATGGCGACCAAGCGCGCCCGCCAGCTGGCCAAGGGCGCCGAGCCCGCGGTCAACCCTGACCATGACAAGCCGACCGTGCTGGCGCTGCGCGAAATCGCCGACCGTCGCATCGACCAGGCCACCATCGACGAGATCGACCGTGCCGAGCGTGAGCGCGCCGAGCGCGAAGCCCTGGAATGGGCTGCCCAGGAAGTGGACGACGACCTCTCCAAGGGTGGGGACGACTGATCATGGAAGGCGGCGCCTGTAGCCGACTTACCCAGCGCGCCGGCTTGGCCGGTGCGACATGGTGTCGCTCACAGTTCGCTGCCTTGCTGACCTCTTCCCGGGAGGCGGCCGCCTGAGTGGGCGCCGGTTGCCTTTCATGACGGCGGCTACGTCAGAATCTGCATCGACGCTGCCGCCTTATGTGCTTGCACTGAAGGATCGTGTCGCTTACCTGCCGCAAGAGCAGGTCGAGCGCGTTATTCGTGCCTATGAGGTGGGGGCCGCCGCCCATGAAGGGCAGACGCGCAAGAGCGGCGAGCCGTACATCACCCATCCCGTGGCCGTCGCGGGCATCCTCGCCGAACTCGGACTCGACGCTGAAACCATCATTGCGGCCATACTGCACGACACGCTCGAAGACACTCAGCTCAGTCGCACCGAGCTGACGGCCGAGTTTGGCGAGACGGTGACCGAACTGGTCGATGGCGTCACCAAGCTCGACAAGATGCGCTTCTCCAGCCGCCAGGAGGCCGATGCGGAGAGTTTCCGCAAGATGCTGCTGGCCATGGCGCGCGATATCCGCGTCATCCTGATCAAGTTGTCCGACCGGCTGCACAACATGCGCACGCTCGGTGCCAAAGATCCTTCTTCGCGTCGCCGCATCGCGCGCGAAACCTTGGAAATCTACGCGCCGATCGCCCAGCGGCTGGGCATGAACAAGTTCAAGGCCGAGTTGCAGGACCTGGGTTTTCGCGCCCTGCATCCTGATCGCTATCGTGTGATCAGCGAGCGTATCCGCGCAGCCCTGGGCAACCGGCGCGAGGCGATGGGCAAGATCGAAACGGCCTTGTCCTCGCGTCTGGCATCCGATCAACTGGCTGCGCGCGTGGTGGGGCGGATCAAATCCGCCTGGAGCATCTATTCGAAGATGCGCAACGAGCACAAGAGCTTTGCGCAGTTGATGGACGTCTACGGCTTTCGCGTGGTCGTCGATAGCGCGATGAGCTGCTACATGGCGCTGGGTGCGGTGCATTCGCTGTACAAGCCGGTCGACCGCCGCTTCAAGGATTTCATCGCCATCCCCAAGGCCAACGGTTACCAGTCGCTGCATACCGTACTGCTAGGGCCGTTCGGCGCGCCGATCGAGGTGCAGATCCGTACGGCGGAAATGGATTCGGTGGCCGAGCGTGGCGTGGCCGCCCACTGGGCCTACAAGACCGATTCCGGTCCTGCCAACAGCGCGCAGGCGCGTGCGCGCGAATGGTTGTCCTCGCTGGCCGACAGCCAGGCCAACACGGCCTCGTCTGCCGAGTTTATCGAGAACGTCAAGATCGACCTGTTCCCGGATGAGGTCTATCTGTTCACGCCGCGCGGGGACATCCTCTCCCTGCCGCGCAATGCGACCGCGCTCGATTTCGCCTATGCCGTGCATACCGACGTGGGTGACCACGCGGTGGCCGCGCGCGTGGACAAGAAACTGGTGCCCTTGCGCACCCGTCTTGAATCGGGTCAGTTGGTGGAAATCATCACTGCGCCGTCAGCCGTGCCCAATCCTGCATGGCTGGAGTCGGTCGTCACCGGCAAGGCACGCACGGCCATTCGGCAATACCTCAAGCACCTGCAACACGAAGATGCGGTCGACTTCGGTCATCGCATGCTCGATCGCGCGCTCGACGCCTTGGGCAGCAGCCTGGATGCCATTCCGCCAGCGGTGCTGGAGAGCTTCCTGGAAGCATCCAAGTTCAAGCGCCTGGAAGAACTGTTGTCGGATATCGCGCTTGGTAACCGCATGCCGCATATTGTGGCCAACCAGTTGATGGAAGCGCGCGGACGGCAATCGGGCGAAGCACCGCTCACCTCGCATGCTGCCGAGAAGATTCGCATTACCGGTGCCGAGCGCGGCGTGCTCAGTTTCGGCAATTGCTGCCATCCGCTTCCCGGCGACGAGATCATCGGTTACCTGTCTTCGGGCAAGGGTATCGTGGTCCATCGCGTGGAATGTCCGAACGTGGTTGAGCTGCGCAAGTCGCCTGAGCGCTGCGTGGCGATCGAATGGGATCGCGATGTCCACGGCGACTATCGCGCGGAGTTGCGCATCGAAGTCATCAACCGTCCTGGTGTGCTGGCTACCGTGGCTGCGGCCATCGCCGCGGCAGACTCGAACATCGAGAATGTCGAATACGTCGAGCGCGATGCCGCTGCTGCCACGCTGCTGTTCACCATCGAGGTGAAAAACCGCAAGCACCTGGCCGATGTGATCCGCCGCGTGCGGCGCACCGGGGTGGTGAGCGGGGCGTACAGGTATCCGCTTTAGCAGGGTGAGGCCGGCCGCGAAGCGGCCTGTAAAGCCGCGCGTTCGGCGCTGTAAACGGTAAACAGGCAAGAGCAGACATCCAGTCTTGCCGATTCCCGCTTTCCTGTTAACCCTTTACCATTTGCAGCTCGCGCAGCGAGCAGCTTTACCCATCGCCTTGCTGTTCAAAGCGAACCTCCCCATCAAGGACCTTGCCCATGCCCCGCATCATCGTTTCCACCGACGCAGCGCCCGCCGCCATTGGCCCTTATTCGCAGGCCGTGCGTGCCGGGGATACCGTGTACTTCTCCGGGCAGATTCCGCTTGATCCGGCCACGGGCAATCTGGTCGAGGGCGATATCGCCGTGCAGACGCGTCGCGTCTTCGACAACCTGACCGCGGTTGCCGAAGCGGCCGGTGGTTCGTTGGCGAAGATCGCGCGCGTGGGTATCTATGTGACCGACCTGGCCAACTTCGCCACGGTCAATCAGATCATGGCCGAATACTTCCAGGCGCCTTTTCCCGCGCGCTCCACCATCGAAGTGTCGGGCCTGCCCAAGGGGGCCCAGATCGAGGTCGATGCGGTCATGGTGTTGGACTGAGGCATGCTTGCGCGTCAGGGGTGGGGTGCAGGAGGCAAGGCCGACTGTCCGCGGTGTTGCTCGGCGACGCGAAGCTCGATCGACTTTCTAAGGTCTGTGCTGGCTCCCGAGCTGGCGCCCTGGTTACTCGTCCGCCGTCCCTGATGGACTACACATATTGAAGTCGCCGCACGGGCTACGTCCGCGCGGTCGCCTGGGTTAGTCTTGTCTGCCATGCCCGTCCGCAACGCTCCCATTGCTGCCCTATCCGAGCCCGGAGCCGCCCCGGTTTCGACGCTGCCGGGTGTCGGGCCCGCACTGGTGCAGACACTGGCAAAGCTGGGATTGGAGCGCGTACAGGATCTATGGTTCCACCTGCCGTTACGCTACGAAGATCGCACGCGAATCACCCCCATCGCGGATCTGCTCATCGGCGAGCGCGCGCAAACGATTGGTTTTGTCGATCTGGTCGAGCATACCTATCGTGGACGCCCGCAATTGAAAGTCACGTTGCGCAACGAGGCCGACGATGTGCTGGTGCTGCGCTTCTTTCATTTTCATCGCGGCCAGGTCGAGCAGCTCAAGCGCGGCACGCGCCTGCTTTGCTACGGTGAAGTGCGTCGTGTGGGGCACGCTCTGGAAATGGTCCATCCGCAATACACGCGCATCGATGGGGATGATCCACCGTTGTTGGATGACCGTCTGGCGCCGATCTATCCCACGACCGAAGGCCTGGGGCCCAAGCGTCTGGCGGGCGTGATCGACAAGTCGCTCGCGTTGCTGCCGCCCACGCAACAGCTCGAACTGATTCCCGCCGATCTGTGCGCCCGGTATGGGCTGGGTTCCTTGCGCGATGCCTTGCTCTTCGTTCATCGTCCACCGCCGGATGTCGCAGTGGCCGAACTCACCGCCGGTCGCCACCCGGCGCAGCAGCGTCTGGCCTTCGAGGAACTGCTCACCCAGCACCTGAGCCTCAAGCGCATGCGTGCGGCGGTGCGCAGCCGACGTGCGCCAAGATTGGCCGGCAAGAGTGAACTGCATGCTCGGCTGGTCGCGTCGCTGCCGTTCCGGCTGACGCGGGCACAGGCGCGCGTGGAAAGTGAAGTGGCCGCCGATCTTGCGCATGCCAAACCCATGTTGCGGCTGGTGCAGGGCGATGTCGGCTCGGGCAAGACAGTGGTCGCGGCGCTCGCCGCGGTGACGGCCGTACAGGCTGGTTACCAGGTTGCCCTGATGGCGCCGACCGAATTGCTGGCTGAGCAGCATTTACGCCTGTTTCGTCAGTGGCTGGAGCCGCTCGGCGTCACTGTCGAGTGGCTTGCCGGCAAGGTACAGGGGACGGCGCGCAAGAAAGCCTTGCAGCGCGTGGCTGACGGCGCTTCGGTGGTCGTGGGTACGCATGCGCTGATGCAGGAGGGCGTGGTGTTTTCGCGCCTTGGCCTGGTCATCGTCGACGAGCAGCACCGCTTCGGAGTACATCAGCGGCTCGCCTTGCGTGACAAGGGCATGGAGGGCGATCAGGTGCCCCATCAGCTGGTGCTCACCGCCACGCCAATCCCGCGCACGTTGGCCATGAGCGCCTATGCGGACCTGGACGTTTCATCCATCGATGAATTGCCGCCTGGTCGCACGCCGGTGCAGACCATCGCCATTTCCAATGCGCGCCGGTATGACGTCATCGAACGCATCCATGCTGCCTGCGGAGAGGGGCGCCAGGTCTACTGGGTCTGCACGCTTATCGAGGAGTCCGAGCAGATGCGCGCACAGGCGGCCGAAGTCGCCCATGCCGAGCTGACCGCGGCCCTGGAGGGGTTCCATGTTGGCCTGATTCATGGCCGTATGAAGCCCAAGGAAAAGCAGGCCGTCATGGATGCCTTCAAGGCCGGTGAACTGGCAGTGCTGGTCGCCACGACGGTGATCGAGGTGGGAGTGGACGTACCCAACGCCAGCCTGATGGTGATCGAGAACAGCGAGCGCCTGGGGCTGGCTCAACTGCATCAGTTGCGGGGGCGGGTAGGGCGCGGTGCGGTCGCTTCCAACTGCGTATTGCTTTACCAGCCGCCGCTTGGGCAGTTGGCGAAAGAGCGCTTGCAGGTGATGCGCGATACCAACGATGGTTTCCGTATCGCCGAGAAGGACCTGCAACTGCGCGGCCCGGGTGAAGTGCTTGGCACACGCCAGACCGGGCAGCTGAGCTTGCGCATCGCCGACCTGGCCCGTGACGGCCACCTGCTGCCGGCGGTCCAGGCCATCGGCGAGCACCTGTTGAAGGAGCACCCGCAGCGAGCCGAGCAGTTGATCGAGCGCTGGGTGGGCGGCGCGGCGCGGTATGCGCACGCGTGATGGCCAGGCCGGCTGCTTGGCAGTCTATGGCGTTGTAGATGGAAAGCAGGAAGAGTCTTAAGGCCTCCGTTTTTCCTCTTTGCCGCCGACTTGACAGCCCGCATCGCGGGCGGCTTGACCTGTACGTCGATCTTTTGCTTTGCGCCGTTACTCTTTACCCTTTCCTGTTTCCCAGCCAGGCAAGTCGCATGACCAAGCCGCAACTACTGATCGACACCGACCCGGGCGTGGATGACGCCCTCGCCATCCTGATGGCGCACGCCCATGCCGATATCCTGGGCCTGAGCGTGGCCGCGGGCAATGTGGGGCTGGGGCACACCGTGCGCAACGCGCGCACCCTGGTCGATCTGGTGGGCGGCCGTTTCCCTGTGTTTGCCGGTTGCCCGACGCCGCTGGTGCGGATGCCGCAAGAGGATGCCGCTTTTGTGCACGGACAGGACGGCTTCGGGGACGTAGGCTTTGGCGAGCCTGGAGCACAGGCGACCGGCGAGACGGCTGCGCTTGCGTTGATCCGACTGACTCATGAGCATCCCGACCTCACCTTGATTGCGCTGGCGCCGCTGACCAACCTGGCCCTGGCCGTGCGCATCGATCCAACCTTGCCACAGCGCGTGAGGCGTCTGGTCGTCATGGGCGGTGCCGTTACCGGTCACGGCAATACGAACATCGTGCCGGCGGAATTCAATATCGGCTTCGATCCGGAAGCCGCGCACGTGGTCTTCGAGGCATTCCCGTTCTTCGAGCTGGTCGACTGGGAGGCCACCTTGCGACATGCCTTCGACGAGGCTGAGTTCGATGGCTGGCTGGCCATGGGTGACAAGCGGGCGCAATTTTTCGGGCAGGTTTTCCAGACCGCCCGCGAATTCAATCGCAAGAAAGAGCGCAGTGGCATCATCGCCGCCGACGCGCTGGCGATGGCCGTTGCTATCGATCCGTCCATCGTCACCCGTGCCGAAGAACGCCATGTCGCCGTCGAGCTCGATGGCCGCCTTACCCGTGGAGCCACCGTGGTCGACTGGTCCCGTCGCCTGGGCAAGCCGGCCAATGCACGCATCGTGCTGGAGGTCGACCATGCGCGGTTTGGTGAAATGGTGCGCAAGGCGCTGGGTGTCAGTTCGTGAGGTCGGCCCCAGGGGCCTGTCTGGCCGGCGACCACGTCGCCTGTGAGGAGTGAGCGGCAGGGGCGCCGCGCATGGAATTTTCGCTCCTGACTCCTGAGGCCTGACAGCACCGCAGGCGCGGCCTCGCGGTCGTTCTCCGGGCAAACCTTGCGCAAATTTTCGCCACTGGCTACACTACCGCTCTTTTCACCCACCGCTTTCTAGAGTTCTAGCCATGAAGCCCGATATCCATCCGAATTACCGGCAGGTGGTGTTCCAGGATCTGTCGTCCGATTTTGCGTTCCTGACGCGCTCGACGATGGCTGCGAAGGAAACCATCAAGTGGGAAGACGGTAACGAGTACCCGCTGATCAAGGTGGATATCTCGAGCCACTCCCATCCGTTCTACACCGGCAAGCAGAAGACCCTCGATGTGGGTGGTCGCGTGGACAAGTTCCGCCGCCGCTACGCAGGCAGCGCGAAGTAATCTGCTGTCAGCTCCGGCTGCCTCAAGGCGCCGGTAGCTTGCTGATTCAAGGACTTGGGGCGAGCGCAAGCTCGCCCCAGGTTTTTTCGTGCCCGTTCCACGGCCATTGTTGAACCATCCGGTATCGAATGTTCTTTGCTGTGGTGCGATAATGGAAAAGTTGTATCGCCGCCATCCCCAAGCGGTGATGCCTTTTCCCCCGTTGGTGGCCGCCTCGCGGCTATCACCGGCGACTTTCGTGTTAGGAGGTTTTCGTGTCCGATTCCAAGATCGTCAAGCTGGTCGATGAGTCCAACCAGCGCAGCAGCGAGCTGCCCTTGCTGAGCGGTACGCTCGGTCCCGCATGCATTGACATCGGTACGCTCTACAAGGACACGGGCCACTTCACCTACGACCCGGGCTACGGCAGCACCGCCAGCACCAAGAGTGCCATTACCTACATCGACGGCGATGAGGGTGTGTTGCTGTATCGCGGCTACCCGATCGAGCAACTGGCCGAGAAGTCCAGCTTCCTCGAAGTGGCCTACCTGCTGCTCAATGGCGAACTGCCCGGCAAGGCGGAATTTGCCAGCTTCGAGAACGACATCACGCATCACACGATGATGCACGAGTCGTTGAAGGACTTCTTCAAGGGCTTTCACCACGATGCGCACCCGATGGCCATGTTGGCCGCCTCGATCGCCTCGCTGTCGGCCTTCTACCACGATGATCTGAACGTCGATGATCCGGCGGACCGCAAGCTTGCCGCCGTGCGCCTGATTGCCAAGATGCCGACCATCGCCGCCGCCTGCTACCGTTATTCGATCGGCTGGCCGATGCGCTATCCGCGCAACAACCTCGAGTACGTCGATCGCTTCCTGCACATGATGTTCGAAGTGCCCAGCGAGCCGCTCAAGCTCAGCCCGGTGGCCGCCAAGGCGCTGGACTTGCTATTCATCCTGCATGCCGACCATGAGCAGAACGCGTCGACCTCGACGGTTCGCCTGGTGGGTTCGACGGGCGCCAACCCGTACGCATCGATCGCCGCCGGCATCACCGCGCTCTGGGGTCCGGCGCATGGCGGTGCCAACGAAGCCGTGCTCAAGATGCTCGAAGAAATCGGCACCGCGGACAAGGTGGAAACGGCAGTCAAGCGCGCCAAGGACAAGAACGACAACTTCCGCCTGATGGGCTTCGGCCATCGCGTGTACAAGAACTTCGATCCGCGCGCGAAGATCATCCGTGAAATGTGCCATAAGGTGCTGGACGAACTGGGCGTCAACGACCCGTTGCTCGACGTGGCGAGGAAGCTGGAAGAGGCTGCGCTGAAGGACGACTATTTCGTCGAGCGCAAGCTGTACCCGAACGTCGATTTCTACTCGGGCATCATCTACAAGGCCCTGGGCATCCCGACCGAGATGTTCACCGTCATGTTCGCCATCGCCCGCACCGCCGGCTGGATCGCCCACTGGATCGAACAGCACGAAACCCCCGGTTCGCGCATCGGCCGCCCGCGCCAGATCTACACCGGCGCGGACGTGCGTGATTACGTGGCAGCGGATAAGCGTTGATTGGTCGATAAGTACCAACAAAAAGCCCGGCGAAAGCCGGGCTTTTTGTTGGGCGTTGCAGGGTGTCGCCTTGCGGTCGACCTCACCGCAGCACAGCTGCCAGTTTGCTCTCAAAATCATCATCGTCATTGTCGGCAACCAGCAACTCCTCGGCCATGGCCAGGGAGGCGCGACGCATCGGTTTTTCATCCACGCGATCCAGCGGTGGCTGGCGTAGCGAATCGCGAGGTAGCACGGTCAGGTCGAAGGGCAGGCCGTCGGCGGAGAACAGCAGCACCGTGTATTCGGCCTGCTCGTCTCGGGTGATGCGCAGGCGGCGTGTCTGCACCTCGACCGGTACGCCGCGTTCTTGCAGGAACAGCGTGACTTCTTCGGGAGTATCGCTGAATACGTGCAGGCATACCGCTGAATGCGTATCGGCCGTGCCTTCCAGGACGGCGCCGACCAGGCGGGGTTCGAAGTCGGCCAGGAAACGCATGGCCTCCACGGCAGCCTCCCGGCGTTCGCGCAGGAGTTGGGGATGGCTTTTGGCGTGAAAGATGCGCTGATGTTCTCGCAGGGCCTGCTCGATCTCGTGGTTGCGCGGCAGGGCTTGTGCGTCATGGATGCCGAGTCGTTCGGCCGCCTTGAGCTTGGCGTGGTGGAAGTCGCGGATGCCGTGTTCGCTCATCAGGCGGGCCGCTTCCTGGGCGACTCGCAGACGATTGCGCTGTACACGGTCCTGGGCATGCATGCGATGGTGTTCGCCTCGCGCCATGTTTTGTTCCCTCCTCAATCAAGTCACCGTGGGGGGATTGGCCATTCGATACGATGGCCTTGACGGTCGCGATGGGGAGGCCGGCGCTGCCATCGCTCTCGGCAGGCCGGCCGTCTCGGACCGTCAGAAAATATCGTACGCGTGCTGCTGGTCCGGGTCCTCCTTCTGCTGCTGGGCCTGCTGGCGCAGGCGGTCAACATCTTCCACTTTGAATATTTCGGACATGCTGTTGGGATCGCCCGGGTCCGACGGCAGGCCGCTGGAGCGGTCGATTTGTACCGTACTGATGCCTGGGGGCATCGGCAAGGCATGGGACGGCTGGTCTTTCAGGGCCGCGCCCATGTAGCTGATCCAGATGGGCAGGGCAGCCTTGGCACCGAATTCTCCGCGACCGAGCGAGGAGAAGTCGTCAAAACCCACCCAGACGGATGTGACGAGGTCGCCGTTGAAACCCACGAACCAGGCATCGCGATGGTCGTTGGTGGAGCCCGTCTTGCCGGCCAGGTCGTCGCGGCCAAGCACGCGCACGGCTGCGCCTGTACCGCGGATCACCACATCTTTCATCAGCGAGGTGATGAGGTAGTCGTTGCGTACGTCGATCACCTGCGGTGCCAGCGCCGGCGGCTTGTTGCCCTCATGGGCGTCAGCTGGCAATACGGTGCCGCTGCTG
>NZ_DASVMI010000077.1:0-15056 GCF_036384435.1 Dyella sp. | reverse complement strand
GTTTCATCGCGCCGCTAGGTGCCGAAGTGGTGGAGCTCGGGCCTGTGAATGCCACCATCCACAAGGTGGATGAGTGCGTGAGCGTGGCTGATCTTGAGCGGCTGCCTGCGCTTTATCAGGCGATTTGCGAGCGCATGCTTGTGTAAGCACATAGCCTTCCCTGGTCGGAGCCCATTCATTCGCGAAGCAAGACGCGACTTGGATCGCGGCTTGGGGGTTTAAAACCCCCACTCTGCGGCCGAATCGCAGATGGCTTCGCGAATCAAATCGCTCTCGCACGCGTCGTACCCAGGTGCAACCAGGTAATCAGCGTCAAAGCTCACTAGCAGGCGGCTATTACGGCAGCCGGAAAAGTCGCTGATCTGCCCGTGACTATCAGTGCATCGGCATGATTTCCAACGCATGCTGCTGCTCGCCTGGCAGCAGGGGCGTAGGCGTTCCTTCGAACCAATCGGCATGGCCCACGCCGAAAAATGGCGACATCGGGTGATCGCTCTGGCCGCCCGGCATGTGCAGGATGCTTACATTCTCATGGCCGGGGCTTGCTACCAGCCTTTCGGATGAGCCAAAGGCTGGACCTGCCACGCGTGGCATGTTGGCGTCGCCAGATTGCCGATCGTGTGGCATGTCCAGGTAGCGCGCCAGCCCTGACGGCAGCACGCGCGCCAGTGGATGATCGATGGCGGCGCGGTTCTCCTCGCCCCAGGTGCGTGCCGCCAGCCCACCGGGCTGTGCCGCGAGTTTGTCAGCCACTTGGCGCGCGGCGTCCAGCAGCAATGCGTGCCAATCGGCGTAATGAGGGTCCAGCAGATGCATTGGCTTGCGATCGATCATCGTCCACACGGCCGCTTCGGCGCTGTCATGCGTTGGCCAAGCAAAATCACCATGGCGAGCGCTGACCCTGGCGATAAAAGGCGCCAGCACCTCATGGAATACCTGTTCGCGAAAGGCTCGTACCAGCCGATAATCGACGCTGTCTGCCGCCGCGCGGCCGCCCCAGGTAGCGGTGAGCTGGCGCATTTGCGCAAGTCGCGGATCGTCCTGTCCGGCCAGGGTGGCTTGCAGCAACTGTTGCCAGCGCGTGAGGAATATCGCCCGATCATCCAACTGGATGGCGAGCAAGTCTGTAGGCGCGAAACGATCGTGCGCCTGCAGATCGTTGCGGATCTGCTGCGCGCGCGCCCCCACGTCGTAGCCGCCATTGCCGACGAGCGATAGTGCGTCGCCATCGACAATGCGATTATTGGCGGTCCATAGCCGCCCGCTTGCGGGGTCTTCGACGCGCGGATACTGTGCGGCGTTGGCCCAGCCAGTCCAGCCGTTGCCAGGCTGTGCGCCATCGGTCGGCAGGCTCGCATGCATGCCGCTGCGTAGTGGAATGGCATTGCTGGCAAGGGTCCAGCCGATATGGCCTTCCTTGTCGGCCACCAGCATATTCTGCGGCGGAATGCCGAAGGTATGCGCCAGGCCGAGCGCTTCATGCACGTTCGTAGCAAGGCTTAGTTCGGCAAGGCCCAGGTTGTACGAACGAGGCAGTGCGCCGATCCACGAAAGCGCCAATGGCGTGCCATCGACATCCTCGCCCATGATCGGTCCCCAGCGGGTGTCCTCAACCTTGAGCGTATAGGGTGCTGCTCCCTTGATTGCGATGACTTCGTCGTGGCTTTCGATCGTAGCCCAGCCCTCGGGGACCTTGTAGCGCGACGGATGGGCCGGATCGCGCTGCACGCGGAACCAGTCCTGCCAATCTCCGTAGCTATTGGTGAAACCCCAGGCGATGTGACCGTTGCTGCCTACGACGAGCGCCGGTACGCCGGGAAGGGTCAGGCCGTTCAGATCCACCGCGCGTGAACCGTGCCGGGCAACATAGCTGTCGTTGTCCGTGTGATAACGCAGCCGGGCACGAAACCAGATATTGGGCACACGCAAACCCAGATGCATGTCGTTGGCCAGGATGGCCGAACCGGTACTGCTGAGCGAACCGGCCACGGCGAAGCTGTTGCTGCCGATGCGCATATCATCAAGTGCAGGCGATACGGCCGCCGCCAGACTGGCGACCTTGGCATTGTTGTCGCCTGCGGGTGATCGTCGCAGGTCCAGCACGTCAGGTCCTGGCAGATCGACTGCGGGCGACTGCCCACCGACCAACGGCGCCTCCCAGGCCGGATCGGCGGCAAGCAGGAAGTCGACCACGGGGCCGGGCAGGGCGGCACGCATCCGCGCCGTATTGAGTTCACGCAGGTTGTTGCCGTCCTCATTGAGATCCAGGTACATCGCCGCGATCACCAGGAGTGAATCCTCCGGCAGCCACTCGCGCGGTTTGCTTCGCAGCAGGACGTATTCCCATGGGCGAGCGCCCAGTTCATCCAGGCCGCGATTGACACCCCAGGCATACTTGATCAATCGCGAACGCTGCTGTGGCGTCAGGTTTTCATAGGCCTGATGCACCACCGCGCGAAGGCGATGGCGTCGATGGCCGATGTCGGTCTTCAGCGCTGCCTGCCCCACCAGTTCGGCCAGTTCACCGGCCGCCACGCGACGCATCAGGTCCATCTCGAAGAAACGTTCCTGCGCGTGTACGAAGCCCAGGTCATAATCGGCATCGAGTTCGTCATCCGCCTCGATGGTCACCAGCCCGTGTGCGTCGCGAACGATTTTGCTTGGGGCGCCCGCGGAGGTGGCAACGTGCCAGCCGTCCAACTCGGGCAAGCTGCGGTGCAGTATCCACAGGTTGATCATGACGGCCGCCACCATGAGTAGCAAAAGCACGGTGGCGACTGCCGCCAGCCAGCGCCGTAATGCGCCATGCCGCCTGGGTTTGTCAGTCTTCATCGTGTTCGAAAACGGCGAAGATACCCGCATAGGGCTTGACCATGAAGGTGGGCGCGCCTGCGTAGCCGGCGCCATCGACGTAGAACTGCGAGATGGTGCCGTCCAGGTAAAGCGCGTCACGGCAACCCAACTGGTCACGGAACAATCGCGCGAAGGTATGGAAATTCACGGGTGCTTCGCTGACGGCGAACACGACGTCATGGGGCGTTCGCGCGCAGACGCCGCTTCGCCACTTCATGCTGGAGGAATCGTCCACGAATTGATCATTGAGCTTTCCATCGATCACCAGCATGGGGCCCGATTGCGTGGCCCACTGGGCAGGGCGGGCGTCGTTCTTGAAATCGGTGCTGGTACGTACGGCTGCGTGGCCGTCGGGATACACCACGAACACGCCATTGGGCTGCAGTGAGAAATTACCCGCCGAGGGTTTGCCGCGAGCCAGGTTCAGCGGCACCAAGGCTTTTCCGTTTTCCACGTACAGGCCAAGGGGCGAATATTGTCGGTCATAGATGCCGGCGTTGGCGGCAAAAAGGAGGCGCCGGTTCCTGGCCATGCCCCACTGTCGTACCGCCTCGATGGTGCCGAAGGGATCGCCGCTTTCGGGATTTTTCCAGAATAGCGCCAGGGGCTCGCGTGCGATATCCACCTTGACCACGCGAAAGCTCTGGCTGTCGAAGGTGATCTCGCTGCTGTCCACCGCCTGGGCCTGCCGG
Organism: Dyella sp.; assembly: GCF_036384435.1. GTDB lineage: Bacteria > Pseudomonadota > Gammaproteobacteria > Xanthomonadales > Rhodanobacteraceae > GSA-30. Next base: position 11,511 of record NZ_DASVMI010000077.1, on the reverse strand, counting down.
TTGCAGCCGGCAAGAAGACCCAGCAGGGCGATGGGGAGCAGATGGCATAGACGTCGATGGGAGGCACGCATATCGCGATGGTGGCTGGGGCCGTGCGCGAAACGCAAGTCCATGAAGTACATTGCGTGCGTGCGGCTGCATTGCCCGGCAGAGCGGGCTAAACTTTCGCTTTTCCGCGCGGCCCTTGCCATGCCTTACACCCCTATCGTCGCCACCCTTGGCTATGTATTGTCGGCCGACCGCCGCCGGGTGCTCATGATCCATCGCAACTCCCGGCCCGACGACATTCACCTGGGCAAATACAACGGCCTGGGCGGCAAGATGGAGCCCGGCGAGGATATCGCCCAGTGCATGCGGCGGGAAATCCGCGAGGAAGCCGGTATCGAATGCCTATCGATGCAACTGCGCGGCAGCTTGAACTGGCCCGGTTTCGGCAAGCAGGGCGAGGATTGGCTTGGCTTCATCTTCCTCATCGATGACTTCGAAGGCCAGCCATTCGAATGCAATCCGGAGGGCACGCTGGAATGGGTCGACCGCGACCGCCTGATGGACCTGCCGATGTGGGAAGGTGATCGGCACTTCCTGCCCTTGGTCTTTGACGACGACCCGCGACCTTTCCATGGGGTAATGCCGTATCGAGACGGCAAGATGCAGTCATGGAGTTTCAGCAGGTTGTAGGCGTGTAGGCGCCAGGGCGGCCTCACTCCAAAGCGGCCTCACCCAAAAGCACCCCACACTCAACGCCAGCTTCTCAGCGCGACGACGGCATTCAACCCGCCAAACGCGAACGAATTACTGATCGCGGCGTTCACCGTCTGCTTGCGTGCCACGTTGGGTACGTAGTCAAGGTCGCAGACGGGGTCCTGTTCCTGGTAGTTGAGGGTGGGAGGGATGATGCCTTCGCGTAGTGCGCCGATGGCGGCGATCATTTCCAGGGCACCGGCTGCGCCCAGGGCGTGACCATGCATGGGCTTGGTCGAGGATATGGCGAGCTTGTGCGCGTGCTCGCCGAAGACCTGGTGCAGGGCGCGTGTCTCGGTGCTGTCGTTGGCCTGGGTACCGGTGCCATGGGCGCTAACGTAGTCGATCTCTTGCGGTGAGAGACCGCCATCACTCAGGGCGGCTCGGATGGCCGCGGCCGCACCCGTGTCGGAGGGGGCGGCGATGTCGCCGGCATCGGAGCTCATGCCTGCCCCGGCCAGTTCGGCCAGGATCGTTGCGTCACGAGCCTGCGCGTGTTGCAGAGTCTCCAGCACGAACATGCCGGCGCCTTCGCCGAGCACGATGCCGCGACGACCGGCGCTGAAAGGGCGACACTCGGGGGCCAGTACGCGCATGGCTTCCCAGGCACGCAAGGTACCCAGGGTGATACATGCTTCAGTGCCTCCGACGATGGCGGCATCGACAAGCCCGGTGCGGATCATCATGGCCGCCTGCGCGAACGCATGGTTGGACGATGCACAAGCACTGGCGACGACGAAGGTCGGGCCGGTAATGCCATGGGCCATGCTGATGTGGCTGGCCGACGCGTTGATCATCATTTTGACGATGCCCAGCGGGTGCAGGCGTGAGGCATTGTCGGCATAAAGGCGGCGATACTGATCGTCGCGCGTGGCTTCTCCGGAGGCCCCGGTGCCCACCACTACCGCCGTACGCGAAGCCAATTCGCCCTCGAAGCGAATGCCTGCCTGGGCAACGGCTTCGTCGGCGGCCACCAGGGCATACTGACCGGCCAGGTCCATCATGGTCGCGCGTTGCCCGGCGATGCGGGCCAGCGGATCGAAGGCCTTGACTTCAGCAACCACGTTGCCGGCCTTGAGCTGCTCGGCCGGCAGTCGGGTGATGGTGGCGATGCCGCTCTGTCCGGCCCTCATGGCCTGCCAAGTGGAAGTCGCGTCATGGCCCAGCGCGCACAGCGCGCCCATGCCGGTGATCACTATGCGGCGCATGAGCTCAGCCGGCCTGCTTGGCGGCGATTTGCCGATCGATGGCCTCGATGAGCTGGCCGACCGTGCCATTTTCGAAATCGGTATCTTCGTTGGGCAAGGTGACGTCGAAATGTTCTTCGAGATCAAAGAGCACTTCGATCGCATCCAGCGAGGCAACGCCCAGATCCTTCAGGGTCGATTCCAGCGTGATGGTAGTGATATCGATCTTGGCCTGCCTGGCGATGATCTCGTAGGTTTCCTGTTGGGCGCTCATCGGTGGGTCCTCGCATTTCCTTTGGGACGATGCCGGCATAACGCCGGTAGCTTTCACAAGCCTGACGAACTGTATGGTCAATGTCCAGTTGCCGGTTACCTTTCATCCAGCTTTTCATGCGGCGCCTTGCGTAGTCGTATGCTATGCGCTTGTTTGAGCCGGAATCCTCAACGTCGTGCGGTATCTGAACCAGCTCGAACCCGACGCCCTGGTGGCGCGGTTCGCCGAACATCCCCCGATCGGTTTTCGCGTGCTGGATGCGGCCGGTACCCCGGCATTCGCCGATGATTTTGATTTGTTGACCACGGCCGATGCGCCCGTGCGCCAATATGTCATGAGGGCCCCCGGTTATCGCTGGTGGGGACGTATGCTGCGTTGGCATACCACTTTTGTCGGCACCACGGTATCCGAATACGCGCTGTTTCCGCTGCAGGCCAATCCAGCGACGCTACCAGGCCAGTTACGGCTGGCACTGGGCAGCCGCCAACGCCTGTCCATCATCAAGGACATCCCGTCGCCTTCGCCCTTGCTCGATGAGCAGGCCAATGTGTGGAACCGGCATTTCGCCGAGGCGTGCGAGCGAGAGGGCTTCATCCTGCTCGAAGGACAGGCGCTGGCCTACGTGCCGATCGATTTCGACGATGAAGATGCGTATCTGGCGCGCTTGTCGTCGGGGCGGCGCAAGGACATCCGGCGCAAGTTGCGCAAACGCGATGGCGTCGTGGTGGAGCCGGTGCAGTGCGGTGATGCTTTCACCGCCGATGCCATGGTCGATGCGTTCTATGCGCTCTACGACAATGTCTATGCGCAAAGTGAAATTCATTTCGATCGTTTGAGCCGTGATTTCTTCGCCGCGGTGCTGCGCGATGCGACCAATGGCGGTACCGTCTTCGTCTATCGCCACGAGGGTGCGATGATTGGCTGGAACCTGTGCTTCGTGGTCGACGGCAAGCTCATCGACAAGTACGTGGGATTTTCCTACCCGGCCGCACGTGAGCAGAACCTGTATTTCACGAGCTGGTTCCATAACCTGGCATGGGCCAAGTCGCAGGGCCTGACGCACTACGTGGCCGGCTGGACCGATCCCCAGGTCAAGTCATACCTGGGCGCCAGCTTCACCTTGACCCGGCATGCGATCTACCTGCGCAACCCGTTGCTGCGTGCACTGGCGCGCAAACTCGGGCGTTTCTTCGAAAGCGATAGCCAATGGGCAACTCATGAGCAAGCGTGATCCGCTGGTGCTGGATTTCGACGGTTCGGTCGGCGTGCTACCGGGCGCGGCCGTGGTGCCGCTCGGTGATTGGCAGGAGGCGATTCGCTTTGGCTGCACCTTGAGTACCTTCGGCAAGCTGCGCACGCACCTCGATGCCCACCTGCCGCCGGAATACGGCACGGTGCTGATGGGATCGGGGGACTATCACCACCTGACCTGGCCCCTGGTCGAGCGGCAGCGCGGCAAGGGAAGCTTCCAACTGGTGGTATTGGACAATCATCCAGACAACATGCGTTTTCCCTGGGGTATCCATTGCGGATCCTGGGTGCGCAAGGTGGCCTTGCTGCCTTACGTCAGTCACGTGCATGTGGTCGGCATCACCTCAGGCGATATCGGTGCCAGGCATGCGTGGGAGAATTACCTGCAACCCCTACGCGCCGGCAAGCTTACCTATTGGTGCATGGATGTGGACGTGAGCTGGGCGAGTCGGTTGGGGTTGGCCGACGCTTTTCGTCGGCATGCAGACCCTGATGCCTTGACGATGGCCTTCGTGGAGCAGTTGCGCAAGGCACCCCAATCGACCTATCTGTCCATTGACAAGGATGCCTTCAGCGTCGACACGGCTCGCACCAACTGGGACCAGGGACGTATCGAGGAGCATCACGCGATGGAGATCATCCAGGCCTTGCGGGGACGCGTCATCGCCAGCGACATTAATGGCGAGGTATCGGCCTACGCGTATCGCACTTGGTGGAAGCGACTTCTCAGCGGCATGGATGGACAGGAGGCGGTGCCACAGTCCGAACTCGATGCCTGGCAGATGCAGCAGCGCGCACTCAACACGCGCCTGCTCACAGCGATCGCGGCCAGTAGCGTGTAGCGATCAGCCAGTCACCGTGCGTTGGAGCACGACATGGATGCGTTCGAACTCGTCGTCGCGCAGCCATGGGCTGTTGGTGATGGTGAGTGAGCGCGCGGCGAAATGGCGTGCCTGGGGTAAGTCCGTTTGCGGCACGATGCCATGCAGATAGCCGTAGTCGGGCAGGGCATGAATGAACATGCGGCTCACCCCCAGGCCGGCTGTCCATAGTTCGCCCAGCGCTGCGTCGCGCATCTTTTCGTTGGGCATCAGGAGCAGCAGCACTGGCCAGATACCTTCCTGGCCGGGCGCGTCGCCAAACACCGTCACTCCCTCGATGCCGCGCAGGCGCGCAATGCGCGACAGCGCCTGGTTGCGGGTGACATGCATGAAATCGTGCAGTCGTGACAAGGCACGCGTGCCCACTGCCTGGCGCCACCCGCTGACTTCATGCAGTGGGATATCGGGTCCGAAGTCGTCACCGACCGCGGCCACTGGATCGTTGGCTGCCAGCGCCTTGCGCAGCGGCCTGCCGTAAGCGAGTGCTAGCAGGGATGGCCGATACACAAGACCGTATCCGCACAGTTCGAGCGCACGCTGTCGGTTCATGTGCGAGTCGTGCCGAATCACCTCGCGATGGCTGGACGCCAGTGCTTCTCGCATCATGGTATCCCTGGCCACCAGCAGCCCTCCTTCGAACAAGGTGAGTCCCTTGCCGACGGCCAGACTGAAGAAGCCCGCGTCACCCAGCAGGCCGACGCTCTGGCCATCCTGGCGCGCGCCGGTTGCCTGTGCGGCATCCTCGACCACGAACGCGCCCACGTCTTGCGCTATCGCCAAGGCCGTGGATACATCGGCGATGCGTCCTGCGATATGCGTGGGAACGATCGCCAGCGTGTTGCCGCCGGCCATCGCAACCAGATGGCCGGCGTCCATGTCGAAGTGGCCGGGCGCCAGGTCGCAGAGGCGTATCGACAGCCCGGCGCGATGAATGGCCCATGCCACCAGCGGGCAGGTCCATGCGGGTACGATCACTTCGTTACGCTCAGGTCGGAGCTGTCGCATCGCATGCAAGGTGACCACCAGGGCCGCCGTACCGGAGCACTCCATTTGCATCGGTGGCGTGCCCAGCCATGCGGCGGCTTGCGCGGCAAAATCTGCCCGACCAGGACGCAGGTCTGACAGGCGCAGTGGCAATCCAGCGGTGGGAGGCAGCTCGCGCATGCGTCGCGCTCAATGGCCGGCGGTGACGCCCGGCGCGCCCTTGGCCTCGGTCGGTGCATCGCCCTCGGGATGTGCGCCGGACTCGGCGAACGCCAGACAGACGATACCGGCCACGATCAGCAGCGCACCGATCACGCGGCCCACGGTCAGCGGTTCGTGGAACAGCCAGATCGAAAACAGCATCACGCTGACCACCTCCAGATGCGTCACCGCGAATGCCGGGCCGATCGGCGCATGCTTGAGCAAGGTCATCCAGGTAAAGAAGTTACCCACGTAGCCGACCACGGCCAGGTAGATCCATGGATGGCCGAAGACGCGCACGATCCATGCCCAGTTGGCCTCTGGCGGAAAAGCGTGGTTGCCGGCGTACTTGAAACTCAACTGCACGATGGTGTCGAACAGCACCAGCACTGTGAAACCGATGGCGTAGAAACGACCCAGCCCGGGTTTGATGGCATCGGATGTCATAGGCTCAACCTCCAGCGATGCCAACCACGGCCACGCCAAGCGTGACCAGTGCGATACCTGTCACGCGCAGCGGCGTGAGTTTCTCGCGGAACAGGATACGCCCGGCGATCATGATCACCACGATGTTGATCGAGCCCAGCAGCACGCCTTCGGAAAGGTCGACCAGCGACAGGAAGGCGATCCACACCAGGAACTCGGCGACATAAGCAAGAACGCCGACCCACAGCCACGGGCGCGATGCCATATAGCGCCAGCGCGCGATGCCGTCACCGGCATTGGGGTCGCCGGCAGCGGCTTTGAAAGCCAGTTGGCCCACGGTATCGAGCGTGACGTTGAGTAGCCACAACGCAACAACAAGCGGTGTCACGAGGGTCGCCTTCAGGCTGCGGCGCGAGCGGCGGGCTTGTACGTATCGGCCACGCGACCGAAGAACTCGGCCGAGCGTTCGGTCAACAGGCGGCGTTCGCGATCGATGGTAATCATGTGATAGCTATCCTTGAGCATAAGCATTTCCACGGGGCCCGAGACCCCTTGCTCGACCAGGCGCGCGTTGGCGACGCTGGCGATGTCATCCTCGACCGCATGCGCCACCAGACACGGAGCCTGGACGCGGGGCAGGTCGCGACGCACGACCTGCGCCATGTTGTACATCTCGGCCAGTGACGGCCAGGGATTGCCAGGCAGGCCTGCCGCTGCGCTATCGCCGCCGAGCATCAGGCCGGCCACTTGCGCGCGCAGGCGCTCGTCACGGATGCCATAGGGCTCGTTCTCGTGAACCATCCAGTTACGACCGATGCCCAGCCTGCCGATCAACGGCAGCAGGAAGGAAAACCGGTTGTACCAGGGAGTGGCCCATCCGTCGTATTTGAAGGTGGCGCCATAGACGCCCACGCCCTTGACCCACTGCGGTCGCTCGGCAGCCAGCTTCAGTGCCAGCACGGCGCCCATCGACAGGCCTGCCACGAACAGATGATCCACTTCCTGGCGAAACGCCTCGGCGGCCTTCTCCACGCTGGCATACCAGTCTCGCCAGCCAGTCTTGATCAGGTCCTGCACGTCACCGCAGTGGCCAGCCAACTGCATGCCGTAAACCGAGAAGCCGGCGCGGCTCAGGCCCTTGCCGACCAGGCGCATCTCGGCCGGTGTGCCGGTCAGCCCGTGGATCAGCAACACGCCACTGCGACCACCTTCGAAGCGGAATTCCACGTTCTGGATCATGGACGCACCGCCGTGGGCACAGCGAGCGGGAGCTTGGCAGTTGTTTGCATGGCATCGGACACGAGGACGGATGCTGCGCAGTGTGCCTGCCTACTCTTTCCGAGGGCTTTCCGGGGAGGGCAGAGAGCTGAGGAGTGAGTGGAGAGGAATGAGGAGTGAGAGCCTGGCTGGTGCAAGCTGGAGGCTTTCTCACTCCTCACTCCTCTCCACTCGCTTCTAACTCTCGCCAGCCTGGTTTCAATCAGTGGCCGTGAAACTGTCCCACGCCGATGTTGACGCTGACGCCGCCGGTGGGGTGGTCGCAGCTGCCCGTGCGCTTGCTGAAGCTGATGTCGCCGGTCTGGTAGTTGCCGCCGAAGTGGCTACCCGAGACCACGCCCATGCCGACGCTGCCATGGACCTGGGTGTTGTTGTAGGTGGCGTCGTCGCAGTCCTGGCGCTCGGCAACGACGCGGTCCTCGTCGTGATAGATGCGACCACTGGTGTCGCCGTAGTACACCCCGGGCGCATCCTTAGGACGGGTGCTGTTGCTGCTGGCCGAGGGGGCGGTATTGGCGGTGGTCGAGGACGAGGCAGGCTTGGGCGCCGTGCTGCTGCTTGCCGGTACGCTGCTGGGCGGCATGTCATTGGGCAGCTTGAGATTCAGCGGCGCTTTACTGGCCGACTGGGCCATGGCGCCAGCGGCGATCAAGGTGGAGACAAGGGCGGTCAATACGCGCTTCATGGTGTTTCCTCGGGAACATGGCCCATAACGCATGGCGGCGCGGGGCGGTGCACATTGTTTCCTTGGATGACTGGCCGCGACGGGAGTTCCTGCCGCGGCCGTTCAGGAAACGGATCATCCCGTGGTTTCGATGCGCTCGACGCGGCGCAGGCCGCGTGGCAGCACACCGCCGCGGGATGCGCGATTGCCACCGAACTCGACCAGGTCAGACCAGCGCAGGGTCAGCTTGCGCTGGCCGGCAAAGAGTGTGACCTCGCCCTTGCCTTCGGTCACCACGGCCACGCCTGCGACACGCTCGTCGCCGGAGCTGAGCTTGGCTTTCGGAATCTCGATCAGCTTGTTGCCCTTGCCCTTGTCCAGTTCCGGCAGTTCGGCCACCGAGAACATCAACAGGTGCCCTTCCGTGGTTACCACCACGATGCGATCGCGCGACGGATCGGCGCTGATTTGTGGCTGTAGCACGCGGGCGCCATCGCCCAGGGTGATGATCTGCTTGCCGGCCTTGTTGCGACCGGTCAAGGCTTCGAAACGAGTGACGAAGCCGTAGCCGAAGTCGGTGGCCAGGATCAGGCGCGTATCGTTGTCACCGGCAACCAGCGCGTCGAAGCTCGCACCCGCTGGTGGCGTGAAGCGGCCAGTCAGCGGCTCGCCGTTGCCACGTGCCGATGGCAGTGTATGCGCCAGCGTGGAATAGCTGCGACCGGTGGAATCGATCAATGCCACTTGCTGCGTGGTGCGCGCGCGCACCGCCGACAGCAGGCTGTCGCCTTCGCGGTAAGACAGGCCTTCGGCATCCACGTCGTGGCCCTTGGCCGCACGAATCCAGCCCTTCTGGCTCAGCACCACGGTCACCGGCTCGCTCGCCACCAGGGCGCTTTCGTCCAGCGCCTGTGCTGCCTCGCGCTGCACCAGTGGCGAGCGGCGGTCGTCACCGAACTTGGCCGCATCGGTGCGCAGCTCTTCCTTGATCAGGCCCTTGAGCTTAGCCGGGGATTTGAGCAATACATTGATGCGCGCGCGTTCTTCTTCCAGTTGATCGCGTTCGCCATTGATCTTCATTTCCTCCAGGCGTGCGAGCTGGCGCAGGCGCGTCTCCAGGATGTAGTCGGTCTGCTCCTCGGACAGGCCAAAGCGCGCCATCAGCACCGGCTTGGGTTCTTCCTCGGCGCGGATGATGCGGATCACCTCGTCCAGGTTGAGATAGGCGATGCGCAGGCCTTCCAGCAGATGCAGGCGACGCTCGACCTTCGCCAGTCGATGATTGAGGCGATTGGTGACGGTTTCGGTACGGAACTGCAACCATTCGGACAGGATGCGGCGCAGGTCCTTCACCTGCGGACGGCGATCGAGGCCAATCATGTTGAGATTGACGCGGAAGCTCTTTTCCAGGTCCGTCGTGGCGAACAGGTGCTGCATCATCTCGTCCGCGTCCACACGGTTCGAGCGCGGCACGATGACCAGGCGGATCGGATTCTCGTGATCGGATTCATCGCGCAGGTCCTCGATCATCGGCAGCTTCTTCGCGCGCATCTGTGCGGCGATCTGTTCGAGGATCTTCGACGGGCTGACCTGGTGCGGCAGTGCGGTGATGACGATATTGCCATCCTCGCGCATGTACACCGCGCGAGCACGCACCGAGCCGGTACCGGTCTTGTAGATCGACAGCAATTCGTTGCGCGGCGTGATGATTTCCGCTTCGGTCGGATAATCCGGGCCACGCACGTGCTCGCAAAGATCTTCCACCGAGGCGTCCGGATCGTCGAGCAGGCGGATGCAGGCGCTGACCACTTCGCGCAGGTTGTGTGGCGGGATATCGGTGGCCATGCCCACGGCGATACCCATCGTGCCATTCAAAAGTACATGCGGCAGGCGCGACGGCAGCGTGCGCGGTTCTTCCAGCGTGCCGTCGAAGTTGGGCACCCATTCCACCGTGCCCTGGCCCAGTTCAGCCAGCAGCACATCCGCGATGGGATTGAGCTTGGACTCGGTGTAACGCATCGCGGCGAAGCTCTTGGGATCGTCCGGCGAGCCGAAGTTGCCCTGGCCGTCGATCAGCGGGTAGCGATACGAGAACGGCTGGGCCATCAGCACCATCGCCTCGTAGCAGGCGCTGTCGCCATGCGGATGGTATTTGCCGATGACGTCACCGATGGTGCGCGCGGATTTCTTCGGCTTGGCGCCTGCGGCCAGGCTCAGCTCGCTCATCGCATAGATGATGCGGCGCTGCACCGGCTTGAGGCCGTCGCCGATGAAGGGCAGGGCGCGGTCCAGCACGACATACATCGAATAATCGAGGTAAGCGCGCTCGGTGTATTCCTTGAGCGGGATCTGTTCGTAATTGGCTTGCAGATTCATGAAGTTACGTCAGGTTTGCGGGGCGCCGACGAGCAGCGCAACCCGGGGATGGTGCCAGAACCGGACCATTTTGGCGCGTCCGGGTCTCAGAAGCTGCGCCCCTTACTCCACCGTCACGGTGAAGCCCAGCGACTGCAGTTGCTTCTGCAAGCTGTCAGGGCCGGCCAGGTGGCCGGCCCCCACCGCCACGATGCTGGTGCCACTGGCCGGGGCGCGCAGGCGCTTAGCCAGGATCTGCGCCCAGGCCTTGTTGCGGTCAACGATCAGGCTCTTGTAAAGCGCCGGGCTGTCTTTCTTAAGCTCCACGCTCTCCAGCCGGGCGATCACCGTGGTATCGCCATTCTTCCAGGCATCGACCAGCTCGCGCAGCTTTTTCGGCCCCTCGTCGACCTCGCGAAAGGTCTGGCGCAGCATGTCCAGTTGCATCGCCTCGGGCATGGTGGCGAAGATCTTCAACTGTTGCTCGGCATTCTCCAGCCCGTCCACCGGCTTGCCGGCCTGGGTCATGCGTGCCTTGAGCTGTTTGTCCACGCCCTGGCTGGGGTCCATGCCTGCCTGCATCAGCGGTGCCACGGTGAGCGTCAATGCGGCCAGCCAGGGCTGCATGCGGTCGAGCGTACCCACCGGCACGTGCGCCGTATCGGCCGCACGCCGGAGTCGCGCCTGGTCGGCGGCGGCCAGTTTCTGCGACAGCGGATGTTGCAGGTCCAGCCCGTACTTGAGCACCAGCATGTTCATAGTGACCGGATCATCGTCCACCAGCTCGATGCTCAAGCGCTGGCTTTTGTCCAAGGCTTGTTCGAGCTTGGGCGACATCCAGTCCGTATCCGACGGCAACAGATGCACCGTGCCGAACAGGTAGATTGTCGTATCACCCTGGCGCACCGCCCAGAGCAGCGGCTTGGCATAGGCCGGTGCGCAAAGCAGAAGACCGACCAGGGTGAGGACGAGGAGGCGAAGGAAGCGTTGCACGATAGCGATACTCATCAGACGACCGCCGCTGTGGGGAGACAGGGCATGAATGGGAAATCACTATAGCGCGACAACAGGAGACCTCTGAGAGTCTTTCCCATCTGCCATCCCGGCGAGGGGAGGCTCCGTGCCTTCGAACCCAACTTTCTTGACGGCTGCCGGCGACCGCGTCGCGTGCCTCTGCGGGATTCGGGAACTGGAGGTTTGAGGATGCTCATCAAGCAAGGGGCCGGTTTGGCTTATCTCATACCTCTGGCTATGGAGATCCTTGAGATC
>NZ_DASVMI010000076.1:0-6713 GCF_036384435.1 Dyella sp. | reverse complement strand
GGCATTGCGTGGTCCCAGCATCAGCATCCGAAAATTCAGCAAACGTAAACTGGGAGGGCAGGATCTGCTGAACTTCGGTTCCATCAACGAATCGATGCTCGAGTTCGTGCAGATGGCGGTCCGCGAACGCAAGAATATCGTGGTGACAGGCGGCACCGGCTCGGGCAAGACCACCTTGCTCAATATCCTGTCCAACTTCATTCCGGACGACGAGCGCATCGTCACCATCGAAGACGCCGCGGAGCTGAGGCTGAGCCAACCCAATCTGGTGTCATTGGAGGCGCGTCCGGCCAACCTCGAGGGCAAGGGCGTGATTACCATTCGTGATCTGGTGCGCAATGCCTTGCGCATGCGCCCGGATCGCATTGTGGTAGGCGAGTGCCGTGGTGGCGAGGCGCTGGACATGCTGCAGGCGATGAACACCGGCCATGAGGGCTCGCTGACCACGGCGCACGCTAATTCGCCGCGTGATGCACTCTCGCGTCTGGAAGTGATGGTGCTGATGTCCAGCATGGACCTGCCGATGATGGTGGTACGCGAGCAGATCGCATCAGCCGTCGATTTGATCATCCATCAGCGACGTTTTCCCTGCGGCTCGCGCAAGGTAACCAACATCTGGGAGATCACCGGCATCGAGAGCGGCACAATCCAGACCCAGGAGCTGTTTTCCTTCCGTGCGCGCGACCAGGGGGGTCCGGGTGGCAAGGTTCGTGGCGACTTCGTCGCCACGGGTGCGGTGCCAGAATTCTACGAAGAACTGGCCGATCGCGGCGTACCAGTGAACCTTTCCATCTTCAAGCCACCGGGTGAAGCAAGCGCATGAACATGTCGCTGTTGCCAGTCATTCTGACGACCTTCCTTTGCGTGACTCTTGCCGGTTATCTGCTGGTGCGAAGCTCGGTCGCATTCTGGGGACGTTACCAGGAGGCGTTCACGGAACAGGCGCGCTTCAATCTGGCCGACATGTTCATGTTCATGGATGTGCAGCACCTGTTTCGTGTCAATGCAGCGACCATGGTGCTGATTCCGTTGCTGCTGTGGCTGGTGACAGGCAACCCCCTGTTGGCCGTTGTGGCCTTGGTGCTGATATGGGTGCTACCCAAGAAGATCTATCGATGGATGAAGCAGCGACGAATCGACAAGATTCAGCATCAATTGCCCGATGGCCTGATGATGCTCGCGGGCAGCCTGCGTGCTGGCCTCGGCTTCACCCCGGCACTCGAAAGCCTGGCGCGCGACATTGATCCGCCGCTGGCGCAGGAGTTCGCACTTGTGCTGCGCGAACAGCGCATGGGTGTGAAGTCGGACGAAGCGCTCGAGCATTTCAATGATCGGGTACCGGTGCAGGACGTGGCATTGTTTGTCTCGGCTGTTGGTATCTCGCGGGAAGTGGGCGGGAACCTGGCCGAGAGTATGGCCTCGCTGGCCGACACCCTGCGCCGTCGCCTGATCATGGAGGGCAAGGTCAAATCCCTGACCGCACAGGGACGCCTACAAGGCATCGTGATGGCACTGATGCCGGTAGGCATCATCGCGTTCCTGAGCTTTGCGTATCCCGACACCATGCACGCGATGTACCACACGCCACTGGGTTGGGCCGTCATGGCCGTGGCCGCGGTGATGGAGTACCTCGGTTACCGCATGTGTCGCAAGATCATGAGTATCGACATATGAGCGCGGTGGTGGTGCTCATTGCGCTGCTCGCTGCCGGCTGTGCCGGCTTGGCGTTCTGGGCCATTTACGGCTTCATACGTGAAGTGCCGGAGGCCGATCGCAACTATCAGGATCCGTTGCCGTTCGGCCTGCGCCTGCTGTGGCCGCTGGTGAACGCGGCGACCTTTGTGCTCGCGCCGCGCCTAGGTGCCGACAAGCTGGAGAAAGCCCATCGCGAACTGCAGACCGCAGGCCAGGATTTCGTGCTCAGCCCGGAGCAGCTATATGGGTTGCGTGCAACCAGTGCCGGTGTGGCTGCGGTGTTCTTCTGGCTGTTGCTCGAACTGCTCGACAAGCATGGCATCCTGCTCTATGCCTGCACAGTGATTTTCGGCGCTGCGCTGGGCTGGTTCTATCCGACGCTCTGGTTGAGTGAACGACGCAATCGGCGACGGCGGCTGGTCGTCAAGGATCTGCCGGTCTATCTCGACTTCATCACCATGGCGGTGGAAGCCGGCCTCAACATCACCGGCGGCATTGAACAGGCGACCCAGAAGGGACCTCCGGGGCCGATGGCCCAGGAATTCACTCGTCTGTTGCGCGACGTGCGCTCCGGCCTGCCACGCGCTGAAGCGTTGAAGCGCATGGCCGAGCGCATGGACATGTCGCAGATATCCAGTTTCACCGGCACCCTGATCCAAGCGGACCGTGTCGGTGCCAGTCTTGGCGCCACCTTGCGCGCGCAGGCCATGCAACGTCGTGAGGAACGATTCCTGCGAGCCGAGAAACTGGCGCTGGAGGCACAGGTGAAGATGATGCTTCCGCTGGTGATGTTTTTTTTCCCGCTGATCTTCATGGTGCTGGCCTATTTCATCTATCTGCGCATGAAGCAGGAGGGCATCTTCTGATGAAGCTCGGCGCGCTCTACCGCAACGGACATTGCGTGGTGCCGCGCACGTGGCTGGCGGACACAGCCTGGAGCCGCCTGTGCGGTTTGCTGGGCCGACCGCCGCTGCGTCCGGATGCAGAAGAGGCCCTGCTGCTGTCGCCTTGCGGCGCGGTGCATACGATTGGCATGCGCTATGCGCTGGACATCGTTTTCCTGGACCGGATCGGACGGGTGCTGGATTGCCATGCTGCGTTGTCACCTGGACGCATGCGCCATTGCCGCGGGGCGCGACTGACCCTCGAACTTTCGGCAGGCAGCCTTGCCCGCTTGCGTCCGCAGCGCGGCGAGGAGTTCAGATGGAAAGCCACATGAGACATCGCCCGTCGGTTGTCTGCGTGCTGCCGCTCAGCCTGTTGCTGGCCAGTTGCGCCACGGCGGGGCGGCATCATCAACTTTCCAATCTGGCCTCCACGCAATGGCAGGCTGAGCAAGCCTATGCACAGGGCAATCTGCAACAGGCGCTCAAGGGCTACCAGGCATTGATCAAGGCCATGCCGAAACAGGCGGATTTCTGGTTCCGTCTCGGCAATGTCCAGTTCCGGCAAGGGCAGCCGCACTATGCGGCCAAGTCATACCTGAAAGCGTTGCAGATCGATCCGGGCAATCAGGGTGCCTGGTACAACCTGGGCATTGTGCGTCTGCGCGAAGCGGAGGCGGCCTTCGTGCAGGCTGCACAGCAGGGCAGGCCGAGCGATCCGCTGCAACAGCGCAGCACCGGCATGGCCGACGGCATTGCGCATCTGACAGGCGTCAAGCCTGGTCAGACAGCCAGGATCGAGCAGTCCCCTACACCACCTGTTGCGTCGTCTGTTGCCACGCCAAAGGGAGACGGGACATGAACCGACACGTGCGTGGCATGCAAAGACAGTATGGCCAAGGTCTGATCGAGTTCATCATCACGATTGCGGTGCTCGGCCCGCTGTTGCTGGGCATCTTCCAGGCGGTCCTGCTGTATCGAGCCAAGACTCTGCTGGACTACGCGGCCTTGCAGGCCGCGCGTAGCGGGGCGACGAATTTTGCGCAAATGGACGCCATGCAGACAGGTCTGGCGCGCGGCCTGATGCCCTTATATGCGACTGATGCCAGCGCCACCGGCGCATTGGCTGCCTATACCAAGGCGTTGGCGGAGATCAAGCTGACCAGCAAGATACCGGGCGCGGCAATCGCGAGTATTCAGATCGTCAGCCCCACCCAGGCCGCTTTCGACAGCTGGAAGGTGAAGCAATTCGACGGTACCGACGCTATTCCCAACGACAGCCTGGCTTACCGCGGCGGTGCGGTGAAAAGCGGCATGACAGTGCAGGATGCCAACATCCTCAAAATCGAAGTGCACTACAAGTACCCGCTGATCGTGCCGCTGATCGATAGCATCATCGGCCACACCGCCGGCGCGCTGGACCCGATACGTACTGCCGAACATGGCCACAAAGTCTACAGCCTGGACATCGTGGCACAGGCGATCGTGCGCATGCAGACACCGATTCGCGACCGCAGCTTGCTGGCATCCGGCAATGGTGGTGACGGCAATCAAGGGTCGGGCGATGGTTCCGGCGGCGACCCCGGAAGTGGTAGTTCAGGTGGCGGCTCGGGTGATGGCGGCGGATCCAACGGTGGTTCGGGCAATGACGGAGGCTCAGACGGTGGTGGCAGTGGGGCGCCACCGCACGTCTGCACCTAATCAGTGAAGGGAAAGTGGATTTAAGGAAGAGAGGGTGGCATGGATTCTCGAAGGACACTGCTGCACGTAGCGGGCCTGCTGGTCTTGATCGGTATGGGCCATGCTGCCCCTGTGACCCAGGTACCCGCAGCCAAATTGCCGACCTATGGCGCAACGACCTCATTGCCACCGTCAACGCTGGCATTGCCGGCGAATCCGTTTGCAGTGAGCGCCGGCAACGCGGCTCAAAATTGCCCTCAAGTGGGGATATGCCAGCCGCAGCCCCTACCGACATGCCCACATGTCTGCATTCCTTTGCAGGCGGGAGAGACTCCGGCCCAGGCTGTTGCGGCATTCGAGGCGGAGAATCATTGTGTGGTGGATGCGTCCGGTGATAGCGGGAATCCAGGTGAGGACGACCAAGCCTGTACCGAAAAATGGCGCGAGAGCGAGACCTTTCTGCAGACCAGCGAAGGTGCACTGGTCACCAAGGGCTACGTGCCCAAGTACACGCGTGATGTCAAGAAGAACGGCAAGGTCATCCACAAGAAAGGCGAGGTGATCGGACAAAGCGGCGTTACGGTCAGTACGGGGGTGGACTTGGGGCAACAAAGCTCGGCGGGTACCCGCAAATTGATCGAGAATTATGTCAAGGACAAGGGCAATCCCGACAACGTGGACGTTGATGCGCTCGTCAAGAAACTTGATCCTTACTTCGGCAAAAAGAAGCAGGACGCGGTAGACGCACTGGACAAGACTCCGCTTACCGTCACCGATGGAGAGGCGCGCCTGCTTGAGCAAGCTTTCGGTTACGACACTCAGACGCGTGTGGCCAGACAGTTCGATGCCAACAATACCAAGGGGATGAGCTTCAAGAAGTTGCCTGAGGAGGCGCAGACGGTCATCATCGATTTCGCGTACCAGTACGGGACCAGCGACTCCAAGGGCAACGTCCGGCAGACATTCTGGAAGTACGTATACGATGGCGACTGGAAGAAATTGGCAGATTGGCTAAAGGGCAATCCCGATCCCTATACAAGCCGTCGCAAACGCGAGAGTGACCGCCTGCAGAGCGGCATCGACAGCAAGAGCTTGCCGACCTCCGGGGATCCCTGTGCGGACTCCGGTGCCGGCGACCAGTCGAATGCCGGCGGCGAATGAATCAGAATCGATGAAAGGAGACATATCCATGGCCGGAATCCGGCGAATCGTTCAAGCCGCATGCATCGCTGCACTGTTCCAAGTTTGGGGATGCATGGCCGCACCGCAGGGCGTCCAGTCTTCCAATGTGCCGGATGACACCGCCATTGAGGCTTTCACGGGTGATGTGGCACTAGCATTTCCCGGTGAAGACAAGGATGCCGTACCGGTATCCGACCGCATTCTCGACGGGTTCCAAGCCGGACCCACTCGCTTGGCCTTGGCCGATGGTGATGTGATCTACTGGGGCTTCAAGTTCCAGGAAGCCAACCTGCAATCGGTGGCCATCTATGACGCGAAGGGTCACCCGCGCCTGCTGGCGGCGGTGGACAACATCGTGCGCGTGGTCGGTGGCAGCGCGCCGCTAGGTACGATGGAGCAATACCAGCACGCACTTAAAGACAGTGGAGTTACGCCTGCAGTCAGTGTGTTCGTGCGTGAGCCAGGGGATCTGGTTACCTACTTGCCGTACCTGAAGCGCTGGCTGCAGGCCGACTTGCTCGGCTTCAATGTGCACTGCGACAAGCCCGGCATGGCTGACGCCTGCAAACTGGCCAACCAGATCGCTGTTCCGATCCAAGCATATGCACTGATGCCGAAGTCGGGCGCACCACACATGCTCCAGGTCCCCAAAACCGCGGCAGCCAGCGTACCACTGGGAAGCTTCGTGCAGTAGTCGTGCGCCGTTGACGGAGGCCATGCACATGCATATCGCTTGCTATGTGGCTCTCGCTTTACTGGTCATGCGGGAGGTTCTTTGCGCAATCCAACAATTCTTGCTTCGAGTGTAATTCTTGCCATAGGGCTGGTATTGACTGGCTGCTCGCGAGGCCCGAGTGGTGCGGCGACGCATGTTGCAGAGACGGCCACCGCATCGGTGATGGACCCTGCTGCGCAAGTGGATTGGGCGGCCATGAAGGATTTCTGGGATCGCTCCATGGCTTTGCCCGGGATTGACACTGGGCCAGCGAATAGTGCTAAGCGCATGCTTGTTTACTTCGATCCCAATTGTCCCGAATGCGCGAAGCAATGGCAGATTCTCAGGCCATACCT
Organism: Dyella sp.; assembly: GCF_036384435.1. Lineage (GTDB taxonomy): Bacteria > Pseudomonadota > Gammaproteobacteria > Xanthomonadales > Rhodanobacteraceae > GSA-30. Next base: position 201 of record NZ_DASVMI010000076.1, on the reverse strand, counting down.
GCAGCAAGTCCGCATCCACTGGATCCCGATCGCTTTCATGAGCGCCACAAGTAAACAGCGTGCGGCGGCGATCTTGGCGGCAGCGGATCCGGCGCAGGCCCTGGCTGACAATGAAGATCATTACGACTTCAAGGCGCAAACCGGCGGGTATGCACCGCCGCAGGCGACCCCGGCGTCTGCCGTGCATGCCATCGAAATCAA
>NZ_DASVMI010000075.1:0-4767 GCF_036384435.1 Dyella sp. | reverse complement strand
CACGACCCAGAGCGGGTGAGGCAACCAGCCGGTTGCCTCGCCCATTAAGCGGTCGTGTGCGGGTGGCATGCAAGGTATGACGACGATTCGTTGGGCTCGCCAGCCCGACGCGGGCGGCGTGTGCTCTGCGCAGCCGAATTCGTTCGCGATGCAAGGCGCGACGTAGATCGCGGCTTGGAGGTCTTAACACCCCTCCATCTACGACTGAATCGCCGGTGGCTTCGCGAATGAAGTCGCTCCTACGTGGTGAAGCTATCGGCGGTGCGGGTGCGGATGAGGGCAAACCTCCAGGCCGCGGCTTTGTCGCGGCTTGCTTCGCGCATGAATTCGCTCACGCGTGGCGAGGTTATCGGTGGCGTCGTTGCGGATGAGGGGCGGTATCTCCAAAGCGCGACCTCGTCGCGCCTTGCTCGGCGAATGAATTCGCTCCTATGCGGTGAGGGTATCGGCGATGCGGTCGTAGAAAGGTCTTTCGAAATCTTCCGACTTCGCAAACATGCCTCATGCAAAAAATGCCAACTCCATCAAAAAAACAGAAAAAATCTTATATTCAAAAAAGTATCCACAACCATGAGAAAAAGGAATGTTCAAAAAATCATTCCATGAAAAACATGAACTTACAAATCAGCATGCTTCTCATAAAAAACGCAAATCGCGTACCGAAAAGGTCAGCAATGCCCAGATATAACCGAACACCGAAAAATATTTCGTCTAAATACTAGCCATGCGAAATTTTTTGAGACAGAATTCACAACGTACGGGGGCGCATCCATACATGCGGCGCGTGGGGGTGACAAGGCTGTCGCTATCCGTTGCGCATGGCGCCCTGATGCTTGTCGGATTTCGTACATGCCAGGGGAACAATCCATATGCACAACCCTGGCCCTACGTGATGACGAACAAATCTGACATTTCCAAGCACGCCGACACCCTTCAAGACATGAGCCCTCATCGCCGAGCGATGGCGCGCCGCGTTGTACATACCCACGCGTATAGACATCGCGCACCTCCCTGCTAACCCGCGTACGCCGCCTGCCTTAAACAAGAAGCCGGCGCAATGATTTCACGTATGCGCCCGGGGAGGCCATGCACCCATACACCACGAACCGGCTCATTCGCTGAGCTGGCCAGCCATCTATTTGCCGATTCCACAGATCTCCACGCCGTGAAAAACGCCTCATATCGCAACACCAGGATCGCCATGCTGTTTGTATCCGTCTTGAGCCTCACCGCCTGCGGCACACCACCGCCCAGGGATTTCGGTGGGCGCTGGAAACCACTCAACGCCTTCCAGAAGGAAACCCGGGAAATTCCACTGGGAGAGGCCTATCTGTTCCAGGCCACACCTACGGACGGCACGCTCAAGAACATGCTCACGCGCTGGACGCATGACACCGGCATGCAACTGGCATACCAGCATGCATCGGACTTCACGCTGCATGCCCCGGTCGCAGGCATCCACACACCCAACCTCGTCGCGGCCACCACCGAACTCAATGCCATCTATGCCAGGCAGGGGCTTTCGATTGCGGTCGAGACCAAAAAAATCATCGTGCAAGCCATGCACGAGACACCTGCCATCAAGGACTGAACACATGGATATCGCCACCACAAGGATGCGCCATGGCAAGCAGCAATACCGTTAAAAGCAACAAGGTCGACGCTGCCATCAGCAGGTCGGTGAACTATGAAATCTCTCTGGCCGACCTGGCTCGCCGCAGCGAGCGTCGTGCGTGGTGGGTGGCAGGGTCCGCCGTCGGCCTCTCGCTGATACTCGCCGGTGGCTACTTCTACATGTTGCCACTCAAGGAAAAGGTGCCCTACCTGGTCATGGCCGATGCCTATACCGGCACCAGCACGGTGGCTCGCCTGACGGACGACGCCTTGCACGGGCAGATTTCCACCAGCGAAGCAATCAATCGAAGCAACGTGGTGCATTTCATCATGGCGCGCGAATCCTATGACGTGGCCATGATGAATCTGCGCGACTGGGTCACGGTGCTGACGATGGCCTCGCCCGAGGTGGCCGGTGTCTATCGCGCACTGCATGCGCCCAATAACCCGCGCGCGCCCTATCACGTTTATGGCCGCGACACGGCCATACGAATAAGCATATTGAGCACCGTGCTGATCGGCGGCGGCCCCGGCAAGGCGCCCGATGGCGCCACGGTGCGCTTCCAACGCACGCTCTACGACAAGAAAACCGGCCAGTCCCGGCCTCTGGACAACAAGATCGCCACGCTGCGCTTCGTCTACAAGCCGAACCTGCAGATGGATGAACGCCATCGGGTAGAGAACCCGCTTGGTTTTCAAGTCACCGATTACGTTGTCAACAACGACTACGCCGCACCGCCACCCGCGGCCACGCTGGCACCGACCGCGCCAGCCGTGGCGGCCAGCACGGCCGCGGTGGTGAGTGGCCCACCACCGATGCTCGAACAGCCGTTGACACCCGCTCAAGAACGCCCTGCCGCGCAAGGAGGCGCTCGCCGATGAATCGCGCTCTTTCCCATGTGTTCGTCCTCGCAGCCCTGAGCGCGACAACGGCCACGGCACAAGTCGTGCAGACCTATGAATATCAGCCCGACCGTATCTATCCGGTGCGAACGGGCCTTGGCATCACCACGCAGATCGAGCTGAGTCCCCACGAACAGGTGCTCGACTACAGCACGGGCTTCAGCAACGGCTGGGATCTTACACGCCGCGAAAACGTGTTTTATCTCAAACCAAAGAACGTGGACGTGGATACCAACATGATGATCCGCACGGCCACACGTTCGTACATCTTCGAGCTTAAGGTGGTGGCCACGGATTGGAAATCACTCGACCAGGCCAAGCGCGCGGGCGTGCAATACAAGGTGGTGCTGAACTATCCCGGCGATGCCCGGTTTTCCGAGCAAGAGAAAACCACTGCCCAGGCTCCGGAGCTCGATACCTCCATCGTGCGCGGTCGACGCTATCACTTCGCCTACGACTACGCCACGCACGACGCCAGGCGCGCGCCATGGCTGATTCCCTCCCACGTGTACGACGACGGCCAGTTCACCTATATCGCCATGGGCGACCTCAAACAGTTCCCTACCGGCAATTTCCCGGCCATCACCATGCGCGAGAAGGAGCACGGCGATGACTCCCTGGTCAACAGCACCGTGGAGGGCAACACCATCGTCGTGCACGGCACGTATCCCTATCTGGTCATCCGGCACGACAACCACATCGTCGGCCTGCGAAGGAACGTCAAGTGAGTTCGAATCATCCACATGAACCGGGGCACGAGCAGGCAGCCCTCGATGCCGCGTCGCCGGAGCACGGCAATCTCTACCAGCCCATCCCCGAGCCCGAAGCGCCGGAGTCGGCGCAGGCACCCGAGGAAATCGACCTCGACGCCGGTGCACCCAGGTTCCAGCCGATGGACAGCCGACGACTGAATCCACGGGCGATGATGTTTCTCGGCAGCACCGTTCTGCTAGCCGTCATCATCGCGTTCTTCATGAAAGACATGCTGTTCGGCTTGCGCAAGGCACCGGCCAAGGCCAACGACGAAACCCTGTCGGTGGCCGATGCGCCGCGCATGACTGCACCGGGCACTGCCCCCATGCCCGCGCATGAAGAACCCACCCCGGCCCAAGTATTGGCCCACGCGCCACCGATGCCACCCGCACTCGACACGCGCGCCATGCCCGAGCCACTGCCCATGCAGGAAGCACGCGGCCCTTCCCTGCTCGAAAGGCGCATGGAGAGCAGCAACGCGGGCCTGTCTGCCGGCGCTCCCGCCGCCATGTCCCAAGGCCCCATGCTGCCCGGTATGCCCGGCCTGGCCCAGGGGCAGGCCGCCACCAGCGCGCAACCGTTGAACCAGCCCGACACCCTGATGCTACGCGGCACGTACATCCGCTGCGTGCTGGAGACGCGCATCGTCACCGATATTCCGGGCTTCACTTCATGCCTCGTCACCGAGCCGGTGTATTCGTTTACTGGCAGGCGCCTGCTGTTGCCCAAAGGCTCGAAGGTGCTGGGCAAGTATGACGCGGGCCCCGTGGGCGATCGCGCGGCCGTGATCTGGGATCGCATCGTCACGCCCACCGGCATCGACGTGAACATGGCCAGCCCCGGCATCGACAAGCTCGGCGGCGCCGGCCATCCCGGACGCCTGGACAACCACTGGGGCAGCCGCATCGGCGCGGCGATGCTGATCAGCATGCTCAGCGACGCCTTCAAATACCAGGGCGCCAAATACGGACCGAAAACCTCCGCCGTCGGCAATGGCTTTGCCGTGCAGTCGCCGTATGAGAGCAATACCGCGCAAACGTTGCAGAGCCTGTCGCAGCAGGCGGTTCGACAAGCCGCCAATCGCGCCCCCACGGTCACCCTGCACCAGGGCACTGTCGTGAATATCTACGTGGCCAAGGACGTGGACTTCAGCGGCGTGGTCGCGCGTTTCTGACAGGCAAGCCGATGAACAAGGATATGGACACATCCGCCCCGGCCAGCCATGCCTTTCTGGATTACCAGTACGAAGTGCTGGGTATCCGGGAGTACATGGCGTCGTCGGACGTCACCGAAATCTGCATCAACAAACCCGGCGAGCTGTACCTGGAAAGCCGGGGCGGCTGGCAGCGCGTGGAGGTGCCCAACCTCACCTTCGAGCGTGCCCGCCAGTTCTGTACCGCGGTGGTCAACGAGAGCAACACCGGCCAGCGCATCACCGATGCCGATCCGGTCGTCTCCCTCACCTTCCCCACCGGGCAGCGCGCCCAGTTCGTGATC
>NZ_DASVMI010000074.1:0-66240 GCF_036384435.1 Dyella sp. | reverse complement strand
GGTCAGTGGGCCCCGTGCGGGAACTCGATGCGCATGCACGTGCCCCGGCCGTGCCGGCCATCGAGGATCAGCAGGCGGCCGCCATGGGCCTTGGCGGCTTCATCGACGATGGCCAGTCCCAGGCCCGTGCCATCGCCCTGGCTGCCGCTGCCGCGGTAATACCGCTCCCGTACGCGCTCGCGTTCGGCAAGGGGGATGCCTGGCCCATCATCCTCGACTTCAAGGAAAGGCGTACCTTCCTCGATGCCGCAGCGCAGAGTGACGCAACCGCCGTCGGGCGTGTAACGCAACGCGTTGTCCACCAGGTTGAGCAGCAGTTCGTGCAACAACCAGTAGATGCCGACCACTTGTACCGGCTTGCGCTCGGCACCTAGGTCAATGCCACGCTCAAGAGCTCGATCCAGCGAGCTGCCAACGATCTCGCCGACCAGGGCGGGTAGATCTATGCTGCCGAAATGGCTGGCGCGATGCGCCGAGGGTTCGGCACGCGCCAGTGCCAGCAATTGGTTGGCGGTGTGGGCCAACCGATCCACGCCACCGTGCAGCAATTCGATACGCTCCTTCATGGGCGTGCCGGCCGCTTCCCGGGCCAGGACTTCCAATTGCGCCTTCAGGCCGGTCAGGGGCGTGCGCAACTGATGCGCAGCGTTGGCCAGGAAGTGCTGTTGCGCCAGGCTGGAATCGCGCACCGTCGCCAGCAGGTGGTTGAGCGAATCCACCAGGGGCTGGATCTCGGAGGGCACGTTGTCCAGCGTGACCGGTTCGAGCGTCTGCGGACTGCTGTTGGCAATGCGATGTTGCAGGCGGCGCAGCGGGCGCAAGCCGATGGCAATACCGGCGACCGCCACGCCCAGGGTCAACAGCATCTGCACGATGTCGTTGAGGCCCAGCGCGATATCCATGCGTTGCATGGCGCGATCGCGGCGATGCGGTGTCTCAGCGGCGGTGACTACCAAGGGTGCACCGGCTTCGTCGGTGCGATAACTCACCACGCGCAGCGGCTGCCCGCGATAGATGATGTCGCCGTAGGCGATGTCGCGAATCGCGGATGTCGCGTTGGGAATGATCGGCAGGTCGGGCGTGCCGGCAATGGTCTGGCCATCCGGGGTGCTGACGCGAAAGAAGAACTGTTCGTGCATAGTCGAACGCAGCGGCGGCGGAGGCGGCCGGTTCGGCATCAGTACATCCCAGCCACCGTCGGGCCGGCGATGGATATTGGCGGTGATGGCTGTGGCCGCGCGCGCGAGAGAGCGATCAAACGCGCTGGAAATGGGTGTGATCATCACGCGGTGATCTACCGCGATACCTAGCACCAGCAACAGGAGCAAGGGGCCGATCAGATAGATCAGCAGGCGGCCACGCAGGCTGCCGCCCAGGCGCCTGAGCCACGCCTCAAGCCTCTTCAAGACGGTAGCCGAGGCCGCGGATGCCGCGTACGTTGGCCGAACCTTCCAGTTTGCTGCGCAGGCGCGAGACGTGCACCTCGATGGCATTGCTGGAAATATCCTCATCCCAGCCGGCGATGGCCTGGATCAGGCGTTCCTTGCTGACCACACGCCCGCCGTGGTGGGCCAGGCATTCGAGGATCGACCATTCCCGCCGCGTCAATTCGATCGGGCGTCCTTCGCGATCGAGCACGCGGCGGCCGGCCAGATCGATACGCAACTGGCCGACCGAGAGTTCATTGGAGGTCGCGGCGGTGGCGCGGCGAATCAGCGCGCGGCAGCGGGCGGCAAGCTCCGGCAGGGCAAACGGCTTGACCAGGTAATCGTCGGCACCCAGGTCCAGCGTGCTGACGCGGTCGTCGAGGCCATCGCGTGCGGTGGCGATGAGAATAGGCAGCGCATTGCCCGCCCGGCGCAGGCGGCGAACCAGGCCGAAACCATCTTCACCCGGCAATCCCAGGTCGATGATGGCCATATCGTAATGCGCCCCTTCCATCATGCCGGCCACGGTCTCGGCCGAGCCGGTATGGTCGACCGCATAGCCCTCGGCGGACAGTCCGCGCACGACGGCATCGGCGACGAGGGGATCATCTTCGACCAGGAGGATGCGCATAACGGGTAGCAGTTCACGGAATCGGGCTGGAGCGCCCATTGTTCCCGATTCCGCCGTAAATAGCTGAAAGGCCGGCGTAAGGTGGCTTCGAGGGGCGGGTCGGATGCGAGGGTTTGCGCGTTTGATGGGAGCGTCGGTTCCTGGAGATGGGAGCCGGGGGCGCGAAGCTGAGCATCACGGCAAGTCTCCAGTGCCTGGAAACACATCGGCTCCTCTGACGCGAGCTCGGGCGATCGGGCCTGTGCCCCTCCGCCGCCTCGCGCTGGGCCATCGAATCCATGCATTGAAACGAAACGAAAAAAACCGGCCTATGGCCGGCTTTTTTCTGACGTAGCACCTAAACCATCAGCGCTTCATCGAATTGAAGAACTCGTCGTTGGACTTGGTGTTCTTCATCTTGTCGAGCATGAACTCCATCGCCGCCAGCTCGTCCATCGGATGCAGCAGCTTACGCAGGATCCAGATCTTGGCGAGCATGTCCGGATCGATCAGCAGATCTTCGCGACGGGTGCCGGAGCGGTTGATGTCGATGGCCGGGTATACGCGCTTTTCGGAGATGCGGCGATTCAGGTGCACTTCCATGTTGCCGGTGCCCTTGAATTCCTCGTAGATCACCTCGTCCATCTTGCTGCCGGTGTCGGTCAGCGCGGTGGCGATGATGGTCAGCGAGCCGCCTTCCTCGACATTGCGCGCCGCGCCGAAGAAGCGCTTGGGGCGCTGCAAAGCGTTGGCATCCACACCGCCGGTGAGCACCTTGCCGGAGCTTGGCACGACGGTGTTGTACGCGCGGGCCAGGCGGGTGATCGAGTCGAGCAGGATCACGACATCCTTCTTGTGCTCGACCAGGCGCTTGGCGCGCTCGATCACCATCTCGGCAACCTGCACGTGGCGCGCGGCCGGCTCGTCGAAGGTAGAGCTGATCACTTCGGCGCGCACGGTGCGTGCGATTTCAGTGACTTCTTCCGGACGCTCGTCGATCAACAGCATGATCAGGTGCACGTCTGGATGGTTGTACTGGATCGCCTGTGCCACGTTCTGCAGCATCATCGTCTTACCGGACTTGGGCTGCGAGACGATCAAGCCACGCTGGCCACGGCCGATCGGAGCGACCAGGTCGAGGATGCGGCCGGTGATGTCTTCCGTCGAACCATTGCCACGTTCAAGGCGGAAGGCCTTACGAGGGAACAGCGGCGTGAGGTTCTCGAAGAGCATCTTGTTCTTCGAGGCTTCCGGCGGATCGCCGTTGATGTCATCGACCTTGAGCAGGGCGAAGTAGCGCTCGCCCTCTTTGGGGTGACGCACGCGTCCGGTGATGTAGTCGCCGGTACGCAGGTTGAAGCGACGGATCTGGCTGGGCGAGACGTAGATGTCGTCCGGGCCGGCCAGGTAGGACTCGTCGGCCGAGCGCAGGAAGCCGAAGCCGTCCTGCAGGATTTCCAGCACACCCTCAGCCCAGATACCGCCGCCGGAGCGCGCGTGGGCCTTGAGGATATTGAAGATCACATCTTGCTTGCGCGCGCGCGCCACGCCTTCCTGGACACCCAGCGACTCGGCGAACTCCAGCAACTGGATGGCGTTCTTGCGCTTGAGCTCGGTGAGGTTGATCAGGCGGTCGCTGCTACCGGCCTCGGCGAATTCGTCGTCCACCGGCAGGCCGTTATTGTTGCGCGGGTGGTTGTTGCCTTGGCGCTGCTGGGGATGGGTGTTACCGCGATTGTCGCGGTTATCCCGTTCATGCCGGCCACGGCGACGACCGCGATCATTGTTGTTATTGCGATTCTGGAAACCGCCGCCCTGGCCGTGGTGACCGCCTTGCGGCTGGCCGCCCTCGCGGGCCTCCTGCGGCGGGCGTGGAGCGGATACGTCGCCGCTGCCGGCCGATGGCGCTGGCTGGCTGGCCGGCTGTTCGACCGGCAAACTGGTCTGTACCGGGGCCTCCGTGGGCGCGGGGCGCGGGGCAGGTGCCTCGCTTGCGGCGGCCTTTTCAGCCGCTTGGGCGGCTGCCGCTGCCGACTTTCGTGGCGCACGGGGACGCGGCGTATCGGATGCCGGCTTGGTTTCGGCGCTCTTGGCGTCGTGGGAGTCTTTGGTATCGATGATATCGGACACGGGCAAACCTCGTGGGGCGCCGTTGATTGCAGGAAGGAGGGTGGGTGCGTCGTCGGCGCATAGGCGCGGGGGACAGCTTCGTGTCCCGACTGACCCCGTGAATCTATCACTGGCCGCGCGGCGGCGTAAAGCGCCTGGCGGCAAAAAAGCTCGTAAACCGGCGCAAGTTCGCGAATCGCTGCGCCGGCGCATGCGCTTTATTCATGCCTCGCGAACGAGGAGTACCTCGTGGAGCCCGGCGACCAGGTGTCGAACCGGGCTCCGGCCGGATCAGATGGCCTTGTCGATCATCTGGGCGAGCGCGCCCTTGCTGACCGCTCCGATCTGGGTGGCTTCGACCTTGCCGTTCTTGAAGATCATCAAGGTCGGAATGCCGCGGACGTTATAGCTGCGTGGCGTCTGCTGGTTCTCGTCGATGTTGATCTTGGCGATACGCAGCTTGCCCTGGTACTGCTGGGCGAGTTCTTCCAGGGCCGGCGCGATGGCCTTGCATGGGCCACACCATTCCGCCCAGAAATCCAGCAGCACGGGCGTGTCGGAGTCGAGCACCTCCTTTTGGAAGGCTGCATCGCTCACATGGGTAATCAGGTCGCTCACCGAGGTCTCCAGAAATATTTAAGAAGGGCGATTGACGACCACACCGTCCGCATCGGCTACACTGGGCTGCCCTTTGAAGCGCGGGGGTCGTCTTTTGAGAGGTCTTGCCTGGAAGGCAGTTTCCTCTGACCCCATGTAAGTTAAGGACGCCGCGATAGCGATTCAAGGGCGGCAACGGTCGCCTCCGTTGTCATAGGTGAGCGGATTTGGCTGCGAGTTTTTTCGCAAGTCTTTGTTTTTATGGTCGAATCTATTCAGCTATGCCAGCGGAGCTGCCATGCCCGCCATGTGGCGCCTCGTAGCCTGGCGTCGCCTCAATCCACCCGTCCCGGGCCATCTTTCCATGACCGCCGCGGGACCGGACGCTAGCCTCCAATGGCCGTCCGCACCCAGATTCCTTACCTATATCCATGTCCCAAACCGTTCTCACCGATACTTTTTTCACCCATTTCGATCTCCACCCACTGTTACAGCAGGGCCTTGAGGAAGCTGGCTTCACGCGTTGCACGCCGATCCAGGCACTGACCCTGCCGATGGCCCTGACCGGGCGCGACGTCGCTGGCCAGGCCCAGACCGGTACGGGCAAGACCTGTGCCTTTCTCGTGGCGATGATGAACCGGCTGCTTACGCAGCCAGCGGTCGCCGGGCGCAAGGACAGCGATCCTCGTGCATTGGTCATCGCGCCGACGCGCGAGCTGGCCATCCAGATCGAAAAGGACGCGCGCAACATCGGTCGCCATACCGGCTTGAAGACCGCCCTGATCTATGGAGGCGTCGATTACGACAAGCAGCGCCAGCAACTGAAGGATGGTTGCGACATCATCATTGCCACGCCCGGCCGCCTGCTCGATTACTACAAGCAGCAGGTATTCGGCTTCAACAGCGTTGAAGTCATGGTCATCGATGAAGCCGATCGCATGTTCGACCTGGGCTTCATCAAGGATGTGCGCTTTATCTTCCGCCGCCTGCCAGCGCGAGAGGAGCGTCAGGTGCTCCTGTTCTCGGCCACGCTCAGCCATCGCGTGCTGGAGTTGGCCTACGAGCACATGCATAACGCCGAGAAACTGGAGGTGGAGACCGATAACGTCACCGCCGATCGTGTGCGCCAGTTGGTGTACTTCCCCTCCAAGGAAGAGAAAATGCCGTTGCTGCTCAACCTGCTTGAGCGCACCAAGGCTGAGCGCAGCATCATCTTCGTCAACACCAAGGCCGCTGCCGAACGTATCACCGACCGGGTCAAGCGCCAGGGATACCGGGTGGGCGCGCTTTCCGGCGACGTACCGCAGCTCAAGCGGCAGAAGCTGTTGCAGCGCTTTCAGGAAGGCCAGCTCGACATGCTGGTGTGCACCGACGTCGCCGCGCGTGGCCTGCATATCCCGGCAGTCAGCCACGTGTTCAACTACGACCTGCCGCAGGACGCCGAAGATTACGTTCACCGCATCGGTCGCACAGCACGCCTGGGTGCCGAGGGTGATGCCATCAGCTTCGCCTGCGACCTGTATGCGATGTCCCTGCCGGATATCGAGGCCTACATCGGCCAGCGCATTCCCGTGGCCACGATGGAGCCGGAATTGCTGGTGATGCCCCAGCCCAGGGCGGTCGACGCGCAATACGCCGCCGAGTCGGCCGCCGACAGCGCCGAGTTCGGCGACAAGGTCGTGTCGCGCGATGGCGAGGGCGCGCGTGGGCGTTCGCGTAGCGGTGGCGGCAACGGTCGTGGCGGCAGTGCAGGTGGGGATCGTCGCCGTTCGCGTGACAGTGAGCGGCGCGAACGTGGTGAACGCAAGCCTCAGGGCCAGGTGGCGCAGCCGGTGGCTGTGGCTCCCGCAGGCGGTGCAGAGGTGGGGGCGGAAGGTGAGCGCAAGCGCCGTCGCCGCCGTGGTGGCCGTGGCCGTCGTCGGGATGGCGAGGTCATGACCAATTCGTCGGCAGCCCACGTCAGCGCCAACGCCGGTGAGCGTTCCGAGCGCCGTCCGCGCAATGAGCAGCCCTCATCGGGCAACGGCGGCAGCCGCTCACGCCAGGTGGTTGCCACCGCGGCCAAGCACCCGGCAGAGGCTCAGGCTTCCCAGAAGATGGGCTTCTTCAAGCGGCTGACGCGGTTGTTTACCGGCCGGTGAAGCCGTCGCCTCCGGCGGCTGTGAAGTCGCTGGTTGCGCGAACGGTAAGCAGTAGAGAGGGAGAGCTCCATGCCTGTCACGGGGGTCGGCTCTTCCTCTTCGCAGGCCGCCTGGCGGCCCGCTCGACCCTTTACAGCCCGCAAAGCGGGCGGCTTTATCCGGAAGCCATCGAAGTTTTCCCGCGCGCCGCTTATCCTTTGCCCTATACGGCCGCCACGTAGGAAACCCGGTGATTCGCTTCGAACAAGTCAGCAAACGCTACGAGGGTGGCCATGAGGCGCTGTCCCAACTTTCGTTCGAGGTGGGCAATGGCGAAATGGCCTTCGTCACCGGACATTCCGGTGCAGGCAAGAGCACGCTGCTCAAGCTGCTGGGACTGATCGAGCGGCCTTCGCATGGCGTCATCACCATGGATGGGCAGAGCCTGGCCAAGATCGGGCGGGCGGGGATTCCGAAGCTGCGCCGACGTATCGGCATGGTGTTCCAGGATCACCGTCTACTGATGGATCGCACGGTGTTCGCCAATGTCGAATTGCCATTGGTGATCGGCGGTGTGGCGCCCCAGGAACGCGGGCGGCGTGTGCGTGCCGCGCTGGAGAAGGTCGGCTTGCTTGCCTACGAACGGCAGTTACCTGATTCGCTCTCGGCCGGAGAGCAGCAGCGTGTGGGTATCGCGCGCGCCATTGTCGGTCGCCCGTCATTGCTCATCGCCGACGAGCCGACCGGTAACCTCGATCCGCAACTGGCCATGGAGATCATGGGACTGTTCGCCGAGTTCCAGCAGTTGGGTACGACCGTGCTGGTTGCCAGCCACGATCTGCCCTTGATCAAGAAGATGAAGCGGCGCGTCGTGGTGCTCGATCACGGCCGCCTGGTCGCAGACATCACCGCCCAGGAGGTGCTGTGATGGATTCGCGCAACGACGCAGTCGATATCTCGCGCAGCGAGCGCAGTCGCTCCAGGCCGGTAGCAAGCTGGCGCGAACATCACGGCTGGAGCGCGGCAGCCAGCTTGCGTCGACTATTCTCGCGACCGTTGGGCACCTTCATGACCATCGCGGTGATGGGGCTGGCCCTGGCCTTGCCGCTCGCCTTCTACCTGCTGCTAGCCAATGTGCAGAACCTGGGCGATGCCCTGGGCCAGAATCAGGCGCTCAGCGCTTTTCTCAAGCCTGGGCAGGCCGGCAACGCGGTCGATGCCATGGCGACGACCGTGCGCGAGCGCGCCGACGTGGCGCAGGTGACCGTCAAGACGCCTCAACAGGGCATGGACGAACTGGCCAAAATGCAGGGTTTTGGCGAGGCCATGCATACGCTCGATGACAATCCGTTGCCTTATGTGCTGGAAGTGATGCCCAGGCCGGGCCTTGGCGCCGATGCCGTGACACGTCTGGTGGACGACCTGCGCGGCATGCAGGGTGTGGATCAGGTGCAGGATGCCGGAACATGGCGCCAGCGCCTGGATGCCCTGCTCGGTGTGGGCAATCGTGTGGTGCTGGTGTTGGCCGCGATGCTTGCGCTGGCCGCGGGCTTGGTGGTGGCCAATACGGTGCGTGTGGACATCGCCAGTCGCGCCGAGGAAATCAATGTGTTGATGCTCGTCGGCGCCAGTCGCGCCTTCGTGCGTCGCCCGTATCTTTACGCGGGCATCTGGTATGGGTTGCTCAGCGGCGTGGTCGCCGCGGGCGTGGCCTTGGTGGTCGAATTTGCCCTGGTTGATCCGGTGACACGACTGAGTCATGCCTATGAGGGCAAACTGCAGGTCGGTGGATTGCCGTGGTGGCTGCTTGCCGCCGTGCCGGTCGCTGCTGCTGTGCTGGGCTGGTTGGGTGCGCGCTTGATGAGTGCCTGGCAGTTGCGCAAGGCGGTTTGACACGCTCGAAGCAGCATCCGGGCGAAGAACAGGGCAAGATGGTTGTATCCACGGGTGCGCAGGCGTGCTTGCCCGGGTTTCGGACATCGTGTTTCGGGCGAACGGATGGCGGCATGAGTACAAGTTTCAGCAACCGGGTAGCCAGCGCCGCGCCGCGCGTGCTGGTGGTCGATGGTTCCAAGGTGGTCAGGCAGCTCATCACGCGCGTGCTCAACGCCGAACTGCCTGATGCCGAAGTCATCGGTTGCGGCACGGGCGCGCAGGCGCATCAGCTGCTCGAGAGCGGCGTGTTCGATTTCATCACCGTATCGCTGCGCCTGCCGGATATGGACGGCCTGGAGCTGGCTCGCTACGTTCGCGAATTCGCTCCTCAGATCTATATTCCTATCGTGGTCGTGTCCGGCGACGTGGACGATCGACTGCATCGCCGCACGCTGGGTGAGCATGTCACCGATTATTTCGACAAGTCGCTGGGCTTCCAGGCGCTGGCCGAATTCATTCGTGGCTATGTACGCCCGGAGAGCATGGCCGAAGGCGAGGTGCTTTACGTCGAGGACAGTCGCGTGGTTGCGCTGGCCACGCGGCGCGTACTGGAAAAGTACGGACTGACCGTGCGCCATGTGATCAGTGCGGAGGATGCGCTGACCATGCTGGAGACCGCCAAGGCGCAAGGTGTGATAGGTGCGGATATCGTGCTGACGGACGTGAGCCTCAAGGGTGAACTGACCGGCGGCGATTTGCTCGAACGCATTCGCCGCGACTATGGTTATGGCAAGGGCAGCCTGCCCGTGCTGGTCATGACCGGCGACGAAAACCCGGCCAATCAGGCCGCGCTGCTCAAGGCAGGCGCCAACGACCTGGTCGAGAAGCCGATCGAGGAAAAACTGTTGATCACCAAATTGCTGTTCCAGTTGCGCGTGGCGCGACATCTGCGCGAGCGTGACGCAGCCCTATGAGTTCGGAACGTGTGAGACTGGAGCCTTCGTGGAAGGCTCGCATAGGCGATTACCTGGAGCGCCCGGAGATGCAGGCGCTTTCTGCGTTCCTGCGCAAGGAAAAGCAAGCCGGCAAGGTGATCTATCCACCCGGTCCGGAAATCTTCGCCGCCTTCGACCACACCCCTTTTGATGCGGTGCGCGTGGTGATTCTTGGTCAGGATCCATACCATGGTCCCAATCAGGCGCATGGCCTGTGTTTTTCGGTGCGTCCCGGCGTGCAGGTGCCACCGTCCCTGGTAAACATTTTCAAGGAAATCCAGCGTGATCTGGGCCTCGCCTCGCCAGACCATGGCTGCCTCACACCGTGGGCCGATCGTGGGGTGCTATTGCTCAATGCGGTACTTACCGTCGAGCGTGGCCGCGCCGCATCGCACCAGGGTAAGGGCTGGGAAGGTTTCACCGATGCGGCCATCGATGCGCTCAATCGCGGCGAGCGCGAGGGCATCGTGTTCATGCTGTGGGGCTCGTACGCGCAACGTAAGGGGCAGTTGATCGACACGCGCAGGCATCATGTACTGAAATCCGTGCATCCCTCGCCGTTGTCGGCGCATCGTGGCTTCCTGGGTTGCGGACATTTCTCCGCCGCCAATGCCTACCTGGAACAGCACGGCCATAAGCCGATTGATTGGTCGTTGCCGATGCGAGCGCAGCTTGAGTCAAAGTCCGGCTGAGGAACATTCCCGCCTCACTTCAAGCTGGCCCATCCGGTGCTGGTGCGGGTGGGGCCGTTAACGCTCATATGGCGGCGCCCCAGCGGGGTATACCCCTTGTTGATCTCAGCCAGACGCTATCTTGCCAGGTCATCGATCAGTCTCTTGAGACGAAGGGTGTTACCTATGCCTTATGCCAGGCGAATGACCGGACAGGAAGCTATTCAAGCCTGGGTTCCTGGAAAAGCTCGGGATTTTTATGTCCAAGTGGATGATTTAATTGTTTTTTCATGTCTGGGTGGTGGGTTGTTGCGCTGCAGAAACCCACTGGACACACGCAAGGTATTCCTGTACGATTCGGTTTAATAAACGAGCTGGAACTATTCAGCGCGTTAGCACTCTCAACCCCGGAGTGCTAAGTTGTTCCCCAAGTTTTCAGGAGGTTCCTCATGTCACAAGCTTTGGCGACCGCCTCTCTGCCGGTACCCAGTGTTGTCGGCAGTCTGGACGCGTATATCGCGGCGGTGCACCGTATTCCGGTGCTGAGCCAGGACGAGGAGCAGGCACTCTCGCGCCGCTACAACGATGACAACGACCTGGATTCGGCCAAGAAGCTGGTGATGTCCCACCTGCGCTTCGTCGTCCACGTTGCCCGCGGTTATAACGGTTACGGTCTGCAGCTCTCCGACCTGATCCAGGAAGGCAACATCGGCCTGATGAAGGCGGTGAAGCGTTTTGATCCCGACCAGGGCGTTCGCCTGGTCAGCTTCGCGGTGCATTGGATTCGTGCCGAGATGCACGAGTTCATCCTGCGCAACTGGCGCATCGTCAAGGTGGCCACCACCAAGGCGCAGCGCAAGCTGTTCTTTAACCTGCGCAAGAGTAAGAAGCGCCTGGGCTGGATGAACGCAGAGGAAGTGCGCGTGGTAGCGCAGGACCTTGGCGTGCCTGAAGCGACCGTGCGCGAAATGGAGTCCCGTCTGTCTGGTCGTGACATTGGTTTTGAGGCTCCGGCCGACGCTGATGAAGACGCCAAGCCGGCTCCGGAGGCCTTCCTGGTCGACGATGGCGCCGACCCGTACGAGAACATCGCCGACGCTGACCAGGCCGACAATGAGCTGGAAACGCTGTCGGTGGCCTTGCAGAAGCTTGACCAGCGTTCGCGTGACATCATCCAGCGTCGTTGGCTGAACACCGAAAAGGCCACCTTGCAAGACCTTGCAGATGAATACGGTGTCTCCGCCGAACGCATCCGCCAGGTCGAAGCCAACGCGATGAAGAAGATGCGCGGTCTGTTTGCCGCTTGATTCCAGGCATGCGACGCGCTTGATACATACGGCCTCCGGAAGCGGGGGCCGTATGCTTTTCAGCGGCAGGAGAGCGGGCCGCCGGCGGCCCTGGTCGTGAGGTGTGAGGCGCAAAAGCCTTCACCCTGACCCACTCCTCACTCCTCACTCCTCACTCCTCACTCCTCACTCGTATGCCCCAAGTCCTGGTCATCGAAGACGACGAAGTCACTGCCCGCGAGATCGTGGCCGAATTGAGCGTCCATGGCCTCCTGGCCGAATGGGTGGCTGATGGCAGGCTGGGGCTGGAACGGGCGTTGGATGGCGCCTATGACCTGATCACGCTCGATCGCATGCTGCCCGGCATGGATGGGATCGACGTGGTCGAGGCGTTGCGCCGGGCCCACGTGGATACTCCGGTGCTGATGATCAGTGCGCTCAGTGATGTCGATGAGCGGGTGCGTGGCCTGCGTGCCGGCGGCGACGATTACCTGACCAAGCCGTTCGCCCCCGATGAGATGTCGGCTCGTGCCGAGGTGCTGCTGCGCCGCCGCCAGGGTGTGGATGGCGGCAACCGGCTGCGCGTGGCTGACCTGGAACTGGACCTGGTGCGCCATGTAGTGCAGCGCAACGGCCAGTTATTGAACCTGCTCCCTACCGAATTCCGTCTGCTGGAGTTCCTGATGCGCAATTCCGGCCAAGTGGTGACCCGCACCATGATTTTCGAGCATGTGTGGGGCTTTCACTTCGATCCGGGTACCAATGTCATCGACGTGCATATCGGTCGGCTGCGGCGCAAGATCGATAGCGCGGGTCTGCCGGCCTTGATCCGCACGGTCCGGGGAACCGGGTACATGCTGGCGCCGACCCGCTAGTCGTATGATTCCTCTCCGCTCCTGAAGGCGCGCGCGGCGCGTCCGGTTGACTGTCATGACTTTCCATCCCAAGGCCTGGCACTCGGCCACCTCTCGGCTGATCCTGGTCTACGGTGCGCTCTTTGCCGCCTGGGGCCTGATCCTGGTGGGCGTGATCCAGTGGGAAACCACCCGTTATCTCAACAACGTGATCGACCAGATCATCGTGCAGCGCATGCATTACCTGGCCGAGACCGACGCCGCACGATTGCCCGCCACAGTGGATGCGGCCGGGTTGATCGATCCGCATGGCGTGATGTCGGTGGGGTTGTTCGGGGCTGACGGCCATGTGGTGGCCGGTAATATCCGCCGGCTGCCGGCCGAGCTGATTGTCGATGGCAAGCCGCGCCTGCTGGCCGGTGGCATTCCGCGGCCGTTTCGCGCCGATGGCGTGGTGCGTGCCCGCGCCGTGGCTATACAACTCCCCTCTCACGAGGTGCTGGTCATCGCCAAGGACACGAGCACGCTCGATGGCCTGGGCATCATCGTCTGGCGCGCGCTGGCCTGGGGCATTTCCCTGACCATCATCCCCGGCCTGCTGGGTGGTTTCCTCCTGCGGCGAGGCCCGGCTCGGCGTATCCGTGCTTTGCAGGAGGCCACCGATCCAATCCGCCAGGGCGACCTGACCAAGCGCTTGCCGGTCAGCCGGCGTGGAGACGAGTTGGACCTGCTGGCCGGCATCGTCAACACGATGCTGGATGAGATCGAGCGCCTGATGAACGAGGTGAAGGGTGTGTGCGACAACATCGCCCATGACCTGCGCACGCCACTGACCCGCTTGCGTGCCCGCCTTTATCGCGCGCAGCAACAGATCGCCGAACAACCAGAATCGGCCCTGCTCGACGCCTGCGTGACCGACGTGGATGGCCTGCTCGCGCGATTCCGCGCCCTGTTGCGCGTGTCGGAACTGGAAGACCGCAACCGTTGCGCCTGCTTTGCCGAGGTGGATTTGGCCCAGGTGCTGGAACAGGTGCATGAGTTCTACGCCCCGGTGGCCGAGGATCGCGGCCAGCCTTTTTCGCTGGACTTGTCTCCCTTGTCTCCCGTGCGTGCCGATGGGCACCTGATGTTCGAGGCGCTGGCCAACCTGGTGGGCAATGCCATCAAGTTCACACCCAGCGGTGGCCGTATTCACCTGCGTGCCCAGATGGACAAGCTCGGCCCACGCATCGACATTCTCGACAGCGGCCCGGGTATACCCGCCGACGAGCGCGATGCGGTGACCAGGCGCTTCTACCGAGGCGATAACAGCCGCACCACGCCGGGCTCCGGTCTGGGCCTGAGCATCGTCAGCGCCATCGTGCGCCTGCATGGGTTCACCCTGGAGATCGGCGAGGGCGATTACGGTGCCCGCATCACCTTGTATTGCTACACCCCGGAGCCGGGGCAACTGGCACGGCCCAAGGCACTGCCGGCTGACGTGGTGGAGTCGGCACGGGCGACTGCCTGACGGCCCGGAGATGGGGGAGGGTAGTAGGGATGCACCGATGATTGCCCCTTAGGTAATGCAGTTGGCGCGCTGGGCCAAGGCTTATGCCATGGTCACACGTCATGCCACGTTTCGGCGTGCTGCTGCTCGTGTTTGCGCCCCAGCACGCATCCCCGTTCCTGGTTTCCGTCTCCTGGCGCACCAGAAAAACGCCCTCCGGCGCCTGCCGCCCATACCGCCGATCCCCAGGCAATAGTTGAAAGATGAAATTATCTTCATGGATGACAGGGGCCCGCCGGCCTGGTCTCCATGCGAAAATCTGCCGCGACGCACCATCAGCGCTCGGAATCCCCTGGCATGTTCAGTATTGTCCGGATCGCGCTTTCGCGACCGTATACGTTCGTCGTTCTCGCTCTGTTGATCCTCATTATCGGCCCGCTGGCTGCAATGCGGACTCCTACCGACATCTTCCCGGATATCAAGATTCCGGTGATCAGCGTGGTGTGGCAGTACACCGGCCTTCCGCCCGACCAGATGGCTGGACGCATCTCCTCGCCGTTTGAGCGCGTGCTGACCACGACGGTGAATGACGTGGAGCACATCGAGGCCCAGTCCATCAACGGTTTCGGCGTGATCAAGATCTTCTTCCAGCCGACGGTGGATATCCGTACCGCCAATGCCCAGGTGACTGCCGTAGCGCAGACGCTGCTCAAGCAGCTGCCGCCCGGCATCACGCCGCCGCTGATCCTCAACTACAACGCCTCGACCGTCCCGATTATCCAGCTGGCGCTGTCGGGCAAGGGTTTGACCGAACAGAACCTGGGCGATCTTGGCCTGAACGCGGTGCGCCCGGTGTTGAGTTCGGTGGCCGGCGCTTCGATTCCGTATCCCTTCGGCGGCAAGACTCGCCAGGTGCAGATCGATATCGACTCGGCCGCATTGCAGGCGCGTGGCCTGTCCGCGCAGGACGTCGCCAACGCACTGGCGGCCCAGAATCTGATCGTGCCGGTCGGTACGCAGAAGATCGGCCAGTTCGAATATATCCTGCAACTGAACAACGCCCCGTCGGACATCAATGACCTGGGCAACCTGCCGGTCAAGACCGTCAATGGCACTACGGTATATATCCGCGACGTGGCCCATGTGCGCGACGGCGCGCCGCCGCAGACCAACATCGTTCACGTGGACGGCAACCGTTCGGTGCTGATGACGGTGCTCAAGAATGGCTCGGCCTCGACGCTGGCCATCATCGAAGGCGTGAAGCAGAAACTTGCCGCTGCCAAGGATTCGTTCCCCGACTCGTTGCAGATCGCGCCGATCGGCGACCAGTCGTTGTTTGTGCGTGCGGCGATCGGCGGCGTGGCGAAGGAAGGCATCATCGCCGCTGCACTCACGAGCCTGATGATCCTGTTGTTCCTGGGTAGCTGGCGCTCGACGGTCATCATTGCGATCTCGATCCCCCTCGCCATCCTCGGATCGATCATCTCCTTGTCGGTGATCGGCGAGACGCTCAATATCATGACGCTAGGCGGCCTGTCGCTGGCCGTGGGCATCCTGGTGGATGACGCCACGGTGACCATCGAGAACATCAACTGGCATCTTGAGCATGGCAAGGACGTGGAGACAGCCATTCTCGACGGTGCGGCGCAGATCGTAACGCCAGCCTTCGTATCGCTGCTGTGTATCTGTATCGTGTTCGTGCCGATGTTCTTTCTGGAAGGCGTGGCGCGCTTCCTCTTCGTGCCGATGGCCGAAGCGGTGATGTTCGCGATGATCTCCTCGTTCATCCTGTCGCGCACGCTGGTGCCGACGATGGCCAAATACCTGCTGCATCCGCATGCGCCGCATGTGGATGAGCACGGCCATCACGTGTCGCTGTCGCCGTCGAGGAATCCGCTGGTGCGCTTCCAGCGCGGGTTTGAGCGTCGCTTTGACAGCATTCGCGACGGCTACCACAGCTTGCTGGCTACGGCGCTGGAACATCGCAAGGTATTCGTCGCCGGTTTCATGGCCTTCGTGCTGCTGTCGTTCGCCCTGGTGCCGTTCCTTGGCCGTAACTTCTTCCCGGCGGTCGATGCAGGCCAGATCCTGATGCATGTACGTGCGCCAGTAAGCACGCGCGTGGAGGACAGTGCGACGTTGTTCGCCGACATCCAGGCTTCGATCCGTCGCATGATTCCCAAGGAAGAACTGGGCACCGTGGTGGACAACATCGGCCAGCCAGTGTCGGGTATCAACACCGCGTACAACAACACGGGCACCATTGGCTCGTGGGACGGCGATATCCAGCTGGCCTTGAATGAAGGCCATCGTCCGACCGCCGAATACGTGCAGCGCATGCGCGAGCAGTTGCCGCGCCAATTTCCCGGCGTGACCTTCTCCTTTCCACCCGCGGACATCATCAGCCAGATCCTGAACTTTGGTTCGCCGGCACCGATCGACCTGCAAATTCGCGGCAACAAGCTGTCGGAGAATTTTGGCTATGCCAATGCCTTGCTGCGCGATATCAGGCGCATCCCGGGAGTGGTGGATGCACGCATCCAGCAGTCGCAGGCCAACCAGGGCTTCAGCATCGACGTCGATCGTACGCGTGCCCAGTTGCTTGGCGTGACCGAGCGCGACGTCACCAATTCGCTGGTAGTGAACCTCGCCGGTTCCAGTCAGGTGGCGCCGACGTTCTGGCTCAATCCGCAGAATCAGATCTCCTATCCGATCGTGATGCAGACACCGCAGTACAGCCTGGACAACCTTTCGCAGTTGCAAAATCTGCCGATCAATGGCGCATCCGCCAATGGGACGACCCAGGTCCTCGGTGGTTTGGCTACTTTCAAGCGTTTTTCGGGCAATGCGGTGGTCAGCCAGTACAACCTCCAGCCGATGGTGGAGATTTTTGCCACCACCCAGGATCGCGATCTCGGTGCCGTGGCCTCGGATATCCAGAAGGTGGTGAGCGATCACGCCAAGGCGCTGCCCAAGGGTACCTCGGTAGCCCTGTTGGGTCAGGTGCAGACGATGAACAGCGCTTTCTCTGGCCTGATGTTCGGCTTGCTCGGCGCTGCGGTGCTGATCTACCTGCTGATCGTGGTGAACTTCCAGTCCTGGGCTGATCCATTCGTGATCGTCACGGCGTTGCCTGCGGCCCTGGCCGGTATCGTCTGGATGCTGTTTGCCACGCATACCACGCTGTCGGTGCCTGCGTTGACCGGCGCCATCATGTGCATGGGTGTGGCCACGGCCAACTCCATCCTGGTGGTGAGCTTCTGTCGCGAGCGGCTGGCCGAACATGGCAATGCCACCCGCGCGGCGCTTGAAGCCGGTTACACACGTTTCCGCCCGGTACTGATGACGGCACTGGCCATGATCATCGGCATGGGGCCGATGGCCATGGGTATGGGCGAGGGTGGCGAACAGAATGCGCCACTGGGTCGTGCAGTGATCGGCGGCCTCATTTTCGCGACCACGGCCACGTTGTTGTTCGTGCCTGTCGTCTTCAGCATCATCCACGCGCGGCATGGCCGCGCCCAATCCCCGGCGCCTGCTTCCGGAGAGCCTGCACATGTCGTCTGAATCGTCTGAATTCAAAAATCCCACACCGACCCACCCTCGCAAGCTGCGGCTGGCGGCCCTGATCGGTGTCATCCTGGTGGTGGGCATCGTAGCTGTCGGCGTGACCACGCGAGCCTCCGATGCGCACAAGCTCAAAGATTGGACCGACCAGCAGGCCGTGCCCACCGTCGCGGTGGTGGATCCTGAGCCAGGCAAGACGGGCAACGGCCTTGAACTGCCCGGCCGTCTGGAAGCCTATTCGCGTGCGCCGATCTTCGCGCGCATCAATGGTTACTTGAAGTACTGGAAGGTCGACATAGGCACCCAGGTCAAGGCCGGTCAGTTGATGGCCGAGATCGAGACGCCTGACGTCGACCAGCAACTGCTGCAAGCCAAGGCCGACTACGCCAGCGCCAAGGCCAACCAGGAACTGGCGGCCATCACCGCCAAGCGCTGGCAGGCGATGCTAGGCTCCGACTCGGTCTCCAAGCAGGAAGTGGACGAAAAGACCGGCGACCTGACCGCCAAGACCGCCCTGGCCAATGCTGCCAAGGCCAATCTTGACCGACTGCAAGCCACGAAGGCGTTCGCGCGCATCGTGGCGCCCTTCGATGGCGTGGTTACCGCGCGCAATACCGATGTGGGACAGTTGATCAACGTCGGCGGCGGTGCACCGGGGCAGGAGTTGTTCACAGTCTCGGACGTGCGCAAGCTGCGCGTGTATGTCCAGGTCCCGCAGAACTATGTGCCGGCGATCAAACAAGGTTCGGTGGCTCAGATGAGCGTGCCGGAGCATCCGGGACAGACCTTCAAGGCGACCGTCGAATCGTCGGCGCAGGCGGTGAATGCGGCATCCGGTTCGACGCTGGTCCAGCTTTCGGTGGACAACACCGATAACCAGCTGATGCCGGGCGCGTTCGCCAACGTCAAGTTCGACCTGCCGATCAGCGCCACGGCCCTGCGTGTACCGGCCAGCGCGCTGGTCTTCGATAACCAGGGCCTGCGCGTGGCCGTGGTGGGACAGGACAACAAGGTCACTTTCAAGCCGGTATCCATCGCGCGTGATTTCGGCAAGAGCGTGGAATTGAACGCGGGGCTAGCCAAGGGCGACCGAGTGATCGAGAGCCCACCCGATGGCCTGGCCGATGGCGATACCGTGAAGATTGCTGAGAAGACGGCGGACAAGCCCAATGAAAAGAAGGCTTAATGTTGTCCTGGCTGGCGCAGTGACCATGGTCCTGGCCGGTTGTTCGCTGGCTCCGGCCTACAAGGTGCCGGATGCGCCGGTCGCCAACCAGTACAAGGAGCAACCGCAGTCGCAGGGCCCCTGGGTGCTGGCGCAACCGTCCGATCAGCTGGCGCGCGACGGTTGGTGGAAAGTCTATGGCGATTCGCAGTTGGATGACCTGCAACAGCGCCTGCTTGCGCATAACGCCGATCTTGAGGCGGCGCTGGCTCACTTCGAGCAGTCGCAGGCGTTCTATCGGCAGACACGAGCCAACCTGTCTCCGCAGGTATCGGTCAGCGGCAATGCCCAGCGCGATCGCGAATCCGACACCAAGCCATTGCGTGGCGCGACGTCGCCAGCTTGGTACAACTCGTTTACCGCTGTAGGCGAGATCGATTACGAGGTGGACCTGTGGGGTCGCGTGCGTAACGAGGTCGCGGCTAGCAAGGACCAGGCTATCGCGGCCGCGGCCGATCTTGCTTCGGCACAGTTGAGCTTGCAGGCGCAGTTGGCCGATAGCTACATCGTATTGCGCGGGCTGGACCAGCAACTGGATTTGCTCAAACAAAGTACCGACGCTTTCGCCAAGGCCTTGCAGCTGACGCAGACGTTGCATCAGGGCGGTATCGTGTCCGGCCTGGACGTGGCGCGTGCGCAGACGCAGTTGTCGTCGGTGAAATCGCAGTGGTCGCAGACCCAGGCCCAGCGTGAGTTGGTAGAGCATGCGATCGCGGTATTGGTGGGCGAATCGCCGTCCACCTTCACCATCGCGTCCAACACCAAGACGATCGTCTTGCCGACTGTGCCCACTACGGTGCCGTCGACCTTGTTGCAGCGCCGTCCCGACATTGCGGCCGCCGAACGTCGTACGGCGGCATCCAACGCGCAGATTGGTGTGGCGCGCGCGGCGTACTTCCCCTCGCTTAGTCTGGGCGTGCAGGGCGGCTACCAGAGCGACGTCTACGGTGGGCTGTTGTCCACGCCCAATCGCATCTGGGCGTTCGGTCCGAACATCCTGATGGATATCTTCGATGGTGGTCGTCGCAAGGCGCAGGTCGCCGCGGCGAAAGCGGCCACCGAGGAAGCTGGTGCCAAGTATCGCGGCGTGGTGCTCAACGCATTCCAGCAGGTCGAAGACAACCTGGTGCAACTCGATCGCCTGGGCAATGCGCGGGTGGATCAGAAAGATGCCTCCGATGCCGCGCAACACTCCCTGGACCTGGCCATGGATCGCTACAAGCAGGGCGCGGTGGGTTATCTCGATGTCGTGCAGGCGCAGACCACCGCGCTCGATGCGCAACGCAGTCTGCTCGACCTCGATACGCGCCAGTTGCGTTCGAGCGTGCAGTTGATTCGCGCGCTGGGGGGCGGTTGGAGCACCGACGCGCTGGCGAATGCGTGGAAGAAAAGGCCCGAGGCGAAGTGATACCTGCTACAAAAAAAACCGGCTTCGGCCGGTTTTTTTTGTCCTTCATGAAGGGGCGATTGAAGAGTAGCGAGGGCATTCCGATGCAGATCGCCTTGGGTTTGCCGAATGCGAAAGCGATTTCGCAAACATCCCGCTATTGAAGCGGCGCGGCCTTGCGCTCGCGCCCCTCATCCCTCAAGCCCTCACAATTTCGCCGCCAGCACTTTCTCCAGCTTGCGCTGGTCCACGGCAAATTTACGAATGCCTTCGGCCAGTTTATCCGTGGCCATGGCATCTTCGTTGTGGCCCCAGCGGAAATCGTTCTCGCTGATCTTCGGCGTCTTGGGTTCGCGTTTACCGTTGTCCTCGAGTTTGCGTGGCAGGTCACCCTGGTCGGCATCGAGCTTTTCCAGCAGGTCCGGACTGATGGTCAGGCGATCACAGCCCGCCAGCGCCTGGATTTGTCCAATGTTGCGGAAGCTGGCGCCCATCACGATGGTGTCGAAGCCGTGCAGCTTGTACCAGTCGTATATACGGCGTACGGACTTCACGCCCGGGTCTTCGTCCGGTGCGTAGGACTTGGTATCGGTGTTGGCGACGTACCAGTCCATGATGCGGCCGACAAACGGCGAGATAAGGAACACACCAGCCTCGGCACAGGCCACGGCCTGTTCGAACGAGAACAGCAACGTGAGATTGCAGTCGATCTTGCGCTTCTGCAACTGCTCGGCGGCACGAATGCCTTCCCAGGTGGAGGCGATCTTGATCAGGATGCGATCGCGGCCGATGCCCGCGTCTTCATACATGCCGATCAGTCGTTCGGCCTTGGCGATGGTTGCGTCGGTATTGAACGAAAGGCGCGCGTCGACTTCGGTGGACACGCGGCCCGGCACCAGTTCGAGGATTTTGCGACCCACACGCACCGCCAGGTGATCGCTGGCGTCTACGATCTGCTGTTCGCGATCGTTGCCTTTGGATTTGGCCCAGTCCACGGCCTCATCAAGCAACGGCGCATAGCTTGGAATTTCCGAAGCCTTGAGCAGCAACGATGGATTGGTGGTTGCATCGACCGGCTTGTAGCGGGCGATCGCCTCGATGTCGCCGGTGTCGGCAACGACGGTGGTGTACTGGCGCAGTTGTTCGAGTTGGGAGGGCACGATCTTGGTTCCGTGTCAGCAGGAAAGGGGACGCGGCATTCTGGCAGCTCCGCGAGAAGGAATCAGTGAAGAATGTGGGGTCATTCGGACGATTCACCAGTTGAGGGCGCGGACTCGCGGTCCTGTCCGGTCACGATGCGCGCGGCGCGTTCGTAGGTCCAATATGCCCAGGCCCAATCCATCAGCACGACCAGGCGATTGCGAAAGCCGATCAGGAAGTACACGTGTGCCACCAGCCAGATCCACCAGGCCAGCAGCCCAGAAAACTTAAGCTTGCCGAACTGGGCAACGGCGGCCATTCGCCCAATGGTTGCCAACGAGCCATCGTCGCGATAACGAAAGCGGGCCGCCTCCGCCGAACCCTGGATCATGGCGCGTACACGCAGGGCCGCATGCCGCCCCATTTGCTTGGCGGCCGGGGCAACGCCCGGCACGGGTTTGCCGCTTTCCTGCGTGAAGGTGGCCAAGTCGCCGATGACGAAAACCTCGCGATGTCCAGGTAGGCTCAGGTCCGCTTGCACCTGCACACGCCCAGCCCGATCCAGCGGTGCGCCCAGCGAGACGCCAAGAGGCGAAGCCGATACGCCTGCTGCCCATAGCACGGTGCGCGCCTGCAGGCGTTGCTCGCCCAGTTGCACGCCCTCCTCGTCGATCGCGCTCACCGCCGTACCCAGGCGTACCTGCACACCCAGTTTTTCCAGTTGCTTCCTGGCTTTGTCGGAAAGATCTTCGTCGAAGGCGGGCAGTACGCGTGGACCGGCTTCGACCAGCAGTACGTTGGCCATGCGTGGATCGCTGCGCCGGAATTCTCGCGGCAGCGTATGCTTGGCGATTTCGGCCAGCGCGCCCGCCAATTCGACGCCGGTAGCGCCTGCGCCGACGATGACGAAGTTCAGCCACGCCTGTCTTCGTACGGGATCATCCTCGCGCTCGGCTCGCTCGAATGCCAGCAGGACGCGGCGACGGACGGCGAATGCGTCGTCGAGTGTCTTCAGGCCCGGTGCGCGCGATGCCCAATCGTCATGGCCGAAATAGGCGTGCGTCGCGCCAGTGCCGACGATCAGGTAGTCATAGCCGATATCGCCCTGGCCCAGGTGTACACAACGGGCCGTGGTATCGACTGCGCGCGCTTCGTCCATCAGCACGGTGATATTGGCCTGCTTGCGCAGGATCTGCCGCAGCGGTGCGGCGATCGATGGAGCCGACAAGCCGGCCGTGCCTACCTGGTAAAGCAGCGGTTGGAACAGGTGATGATTGCGGCGATCGATCAACGTGATGCGTACCGGCGCATCGGCCAGTTCACGGGCGGCGGCCAAACCGCCGAAGCCGCCTCCAAGTATCACGACATGGGGACACGAGTCGGTCATGGTGTTTTCCTCAAGCTCTGATGCAAAGGCATGGGTTCGCGTTGTCCTCAAGGTCCTGCTGTCCCCGGAGGGGCTTCGAGGAGCAGGCCCATGCCTTTGCACCCTCTTACGTGGTTGGCGGGTCCAACATGGGGGCGAGCAGCCCGGTCAACCATGCCATGAAAGCCTTGGTGCGACGTGGCAGGTTGTGTCGCCGCGCATAGACGAGCGACAAAGGCATCGGTTCGGAGGGCAGGTGGGGCAGCACTTCGATCAATTGCCCGTCGTCCAGCCAGCGCCGCACACCGGTCAGTGGAATCTGCGCGATCCCGAGGCCGGCCAGCACGGCGGCCTCGAATCCCGGCGTATTGTTGACGGTGATGATGCCGGCCATCGGTAGATACCGGTACACCTCGCCATCGCGATATTCGAAGCCCGGAGGCTTGCTGCCCAATGCATTGACGTAATGGACCAGGCGGTGACGCGACAGGTCCTGCAGGTTCGTCGGCGTACCGTACTGATCCAGATAGGTTGGGCTGGCCACGTTCACGCAGCGCATATTGCCCAGTGTATGCGCGACCAGGCGCGAATCGGTCAAGGTTCCGCCGCGCACCACGCAGTCGAAACCCTCAGCAATGACATCGACCATACGATCCGTGCCGCTGAGTTCGATTTCCAGCAGGGGATGATCACGCAGGAATTCCGGCAGGCGCGGGATCACCGTGCGTTGGGCGATCGGTACCGGCATGTCCACGCGCAGGCGCCCGCTCAGGGCCCGGGTGTCGTGCTGGAACATCGTCTGCACTTCGTCCAGTTCGGCCAGCAGATCCTTGCAGCGCGCATAAAACGCCAGGCCATCCTGGGTAGGCTGAACGCGGCGCGTGGTTCGATGCAGTAACTGCGTGCCGATCTGGTCTTCCAGTTGTCGCACGGCCGTGGAGATGCTCGCCTTGGGCAGGCCCAGACTGTCGGCCGCCTTGGTGAAGCTCGCCAGCTCCAGGGTGCGCACAAAGGCGTACATGGCATCAGTGGGGTGCATGGATGTCAGCATTGTTCATATGAAATGAACAGTCAAATTGAATTCCGCCTCTCTATGCGGCTGGCTGCCATCAATAAACTGCGTGCCTGTGTTTCCCGTTCACCTCTCTGCTATCTAAGGAGCCAAGACCATGAGTCAAGCAACCTCTTCAATCGCCCTGATCACTGGCGGCAACCGAGGCCTGGGCAAGAACGCCGCGCTGGCACTGGCCGCGCAGGGCGTCGATGTGATCCTGACCTATCGCAACAACGGCGATGAAGCCCAATCGGTCGTGGCCGGCATCCAGGCCCAGGGTCGCAAGGCTGTCGCGCTGCAACTGGACGTCGGTGTGGTTGCCAGCTTCCCTGGTTTCGTCGAGCAATTGCGTGACGCGTTGGACAGGCACTGGCAGCGTGGTCACTTCAATTACCTGTTCAACAACGCCGGCACCGGTCTGCACGCGATGTTCCATGAGACCACCGAGGCCGATTTCGACGAACTGGTCAACGTGCACTTCAAGGGCGTGTTCTTCCTGACGCAGGCACTGCTACCGCTGATCGCCGATGGCGGCCGCATTCTCAATGTATCGTCCGGCCTGGCTCGCTTCAGCCTGCCTGGTTCATCGGCCTATGCGTGCGTGAAGGGTGCGGTGGAAGTGCTCACGCGCTATCTGGCCAAGGAGCTGGGTTCACGCGGCATCGCCGTCAACACGCTGGCTCCGGGCGCCATCGCCACGGACTTCCGTGACGCGGCTGTCCGCAACAACCCGGAACTGCAAAAGATGATCGCGGCCCAGACCGCGCTGGGCCGGGTCGGCGAAGCCGACGACATCGGCGGCCTGGTCGCCACCTTGTTTTCGTCGTCGACCGGTTGGGTCAACGCACAGCGGATCGAAGCATCGGGCGGGATGTTTATCTGATAGTTAGGTCGGCAGCTTTCGCTGCCTGTGAAGCCGCTCGCTGAGCGAGCTGTGAGGCCGGTGGCTACGCCACCTGTGAAGAGAGAAAGTGGACCGTAGCTATTTTGCTGTCCCTCTTTACAGCCCGCGCAGCGGGCGACCTCACAGCGAGCGCAGCGAGTGGCCTCACAGGCGGCAAGGCCGCCGGCCTCACTCAATACAAATCCACCGGATCGACATCCAACGACCACCGTACGCGTCGCCCCGACGGCATGGCGGTCAAGGCGCGATGCCAGGGACGCAGGGCCTGGTGCAGGACGGCGCGGCTGTCGGCTTCGATGAGCAACTGGCCGCGATGCTTGCCTGCGCGCAAGGGCATGGGGGCCGGCATGGGGCCGGCGATCTGCAAGCTTTCCTGCGGCAGAGCGCTGCGCGCTTCGTGCAGGAACGCATCCACATGCGCGCGCTGATGTGCTTCGGCGCGCAGCAATACCTGGTGGCCGTAGGGTGGCAGCATGGATAACTTGCGCTCGGTCAGCAGTTCCTGGGCGGCGACAGCGTAACCCTGGGCGAGCAGGCCGCGCAGTAACGGATGATCGGGATGGTGCGTTTGCAGCAGCACCCTTCCGGGCTTGCTGGCGCGGCCGGCGCGGCCGGCAACCTGGACGACCAACTGGGCCAGCCGCTCACTGGCCCGGAAGTCGATACTGTGCAGGCCTTCATCCACGCCCACGATCGCCACCAGGGTGAGGTTGGGCAGGTCGTGGCCCTTGGCGAGCATCTGCGTGCCGACCAGGATCGCCGGACCGTCTTCGCGCAAGCCGTCCAGGATCTGTTCGAAGGCATCGCGACGACGCGTGGTTTCGCGATCGATGCGCATGACCGGCACGTTGGAAAACTGCGCCGCCAGGGCCTCTTCCAGTCGCTCGGTACCCTGGCCCTGAGGCTTGAGTTCGCTGGCCCCGCAGGCGGGGCAGGTTTCCGGTTGCCGGGTGTGGTAATCGCAGTGATGGCAGATGAGTTGCTGGCGCGCGAAATGCACGGTCAACGGATGTTCGCAGCGCGGGCATTGCGCATACCAGCCGCAGTGATGGCAGAGCAGTACGGGCGCATAGCCACGGCGATTGCGGAACACCAGGGCTTGTTCGCCGCGCGTGACGGTTTCGGCGACCGCGTTCAGCAATGTAGGCGACAAGCCGTGCTCCAGCCTTTGCGCGCGCATGTCCACGATCTGCACTTGCGGTGGTCGGATGGTGCCGGGGCGCGCACGCAGGCGCAGCGTGCGATAGCGCCCTGCCTGCACGTTGGCCAGCGTTTCCAGCGATGGCGTGGCCGAGCCGAGCACGATGGGAACCTGCAGGGCTTTTGCGCGCAGCAGGGCCAGGTCGCGTGCATGGTAGCGGAAGCCTTCCTGCTGTTTATAGGCGCCGTCATGTTCTTCGTCGACGATGATGATGCCGGGACGCGGTAAGGGGGTGAACACCGCCGAGCGGGTGCCGAGCATGATCTTTGCCTCACCCGAACGCATGCGCAGCCAGGCACGCGCGCGTTCGCCCTCGGCGAGATTGGAATGCATGACTTGCGCCACGATGCCCAGGCGGTCACGTAGCCGGCGTACCGTCTGCGGCGCCAGCCCGATCTCGGGAATCAGCAGCAAGGCTTGCTGGCCGCGTGCCAGCACCTGCTCGATCAAGGCCAGGTAGACCTCGGTCTTGCCGCTGCCGGTGACGCCGTCAAGCACGAACGGTTGAAACCGACCAAGGTTTTCGCCGATCGTGGTAACAGCTAGAGCTTGCTCATCGGTCAGCTGCGGCGCGGGTACCGATGCCTGGGCTATGTGGTCATACGCGCGTTCCGTGCGTTCGACCAGCCCGGCTGCTTCCAGGCGGCGAGCGGCCGTGCGCCAGCCAGGATGCTCCAGATCCAGGTCGCTCGACGAGCGCTGACCGTGGGCGAGCGCATCCAGCAGCCGCCTGCTGCCGCCACGGCGGCTGCCGGCGTCGCGGGCGCTTAGTCCGGACGTGGTCAGGCGCCAGATTTCTTCCCCGGTGGCCGGCAGCGGTTTGTCTTCGCGTAAAGCCAACGGCAGCGCATTGGCGTAGGCCTCGCCTGGCGCGCCCAGCCAGTAATCGGCCGACCACGCGAGCGTCGCCATCAGCTCGTGGTCGAGCAGGGGCGTGTCATCCAGGATGCGCAGCACCCGCTTGAGCCGGTGTCCGCTGACACCGGGCTCGACGTGGGTGGCAATGACCACGCCGACCGCTTTGCCACGCCCGAACGGCACCAGCACACGGCTACCGACCTCGGCCGTGCCGCCTTCGACAGGCAGGTAGTCGAACAGCGTAGGCAGTGGCACCGGCAGGGCGACGCGAAGGACAGATGGCATGGAATCCTCGAGATGCTTTTAAGTGTAACGGCCGAGCGCCTGCTCTGATGAACACCGGATCAGTCCGCCGGGCTGGTGCTTGCGGCGGCTTGCTGTCCTGTCATCTAGGAAAAGGGGGTAAGTAGCTATGGTCGTAAGGATTTTCTGTTTATCCACAAGAGCTGTGGATAACTCTGTGGATGGGCCGGGGAGAGAGGCCAGAAAAAGGCGCTGTGACGGCCTTCACGACGTACTGGTCAAATTTTGATCACGTCAAAAAACATTTCAATATCAATAACTTAATAATGTTGCGCGGTTGACGTTCATGCAGTTGCCACGGTTGTTGTCAATGCCTTGACAGGTCTGTGACGCTGTGCAAAACCCGTTGAGACGCGCCTTCTGGGCGGTCGGAACGGAGCTTAGCTGGGGGCTTTTATGTGAACGGGGTCTCAGTGAGCGGCGCCAAGGATCACGGCGAACAACAGAGCCCAGGCCAGCATCCATACATAGCACCAGCCAATGGCGAAATACTTCACGCTCGTCATCAGCCAGCCCTGCCGGTAGACCCGCTTTTGCATCAGCCACAGGTAAGCCAGGGCCCATAGCGCTAATGCCCATTGGGCAAGGTGGAAGGCCGGGCCAAGCCATGATGCATGGGGTGTGAGCCAGCTCCCGAGAAACAGCAAGGCGATGCTCAGGATGACGTTGAGGAACAAAAACGCGTGGCTGTGCAGGGCCACGATCAGGTGCTCCATGTAGAGCCTGCGTCGAAACAGGTACAACAGTTTCAGCAGCAGGGCAAAGACCGGCATCAGCACAAACATCGTCTGCGGCAGCACGCCGAAGATCCCGGCCTTCATGCGCTCGATGGCTTCCTCGCGCTGGGCTTCAGTGCCATGCCGGGTGGCGCGGATGTTGGCGGCGATGTGCTGCACGCCACGAAGGATGCGAGCCTTCATGAATTGTGGCAGTCCGGGAACGTTGACGTTTACGGAGCCGCCGTCGTCGTCGTCGGCAGGGTCGGCCTCGTCCTGTGATGTGGCTTCGGCGGGGGCTTCGGCGGCCGCCTTGTGCTGCAGTTGCGCAAGGCGCGTATCGGCTTGCCGGCGTAAGCGCGACTCGGCTTCGTCCAGGCCGGCGGACCCGCCGCCTGCCGCCCGCGCCGTCTGCAACTGGGTCATTTGCCGATTCAGTCGGTCACGCACCTCCTGGGCGGTGGTCGCCTGGGCAAAGGCATTCGCCCCGATCTGCGATGGTGGCCCGGACGAATCCACCCCAGCCTCCTGGTGCGCGCCCAAGCCGCTGAACTGGTCAAGCGCCAGGTGCCCAAGGAAGAAAGCCAGAAGACACAACACGAACATCAGTCGGAACGGTGCCACGTAGCGCACGCGGCGTCCGGAGAAATATTCCAACGTAAGGAATCCGGGCTTTGTCAGCAGGGGCGGCAGCGTATGCATGACACGGCCATCGACATGGAACACGATGTCCATAGTGTCTTCGAGCATGTGATGCGCAGGCTTGAGCACGCTATGAATCGATTGTCCGCATTCATGGCAGAACTCACCGACCATCGCCGTGGCGCAATTGGCGCACAGCACCCCCTGGCCAGTTTCGGCAATCTCGTTCATGCATGGGTCCCCGGGACGCGTTGATGCGGGGATAGTGGCATATCTGGGTCGGGAGTTAGCAGCTAGGAGTGAGGAGTGAGGAGTGAGGGGGAGTCTCGTAGTTTTCGTTGCCTCTGGTTCCTCTCGTTCGCCGCGAGCGAGCGACTTTACAGGCCGCATCGCGGCGGACCTCGCCTACAAGCACAGGAGTGGTCGCCTGCTAGAATACGGGGCCAAGGAGTAGCCCTATGCCTTCCTCTCGCCTGGATCGTGCCCGCGTAACGCACGAGATTGGCGCCACCCTTCGCTTGGCGCTGCCACTCATCCTTGCGCAATTGGCTGCGGTGGGCACCAACTTCGTCGATGCCGTACTCGCGGGGCATGTAAGCGCCCATGTATTGGGTGCCGTGGCCGTGGGTACCAGCATCTGGTCGCTGGCGATCGTCAGCGGTATCGGCATGATGATGGCGGTGCCGCCCTCGGTGTCCCAGCTCGATGGCGCAGGTCGGCGGGGCGAAATCGGGGCGGTGTTCCGGCAATCGCTGTGGTTGGCCCTGGGCATGGGCGTGTTGTTGTGGTTCGGGGTGCGTCATGCCGGGCCACTGGTCGGATTGATCGGCGTGGCGCCGGGATTGCGCCACGATGTCGACCAGTTTCTGCATGCCATCAGCTGGGGTGCCCCGGCCTTGACCTGCTATTTCGCGCTACGCGGGTTGTCGGAGGGCTTATCGCTGACGCGGCCGTCGATGTACTTCAGTATCGGTGGGCTGCTGGTGCTGGCGCCGCTGGGCTATGTGCTGATGTTCGGTAAGTTCGGTATCACGCCGCAGGGCGCGCGCGGTTGCGGTATGGCTACGGCATGGGTGTTGTGGCTGGAGATGCTGGCGTTCCTGCTCTATATCGCCCGTCATCGGAACTATCGCGGGCTCAACCTGGGTGAGCGCCTGGATCCACCCAGCCCGCGCAAGATCGGTGAGCTTGTCTGGATCGGCCTGCCCATGGCGATCACGTTGCTGGCCGAGGGCGGCCTGTTCGTCGCCGTGGCGCTGGTCATCGGAACGCTCGGCGAGGATGTGGTGGCCAGCCATCAGGTGGCTTTGAACATCGCTTCGCTGTTTTTCATGATCCCGCTTGGACTGGCGATGGCGATCACCGTGCGGGTAGGTCATGCGGTAGGGCGTGGCGATGGTGTGGGCGTGGCTTATGCCGGCTACTGCGGCATCGCCCTGACCCTGGTCACGCAGTTGTTCTCCGCCGGCGTCATGCTGGGCATGCCGCACCTTATTGCCTCCATTTATACGCACGACGCGACGGTAATCGCGCTGGCGGTGCAATTGATCGTGCTGGCCGGTTTCTTCCAGTTCTCCGACGGTATCCAGGTCGCCTCCAATGGGGCATTGCGTGGCCTAAAGGACACCCGTGTACCGATGGCGATCACCTTGTTTGCCTATTGGGTCATCGGCATGCCGACAGGCTGGTGGCTGGGCTTCCGGCAAGGCCTGGGGGCCAGGGGCATGTGGATGGGGCTGATTGCCGGCCTTAGCGTGGCGGCGGTGTTGCTGTTCGCGCGCTTTGCCCGTGGTATCAAGCATCAGCGCTGGCGTCGCGCGCGGGACCCTGGGGTCTCACCTGGCGTGCCGCTGCACTGACGGGCTTGCCCATAGGGATTTTTCGTACGGCGCCCATGTCACGGGCCGGGAATCCCCGCTAATCTAGCAAAGTATTTTCCTGGGAAATTCCTGCAATGGTTCCGCAGCGGCAAACCGGTTTCTGGCACTTCGTGTGCACGCTGGGACGAGGCATCAATATCGTCCGGCTCGTTATCGTAAACATGATCTTCTTCCCTTTGCTGTTCATCGTGCTGCTGATCGTGATCGGCATGATCATCGGCAGCCGCTCCGAGCGCGTGGCCAGCAACTCGGTGCTGGTGATCAAGCCTGAAGGCCAGATCGTCGAGCAGTACAGCATCGGCGCCGCGCAGCGGGCGCTGGCGGCGATGTCCGGCGAGCAGCCCAAACAGGTGCAGTTGCGTGACATCGTGGCCGCTATCGATGCGGCAGCCAAGGACGAACGCATCACCCGCATCCTGTTGCTGCCCGATCACCTGCAAGCCAGCGGTTTTGCGTCGTTGCGCGAAGTGGGCGCCGCGCTGGATCGCTTCCGCGCTGCTGGCAAGCCGGTGATCGTCTGGGGTGCCGGGCTTGAGCAGGGCCAGTATTACCTGGCGGCCCACGCCGATCGCGTGCTACTTGACCCTCAGGGTGGCGTGATGCTGATGGGGCTGGCCAACTACCGCCTGTTCTACAAGGACCTGCTGGACAAGCTCGGGGTGGACGTCCACCTATTCCGCGTAGGCCAGTTCAAGAGTGCGGCCGAGCCCTATATCCTCGATCACGCCTCGCCGGAATCGAAGGAAGCCGACAGCTTCTGGATGTCAGGCCTGTGGGATCAATACATCGATGAGGTCGCCAAGCTGCGCAAGCTCGATCCGGCTCAGTTGCGCAAGGCCATCAATGGCTTGCCGGACGCGATCACCGCTTCGCAGGGCGACCTGGGCAAGTTGTCATTGGACGAACACCTGGTCGATGCCTTGGCCACGGAAAACGACGTCGAGGACATGATGCGCAAGGCCGGCGTGCCGGCAGCGCAGGACGGCCATGGCTTCCGCCAGGTAAGCCTTGATCGCTACGTGGCGACCCTGCCCGACACCGACGATCAGAGCGGTGACGGCGTGGCGGTGGTGGTTGCCGAGGGCGAGATCGCTGGCGGCAAGCAGCCGCCGGGGCAGATCGGTGGCGAATCGACCGCTGCCCTGATTCGCGCCGCGCGCGAAAATCGCCACACCAAGGCCCTCGTATTGCGCGTCAATTCGCCGGGCGGCGAAGTCTACGCCGCCGAACAGATTCGCCGCGAGATCGCGTTGACCAAGGAAGCGGGCATTCCAGTAGTCGTATCGATGGGTGACGTGGCTGCCAGCGGTGGCTACTGGATCTCGATGAATGCCGATCGCATCTATGCCGAGCCCAACACGATCACCGGTTCCATCGGTATCTTCGGCATGTATTTCAACGTGCCCGGCACGCTGGACAAGCTGGGCGTGAAGAGCGATGGCGTCGCTACCGGTCCGCTAGCCGGCGCGTTCGACATCACCCGGCCACTCGATCCGAAGGTCGGCGCGGTCATCCAGTCGATCATCGACAAAGGCTATCGTGATTTCGTAGGCAATGTGGCCAAGGCGCGAGGCAAGGAGTTCAGTGCCATCGATGCGATTGCCCAGGGGCGCGTATGGACCGGCCAGCAGGCGCTGGAGCGCGGTCTGGTCGATCAGATGGGCGGTCTCGGCGACGCCATCGGCGATGCGGCCAATCGTGCCAAGCTCGGCAAGAACTATCCCGTGCGTTATGTCGAAACGCCTTCGGGGGCATTCGAACAGTTCCTCTCCAGCCTGGGCGATAGCGCGGCCATCCGCGTGGCGCAGAGCTACGGTGTGCGGTTGCCGTCATGGGTAGCACAATTGCCAGCCATGGCTCCAGAACTCAGCCTGCTGCAACATGCGCAGGCCGGTCGGCCGAACATCTATGCGTATTGCTTCTGTTCGCCGCGTTGATGGGACGAACAATCATGGCGCAGTAAACAGAAAGGCCACCGCAGGGTGGCCTTTCTGCTAGAACCGCGCGGAGAAATATCCCTCGTGCTGAGTGACTTCAACCGGCACGCCGAATAGGCTGCCAAGCCGCTCGCCAGTCAGCAACGCCTGCTTGCTGCCATCGGCGAACATGCCGCCCTGGCGCAACATCACCACGCGCTGGATATCAGGCAGGATTTCCTCGATATGATGCGTAACCAGGATCAGGGTCGTGCCATGTCGAGCCAGTCCGCGCAGGGTTTCCAGAAATTGTCGGCGCGCGGCCGGGTCCAGGCCCATGCAGGGCTCGTCGAGCAACAATGCGCGCGGTCGGTGGGTCAAGGCTCTGGCAATCAGCACGCGGCGCGCTTCGCCCGTGGACAGCGTGGCCATCTCGCGTCCAATCAGATGATCGGCATGCATGAGCCTCAGGGCTTCAGTGGCACGCTCGCGCATCAGCATCGTTACCTGATGATCGAGTCCTAGTCCGCGTGCGGCGAAGAAACCGGAGATGACCGCATCGAATACTTCCAATGGCGAGTCGCTGGTGTAGTCCAGTTGCAGGGCGGGTGACACGATGCCCAGTAGCTTGCGCAGTTCGCTGACCTGCCAGCGTTCGCGGCCATAGATGTGCACGTGAGATGAGCCATCATCGCGTGCCAGCGGATAAAGCTGGCGCGTGATCAGCTTGACCAAGGTGGATTTGCCCGAACCGTTAGGGCCGAGGATCGCGGTGTGCTCGCCCTGGGCGATCGATAGTGCGGCCAGGTCCAGCAATGACCGGTCGCCGCGCAGCACAGTGGCGTGCCGGATATCCAGCAGCGGCGTAGTGGCGTCGATCGTGGGAACGGTTGCCAGGTTCATTGGCCTGCCGCGTCCAGTGCCTTGGCTTGGCGATCGGCTTGCTCCTGGCTGGCCTTCTGCACATCCTTGGCTTTTTGCTTGGCCTGCTGCATCTGGTCCCAGGGGGTGGCGGTGCGCGCTTGCGGCTGGGGCGCCTGGGGCGACGGGGGTTTACCCGAACACGCTGTCAGCGCCAGAACCCCCAGCAGGAAAGCCGTCTGTTTCATGATGATCATCCATCGCAGCGGTAGCCTCCGGGAGTGTTGCGCCGCAGCGGGAGCCGCGCAAGGGGGCACGTCGATAGGCTAAGCTGCGTGCCATGAACAACCGTCTCGATGCTTGGCAACTGCAAGGCCACACGGCTCTCGTCACCGGTGCCAGCAAAGGTATTGGTTATGCCACGGCGCGTGAATTGGCCGCGCTCGGCGCCGATCTGTTGCTTGTCGCGCGCGATCAGGATGCACTCGAACAGGTGCGAGTGGAACTGGCCGACGATTTCGATGACGTGGATGTGCTGGCATTCAGCGCTGACGTAAGCGATCCCGAAGACCGGTTGGCGGTGTTCGACTGGATCGCCGATCTCGACGCACCGGTGTCGTTGCTGGTCAACAACGCCGGGGGCAACAAGCCGGATGCCACGCTGCATTATAGCGAAGACGAATACCGGGCGATCTTCGAGTTGAACCTGTTTTCGGCCTTCGAAATGTGCCGTCTTGCGCATCCGCATCTGGCCCGTCATGCGCAGGCAGCGATCGTGAACGTGGGCTCGGTATCGGGCACAACGCATGTGCGTACCGGTTCGCCGTATGGCATGACCAAGGCGGCCATGCACCAGATGACACGCAATCTCGCTGTGGAATGGGCCATGGATGGTATTCGCGTCAATGCCGTGGCGCCCTGGTATATCCGTACGCAACGGTCGGAGCCCGCGCTGGCCAATATCGACTACCTCGACGAAGTGCTCGATCGCACTCCGTTGCACCGCATCGGCGAGCCGGAGGAAGTTGCTGCCGCCATCGCGTTCTTGTGCCTGCCAGCGGCGAGCTACATCACCGGTCAGGTACTCGCGGTCGATGGCGGGTTTCTCAACTACGGTTTTTGAGAGGCAGGGCGCGCAAGCGGTATCCATCGCGTTACTTTCAAGAGCGGTCGAATCCTTCATTCTTGAGGATCGTCGCGCGACTGTAGGAATCTCATGAAAATCCTAAGTTGGTCGGCGGTGAATAATCACCGCAACCACGGACGGATCACGATGAGAAAGAACACGTTCTCGATATACCTTGGTGCCATACTGCTGATGGCGAGTCACGTTGCCGGCGCGGCATCGTCAGGTGCCAAAGCCGACATGCCGGGAGGCATAAAAGTGGCCGATGTCGTGGATGTCGATGTCAATCTGAGTGCATCCAACGCGCGTACCGGTCTTGATCTGCATTACCCCGGTGCCACGTTCCTGCGCTTGCACTTCGTTGCAGGCGATCTTCCTGCCGGCTCGCGGGTTCATCTGGTGACGTCCGACGATGAGCAATGGATCGATGCACAAGCACTGCTGGAAGGCGGCGAGCATGGGTATTCGGCCATGACGATGGACGGCGGTGATGTCCATGTATCTGTGCTGGGCGCGGATGGACAAAGCGCATCAGCACAATCCCTGCTTCGTATCGACCGGGTCGATGTCGGCTTCAGGCCGATCGACGAGGTCCCGGTGGTACTACCCAGTGCCGTCATCGACATCGATCAGCGTAGGCCGGCCGTGTGCTACCGAGAGTCGGCCCCGGCGGCATACAGGCATGCGCAGGCTGTTGCCAGGACTTACAATGCAGGTTGGGTCGGAACGGCGTGGCGCGTGGGGCCGGAAAACCGCATGCTTACCAATCATCATGTCATGGGCAACGATCAGAATCCCGCGGCCTTTGAAATATGGTTCGGGTACGAGCACGCATCATGTGAAGGTACGGCCACACAGCCTGGAGTGAAGGTTCGTGGCGGAAGCCGGCTTGAAGGAGATGCCGGGCTGGATTTCCAGTTGTTCACCATCAACGATGCTCAGTTCAGGGAGATTGCCAAGTTCGGC
Source organism: Dyella sp. (assembly GCF_036384435.1). GTDB lineage: Bacteria > Pseudomonadota > Gammaproteobacteria > Xanthomonadales > Rhodanobacteraceae > GSA-30. The sequence continues at coordinate 31,095 of NZ_DASVMI010000074.1, read as the reverse complement.
CACTTAGGTCTCGATGTTGGCCCGCTGAGCAATGGGCAGGTCATCTACATTCCGCAGCATGGCTTAGGGAGACCCAAGCAGTTGGGCTTGTTCGTCGATGGTGGCGGCCGCTGTACTGTCACTGCGCAGGTAGGCAATCTAGGGCGATATACCTGTGATACCGAGGGCGGCAGTTCGGGTTCCCCGGTCATCGACTGGAACACCAACCGTGTTGTCGTACTCCATAATTCAGCCGCTGGCAGGGCCAACCAGGGCAATCGCATCAATGTGATATGGCCGCGTATCCAGCGGCACTTCGCTGGTGGCCAGGTGCCAGTCGGCAGCCCGTAAAACGTAACAAGGTGGGAGGTCGCCAGCCAGATCGGCGATCTCTCGCTCAGCAATTGGCCAACTGCGCCCGCAGGTGGGATTCTCGCTGCTCGAGCGATCCGCGTTCGTCCTTGAAGGCATGGCGAAGCTTGTGCTCTACCTCATCGTAATCGTCTCGCAATGCCTTGCAGGTTTCGCCAATGCTCAGCGCACGGCAACTATCCTGGACCCAGGTGAAATGTCCAGCGACCAAGTTCGAGTTGACCTTGCCCCTGTTTAGCTCTGGGGCTGACGCACCGCCACCGCCCGAGCCGTAGACTTGCGCAAGCGGTTGGGATACCGCGCCTAGGATGCCCCATGGCACGGCATACGGCTGAGGATTGCCGTTGGTGCTGAGGTAGCTCTTGCCGTCGGTGGCTTTGACGCACACATACATCAGTGGCAATGGCTCACCGGGTGTCGATGGAGCGGTGGGCTGCGGTGCCGGCGCCGTATTTACCTGCACCGCAGCGCTGCTGGCAGGTGCCGGCGACGAAGGCACGGCGCTCATGGATATCGATAAAGTGTCCTGTCGCTCTCCGCGGGCGCAAGGATGGTCCTGGTAGGCCACCGCGCCATGGGCCGTAGTGCATTTATAAGCGCCATCGGCTACGGCAGGTTGTGGTAGCAGCGAGAACAGGAGCAGCAATCGGAAAATGCGGCGCATCAGAATTCCGCGACGTGTTCCTCGGCAGCAAAGCCAAGCGCAAGCGCGCCTTCTCCGACATTGACCATGCCGGTGATACTCATCGGGGCCTCCATCAAGGCAACACCGCATTCATCACAAGCCGCCTTGAGCTTGGCATAGCCGGGCAACTTGGGCACATCAGCCAGGTCACCGCCGTAGCTGATGCAGATGACGGGGACCAGCAATCCGGCGTGAACGCGTTCGGCGGCATAACTGAAGAGCGTCTCGGCGCCATGCTCGAAACCGCGAATCTTGCCGATCGGCGAGGTATCGCCGCGATAGGCACGAATCAGAGGTTTGATACCCAGCGCCGTGCCGAGCATGGCGCCGACCAGACCTACGCTGCGGTCACCTTTTTTCTTGGCGCGCGCGCGCAAGTAGTACAGGTCACGCGGAAGCATGTAGCCATAACTGTTGTTGGCGATGTGGGTGAGCCTTTCGCGGATCGCGGCCGGCGCTTCACCGGCCGCGATGAGCCGGGTGGCTTCGACGATCGCCGGGCCTGCGCCTGCGAAGAGGTTGCGTGTGTCAATGACCCGCATCAGGAATGGACCGGTCTGCCCAGCCTTTTCCCGCACTTCGCGGTAGTGCTTGAGCACCGCGAAGCTCGCCTTGATGACGTGGTCGTTGATCGGACTGCGGGTAGCGGTGATGGTCAGGCAGAACACGCAGTCGCGTTCGAGGACGAGCTTCTCCAGGAAGAGCTTCTGTACATCCTCGACCGAACAGGGCTCGGTCTCGGCTGCATGTCCTCGGCTGCCCAGCTTGTGTTCGAGGAAGCGCCTGAGTTCTGCCGGATCACGATCATCCATGAAAATCTCTTGGTCGATCTTCACCGTGATCGGCATGATGGTGATGTCATGTTCTTGCAAGAACGCCTGCGGCAGATCGCAGGAAGCGTCGATGGCCAGGCCCATGCGCATCGTGTGTCCCCCTTCATGTTGGGCGGACCATAGCACGCCGGCTGTCCGTTGCCGACCTCCTGTTCGGCCTGTGCGCGAGTGACGTTTTGTGCTTTTGCAGCAAGAAAATCACGAGAAAGGCCGCTGCAGGGCGCTCGCCCCGGATCGCACTGCGGCAGGCAGCCAGAGCCTGTTATCATGGCCGGCAATCTTCATGGGTTTCCGCCGGTGTGGCGTCACCGGTAATACGGGCCGCAATCGGGTCCGTTCCGACCTCAAGGGTCTTATGAAAGACAAGAACGATATTGTCAGCAACTGGCTGCCGCGTTACACCGGCACGCCACTGGATCAGTTCGGCCAGCACATTCTGCTGACCAATTTCGGCCACTACGTGGACCTGTTTGCGCAGTGGCATGGGGTGGAAGTGCAAGGCCGTGACCGGCCCATGCCCAATGCCACGGCCGATGGCATCACCCTTATCAATTTCGGTATGGGCAGCCCCAACGCGGCCACGGTGATGGACCTGCTCAGCGCGGTGCAGCCGCAGGCGGCACTGTTCCTGGGCAAATGCGGTGGCCTGAAGAAAAAGAACCAGATCGGCGATCTGGTGTTGCCAATCGCGGCGATTCGTGGCGAAGGCACCTCTAACGACTATCTGCTGCCGGAGGTGCCGGCCCTGCCGGCATTCCAGATGCAGCGAGCGGTGTCGACCATGATCCGCGACCTTGGCCACGACTACTGGACCGGTACCGTCTACACCACCAATCGACGAGTGTGGGAGCACGACGATGCCTTCAAGGGCTACCTGCGCCGTACGCGCAGCATGGCCATTGACATGGAGACGGCCACGATCTTCTCGGCGGGTTTCGCCAACGGCATTCCCTGCGGCGCGCTGTTGCTGGTATCGGACCAGCCGATGATTCCCGAGGGCGTCAAGACCGAGGCGAGCGACAAGAGTGTCACGGCCAATTTCGTCGAGTCCCATATCAAGATCGGCATCGAGGCCTTGAAGCTGGTGCGCCGTAACGGTCGCAGCGTCAAGCACCTGCGCTTCGAGGACGAGGCCGGCGAAGTCTAGGCCGGCGCCTTGGCACAAAGAAAAGGCCGCCGGAAACCGGCGGCCAAGTGTTGGGGAGTACCACTGCGGCCACCTGTTCCCGGTGGCCGCAGAATCAGGCTTTCTTACAGGCTGAAGTCGTAGCGGGCACCCAGGCGGACATAGCGCGGGTCCTGATACGAACGCGGCACCAGATAATCCTGGCTCGGCACACCCAATGCCGTCTCACCGTTTTCATAGACCTGTGTTACGCGCTGCTTACCGAGCAGGTTGAACACGTCAGCCGACAGCGTGAGCTTGTGGTTCAGGAAGGCCGGCTTCCAGGCCACGCTCATGTCGATATTGTACGTCCACGGCGTGCGACCTACCGAACCACGCGGTGACGGTTGGCCATTGCACCAGAAGTAGTTGCCGCCGTAGCCATACGGATCTTCCGGACGGAAGCCCAGGCAGCTGATCGGATAGCCGGAGGCAATGCGCGTGACGGTCGAGAACGACCACTCATCCGTCGGCGCGTAGGTGCCCAGGATGCGCAGCTGATGCTTCTGATCGTTCGCCAGCGGACCATTGGTATTTTCCATGATCTGCGGGAAGTCCCAGCTTTCTGTGGTCGACACGTCGGCCTGCACGATGTCCGAGTCGAGCTGACCTTCGGAGTTACCGTAGCTGCGTGAGAACGTGTACTCGATCTTGCCGTACCACTTGTCGCTGAACTGGTGTTCGGCGTAGAAGTCGGCCATGTAGTAGGCGCGCTTCGGATTCGGCTCGCCGATCTCCTTGGCGGAAAGCGGCACGCTCAGGTACTGGCCACCGCCCAGGCTGAGCAGGAAGGTGTTGGCGCGACCGGGGTTGTACAACCAGCAGCCGGTGCTGTTGGCGATACCGGCATCCACCTGTGCGCGAAGGCCGTGCTCGTCGCCCCATTTCTGCATCGGGCCTTCGAAGCCGGCAAGGCCGTTGTCGCAGGTGTCGTCGATCAGGCTGCGAAGCTTGCGATACAGCAATTTGGAGCCGACCACCCAGTTATCGGGCAACTGCTTGTCGAAACCGAGGATGTATTCATCCTGGTAGTACGAGTGCAGGCCCTGGGCACCAACCGTCTTGCCATCCGGCGGTACGCCATTCTCGTTGTTGAGGTAGAACAGACCCGATGCCGAAGTGTTGGTCAGGCCGGTAGGCACGCCAGTGGTCGGGTCGATTCCGGTGAAGGCGAAGTACTGCGACGGGAAAGACGACGGACCGGCGCCACGGATGGCCACCGAGGTCGGCAGGCCCAGGTGGTAACGACCCGCATTGGCGTAGATCTTCAACGAGCTGTCACCGTATACGTCCCAGGTCACGCCCAGGCGCGGATCGAGCTGATGGCGCGACTTGGCATAGGCTTCGCCGACGCCGTTGTAGTTGGTGAACTGCTCGTTGCGCAAGCCAATATAGGCGTGCCAACGATCGGTAACCTGCCAGTTGTCTTCGATGAACTGCGAGGACTGGCTGGTGCGGGCCGAGGTACCGGTGGTCAAGCCTGTCGACTCGACGAACCAGCCATTCGGGTAGTCGGCCGGGTTGAACAGGGCCGGATCCAGGCCAAGGTTCTGCAAGCGCTGCTGGATCAGGTTGCCAGTGCCGGGCGCACCGATATCGCGATAGATGTAGCCAGTGCCGCCGACGGGTGAGTTGCCCCACGTCGCGCGCAGTTCGTAACGATCCACGCCCGCCTTCAGGTCATGGTCGCCCAGGCGATATTCGAGGTTGAGGTTCCAGCCGTTGGTGCGGTCCTTCGAGCCGGGCATCAGGATGGTGGTGCTGCCGACCGTGCAACCCTTCTGGCCATAGCCAGCGCGAAGGTCCTGGATCGACGGGCAGATGTTGCCGCCGCCGCCGGTGACGTCCTGGGCGTGGTCGGAGTTGCTCTTGCCGTACATCGCCGTCAAGGTCAGCGAGTCGGTGAGGTAGCCCGTATAGTTGGCGATGTAGACGTTGCCGCCCGGCGTGCCATTGGTCTGGGTGCCGTTGTAGTTCTTCAGGTACTGGTGGCCCAGGTAGCTGCCACGACCCGAACCGCTATAGACGGAATTGGCAGGATCGACACCGTAGTTGTAGATCTGCGAATCGGTCGTCTCGTCATCACCGATGCCGGTGAATTCGACGATGTTGGAATCGTTGATGTTCCAGTCGATCTTGCCCAGCCAGCGCGTGGTCTTGCTGGTGTTGTTCGCCTGCGTGCCGGTAAGGGTCAAGCCATTGCGGAACACGCTGTCAGTCGGGCCAATGATGGTGCCCGAGCTGCGGATGAAGTCAGCGGCGCCAAAGAAGTACAGTTTGTCCTTGATCAGCGGGCCGCCGATCGAGCCGGAGTACTGCATGCCGCCGTTGTCGGACGGATTGAAGCCGCTGCCCTGCTGATAGATGGAGCCCTTCAGCGGGCCGGTCGGGCGGAACGAACTGCGCGGTTCCTGAGCCAGGTCGCTCGGCGACCAGAAAGCCTGGATATCGCCCTTCCACTCGTTCGAGCCACGCTTGGACACGACGTTGATCACGCCGCCGGTGGAGCGGCCATATTCAGCGCCGTAGCCGCCGATCAGCACCTGTTCCTGGTCGATGGCATCGTAGGGCAACTGACGCGAGCTCACGCCGGTCAGCGGGTTGGTTACTGAAAAACCGTTGATGTAGTAGGCGTTTTCAGAAGCCGACGAACCGCCGAACGACAGCGCGTTGCCGTAGCCCTTGGCTGCCGGCGTGGTGCCAGGGGCGATCAGGGCGATGGAGCTGATGGAGGTACGTGCGATCGGCAGCTTGTTGAGCTGATCGGCCGTGAGCACCGTGCGCGAGTCCACCGAACTGACGTCGATGCTCGGCAGCGAGTTGGCTACCACCTGCACGGCGGACAGGTTCTGCGCATTGGCGGAACTGGCGGCTGTCGTGGCTGCAAAGGATACGTCCGTACCCTGGCTGATGGAGGTCTGCACATTGTCGTGTGTCTCGACCGTTGCACCGTCCTTGACCAGCGACACTTTGTAGACGCCAATCGGCAGGGCGGCAGCGCGATAGCGGCCGCCTGCATCGACAGGCAGGTCACGCTTGAGGCCGGTACCGGTATTTTCGATATGGACGACCGTTCCCGCTGGAGCGGAACCGTAAATCGTACCCGTCGCATTGCTTTGCGCTTGCGCAACGCCCGCGGTGCCCAGAGCCAAGGCCACTGCTGCGGCGATGGCGTGGCGTCGAGTCAAAGAGAAACCCCTACGAAACTGCATTGACACACCCTCCAAAATTAGAGCGGTCAGCCAGGGCTGCTGGCCCCGCCTCCCCAAAAGATGCAAGTTTTTGTTCTCCCGCACTTACCTGCGTCGCCTCGGCATGGACCGTGGCAACGAAGATAGAGCTGGGCATTGAAATAAGACTCCCCAACGCCGGTCGTTTCATCCCCAAACGAAATTTCCGGCGCAATTCGACACTACGATGCCGTCAAAAGTTACGCAACGGTTATGACCATGACGGACATCTATCGCATTTCCGTGCTGGCATTTTTATTGCTTTGGCGCACCGGGCTGACTGGCAGGCATGAAAGTGCGATCCGTTTGGCCTTTTCTTCGCCAATATTTTGCGCAATACGAAATTAGTTACGACAGAAGGCAAGCAATTGCGATATGGCGTCGAGCAATTCGCAATAAATAACGACAAAAGTCTTGTTTTTATTAATCAAGTATAAATGACTAACGACCTATAGCGGACGCAGTCAAAAAAAAGCCCACTGCGAAGGTGGGCTTTTTTCAACGCAGCGCGTCGTGTCGGTTCAATAACGCGGCACCGACGGGTCGATGAACTGTGCCCAGGCATCCATGCCACCTTCGACGTTGTGCACCCGCGTGAAACCATGGGCGGCAAAGCGTTCGGCTACGCCCTGGCTGGAAATCCCGTGGTGACAGATGAAGGCCAGTTCGGTGTCCTTGGGAAGGGCCGCGAGTGCCTCATAGCCTTCCTCTTCCAGAACCCGGGCCTGCGGCAGCGGGGCGGCTGCTGCACGGCCGTGGGCGGGGCGCACATCGATCAGCATGATGCTGCCTTCGACTAGACGCTGCTGGAGTTGCTGCACCGTGATGCTGGCAATGTCCTGGGCGCCAGGAAACTTCAGGCTCAGGCCTTCCCCCTGCACGGTGGAAACCCAGTCGATCACGATGCCCTTGGCGCGCTGCGCGCTGGCCGGGTCGAAATGTACCTCGATGCCGTTCGCGGTGACGACGATGTCATGCTCGCTGGCCGGTGCAAGCTGAAACCCTGCGCTGTGATCCGGCCCGATTTCCAGGTGCAGTGCTACGCCCTGGGCGTTCGCCGTACCCTGTCGGATCGCCTCGGCGGCCTTGTCGGTAATGGTGATTTCCGGCGGCGTGCGATCCGGTGGCGCGGCGCCGAACAACTGATGGAGCTCCCCGCTACCGTACATCTGGCGGATGATATCGGCGCCCCCCACCAGTTCGCCTCCCACATAAAGCTGCGGAATCGTCGGCCAATCCCCATAAGCCTTGATGCCCTCGCGGATTTCCGGATCTTCCAGCACGTTGACCGTGTGGTAGTCGGGCAGCAGCTCATTGAGCGTGTTGGTGGCCGCGGCTGAGAAGCCACACATGGGTTGCTGGCGAGTACCCTTCATGAACAGCACCACGCGGTGGTCCTTGAGCAGGGTTTCGATACGGGCGCGGGTCGCGGCGTCGAGGGACATGAGGTGTTCCGGCTGGCTTGGCTGAAAAAGAGGATGATACTCCTCATATGTTGCCGCCGCGGCTTCGTTCAAGGTGCGCCCACCGTGGCGCCCGGTTTCGCAGGGCCTTTCATATGAGGTCGGCCCAGGTCCGCATACGGGTTTGCCTGCGTTGATAACTCCATGGCTTGAACCGGAAAAATCAAGCCACGGGCCCGAGCCTCAGGCCGCCGGTCGAAGCTCCGACAAATCCCGTGGTCGCCGCGCCAGTGGCGCGAGCGCGAGCGCTGCTGCCGGTGACGGCAGCACCAGTTCGCGGCTGGCCCGGCCCAGGGCGGCAGGCTGCTCACTCCAGTGCAGCAGTTCCATCGCGCCGGTGTCATCTTCCACCAACGCGGTGCAGTGCTCGACCCAGTCGCCATCGTTGAGGTAGAGCACGCCATCCATCGCCCGGACGTGGCCGAAATGGATGTGGCCGCATATGTGGCCGTCGAAACCCCGCTCGCGTGCATCGGCCGCCACGCGTTCTTCGTAGGACCGGATGTAACGCAGAGCCTTGCCGATATGCGACTTGATGATGATCGACAGGGGCAGGTAGGGCAGCTCCATACGTTGGCGCACCTTGTGGACGCGGCGGTTGGTCCAGCAGATGAAGCGATGCATGACCTCGCCCAGGTGCAACAGCCAAGTGCGGCCGACCTGTTCAGGGTCGAACTCATCGCCGTGGCTGACGCGGTAGCGTCGCCCGTCGGCGCCTTCATGAATGGCATCCAGGGCAATTCTCACGCCGCCAAATGATTGCCCGGCGAGGCCTCGCATGGGGGCGTCGTGGTTACCGGGAATATAAGTGACATCCACGCCGCGACGGGCCATATCTAGGATCTCGGCCAGTACGGCGCCATGGTCGGCGTGCCACCACGTCTTTTTCGCCAGGGCTTCCATGTCGACGATGTCGCCGACGAGGTAAAGCTTTTCGCAGCGGATGTTACGCAGGAAATCCAGCAGATAACTGGCCTTGCAATCGGGCGTACCCAGGTGCACGTCGGAAATGAAGGCAGCGCGGCAGTGATAGATGGCCATGGCACGGGTCTCCGGTGGTTAGCCGGGATACCAGTCTGCACATGTTTGGTCTCCGCACGATGGCGGATCGGTTGCAGGGATGTTGCGGTGCGGAAGGTCAGCTGGACAGCATGGCATGCACCGTGGGCAGCGCCCATTCCACCCAGAGCCCGTATTGTTCGCCCGAGGGATGTAGCTCGTCGGCAGTGACCTGCGCAGGGTATTGGCGAGAAATGGGAGTGATATCGACAAACGCCACCTGCTCGGCCACGCAGATTTTTCGGGCGATGGTGTTGTAGTCGTCCAGCTCACGCGCGATCTGCGCGGTATTTCGCCCCGACCTGACGCCAAATGCGGTGACGCCCCAATCGGGAATCGACAGCACTAGCGTGCGTCCGCGCCGGTCGCCGGCCAGTCTCAGGGCACGGGCCAGCAGGCCGGCAAACTCATGCTCGTACTCGCGGGCATGGCGTCCGCGATACTGGTTGTTCACCCCGATCAGCAGGCTGACCAGGTCGTATGGTGGCTCCAGCGGGGCAGTGTCCATGGCGGCGGACAGTTCGTCGGTGGTCCAGCCGGTGGTAGCGACGATCTGCGGTGCATTCACCGCTATGCCTTGTTGGCCCAGCCGGGCTATCAATTGCATCGGCCAGCGCTGTGCGTCAGCCACGCCTTCGCCGATGGTGTAGGAGTCGCCCAGGGCCAGGTAACGCATGGCTGTGTCAGGCTACAGCGGCAGTGGCGGGTTCCCGGGGCTGTTGTTCGGTCGCCATGCGCGCCAGTACACGCTCCATGCGTACGAAGACCTCACGCAGTTGCTCGGGCTGGGGCAGCAAGGTCAGGCGCAGGTGTCGGCTGTGCGGCACGTTGAAACTGCTCCCCGGCACCACCAGAACCGATTCCTCTTCCAGCAGGCGTAGTGCGAAGGCATTGTCATCGAAGTCGACCAGCCGATCGGCACGAATCTGCGGGAACGCATAGAGGGCCCCGGTGGGAGCCTCCAGGGCGAGAAAATCGCTGGCACCCACGCCTTCGAGCACGGCCCGGCGAGCTTCATGCAGACGGCCGCCCGGTGCGGTCAGCGCGCCGATGGTCGCCGCGCTTTCCAGGGCCGGGCGCACGGCCCATTGAGCGGTCACGTTGGCGCATAGGCGCAGTGCCGCCAGCAATTGCAGGGCATCGCGGTAGTCGGTGCTGCGTGCCGGATCGCCAGAAAGGCTCAGCCAGCCCACGCGGTAACCGCAGGCGCGATGCACCTTCGACAGGCCGCCGAAACTCACGCAAGGCAAGTCACCGGCAACCTCGGCCAGGGGCTGGAACACCGTGCCGTCATACAGGATTTCGTCGTAGATCTCGTCGCTCAACAGCAACAGATTGTGTTTGGCGGCAATGGTGACGATCTGTTCGAGCAGTGCGCGCGGATAGACCGCGCCCGTGGGATTGTTGGGGTTGATCAGTACCAGGGCGCGAGTCCGGGCCGTGACCAATGCCTCGATTTCGGCCGGGTCGGGTAGATGTCCGTTCTCGGCCAGGCAACGGTAGTAGCGTGGCCTGCCGTTGTTGAGGAGGGTGGCGGCGCTCCACAGCGGATAATCAGGGCTAGGGAGTAACACCTCGTCGCCGGGTTGGAGCAGGGCGCGCAGGCTCAGATCGATCAACTCGCTGACGCCGTTGCCGACGAAGATCCGCTCGACGTCGACGCCGCGAGCGCCGCGGCGTCGCTGCTGGGCAGCGATCGCCTCGCGCGCTTCTTCCTGGCCTTGTTCGTGTCCGTAAGCCTCGCTATCGCGCAGGTGACTGGCAATGGCTTCGCGCAGGTGATGCGGCGTTTCGAAACCATAGCGCCCGGGATTACCGATATTGAGCTTGATGATGGGCAGGCCTGCTGCTTCGAGCTCGCGTGACCGTCGGGTCAGGGCACCACGAATTTCATAGCGCACGTCTGCCAGGTGCGCACTGGGCTTGATCGAAGCCACTGCCGGAGTCCTTGGGATGTTTCAGTCTGATGTCCGGTCGATGCTAGCAGGGCCACGGGATTGGTGCGAGGCACCATCGAGGGTTGCAGCGACCACGGTGTGATGTATGCAGCATAGGCAGCGAAAGCCCGGGCGCGGCTTTACGCAGGCTTACCGAAGCTTGCCCGGGTTGCATCGCTGCCATCTGCCCGCTGATCCGAACATGCATAATGCGCGGCATGACGGACATCCAGACGATCGATCGCCTGCGCCGCATCGGTTGGCGCGGCGACACTCTGCCGGCCAACGGACGCCGATTGGCGCGCGTGGTGGCCCAGCATCGTGCCGGCTACGAGCTGCACGATGGCGATCACCTGTTCGGTGCGCAGCCAGCGGGCTATTTTCTCAAGCGGGGCCTGGATCCCTCAGAGCGCCCCGCCGTGGGGGATTTCGTCGAGATCGAAGAAGGCAAGCCACCGCACATCGTCACCGTGCTGCCGCGGCGTACCACGTTGTCGCGTGCGGCAGCCGGTGAGCGCTACGAGCGGCAGCTGATCGCCACCAATATTGATTATGTCCTGGTGCTCACGGGCCTGGATGGCGATTTCAACCCGGCCCGAATCGAGCGCTATCTATCGCTGACCGAAGGTTCGGGCGCGCAGCCGGTGGTGCTGCTGAGCAAGCTCGATATACGCGATGACGCCCAGGAGCTACTGGACGCCCTCGCTGCCCGCCTGCCTGCGGGAACTCCGGTTCACGCCATCAACGGCAAGGACCCGTCCAGCGTGGCGATGTTGTCGTCCTATCTGGGGCCGGGCGATAGTGCCGTGCTCGTCGGCTCCTCCGGTGCGGGCAAGTCCACTTTGACCAACACATTGCTCGGGCGTGAGCGCATGGCAACCGGGGCGGTGCGCGAACACGATAGCCGTGGGCGCCACACCACCACGCATCGTGCGTTGCTCGAACTGCCCAGCGGCGGTTGCCTGATCGATACGCCGGGCATGCGCGAGCTCAAGCTGACGGGTGACGAAAACCTCGACCTGTTTGCCGATATCGAAACATTGGCCGAGAGCTGCCGCTTTGCCGATTGTGGGCATGGCAGTGAGCCGGGGTGTGCCGTGCAGGCCGCGCTCGACAGCGGCGAGTTGTCCCATGACCGCTGGCGCAATTACCTCAAACTACGGGATGAACGCGAGGAACAAGCAGCCACGCTGGAGGCCCGCTTGCGCCGTCAACGGGGTGGTCGGCCGCCCGTGCGTCCGCACGGTCAGCGTGGCGCCCGAGAACGGGATTGAAAGCCTGTTGCCGATCTCGAATTGGTCCTAGTATCGAAGTCTCGTACTCAATGGGTCGGTCTCGATGCCCCGGTTGTCTTCGCTCAGGATGCCTCTCCATCATTTGAATCAGGCCACCCCTGTCGGTCAATCGGATAAGAGGGCGCGATGAATACACATCCTGCCCTTCGTCCTGAGCTTGCCCGATACGCTGAACTCGATCAGCGCCTGCTGGGGGCGGTACGTGGTATTCGCATCCTGCCCACCGTGGCATGGCCCGCATCGCTGGAAGACCGGATGATCGAGGCCTACACCAAAGGGAATTACACGTTACCCGAAGTGCGTTATCACGTGCCGGACCTGGCCGAGGCCAGGTCCGAACTGGACGCCATCGAGCGTGAGGCCGGTGAAGACGATCCCTTGGGCGAATATCTGCGGCGCACCGCCGAATCCTGGCGTGTGGCCGCGGAGATGCTGGAGGCGGCCGGTACCGCCGGCGTTACCGGGCCTTCGATCGCGCTGTACGGCAAACCGGGCGATGCCATCCCGGGCAGCAGTCGCAGCAACCTGGATGCCGCGCGCTACTTCGTCGAGCTATCCGATGAATTGGGCGCTGACCTGGAAGATGACGATATCTCAGCCCATATCTCGGCCGAGACGTTGCAAGCGGATCTGGCGCGGACGTTGGGCGAGTTCTTTGGGGAAGGCATCATCCAGGTCGAAGTGGATGACGAACTCACCGCTAAGGCGGCTGCCGGTGCGACCCGTGTGCGCTTGCGCGGAGGCACGCGTTTCAGCGAATACGATCGCCAGCAGTTATTGAATCACGAGGCATTCGTGCATTCGCTGACGGCGCTCAATGGTCGTGCGCAACCGCTGTTGGCATCGCTGGCACGCACTTCGCCCCGCGTGACCGCAACGCAGGAAGGTCTGGCTGTATTTGCCGAACTCATGTCCGGCGCCATTGATATTGCACGCCTCAAGCGCATCAGCTTGCGCATCCTGGCGATCGACATGGCGCTTAACGGTGCCGATTTCGTGCAGGTGTACAAGTTCTTCCAAGAGTTTGGCCAGTCGCCTGCCGATAGTTTCCATTCTGCGCAGCGCGTCTTTCGTGGCGTGCCTGTAACAGGAGGCGCGGCCTTCGCCAAGGACAACGTCTATCTCAGCGGCCTGCTGGCGGTGCATACATTCTTTCGATGGGCCCTCAAGCAACGCCGCATGGACCTGCTGCGGCATCTGTTTGCCGGCAAGCTGGCCCTGCATGACGTCATGAGTCTGGAACCCTATTTCGCTTCCGGAGATATCCTGCCGCCGCGCTGGTTGCCGCCGTGGATGCAACATGTCCACGGCCTGGCCGGCAAGCTGGCGTTTTCGCTGTTCGTCAATCGCATTCACATGGGCAAGGTACAGGCGGACGAATTGGCGTTGGGTGTCTGAGCAGGGCTGTTCGGAACCTTGTCAGTGATTCTCGCAAATACGGCTTGAGGGTTGAGCGCGGCGTTCGACGATCATCGGTCGCGATATGCGTGCAGGCGCACCTGTTGGCCATGCTCAGCGCCCGACGGGCAACTCAGCTTTTCCTTTGCTGCATAGCAAAAGAGCAGATCATGGCCACCTACTTTCCGGCTAGGTCGCAAAGTGCGGTGCTAAGATACGGAACATTGGATGGCATTTGGTCATCCCACGTTTTCCTCTTCCGAACAGCTGGATATCCATGGCCATTTCTGACGATTTCAGGCACGCGGCGCTCGAATACCACCGTCTTCCGCGTCCGGGCAAGATCAAAGTCTCCGCCACCAAGGCCATGGTCACGCAGCGTGACCTGTCGCTGGCCTATTCACCTGGCGTGGCCTATGCCTGCGAAGCGATCGTGGCCGATCCACAACAAGCCAGCGAGTTGACCGCGCGCGGTAATCTTGTCGCGGTCATCAGCAATGGCACCGCCGTGCTGGGCCTGGGCAATATCGGACCGCTGGCCGGCAAGCCAGTCATGGAAGGCAAGGGCGTATTGTTCCAAAAGTTCGCCGGTATCGACGTGTTCGACATCGAGATCGATGAAACCGATCCGGACAAGCTGGTCGATATCATTGCCAGCCTGGAGCCGACCTTCGGTGGCATCAATCTTGAAGACATCAAGGCGCCGGAGTGCTTCATCGTGGAGCGCAAGCTGCGTGAGCGCATGAAGATCCCGGTCTTCCACGACGACCAGCATGGCACGGCGATTATCGTCGGTGCCGCAGTGATCAATGCACTGGAGGTGGTCGGCAAGAAAATCGAGGATGTCAAGCTCGCCACGACCGGCGTCGGTGCCGCAGGCATTGCCTGCCTGGACATGCTGGTAGCCCTGGGGCTCAAGCCCGAGAACATCCTGGGTTTTGATCGCGACGGCGTGCTCTATTCCGGCCGCGACAACATGGACCCGGATAAGCAACGCTACGCGCGCGATACCGAAAAGCGTACGCTAGCCGAGATCGTCGAGGGCGTGGATATCTTCCTGGGTTTATCCGCTGGCGGCATTCTCAAGCCCGACATGGTGGCGAGCATGGCCGAGCGGCCGATCATCTTCGCCTTGGCCAATCCTTCGCCGGAAATTCTGCCGGAAGACGCCAAGCAGGTACGCCCTGATTGCATCATCGCCACGGGTCGTTCGGATTATCCGAACCAGGTGAACAATGCGTTGTGCTTTCCCTACTTGTTCCGTGGGGCGCTCGACGTGGGTGCCACCGCGATCAACGAAGCGATGAAGCTGGCATGCGTGCGCGCCATCGCCGCCCTGGCGCGCATGGAGGCTGGCGATCTGGCCAGTGCCTATGGCGGCGACGTACCGACCTTCGGTCCTGATTACCTGATTCCGCGTCCTTTCGATCCGCGCCTGCTGGTCATGCTGGCGCCAGCTATTGCGCAGGCAGCCATGGATTCGGGCGTCGCCAGCCGCCCGATCGAAGACATGGAAGCCTATGTCGAGCGTCTCGATCAGTTCATCTACCGCACGGGTCTGATCATGAAGCCCGTGTACGAGCGCGCGCGCGCTGATCGCAAGCGTGTGGTCTACGCCGAGGGCGAAGAAGAAACCGTGTTGCGCGCCGTGCAGACGGTCATTGATGAAAAGCTCGCTTTCCCGATCCTGATCGGTCGCCCCGATGTGATACAGACGCGCATCCAGCGTTTGGGTCTACGCATGCGTGAAGGGGTGGACTTCGAGCTGACCAACATCAACGATGATCCGAGATTCAACGATTACTGGCAGCTCTACCATGGCTTGACCGAACGCCGCGGTGTTTCACCGGCGGCAGCCAAGAATCTCGTGCGTTCGCGCCCAGCGCTGATCGCTTCCATCATGGTGGAGCGCGGCGAGGCCGATGCCATGATCTGCGGCCTCGTTGGTCGCTATCACAAGAAGCTGGGCTACATGCGCAGCGTATTTGACCTTGATCCGGGTGTCAGCTGTACGTCCGCGATGACTGGCGTCATCAATGACAAGGGTGCATGGTTCTTCCTTGATACCCATGTGCAGCTTGATCCAACTGCAGAGCAGATCGCCGAGGCCACGCTACAGGCGACGTACCGTCTGAAGTTGTTTGGCGTGGAACCCAAAGTTGCGTTGTTATCGCATTCCAATTTCGGCAGCCACGACAATCCGAGCGCAGCCAAGATGCGCAAGGTCTATCAGATCCTTCGCCAACGAATGCCCAAGCTGGAAGTCGATGGCGAAATGCAGGCCGATAGCGCCTGGGACCAGAACGTACGCCAGTTGATCTTTCCCAACAGTACGCTGTCCGGTCGTGCCAATCTTTTTGTGATGCCTAACCTCGATGCCGCCAATATCACCTACAACCTGGTGCGCGTGATGACCGAGGGGGTAGCGATAGGGCCGATCTTGATGGGCGTGGACAAGGCAGCACACATTCTTACGCCGGCTTCAACGCCGCGCCGGGTCGTCAACATGACCGCGATTGCCGCGGTCGACGCGCAGATTCGCGCTGCTCAGCTAGGAAATCGCTCCTAAGGCATATTGCTTGGGATGCTCCTCTTAGAGGAGCATCCATGCCCGATTTGTCCGTTCCCTGGACAGGCTTCTGGAAGCCCAGGACTTGTCATATTGCGATTTTTGCAACCGCCGATCCCTCACAGTGCAAGCGGCAGGTGTCTGATGCAAGGCTGATGACGATGACCATCAGTGAAATGCATTGTTACACGTAGCATCCGGGCTGGGTGTACACCTGTGGCGCCTGGCGCGGTGCCAGTCAGTGAATCTCAAACTGCATCGGGTTGGTGGAGAGCTTGAAAGCCTCGCCACGTATGGCTCGGCAGCGGCACTGGGCTTCAAGAGCCGGTGCTGCAGGAAACTGGTATCACCCGCGTGCAGTTATAGCCCAGGTATCAGGTTCTTCAGGGCTCCTAGTGCGCTGCTCACGACGGATGCGATGGCCGAGACCAGGGTATTGAAGGCAGTGGTAACGCCCGCGATCAGGTTAGTGACGACGGTCGCGATGGGCTCCAGAACACGCTGAAGAATATCCGGGATCTTCGAGAGCACATCGACCACCGATGGTTTGTTCTCACTCACAGGCTGTTGTACGTCATTGGCGCGCGAGCTAACCAGGCTTTGCTGATTCTGTCGTGGCGCCTGCGATGGAGCGAATGTCCGCGTGTTGCCGATTGAATTCGTGGCTGAAAGGCCGTTGATATGCATGTCTATTTCTCCAAGTGGTTTATGGCTGCGCTCTTATGGTGCGGCGAGCCAAGCGGGATGCTAATGCTCAATAATCCTTTATAGGTCGTAAATAGTTATCCCGGCGGAGGGTCTTGGAAAGGTATGTCCTACATGTAATGTGCAAAAAACTCATCGCTATCATTCAAAAAAGTATCAGTTGTTTTCGGATAATTTTTATAGGTATCCAGGTCTCGAATGTAAGAAGATGAAGGGGAGATGAAGTGACGGGAAGTCCCTTAAAAATCCTTTTTTTCAATGCGATGCATGCTGTGTTTTGAGCTGCGAGTGATTCAATCGATCGTTTGATCGATGCATTATTTTTCGACGGTTGTCCAAGGAAGGAGTCGGTTATGGAATGGAAAGAGATGGGTGAGACGTGCATCCTGGAAAACTTCGACATGGCGCTTGTTGCGCCAAAATCGAAATCGATAAGAATAAATGGCAAGGGCACATGCATACGCCTTGAAAACATCTATTGGATACTGCTTCAACGCATGGCTTGCGTGTATGGCGTGTCTGTCAACAGGCTGATCGCCACGCTCGATAAGGAAGTTCAGTTCAGTGTGGGGGAGGTTTCCAATTTCACGTCCCTGCTTCGGGCAATAGCGGTGACAGAGAGCCTCAGTGGAGAGGCCTTGTTGCAGCGGGCCCCTACCTTGTGCACGCGACAAGCTAGGTTTGCCGAGGAGGTGTGAGCGGTGGGTTACTCAAGAAAACGGCGCTACTGCAACTTGGTGCTCGGCATGACCCTGCTTGCGTGTCTTGCGACGGCGGCTAACTCCTCTCCAGTTCCTTGGCGTACTGTAGACATTTCCTATCAATCCAACGGCAAGCCGCTACGCCAGGTACTCAAGGACATTCTTGCAACGCAACCTTTCCCTGTGGTGGTCTCCGGTAGCGTACGCGGTGATGTACGAGGTGATTTCAAGGACACGGCCGAGCACGTGTTCAAGCGACTGGAAGCGGCTTATGGGCTCGTGTGGTACTTTGACGGCGCTGTCATGCACATTGCGTCCGCTGACGACACGCGCTCGGAAGTCATGGCCCTTGCGCCACTCTCACCCGACGATGCCATGCGAGCTTTATCCAGACTTGGGTTGATCGATGAGCGCTTTCCAGTTCGCAGCGCAGGAGGCAGTCTTTTCGTCAGTGGTCCCAGCGGATACGTTGAACTCATATCGCGAGCATTGAGCGCTGAGCGGGAATCGGTTACCGCTCAGCGCGGACCCATTGGCCTCGTGGGAGAAAATGACGCGAACGCTGGAGTGGATCAAATCCAATCCAGGCGCGGGTCTTCCCTGATCGACGGTAGTCGACTGCTTATTTTTCCTTTGAAATATGCGCAAGCGAAGGATACGACGCGGCAGATCGGTGGCCGATCGGAGACGATCCCCGGAGTTGCCACGCTGTTGAGTCATCTGCTGGATGGACGTAGACCAGTGGCTCCGGCAGGTGAGCGTGCCGACCAGCGTGCGAATGGTTCCTTACGAGGGGTCGTCAATGAAGCACTGATACCGCCATTTGCGGAGCCAGATGCTCGCGCTGGCCGCGACTACATGTTGGTAGACGCGCCGGGAACGATAACCGTGGAGGCGGATCCCAGGACCAACTCGGTCATCGTCAGGGATCAGCCGAGCAACAGGCCGTACTACGAGACAGCCATCGCGGAGCTCGACACGGCGCAGCACCTGGTGGCCTTGGACATAACCATCGTCGACCTGACCGAAAGTGCGATGCGCGATCTGGGCGTCAGCTTGGGCTTGCGAGCCAATCGAGTTGCCGGCGCGACTCCTGAGCCAGATACTGACGGAGCATTGCTCAGGGGGGTCCTCGGCGGTGGCGCCAATTCACTGGTGGTTCGTCTTAATGCATTAGAAAAAAGAGGTAAGGCACGCGTCTTTTCGCAACCAAGAATCCTCACGTTGGAAAACTTGCAGGCCGTCATAGGTAATCAGGAAAGTACCTTTATCAGGGCTTCTGGGGTGTATACGACTAACGTATATCCGATTACCGCGGGGCTAGTCGTCCGCGTAACACCGCAAGTTATTATTCGTCCTGAGGAAAGTAGGCAAATTCAACTGCTGCTTGACATTACGGACGGCCAGCTGACACAGGCAAACGGGACAGAAGATGCTCCTGTGCAGCGCGAGAGCTTTATCGTGACGCAAGCAATCGTCGAAGAAGGACAGACTTTACTCGTTGGTGGCTACCGTTACGATCGTAAGGCATTCAGCACGTCGGGCGTACCTGGATTATCAAAAATTCCCGTTGTAGGTGCACTTTTTCGCAGGAAGACAAACGAGAGAAACCTCACGGAGAGATTGTTCATCATAACACCTCGAACAGTCACCATGGAGACTACGATTTCGCCCGTCATTACGGACATGCAGAAATCGCAACCTGCTGCCTGATTACTTGCCTGCGCGCGTATCGCCGTGGGCAGGAAGAGATAAACCAGTCAATCGCCATGGAGGGGGTATGAAAAATCCAGTTATTCGCATAACAAAAGGGCTTCACGCTGGTTCGCTCATCGTTCTGAATGACAAGCAGAAGTGGATATTTGGAACTTCTGATCATGTTGACGTGCTGCTCGCAGATGATGATGTGGCAACCGAGCATTTCTCGATTGCTAGAAATGCTCGGGGCGCCTGGCTTTTAGAATGCATGGAAGCTATGGAGATTTGCGATCTCCCAATCCAGCGCGGCACGGTTCTACGCCTTGGAGCTGGCATGACGATGAGGGCAGGCGGAGCCTTCATGTTGCTGGCATGTGCGAATGACGAGACGGCTGACGCGCCCGAATACGAACCGGAGACAGCAGAAGTCTCGGCGTGGTCAAGATATAGGATCCTATGGCAGCTAGACCGCAAAGCATGCCTCGCACAGCTGGCCCGGCAAGAAAGGCATCGCGTCGCCGTCGTGTTCGCCATGCTAATATGCCTCTCGGTAGTCTCGCTTATTGCGCATCATGGATTGGCACGAAAACAAGCCACGGATCATCGGCAGCAACTCGTACGTTATATTCTTGATTTGTTCCCTCATGCAAAAGTATCCCGGGACGAAGCGGCGGGCGTGGTCAGTTATGGGGGATATGTCGCGTCACGGCAAGAGCTGGATCGATTGCGGGCCCTTGCTTCCATGGCTGATCCAGGGCGAGTCCTTGTCGAGGTCGTCCCCATGGATGCCCTGGTCTTCAACGCCTCCAATTTTCTGGACGAGTACTACAAAGATATTAGTATTCAAGGCGGCGAGGCAGGGGAAATCAACGTAAGCGTTCCGGGCCAGGGGTCAATGCGAACACTGGCATCATGGGACATGCAAGGTGTGGCGCGCAAACTTATGGCCACATTGCCAGACGTTCGTAGCGTCAATGTGTCGCTTGCCGCCGAAAGCCCCTCGGTAATAACCATGCCCTGGCTACCCGGCATGGTCAGTGTCTTGCGTACACCTGGTGGCAGTTATTTTGCCGTCGATAACGAAGGATCTCGATTATTCGATGGAGCAATGATCGAGCATTCGAGTGTTAGGTCCATGGGTTCGTGCCACGTTGAACTTGAAAGCGAATCTGGTGCCGCTCGCTATCGAATGGTGGAGCGGAAAGGCTCTCGTTGCGAAAATGAATCCACGCGGGTGGACGTGGAAAATTAAACAAAAAATATGTACCACCCGATTTAATGCCAAGGGGCATATATTTTCTTGGGGGGAATCCACCAAAGGAGTTTAAATATGAGCATAAGCATCAATTCCAACCAATCCATGAACCACATGCTTTCGAATGGTATGGTCGAAGGCGATCAGCGCAGGCGCACGCAGGCGGCAGCATCAAGTGCAAGCATTTCCGACGGTGCGGTTGCTGTCGCACTAGGGGAGCTTTCGAACAAGCTGCGAAAGTCAGCGATGACTAAAGTGCAGGCATTGGGTCCGGAGGCTACGCCCAAGGAGACGATGTTGGCCCAATCGGCCTTGCAGGACGCCCAAGTGATCTTCTCCAGCAGTCAAGAGGCGGTCAAGAACATGCACAAGGACAAGAAAGACGCAGTGACCAACCTGCGTTGATGCCTGCAGATACGCGTTGATCTCGTGACGATCCGCCTGGCTCATCAAAATTCTGAAGAGCCAGGCACTTGGCTATATGGAAGCCGTATGCCGATTAGCAGGCATCGAAGAAAAGGACTGTTCGATAATGATTGATTTGACAGGATGTATCGATCAGGGAGCAGTGTCGTGCCTGCCCCAATATGGCAACACTGCCCCCGCCGCAGCTGATATTCATGAAAAAAGCGCTAATGGCGTTCTGTCCATGCTTGACGGCCTGGAAGACAGCTACCGATCTGCCCGTGTGGATGCGCAGAGATCACTGATGAGCCTTGCGCTGCGTTCGGAAAAGGCGACGCCAGGCAGGATGCTCATGGTTACATCCATGATGCAGCAGGTTGGCGTGACCATGTCAGCTTGCGTCAGCCTCGCAAGCAGCTTCAAGAGTGCGCTCAGTGAGTTGCGGCAAAGTGGCTAGGCATTTCACAATCATCATAGGCATGGCGCTCATATATTGCATGCTTGCCGGTTGCAGCAGGCAATTGCGCGATGGACTGGACGAGACGCAGGCGGATGACATTGTCGCACTATTGCGGCAGGAGGGTGTCTCCGCATCGAAATCGCGCGACGATAAGGGGGGATGGTCCGTCACGCTCGAGCGTAACGACGAGCAATTGGACGCGGAACGAATCATTCATCTCTATAACCTCCCACGGAATCGCCACGCAAGCATTCCTCAACTGTTTCCTGGCGGCGGCCTGTTGCCCAGCGAACTGGAAGAGCACGTTCGGTATCAGTACGCCATAGGCCAGGAGCTGTCGACAGCTATAGAGCGAATTGACGGAGTGCTTTCGGCAAATGTGCAGGTAGCCATTCCACAACGTGATCCCAAGCGCATCGATCCTGCAAAAAATACGGCATCGGCCATCGTTCGGTATCGTGGCGATCAACGTGTCGACCTGATGAAGACACAGATTCGTGGCTTGATGGCTGCGGCGATTCCAGAAGCCCAGGTCGAGAACATGTCGCTACTGATGATTCCAGTGTCTGCGCCAACGTCGCGATCCGTTATGGCAGCCATTGCAACGGAGTCAGAGCGCGGTTATCGAGCGATTTGGTACGTTCTGCCGTGGGTCATTGTGCTGTTGTTGGGGGTGGCGCTGGTAGCCCAAAGAAGGCCTGATCTGGCGCTACGTGGGCGCACCCTGGTGAAGCGAGTCATGGCTAGGGAAGCTCGTGCTGCCAGATATGGTGCCAGATCTGCTGATAGGCGAGGCAAATCGTGAAGGTAAGCACGGTCGATGCCAGACAATTACTGCTCCCTTCGGCGCCTGGCTGCGATCCAGGCGCCGAGCACGGCCGCTCCGTGCGTTGGCGTTGCCGTAGGCTGCTGCGTTCCGGTCTATTCCCTCAAGGTGCCACGGCAAGAAATTTATGGCTGTTGAAGTGGGTTTCCAGGGGGAGCGCAGCAATCCATACGGATGTGTTGATCATTGGGATACGTAGTTGCGCCAAAGCGTTGGCATCTAACGTGAATGGGTTTGTTCTTACGGAGTTACGTAAATGCACAGATACCCAGTCTTTGCTCGCTGCGCTGCGTTCGGGGCGCGGTGAAGAGCCGGTGCCTTGCGCTGTCAGCGTGGAGCATATCCGGGTCATCGGATTGTCCGCCTTAAAAGCGTATCTCTGTAACCTAGACCATGCGTTGGTTCGTCGTCTCGATCTGAATCTTTCCGGGGAACTTCAGCTGATGATTGGGCCTGATCCGCTGTGTCAGGCAGCTTCCTTGGCAGCGGAAGTGGAAGCTGTGCTCTTCGAGGGCTTTGCGACATGACGGATGCCTCGAACACCCCTTGCAATGGTCTGATGATGGAGCGAGTGCTGACTGGAAAGGAAGTCGATGCAATCACTCAGTTGCGGAATGTGCAGTTGCAAGCCACTAAAGCTATGGCGGCTGACAGAAGTCGTCTTGCGCAATCGCTTCGTCTGGCCAAACACAAGGCTCGCAGTCTCGGTTATAAGCAGGGCAGGACGGCCGCCTTCAAGGAGGTGGCCGGAACCTTGGCTGAAAATGCAGCGTTCTGGTGCCGGGCTTCCGAAAGGCTCTCCAAAGCGCTGGCGGAGGCGTTATCCGTCACCGAAGTCTCCATGGCGCGTGAGTTGTTCTGGCTGCGGCAACTGCAACGCTGTCTGGTCGCCGCTGGAAAATCTGAGCGAAGCACGCTGTACGTAGCTCAGGATGACCTCATTTTTGCCCAACAGCTCACTGCACAAGTTGATACAGAAGTTGTTGGTATCGATATAAAAATTGCTAATTATTTAGTTCCCGGTACTTGCGTGGTCTCCACAGGCTACGGCGTGATCCATGGCGATATTGGCTCCGATTGGGCGGCCTTCTGCGAGGTGATCCACGGTCACATGATCTCTTGGTCGAAGGCAACAGAGGGCTGCTTCGGGCAAGAACCAGAGGCACTTTGATGAAAGATAACTCACCTTGGAATGCGGCAGATTTTTACCGGCACCACTCCGTGGCGATGAACAATTTGCTCGTTGGCTGGAAGAGTTCGGTGGGCAGTGAATTTCCCTTACATATTGCTGGGCATGATCTGAGTCTTATGCCTGCCATGCCACTATCGGTTTATCCGGTACGTCTGTCGCTGCGCTGCGCCTTTGGCTTGCTGTATCTCGGAGTCGAGTGCTCCACACTGCTGCCGGAATATTCGGGCGACATATTGAAGAGCGCCTGGCTTAATTCCGTCGACGGCGTTGAATATATCAATGTGATGCTCATGCCTTGGCTAGCAGCCGCAGAAGACTTATTGGGTATTGCGCTGGTCGTCGATGATATGAGCTTTGACTGGGAATCGTCTCCTGGTGCATCAGGTTTCGTGCTGACCGATGCCAATAATGACCGCATATTTATCGCTTTGGAAGGGGATACACAAGCCTTGATTAGTTGCCTGCCAGACGTGCGGTTTCGCAGGTGCCGTCAATGGCAGCGAGTTGCCATGTATTGGAGTTTTCTTGTTCGAGGACTCTCTGCGCGGGATATAGCGCGGGTAGCACCTGGCAGCGTTGTGATGATCGATGACGGATCATTGACGCTTAGCCTTGCTCATGGACTATCAAGACGAAGATTTCGAGCTACGTGTTCGGAGACGGGCGCAGTGGTGGGTAGTGAAATTCTAGAAGGAAGTTTGCATATGGATGGCGATGGCGGTGAGGGATTGGTCAATCTGAAGTCGCTCACGTTCGATGTCGATGTTGTGCTCTGTCGACGTTCGTTGTCGTTGGATGAGACCGAGCGGCTTCGCGAGGGCATCGTGTTGGAGCTCGATCGCGCGTGGGATGGCCGGCAGGTGACCTTGGTCAGCGGTGGCGCCGCGTTTGCGCGTGGCGTGATCGTACGTGTCGAAGACCGCATGGGTGTGAAAATCCTGGAGAGCTGGGATGGGGCTCCTCGCCATGGCTAGTGTCGATCCCTGGATATTTCTCGTCATCTCATTCGGCTTGGGCATACTGCCCATGGCCGTGGTGATGACGACTTCATTTACGAAAATATCCATCATTCTTGCATTGCTGCGTAACTCGCTTGGTGTGCAGCAGGCGCCATCCAATCTTGCCTTGTCGGGCATCGCATTGGCTGTAACCATGTTGATCATGGCACCTGTGGTGAAAAAGATCGATGCTGAGCTAAACGTCGATAGCCTTGTCAATGGGGAGCGTAGAATTTCAGCGAGCCAGTTGATCGATGCCGTGCGTCCCCCCATCACCGAGTTCATGCTTGCTCATGTCGACATGAAAGAACTTAAGGCGTTGGAAGATCTAACGAAAGAAAGGCATCTCGATGACCGGCAAGAAGATGTTTCCGTTACCTCGGACGAGTTGCCGACACCAAAGCTGACGACCTTGATATCGGCATTTGTGATCTCCGAGGTCGCCTCTGCATTCAAGATAGGTATGTACCTGGCGTTGGGTTTTGCTGTCGTGGATCTGATTGTCGCCAACCTTCTCATGGCGATGGGAATGACCATGTTTCCTCCCACGACGGTATCCATTCCGCTGAAGCTCATGGTTTTTGTTGTGTCGTCAGGATTTGCAAGGACGATTCACGGTGTGATTCAGTCTTATTGAGATGTCGCATGGATCAAACGCAGATCATCAAGTGGGCGTTTCAAGTTGTTCTTTTGGCATCCGCGCCGGCACTCGGAACCGCCATTCTTGTCGGGCTGATTGTTGGCCTCGTTCAGTCTGTGATTCAAGTTCAGGATCAGGCAGTTAGTTATGTCATAAAGCTTGCTGCGGTAAGCGCAACACTGTTGGCGACATCGCATTGGATTATGGGTCAGATCATGGCTTTGTTCGACCGCATATTGGATGTCATTCCATGGACAGTGGGTTAGTGTTACCAAATTCGGAGGTGATCATCGCTTTCGGGTTAAGTACCGTGCGTGCGTCTGTCGCGTTGGGCACGTTGCCTTTCGGTCAGCGATCCTCGGTTGGAAAAAAGTTCACTTGGCCAATGGCCTTGGCGGTGGCCTTATGTGTGCCACATCCTTCGCTCGAACTGCGAAGCGATATATCCATCATAGCATTAGGCCTCAAGGAGGCGTTGATAGGTTGGTGTCTTGGACATTTTATGAGCCGCATTTTTTACGCAGTAAGTGCGGCTGGAGCGGTGCTTGACCAGCAAGCAGGCTACACGATGGGTGGTAGTCTCAATCCCAATTTTGGTATAGCGACTGGGCCGCTGGAAACGATTTTTTCGACGTTGCTCGTGCTGATGCTGCTGCTGGATGGGAGTGTGCAAGTTGCTTTTCGCGCATTATTGGCTACGTATGAAGCATGGCCAATCGGGGAGCTTTACCCAGGTTCTGGAGTTTCTTTCACGAGTTTCTTTTCAAGGAACATGGATGCACAGTTTCAGTTGATCATGGACGTCGCGCTGGGTCTGGCGGCACCTTTGATTGCTCTATTGCTTCTTGTTGATATCTGTGTGGCCGTGGCAAGCAGATATGCCCAGCAAATTAATCCGTTTTCCATGTCCTTGGCTATCAAGGCGATGGCGACATCTTTTCTGCTGGTCATGGTTGCGTTTCGTCAATGGAAGGCGTGGTCATGGTATTTCGGGCCGTTGATGAGATAGATCATGGCGGACGGCACAGAGGAACCTACCGATCATAAGTTGAGTGAAGCCTTCAAAAAGGGCGATAAGCCGCATAGTAAGGATTTCACTACCGCGTTTTCTATGCTTGCCTGGGCCATATTCTGGGCGGGGTGCGGAGCCATTGCGTTCGTGTGGTTGCGCGGCTATATGAAGATCATGGTTCGGGCCGCACTGCATGACGACGATGCCCTTCTTTCCCGCTGGATGTTGATGCATTTGCTTGAGGGGTTGGGTGTGGTGGCTCTTTCGGGCTTGCTGTTTATCCTGATTCCAGAATTTATACAGACGCAAGGAAAGTTGGCAACGAAGAGAATTTTTTTCGATATGTCCAGGATAAATCCGGCATCTGGATTGAAAAATCTATTTGGCATTTCCAAATTTGTTGAGCTCGGCACGGCCGTGGTTCGACTGTTGCTGGTTGGCGTTACGTGCTGGGTCATTTGGCGCAACACCCTGCCTGCCGGGCTTTTGGTGCCGGGTCAGTCTTGGTATGCCGCATTCATGGTGGCGCGTGCTTCGCTCGTGAAGATGTTGGCTTTAACCGCAATTTTTTCGCTGGCGTTGGCATTGATCGATCTGCTTGTTCAAAGAAAGCTTTGGCGTCGCCGCAATCGTATGAAAAAAGAAGAAATCAAGCGCGAACACAAGGAACAGGATGGCGATCCCCTGGTCAGAGGGGTGCGTCGCGCTATGCACGAGGAGATCAGTAAGCAATGAGTATTGACGTCAAAAGCCTGTTATTCAAACCGCAGGACTTGTCTTCCAGAATCGGTCGTCATGCCGATATCGGTATCGGTTTGATATTGCTGGTTATTATGGCTTTGCTGGTTTTTCCGGTGCCTGGATTCCTATTGGACCTGGCAATTGCGATGAATTTCTGTTTTGCGGTACTGCTATTGACGTCGGCAATTTATATCAAGTCTGCGTTGGAGCTGAGCACATTTCCCTCCTTATTACTGTTGACAACGTTGTTTCGGTTGGGGCTGGCTGTTGCCACAACTAAGATGATCCTTCTCCATGCCTATGCGGGAGACATCATTCACGCATTCGGGAATCTGGTCGTTGGTGGGAATGTTGTCGTAGGACTTGTCGTTTTTGCTGTGTTGTGTGTTGTGCAGTTCATTGTCATCGCAAAGGGAAGCGATCGTGTGGCGGAGGTGGCTGCGCGCTTCACGCTGGATGCTATTCCTGGCAAGCAGATGAGTATCGATGCCGATCTTCGCGCGGGCACGTTGACGGGCGCGCAGGCAAAGGAACGGCGCGATACGCTGCAACGCGAGATCCAGTTGCACGGTGCTATGGATGGCGCGATGAAATTCGTCAAAGGCGACGCGGTGGTGGGGCTGTTAATCGCGTTGGTGAATATCATCGGCGGCATCGTTATCGGCGTTGTGATGAAAGGCATGCCTATGGGAGAGGCCGCGCGCACTTATGTGGTGTTGACCGTCGGAGATGGGCTGGTTTCGCAGATACCATCATTGATCGTTTCGATATCGGCGGGGTTGATCATCACGCGTGGCGAGAACGGAGGTGGCCATGCCGACGATAATCTCGGCCGTCGCATCTTTGACCAGGTCGCCACCAAAGCGAACGCGATGTTCATGGCATCGGCTGGTGCTGCTGCCTTGGGTCTTGTGCCAGGATTCCCGCATGTGGCTTTTTTTTGCATTGCAGCTACCTTGCTGGTGCTGGCGTTGAGTCTCAGGGGGCGTGACACGCAGGTAGCCCGTTCACGTCACGCACCGATGGTCAATATGACACGCGATGGAGCCAGTTATGTCATGAACATACTGGATGAGGTCGAGATGGGGACGGTCAGTCCATTACGGATTCGTATCGGCGAAGAGGCGTTTGGCTGTCTTCATCCTCCTGCGTTCGATGCCGAGTTGGCGATCATGCGTGAGCGGATTGCCAAGGATAATGGCGTGCCGTTTCCGGGCTTGTCCATGAGTGGCGAACGCTCGCTTTCACCGGATTCTTTTTGCATCGAGGTAGATGGACGACTGGTCGCACAGGGTAACCTGCATGCCGGCCGTGTATTCGCGTTCGGGCAATTGGAACGCATGGATGTTGATTCCCTGGATGTCCCGGGTTTTGTGCCCAGGTTGGGTGACGGGTTCTGGGTGCCTTTGCAGCAGGCCTCGCAGTTCGATGAAACCGGTGTCAGTGCTCTTGATGCCAACGCGGTGTTGGCCGAGCATCTTTATGACGTGACCTTGTCGCATGCCAAGGCGTTCATTGGTACACAGGAATCAAAATATCTTCTAGATAAGCTCGCGGTCTTGTTCCCGGATCTTGTCGAGGAGGTCAAGCAATCCGTGCCCTTGATCGTTCTTTCGGAAATGTTGAGGGGGCTGCTCGAAGAAGGCGTAGCCATAAGGAACATGCGCGCCATCTGTGAGGCCATCACCAAGACTGCTCCGAATCGCCGTACCTACGGTAACTTGCTGCGTCAGGTGCGCAGATCGCTAGGACGCCAGATCTGCGCCTCGCATCTGGACGCGGAGTCATCAACACTTCGCATTGCCTTGCTCGATGATGCCTTGACGTCCTATTTGTCCCAGTCGTTGGTCGACGATGAATTGGGAGACGCTCAATTGGTCCTCGACGCGCAGTCGCTGCAGCGGATGGATGCGACATTTAGGCACGGCATGGATGATTTGGCGCTCCCAGGGGTATTGGTGACAGCGCCGCCACTGAGAAGTCACGTTGCTGATCTGGTGCGTGGCGTCGGCGCAACCTTGCCGGTCCTGTCCATGGATGAGATTCCATTTGGAGAAATCGAGATTCAGCGCATTGGATCCATCGCTTTGGCACCGGAGCGCCGCCCGTGACCGATTCGATGGCCGTAGGTGAGAGGGGTATCCTGCGCGGAGGCCGTGTAGTGGCGGTAACCGGCAACTTGATTCGGGTGCAGGGGGTTGAAGCGCGCATTGGTGACCTGTGCAGGCTTCATTTCATGGCACGGTCGGAGCCGTTGTTGGCTGAGGTGGTGGGGCTGGAGGCGGACACGCTACTGGTCATGCCCATGGGGTCTAGCCGCGGCATTTCGTCGACCACGCTGGTCGTGGCGACTGGTAATGGCCTGATGATTCCTTCCGGGGCGTCCTTGCTCGGCCGAGTAATCGATGGCTTTTGCCGGCCGCTGGATGATGGCGCTCCCCTTGACGTTGCCTGTCCCGTGGATGCGGCAGGGAGTGTCGTGCCAGCCCTTGAGCGCCCCATCATCGATACGCCTTTTCAGACCGGTGTGCGTGCCATCGACGGTTTGTTGTCTATTGGGATCGGCCAGCGTGTCGGGGTCTTCGCAGGACCTGGCGTGGGAAAGACGTCACTGATGGCAGCTATTGCGGCACATGCCCATGTGGATGCGGTCGTCATCGGATTGATTGGTGAACGTGGACGAGAGGTCAGTGAGTTCATCCGTGATGGCATCGCGCCAGAGATGAGATCGCGCGCGGTGGTTGTTGTATCGACATCGGATCGTCCCGCTGGCGAACGGATCAAGTCGGCCCATGTCGCATGCGCGATTGCCGAGTCTTTGCGCGACGATGGCGCGCATGTCCTGTTGATACTCGACTCGCTGACCCGCTTTGCGCGAGCTCTCCGTGAAGTGGGGCTTGCGGCAGGTGAGCCACCGGCC
Organism: Dyella sp.; assembly: GCF_036384435.1. Lineage (GTDB taxonomy): Bacteria > Pseudomonadota > Gammaproteobacteria > Xanthomonadales > Rhodanobacteraceae > GSA-30. The sequence continues at coordinate 1,557 of NZ_DASVMI010000074.1, read as the reverse complement.
CGGCGAGGATTTCCGCCCAGCGTATTCGCTGAATTGCCCAGACTCATCGAAAGGGCTGGCAAGAGCTCTCGCGGCGCGATCACTGGCTTTTATACGGTGCTTGCCGAGGGCGAGGAGGCGCAGGATCCGGTCTGCGAAGAGGCATTCTCGTTGCTTGACGGTCACATCGTGTTATCTCCGGAGTTGGCGGCGGCGGGGCACTTTCCTGCTATTGATGTATTGGCCAGTCGCAGCCGTGTGGCAAATAACGTTTGCGATGCCGAGCAACGAACACAGGCCACCATGGTGCGCGGATGGCTTGCTGCCTACAAGAAGTCCGAATTGTTGATAAGGCTCGGTGAATACCGTCAGGGTGCGGATGCCGAACTCGACCGCGCCGTGGAGCGCAGGCCTTCGATCCAGCATTTTCTGCAGCAGCCGTTGGGAGAGGCGACCGAATGGGAGGCAATGCGTGACAGGCTGGCGGAATTGGTTGAAGGCGGGATCGGATGAAGTGGCCTGCGGGGACCTTGCGAGCCTTGCCTGGCATGACCGAGATCGTTGATTGCCGCCGCCAGAAACGCATGCTGCACCTGCAACGGTTGTCGCGTGAGCGCGACGATATGCTCGCGCGGATCGCCGTGAGCGAGCGAGCCATGGCCACGGCGACGGCTCACATAAGCCAGTTGCTTGTGCGTGAGGCGCAGTTTTCGCCCGCCGAGTCGTCCCACTCAAAGTTGATAGCTGGCAGCGTGGCTGGATGGCGTTTGCGGGCGGCACAGGCAGGGCAGCAAAAGGAGGCCCTTATGGTCAGTCTCGACGATATCGAGCGGGATATCGGTAGTGTGAGCCGTGCCTTGTGCTCCGATGATGAGCGCATCGGTCTTTATCGCGGGGCACTACGCCGGCTCAGGGCCGAACGCGACGAGCGGCGAGCCGATATGGATGATTGACCATGCCGTCCGTCGTGTGGGCGACTTAAGCTTGCTTGCAAATTGGTGCGTCGCAACAATTCGCGGCCGTATATAGGAGCCATGAATTGGCGCGTCGCCGCATCGGAGCTAAACTCAGCCGGTTCCCCGCCGCCAGGTGGGGCGATTCACTTACAGCGCGCCTCGTCCCCGGCGCAGCGGAGAAAAGCATCCCCATGGATCAGCTCGACGATATCCTGCATCAGGACCTCGACCCTTCCGAAACCCAGGAATGGATCGAATCGCTCAACGCGGTGATCAGCCACGACGGCACCGAACGCGCGCACTACCTGCTGGAGCGTATGGTCGACTCGACGCGTCGCGCCGGTGGTTACCTGCCGTTCGACCCCACCACCGAGTACATCAATACCATCGCGCCGAACCAGGAGGCCAAGAGCCCTGGCGACGCTGCTCTGGAATGGCGTATTCGTACCTTGATCCGCTGGAACGCCATGGCGATGGTCGTGCGCGCCAATCGCAAGCCTGGTGAGCTGGGTGGCCACATCGCCAGCTTCGCCTCGTCGGCAACCTTGTATGACGTCGGTTTCAATCATTTCTGGCGTGCGCCCAGCGCCGATCACCCGGGCGACCTGGTGTTCCATCAGGG
>NZ_DASVMI010000073.1:0-36720 GCF_036384435.1 Dyella sp. | reverse complement strand
CAAGGGCACCATCCTGATCGAGCCCAAGCCGCAGGAGCCGACCAAGCACCAATACGACTACGACACCGCCACGGTATACAGCTTTCTGAAGGAGTTCGGGCTCGAGAGCGAGGTGTGCACCAACCTGGAGGCCAATCACGCCACGCTGGCCGGTCACTCGTTCCACCATGAAGTGGCCACGTCGATTGCGCTGGGTATCTTCGGTTCCATCGATGCCAATCGCGGTGATCCGCAGAACGGCTGGGACACCGACCAGTTCCCCAACAGCGTCGAGGAAATGACCCTGGTGACCTACGAAATCCTCAAGGCAGGCGGTTTCACCACGGGTGGCTTCAACTTCGATACGAAGGTCCGCCGGCAAAGCAGCGCCCCCGAAGACCTGTTCCATGGCCATATCGGTGCCATCGACACCCTGGCGTTGGCCCTGGAGCGCGCCGCGCGCATGCTGGAGAAAGACACCCTGGCCGAACTCAAGTCCCGTCGCTACGCGGGCTGGGATGATGCGTTCGGATCGAAGATTTTGCAGGGCGGCTTCACACTGGCTTCGCTTGCCGATGAGGCAATCTCGCGCGATATCCAGCCGAAGCATGTCTCCGGGCAGCAGGAGCGACTGGAGAACATCGTCAACCGTTACATTTATGGGTGATGCCACGAGCCACATGGGGTCTGGTAAGCGCTTCTACCTGGGCATCGACCTGGGCACGTCTTCGGTCAAGGCGGTGCTGATCGACGAGGCCGGCCTGGTGTGCGCCAGCGCATCGGCCCCGTTGCAGGTATCGCATCCGCATCCGCGCTGGTCCGAGCAACATCCCTCCGCATGGTGGGATGCCACGGATGCGGCGGTCACCGAGGTGCTTGCGCAGGGCGAACCGCGGCGTGTCGCGGCGATCGGCCTGTCCGGGCAGATGCATGGCGCCACCTTGCTCGACGAAGCACATGATGTGCTGAGGCCGGCCATTCTGTGGAATGACGGGCGCTCGGATGTGGAATGCGCCGAGCTGGAACAACTGCCGATCTTGCGCGAAGTGACCGGCAACCTGGCCATGCCCGGTTTTACAGCGCCCAAGCTGGCCTGGGTGCGTCGACACGAGCCGGATGTGTTCTCTCGCGTGGCCAAGGTATTGCTGCCCAAGGACTACCTGCGTCTGCGCCTGAGCGGCGAATGCATCACCGATGCTTCCGATGCCGCCGGCACGCTGTGGCTCGACGTACGCCGCAGGGCATGGAGCGAGGCCATGCTGGCCGCTACCGGACTGGATCGCTCGCACATGCCGCAGGTGCTGGAGGGCAACCAGCCCGCCGGTCGCCTGCGCAAGGCATTGGCCGAGCGATGGGGCATGGATACCGTGCCGGTGGCCGCCGGCGGTGGCGACAACGCCGCCGGTGCGGTGGGCGTGGGTATCGTGCGACCGGGGCAGGCCATGCTGTCGCTGGGCACATCCGGGGTCTACTTCGCCGTTTCCGATGGATTCCATGCGTTGCCCGAACGGGCGGTGCACAGCTTCTGTCATGCCTTGCCCGACACCTGGCACCTGATGTCGGTCATGCTCAATGCCGCCAGTTGCCTGGATTTCACCGCGCAGCTTACCGGTCAGCGCGATGTCACGAGCCTGCTCGATGAAGCCCAGGCCCGGGGCTGGCGCGAAGACGGCCCGTTGTTCCTGCCTTACCTCACTGGCGAACGCACTCCGCATAACGATGCGCATGCGCGCGGTTCGTTCACCCAGCTCGGACCGCAGACCACGCGTGCCGACCTGGCCAACGCCACGCTCGAAGGTGTGGGCCTGGGTCTGCTGGACGGCCTGCTTGCGGTGGAAAGCGCGGGTGTGCGCAGCGATGAGATCACGGTGATCGGCGGTGGTTCGCGCAGCGCCTACTGGACACAAATGCTCGCCGATATCCTTGGCAAATCACTGGTATTGCGTAGTGGCGGTGAAGTTGGGCCAGCCCTGGGCGCGGCGCGGTTGGCGCGGCTTGCGGTGGAGCCCGATGCATCCATGGATGAGGTGTGTCCCTTGCCTGCGGTCACGGCGGTACGCCATCCCGATGCAGCGCGTCATGCTTATTTTCGCCAAACGCGCCACCCTCTGTTTCTTGGCTCGTACGAACAGCTCAAACCCCTTTATCCCCACGCCGCCGCAGGCGGCGATTCTCGCCCGTCCTGATGGGCGACCCCGACCGAAACGCATGGAGGAGAGCATGAAGCAAAATATCCTACACAGCCTGTTGGCTGTCTCGATGATGGCAGCGGGTGTCTTCGCTGCCCCGGCAGCGCATGCAAGCAAGGACAAACCCGTCATCGGTTTCTCGATCGACGACCTGCGCGTGGAACGCTGGACCCGCGATCGCGACTATTTCAAGCAGGCGGCCGAAGCCAAGGGTGCCACGGTGTCGGTGCAGTCGGCCGATGCCAACGAGCAGAAGCAGTTGCAGCAGATCGAGAACCTGATCGCACGCAAGGTCGACGTGATCGTCATCGTGCCATTCAACGCCAAGACGCTGACCACCGTGGTGGCCGAGGCCAAGAAGGCCGGCATCAAGGTGATTTCCTACGATCGCCTCATCCTCAATGCCGACGTCGATGCTTATATCTCGTTCGACAACGACAAGGTCGGCCAGATGCAGGCGCAAGGCGTGGTCGATGCCACGGGTGGCAAGGGCAATTATTTCCTGCTCGGCGGCGCGCCCACGGACAACAACGCCAAGATCCTGCGCGAGGGCCAGATGAAGGTGCTCGACCCGTTGGTCAAGAGCGGCGCGGTGAAAATCGTGGGCCAGCAGTGGACGGATGAGTGGCTTGCATCCAAGGCGCAGTCGATCATCGAAAACGCGCTCACTGCCAACAAGAACAACATCCAGGCGATCGTTGCGTCCAATGACGGCACGGCGGGCGGTGCCATCGCCGCGCTGCAAGGCCAGAAGCTGGCTGGCAAGGTAGCCGTCTCCGGTCAGGATGCCGACCTGGCGGCGATCAAGCGCATCAAGGCTGGCACGCAGACGATGACGGTCTACAAGCCAATCAAGACCATCGCTACCGATGCCGCCGAGTTGGCCGTGCAATACGCCAAGGGCGAGACGCCCAAGTTCACCGCCAAGATGAACAATGGCAAGAAGGACGTCGATACCATCCTGTTGACGCCGACCTTGCTGACCAAGAGCAATGTTGACCTGGTGGTGAAGGACGGCTTCTACACCCCGGCACAGGTGGGGAACTGACTTGTCGTGATCGCCTTGCGTGATACGGGGCAAGAGCGTTGCGACCATCGCGGCTACGGTCTGCCGGAGTGCGTCGTTTCGCCTGCCTTCTTGCCCCAGCGCTCTCTCCCGGCCAGGCCGGGGGAGGGGGCCTTGGCGCTCGGTTGTACATTGCCCTTGCCGTCATGCGTTACCCTTTCGGACCCGGCTGATACGCACAGCCTGATCAATCTTCTGACGACCGCGTCTATTTCAAGTGGCGCGGGGCACTATCCAAGGACATGCCATTGATGAGCCCCTACCTGTTCGAGATGCGTGGCATCGTCAAGGAATTTTCAGGCGTACGCGCGCTCAACGGCATCGATCTGGCGGTGCGGCCCGGCGAATGCGTAGGCCTGTGCGGCGAGAACGGTGCGGGCAAGTCCACGTTGATGAAAGTGCTCTCGGGCGTGTATCCCTATGGCACCTGGGAAGGCGAAATCCTCTTCGACGGCAAGCCACTCAGGGCCGCGTCGGTGCGCGACAGTGAAGCGGCGGGTATCGTGATCATCCACCAGGAACTGATGCTGGTGCCGCAGCTTTCCGTTGCCGAGAATATTTTCCTCGGCAACGAGAGCACGCGCTTTGGTGGCGTGATGGATTACGACACCATGTATGCCAAGGCCGATGCCCTGCTGGCACGGCTCAAGCTCAAGGATGTCAATGTGGCCGCGCCGGTGATGAACTACGGCGGCGGCTACCAGCAATTGTTCGAGATCGCCAAGGCGCTGGCCAAGGATGCGCGCCTGTTGATTCTCGACGAGCCTTCCTCCTCGCTGACCTCGGCCGAAACCGACACGTTGCTGTCGATCATCGAAGATCTCAAGCGCGATGGCGTGGCTTGCGTCTACATCTCGCACAAGCTCGATGAAGTGGCACGCGTGTGCGACACCGTCACCGTCATTCGCGACGGCAAGCACATCGTGACCCAGCCGATGAGCCAGATGACCACGCACTCCATCATTACCGCCATGGTCGGGCGTGATATCGAGAATCTGTTTCCCCGCGTGGAGCACGATATTGGTGAGGTGGTACTGGAGGCGCGTCACGTCACCTGCTGGGATGTCACCAATCCCAATCGAAAGCGTGTGGACGATATTTCCTTCGAAGTGCGCCGCGGCGAGATCCTGGGTATCGCCGGCCTGGTGGGCGCTGGCCGCACCGAACTGGTCTCGGCGATCTTTGGCGCCTATGCCGGTCGCAGCGAAGCGCAGATCCTGCTTGAAGGCAAACCCGTCAAGGTAAAGACACCCGAACAGGCCATTCGCGCAGGCCTGTCGCTCGTACCTGAGGATCGCAAGCGCCAGGGCATCGTGCCGTTACTAGGCGTGGGTGACAACATTACCCTGGCGACGTTGTCGCACTATGCGCACGCAGGCACCATCGATCGACAGGCCGAGTTGCAAGTGGTCGAGGCGGAGATCAAGCGCCTGCGCGTCAAGACCGCCAGCCCCGAACTGGCCATCGTCGGCTTGTCTGGCGGTAACCAGCAGAAAGCCGTATTGACCAAGATGCTGCTGCCGCAACCGAAAGTCCTGATCCTGGACGAACCCACCCGTGGCGTCGACGTCGGTTCCAAATACGACATCTACAAGCTGATGTTCGAGTTGGCATGCAAGGGGGTGGCGATCATCATGGTGTCTTCGGAAATGCCCGAGGTGCTTGGTGTGAGTGATCGCGTGCTGGTCGTGGGAGACGGCAAGCTGCGCGGCAACTTCCCCAACGTCGGCCTGACCCAGGAGCAGGTGCTCGCCGCGGCGATCTCCCATGCCGCCGAAGGGCCGGCGCACGCCGCCTGAATTTCCCACCCCATTTCCACGCTTCGCAAGGGAAACCCGTTCCATGCAGTCCCAGAAAGTCCAGCAACTTTTCGTTCGCTACAAGATCCTCGCCCTGCTCATCGCCGTGGCAGTGATCTGGATCTTCTTCCACCTCAAGACCGACTCGGCCTTCATCACGCCGAACAACCTGTCGAACCTGTTCCGGCAAATGGCGATCACCGGCATGCTCGCGTGCGGCATGGTATTCGTGATCATCGCGGGTGAAATCGACCTGTCCGTGGGCTCGCAGCTGGGCCTGCTCGGCGGCGTGGTGGCCATCCTCACCGTCAACGCCGGCTGGGGTACATGGCCGGCGATTGGCGCAGTGCTGTTGCTCGGGTTGTTCATCGGTGCCTTCAATGGCTTCATCGTGACGCGCCTGCGGGTGCCGTCCTTCATCGTTGGCCTGGGCGGCATGCTGGCATTCCGGGGCATCGTGCTCTACGCCACTGGCAGTTCCACCATCGCCCCGGCTCCGGACAACCTGGTTGCCCTGGGCCAGGGCTTCGTGCCCGTGAAGCTGTCGATCTGGATCGGTGCGGCGATCTTCCTAGCATTGGTGGGCCTGACCGTACGCCGTCGCGTGCGTCGAGGCCGCCTGGGCTTGCAGCAGGCAGCGTTGTGGGTGGACGTGCTGCGCTTGGCTGTCATCGGTGCGTTCATCGGCGGGTTCATCCGCATGCTCAACGACGCCAACGGCATTCCGATCCCGGTGATGATTCTGCTCGCGCTGCTCGCCGCGTTCACCTATGTCTCGACGCAGACGGTATTCGGCCGTCACATCTATGCCGTCGGCGGCAACATGGAGGCCACTCGCCTGTCCGGTGTGAATGTGGGTCGCGTGAAACTGATCGTCTTCGCCCTGATGGGCCTGATGTGCGCCTTTGCCGGCATCATTACTGTCGCCCGCACCGGCTCGGGCTCTCCATCGGCCGGTACCGGAGCAGAACTGGATGCCATCTCCGCCTGTTTCATCGGTGGCACGTCGATGCGCGGTGGCTCCGGTACGGTCTATGGCGCGCTGATCGGTGCGCTGGTCATGGCCAGCCTGGATAGCGGCATGCAGTTGATGGACGTGGACAACTCCTGGCAGATGATCATCAAGGGCGTGATCCTCGTGCTGGCCGTCTGGGTGGATGTGCTGTCCGGCGCAAACCGGGGGTGAGAGGGCTCGCTGTGCGAGCTGTGAGGCCGCGCCTGCGGCGCTGTGAACAGTAAAGAGAAGAGCCGACCGCCACATGCTGGTCGGCTCTCGCTTTTCTCTCTTTACAGGCGGCGAGAGCCGCCGGCCTCACAGCTCGCATAGCGAGCGGCCTCACTGCCCTTAAGCGCGCGACCTCACCGCCGTTGAGCACGCAACGGAATGTCCTTGAGCAGCCACGCCAATGCAAAGCCGATGACTGCCACCACGGCGGCGATGTGGAACACGCCTTGCAGCGATGTATCGAACGCCACCAGGAATTTCTGGTGCAGATCCGGGGGGAGCTTGTCGATCATGTCCGGGCGCAGCGCACGTGGGGGTGCATTCGGTGGCGGCGGGGGCATGAACGTGGTCAGCCGCTCGTTGAGATGCAGGGTGAAGATGGCGCCAAACGTGGCGACGCCGACGGATCCACCAATCGAGCGAAATAGCGTGACGCCCGAGGTAGCCACACCCAGGTGCCTGGCTTCCACGCTGTTCTGCGACGCCAGCACCAGCACCTGCATCACCATGCCAAGGCCGGCACCAAGCACGCCGGTGTAGAGATAAAGGGTGGCGGTCGGCGTATCGTCTTGAAGCGTGCCAAGCAGGCCCAGGCCGATCGAAGCGATCGCCATGCCTGCGATCGGAAACATGCGATAACGGCCGATGCGACTGATCACTCGCCCGCTGATGATCGAGGTCAGCAGCACGCCGCCCATCAGCGGAATCAGCTGAGAACCTGCGCCAGTCGGGGAGGCACCCTTGACCACTTGCAGGTAGAGCGGCAGGTAGGTGATCGAGCCGAACAACGATGCACCGACCAGGAAGCCGATCAGGCAGCACAGTGCAAACGTGCGCTGACCGAACAGTGCCAATGGGATGATGGGTTCGGCAGCCCGGCGTTCTTCCATCACGAAGCCGACCAGCGATACCAGGCCGAAGCCCAGCGTGGCCCACAGTTGACCGGACGACCACGGCAACACCGTGCCGCCCTGCGTGGTGAACAGGATGATCGAAGTCAGCCCAAGCGCCAGGAACAGCGCGCCGAAGTAGTCGATCTCGTGCTTGATGTGACGAACATGGGGCTTGAATACGGCGGCAATCACCAGCAGCGCGGCCAAGCCCAGCGGCAGGTTGATATAGAAAATCCAGCGCCAGCTCAGATGTTGCACCAGGAAACCGCCGATCAGCGGTCCAATCACCGTGGCCAGGCCGAACACACCACCCAGCAGGCCTTGGTAGCGCCCGCGTTCGGAGGGCGCGATCACATCGCCAATAGCCGCCATCGTGCTCACCATCAGGCCGCCGCCACCCAGGCCTTGCAGGGCGCGAGTCAGGATCAGCTGGTCCATGGTCTGCGCCACGCCACACAGTACCGAGCCAATGAGGAAAATCGCGATGGCTGTCTGTATCACCACCTTGCGCCCGAACAGGTCGCCGAACTTGCCGTAGAGCGGTACCACGATGGTGGAGGCAAGCAGATAGGCGGTGACCACCCAGGACAGCGACTCGAAGCCGCCGAGCTCGCCTACGATGGTGGGTAAGGCGGTTGAGACGATGGTCTGGTCCAGTGCGGCCAGCAGCAATACCAGCATCAGCGCGCCAAACAACAGATGGATGGGGGGATGCGCGGGTGCTGCATCCGCGGCAACGTGGACTGGGGTGGCTTCGGGCGCGGAAGGGGCGGTCATCGGCGTTGAATTAATTAATGAGTTCATTAATATTGAGACTTTGGTCGCCCGTCGTCAATCCATTGGGCAGGGACCTTTAGAATGGAGCCATCTAGGGAGTTCCTGTGCCGACCAAAACCAGCTCAACCACGCGCCGCCCAGGCCGGCCCGCCGGCCAGACCGCCAACCGTAAGGACCAGCGCGAGCGGTTGCTGGACATCGCCCTGGAGCTATTCGCCAAACAGGGCGTGGCCGAGACCACGCTGAGTGCGATTGCGCGCCATGCCGGCATGACACCTGCCATGGCGCACTACTACTTCAAGACGCGCGAACAGTTGTTCGACGTTTTGATCGATGAGCGCATCGTGCCTGCGCGCGCGAACATCGAGGCCATCTTTCAGGAGTATGCGGAAGATCCGGTTCGCGCGTTGAGCCTGGTTGTCGAGCGATTGGTCGCGACCCATGCGCGATTGCCGTGGTTCGGGGCATTGTGGATTCGCGAGATGATCAGCGAGAACAACATCTTCAAGCAGCACATGCGCAAGCGTTTCGGTATCGAGCGTCAGGCGACGATGGTCGAGCGGGTGCGCCGCTGGCAGGAACAAGGTCACCTCAATCCTGACATCGAGCCGGCGCTGCTGTTTATCTCACTGCTTGGCCTCACCGCGTTGCCCATCGCCGCGATGCGACGCTGCCAGGATGACCCCTTGAATGCGCATCTGGATACCGAGACCATCGCGCGCCACGCTGTAGCCATGCTCACGCAGGGCGTATCGCCACGGCGCTGACTTCGCCGCGTTATGCCTGATCACCATCTGCCTAGCTTGGTAGGAGCCAATTCGTTGGCGATGCGATCTGCGACCAGTCGCAGATCGGGGCTATGAAAATCCCTAAGCCACGACCACGTTGCGCCTTGCATTGCGATTGAATTCGCTCCTGCAATGGCCATGTGCTGCCATATACCTGTTTAACTCTTCATCTGGCGGGCATATCTCCATGTGCTCAGCTTGCCGGTCTGAAGGGCCGATGTGCGACCCCGTCGCACATCGCTTTCGCGACTGAAGTCGCTCTACCGCGTAAAGGGCAACGCGGGATCGCCCCCGACAACGAACAACGCCACGCGATGCTCGCCCTCGATACACAGTGGATGAAACCCTGGCGCATCGGCCAGCACCGCGGTGCAAGGCCCAAGGCTGGCAACGCGAATCGGGCGCTGCGAGGCTTCCTGGCGCAGGCGTTCGATCAATGCTTGCAGCAAGGAGCCTGTCACCGGCGTATACAGGTAAAACACCGTGCCCCCGCCGAGCGCTAGCTCATTCAAATCCCCCACGACAAAGCGTGCTCGTTCAAGACGCAATGCCTGCGCGGCCGCACGTGCGCTTTCCACGTAAGCTGCCTCGTGTTCGATGCCGATACTCGCGGCGGCTGAACAGGCGGCCGTCAGCATCGACACATGTCCCAGGCCCGCGCCCAGGTCGACCAGTACATCGTCGGCGCGCAGCGGGCAAAGCGCCAACAGGTCGAAGATCCGCCGTGCCGGTGTGGGCTGGTAAAACACCATGCCCGGTGCCAACGCGGCTATCTCACCCTGTGGCTCAGGCAGGCGCAACACGCCACTGACCAGCGCATCGCGATAGTCATAACCTGGCGACGTGTCCGTGGCTGGGCTGGACCATGGTTGCCAAGCCGCAGCACCGTCGCCGCGCATGATGGCGTCTCGCAGGTCGTCGAACAGCGCCTGGTTGATCGCTTCCAGACGGTCGATCGCCTGCCGCAACGCCGATGCTTCGGGCGTCAGGAACAGTGCTTCTTCCAGCGCATCGAGCAATTCGATGCGCGCGCGCAAATGCCCGCGTCCGATCAACGCGGGCTCCTGTGCCGCCTGGAGCAATGCCTTGTGCATGATGCAGAGCATGAGCGTGCCGGGCGCAAAAAAGAAGCCGCCCGAAGGCGGCTTCTCTGTTCAACGCAAACGATGCTTACTTGAGCTTTGCATCGGCGCGCAGCGCTTCGGCCTTGTCCGTCTTCTCCCACGAGAAAGCGGTGTAGGTCTTGCCATCCGGACCCTTTACTTCGTGCGGCGTGCGACCAAAGTGGCCGTAGCTGGCAGTCTGCTGGTACATCGGGTGAATCAGGTCGAGCATCTTGATGATGCCGTAAGGGCGCAGGTCGAAGTGCTTGCGAATCAGCTTTTCGATCTTCTCGTCAGCGATCTTGCCGGTGCCGAACGTGGTTACCGAGATGGACGTGGGCTCGGCCACGCCGATGGCATAGGAAACCTGCACTTCGCAGCGGTCGGCAATGCCGGCGGCCACGATGTTCTTGGCCACATAACGCGCGGCGTAAGCGGCAGAACGATCCACCTTGGACGGGTCCTTGCCCGAGAACGCACCACCACCGTGACGAGCCCAGCCGCCGTAGGTGTCGACGATGATCTTGCGGCCGGTAAGGCCGCAGTCGCCCACCGGGCCGCCGATAACGAACTTGCCGGTCGGGTTGATGTGGAACTTGGTGCCCTTGTGCAGCAACTTGGCCGGCAGCACAGGCTTGAGGATGTGCTCGCGCACGGCTTCCACCAGGTCCTTCTGCTTGACGCTAGGATCATGCTGGGTCGACAGCACGACAGCGTCGATGGCCACGGCCTCGCCATTCTCGTAGCGCAGCGTCACCTGGCTCTTGGCGTCCGGGCGCAACCAGGGCAGCGGCGAGTTCTTTTTCTTGCGGATCTTGGCCTGCTGCTCGACCAGGCGATGCGAGTAATAGATCGCCGCCGGCATGAAATCCTTCGTTTCATTGGTGGCATAGCCGAACATCAGGCCCTGGTCGCCAGCGCCCTGTTCCTCCGGCTTCTTGCGATCCACGCCCTGGTTGATGTCCGGCGACTGCTTGCCGATCAGGTTCAGCACGCCGCAGGTTTCGCCGTCGAAGCCGACGTCCGAGGAGTTGTAGCCGATGTCCACGATGACCTTGCGGGTCAGCGCTTCCAGATCGATCCAGGCGCTGGTAGTCACCTCACCCGCGACAATGGCCACGCCCGTCTTCACCAGGGTTTCGCAAGCCACACGGGCGCGCGGATCCTGGGCAAGGATCGCATCGAGGACGGCGTCGGAAATCTGGTCGGCAACCTTGTCCGGATGGCCTTCGGACACCGACTCAGAGGTGAAGAGGTAGTTGCTCATTGCGGCAAATATCCTTCTTTTCGGATAAAGAGATAAAAGGGGCGCACAGGATACACGGACCCGAGCGGGATTTCACCGCCCAGTATGCGCCCGCCCGGTGACAATTGGGTGCCGATTCAGCGGCCTGGGCTGCTACCGCCAGAGGAGGGGGCTATGCTCGGGGTTTGCACCCTGGAGATGAGTCCATGAATCGTGCCTGCCGCACTGGTCTGCCCCTGGTCTTGGCATGGCTATTGGCTCTGGCCGCCCCTGCCTGGGCCACCCAACCGCCTCCTTCGCAATGGACGGCCGATATCGCCGCCTTCCAGGCGCGAGACCATGAACAGGCGCCGCCGCAGCATGGTGTGCTGTTCATTGGCAGTTCGTCGATTCGCTTCTGGACCTCGCTGGCCCAGGATTTTCCGGGTGTGCCGGTGATCAACCGCGGGTTCGGCGGTTCGGCCATCGCCGATTCCACCTTCTACGTGGATCGCATCGTGACGCCATATCATCCCAAGGTCATCGTGATGTATGCGGGCGACAACGATATTGCCGAGGGTGCGAGCGCCGGCCAAGTGATCAAGGATTTCCAGGCGTTCGTCGCGCGCGTGCGCAAGGACTTGCCCACAGTGGACATCGTGTACCTGTCGATCAAACCTTCCCTGGCGCGTCAGGCGCTGTGGCCGGCAATGCGCGAGGCCAACGCGGGAATCGCGCAATGGATGCGCGGCAAGCCAAACCTGCGTTTCGTCGATGACACCCAGGCCATGCTCGATGCACAAGGCCATCCACGCGCAGAACTGCTGCGCGAGGATGGCCTGCACATGAAACCGGCCGGCTATGCGATCTGGACCGCCGCGCTAAGGCCGGTGCTGGCCGAATATGGTTTTGCCACGCATTGAAGCCTGGGGGGCATTGGCGGCCAGCATCGGTGCCCTTGAGACCTCAGGCTCCGCGGCCTCCGCGGCCCCCGCGACCCCCTCGGCCTCTGGCGCTGGTGTTCTCGTCGTCGCTTGAAGAGGCGCTTGAAATATTGCCTGATGGCCTTCTTTGCACCAACGTCACCTCTCTGCGTCGTTCGGCGGCCTGAAGTTCAGCCAACTGGCCCCCTAGTCGCTCGAGATCCGTCGTGGATCTTTGGCGATGCCCGCCCTCCAGTTGTGGGCTGGGTGGCTGCAAGGACCCCGACAGGTCAGCGCGCCCGGTCGAAGGAATTCTCGCGCTCATGTGTTCGTGACTGGCGGTGGTGGGGGCGCTCGGCGTGGACCCAACGTCGGTACGCGCCGAGAGCATGCGTGCTGAAGTGTCGACATTCAATCCCAGCCCCAACCCTTCTCCGTAAAAGCGCCGCCCTTGTTGTTGCGGCGGTGTGTTTTGCATAGAGGCAGCATGGGGGCTGCGGTCTTGGAAGTGCGAGGATTCTGCCTGCTGAGGCGCAGATTGAGCCCTGTCATGGGTGTCCATATACGACTTTCGAAGGATGTCAGCTAATTCGGAATCTTCCCGAAAGGCAGGCCTTTCAGAGGCATCATTGTTCGACGGTCTGAACTGTGTGGAGGCATACTCCCGCCCCAGGTTTCGATCGTAATCGGCATCATGGCTTGTTGATCGACGCGAAGCACCAGCATCGGCAACTCGATGATCGGCCAACTTTTCGCCCGGCGCGCGAATGCGATGCTCATCATGTACCAGCGATGCAACGGCACGATTGGCAAGCTGTTCCAGCGGTCGCTTGCCTTTATTGTCGGCCAGATAGGAATGATAGGTATCTATCTGCTTGCGGATCGATGCATCGCCCCCGCTGTGCGATAGCGCTATGTCGCGCCACAACTTCTCCGGACGTTCACCATCAAGGAACTTCTGGTCGTTATCCATGGCCGATATCGTTGCTTCCAGGCCGTGCAGGTACTTGCCCTTCCCTTCGCCGGCTTGGAAGTGAGGATGGTCCAGGCGGCTCGTCGCGCCGGGCGCGGACGGGATATTCCAGTTCTTGAGCTTCTCCTGAATGGCGTCGAGAGCATCTCCGTCGACGACGATCTTACGAATGGAGCCTCCCCCTGCGCGGGCTCTGGCCTCGTCCGGGAATGCGTTGGCCTTCAAGATCGTATTATCGTGCACGCCGGCAGGATTGAAGGTGACCGCGGTGTTTCCCGTGTAGAGGGACGCGGTCGCCGCCAGTCCGCCACCCAGGGAGTGTCCGGTAAATACGACGGAATCTCCCAGCTCAGCCTTGGCTTTTTGTGCAATCTTGAGCGCCAGTTCGTATTGCTTCGTCTCGAAGCCGGTGCTCTGGCCGATATTCACGCCAAGGTCCTTCATCCAGCTTCCCGCAAAATCCGAAAGCGACTCGGCCTTTCCCCAGCTCTTGGTCTTGGTGCCACGGAAGGCGACGACATGCCGACCGCTGTCATGTTTGAAAATGCAGGCACGGAATTTGGATGAATCGTTGAGCTGGGTCTTGCCTGGACCAGCCGCGTGCTCGTGCTCGACAATGCCGGGGGGATATTCGCGCGGAGTCAGCACTCTCCAGCCCTTGGGAAGTTCACCCATCTGATCATCAGGGCGATATGTGGCGCTGGCGAGCCTTGCCAGGTCGCGATCCCACGTGGGATTGGCCTCTGTGCCGGCCAGCTCTTTATTGAAATTGGGTTGGTTATAGCGTTGGTACATGGAACCATCCTTTTGTGCGTGCTCTTCCATGGCCATGCGGTGACGCCCCATGGCATGACTTTCGACAAATGGTTATGCCTCGTCCGGGGGGACTGGCATATAGGGCATTACATAAGATGCTGCTGGTGCTATCGAAACATTCGGTGGCGGCAAAATCCTCGTCTTGAATAAAGCGTCCTTGTACCAACGTATCTTGGTTCCTCGCACGGGCTTGCAGCCACGGGCAAAGACCAGGATCTCATCCATGCTCAATTCCATCACTTCCTGGGGCAAGAGCAACGCGCGGCTCTGATCGGAATCGCTGATGCTGCGCGATCCTTGTGAAAAGAAATCCGGCCGCGAATGCGAGGCCGACTTGACCGTGGTGTTGCCCAGCTCGTTGCTGATCTCGGTGGCCGAGGTGATGTCCGCGGGAGTGTAGGAAATACGCACCGCGTGATTCTGGAAGAATGTCTTGGCCGCTTCCTCGCCATAGACCTCACGGATCTGGCTTGGCGACTGAAAGATGGGTAGCAGGCGCACTCCATAGCCACGCAGGAAGGCGATCGCATCGACGATCAGGGGCAGCTTGCCGAGGGATTTGAACTCATCGAGCAATAACAGGCATTGCCGGGTCAGTGCCTTGTTATGCTCGGGCAGTTCGCGGGTATTGAGATCCACCACCTGCTGAAAGAACAAGTTGACCAGCGGGGCCAGGCGCCCAAGATTATCCGGCGTGATACCGATATAGATGCTGATGTTGCGCCTGCGCAGCGCGTTGAGATCGAAATCGTTATCCGACGTCGCCGCGTCGAGAATCGGGTTGAGAAACAACTCCAGGCGCGAGGTGAATGTCTTGCGGATCGACGTGCGCGTGTCGTCAGCTGTATTGGCGTAGTCGAGCAATGCACTCTCGCATAGCGGCGACAAGGGTTGGCGCGCCAGACGGCGCTCGTTGATGATGTCGATAAGGCGGTTTTCCGTATCGGCAAACGCCTCTCGCGCTACCTGGCCCAGTGTCAGCGGGATGCCTGGTGTTTCCATGATGTAGAGCACCAGGCCAAGGAACAGGGCGCGGCTGCTTGCACTCCAGATTGGCTCGGTGCCTTCCACGTCCGGAAAGATGATATTGCCGATTTTCTGGATATCGTCCACGCGCAGGCCCTCCTCGTCGCGGATGTACCCCAGAGGATTCCAGCGATGGGTTTGGCGTGTTGGCGATGCCGGATCGAACAGGTATACCTCATGCCCGTGACGCTGGCGAAAGCCCGCCGTCAACGTCCAGTTTTCCTGCTTGATATCCAGCACGATGACCGAGTGATTCCAGTTCAACAGATTGGGAATCACCACACCTACGCCCTTACCCGAACCGGTAGGCGCGGCGAGCATCACATGCGGAAATTGAGCAAGCCCCGCCATGAGGAACTGGTCACCCTTGCGGCCCAGCACGATGCCATCGCCATCGGCGGTCAGCAGGCCCGCGCGGCGTATCTCGACCAGGTTGGCAAAGCGTGCGTTGCCATGCAACGGCTTGCGTGGCTTGAGCCAGAGCAGGGCGCTGGGTGAGAGCGTGACCACGGTGGCCAGCAGGGCGCTGATCATCAGCTTTTTGCGCACGGCTGGATCGTCACCATAATGCTGGTGATAGGTGAACCAGGTGAACAGGTCCACCTTGGGGCCCTTCCCGCGAAATACCATCCAGTCAAAAATCCAGCCGGCCAGGTAAAGCCAAAGCACAATGGCCACCGGCACCAGCAGGCAGGCCGCTACGACCTTAAGCCAGGATGGAACGCTTACGTTCTGGCTCATAGTAGATTCCGGTGACGCAGCGCCGTCCATTGACCACGCTGAACTGGATGACGATGTCGACCAGCATGAAAAGCAGTTGCTTGATGTCCTCGCGCGACAGGTGCGCGCCACCTGAGGACTCCTTGACCAGCAGCATCAACTGTTCGATCGCCAGGCGCGGGCTGGTGGCATGCACCGAAGTGATCGATCCGGGATGGCCGGAATTGACATTGCGAATGAAGTAGAACGCTTCCTCGCTGCGTAGCTCGGCAAGCATGATGCGATCGGGCTTCATGCGCAGGCATGATTCCAGCAAAAGCTTGGGCGTCGCGTTGCTGACGCCTTGTCCGTCCTTGGAATAAAACAGCCGCACATGGTTGGGCTGGTTGCGGATGTCCAGTTCGGGTGTGTCTTCGATCGTGATAAGGCGTTCGTTGGCGGGAATCAGATCCACCAGTGTCTTCATGATGGTGGTCTTGCCCGAGCCGGTGGCGCCGGAGACCACGATGTTCTGCCGATTCTGGACCGCCAGTTCGAGGAATGCGCGAATCCGTCCTGCCCGCAGGTGCCCGTGCAGTTCGCTCTCCAGAGCCTCGTTGATGTCATGGCCCAGGACCACACGCTCGAACGCACCACTGCGCTCGTAATCGGCCAGGGTCAGGCGCAGTTGTGACGGCTTGCGGATGGTCAGGCTTACCGTGCCCAGCGGGACGGCGGGCGGAATGATTGCCTGCACACGCTCGCCACCAGGCAGCGCAGCCGACACCACCGGCGCATTTTCCGAAATGGTCTGATGCGTGGATGTGGCGATCAGCTTGGCCAGCATGCGCAGATGATCGTAACTGAGCTCTGGCATGTCGTGGCGTCGCCAACCGTCGCGTCCTTCGGTCCACGCCTCACCCGGCCGATTGATCACTACCTCGGTGATATCACCGGCCAATAGCCGCTGCAGCGGAAGCAAGTACGTGGCGATGGCCGACACGTTGACCGGGCTGTCCAGTTCCACCACGCTCATGGGTTGGCCGTCGTGGGGCTGAGCGAATAGACGCTGCCAAAATACAGATCGCGTGCCACGAAGATGCCCACGGAGCCACCTTGGGCACGGTCGAGTGTCGGGGGGATATTGACGGTACTCTCCACGATAATCGACGCAGCGTCATTGGCAGCGCTACCGGTGCTGTTGAAGTTGAAATTATTGTTCGTGCTGCCATTGCGCGATCGGCTATTGACGGCATATTGCGCAGCATCGTCCACCACCGATACCAGCAGGGCAGCGCCGAAGCGTTGCCAGAAATGGTGGTTGATCTTGCCCTCCAGGCCAGAGCGACCCAGCGAATCGGCGTTGGGCGAGTCGAGGTTGATCACGACGCCGTTGGGTGTCTCAGCTCGTGTCCACAGCACGAAGATGCGGTCCATGCCCTGCCTGAGCTGTGCCGATTGATACTGTCCGACGATACGCGTGCCTCGTTCGAGCAGAAGCACGCGACCATTGGTGGAATAGATATTGCGGCTGAGCGTGCAAGATGTCATGCCTGGCATCTGGCTGTTGATCGCCGTGACCAAGGTGCAATCGAGGAAGCTGCCCTGGGTCAGGGTCAGGTCTGGATCGGTAAGTTGGCTGGCCGATACCTCCACTGTGCGCGTGGCACTGAGGGCACGACTCAAAGACGAGCCGCCACCGACGCCGCCACCTCCGGCGGTTGCGGTAAGTGCGCCGTTGCCGTTGCTTTGAGTAGCTCCACCTTTGGCGCCGCCCATGCTGAGCAGTGGCGCACGCTTGCGTCGTTCGGCAAGATCCATGGCGGCTTTCTGTTGGGCGGTGAGGCCGGTACTGGTAGCAGGCGCAGGCGCGCCAGGCTTGTCTGGAGGCGGTGGCGGGGCGTTCTTGGCGTCGAATGCCGAGCGCGTCAGATCGGGCAGGCCGCGCTCCATGGTCGCTTCCTTGGCCTTGGCCTCGCCTCGGTGGCGTAACTTGTCCAGCATCGCGCGACTACCCATGGCGATGGCGAATACGACACAGCAGCCAACGGCAAAAAGCAGCATGTACTTGTTGCCTTTGCGCTTGCGACCAACCTGCGGTATGCCGCGTGCGGCAAGCTCGTTATCCTGGTCGGGCGCCGGGTTGGGATTGGCGTCACGGAACATGCTTGTCTCCGGCGGTCGGCTCAGGTGTGATGCCCTGGATATGCAACGGGCGTGGCGTGGTTTGCGAGGGCGTGCGCTCGGTGTCCGGTGCAGGAAGCAGCACGGGTGATCGCTTCGCTGGCACGTTCAGTACACGCTCTACATCGGGGCTGACCGTACCCGTGGGCGTATTCACGCCATAAGGGTTGTAGCTTCGGTTCTCCAGGCATGCGACGGCCTTGCCCTTGCGAAGCACCAGCTTGCGGGCAGTGATCTGGATGACATAGCGATCGCCATTCATGGCGCCGTTGACGATGCTCTCCGAGCCATCGGCGTTGATCATGAAGACCGAGGGGATTTCCTGAGCTCCGGGAAAGCGCAAGTACGTGAAGCGGCCGTCGTCATAGACCTCGACGGGGCGTATCTCGCGTGTGCCGCAAGCATAGTAATTCCAGTTGAGTGGAAGCGATGCCGTACGGAAAGAAGACTCCACGCGGCGCGCGTAAGCTTCGGCGGCACGCTTTTCCTGTTCGGCCTTGGCCTGAGCCAGCTTGTCATCCGGATACAGCAAGCGGATCTGGAAATACATCGAGCGGTCTCGCGGCGATTGGCTCTGACGCGCGTCGAGGGCAAACTGGTAGACGCGGCGATCCGTAATGACCGTCATATTGGTGACGGCGTTATCCTCGCGAGGCTTGACGAATAAATGATTGGCCGACGGAGCAATCTCCCAGGCAAGCGAATCACCCAGGGCGATGTCCTGCACGGTTTCGCCTTGCGCCAGTTCGATGTCTGTCGAGTAACCGTAATGACCAATCACTCGGATCACATCGTCCCGGTTATAGGTCACGGTTTTCATGCGTGCATCGAATCGGCCTTTGTCTGGCACGGCTTCGCCGTACGCTGGAGCTGCCGTGATAAGCATCGCGGCACCGAGTAGCATCGTGCGACGGATCATTTGCCATTCCCCGTGGTTTCAGGGTCAAGTCGATAGTCGGTCACCTGGAAACCCACCGGATTGACCAGCCGGGCCTGGGCATCCAACGAAGCTTTCAGGTATTTGAAGCTGATCGTGGCGATCCAGTGCGTGATGGCCAAAGGCGCATTGGGCATGCGCTCGGTGCGGGTGAAGCGCACCTGGGCCACGCCTTCGCCAAGGAACACGATGGTATTGACCGTGACTTCGACCGCGCCTTCCTTGCCATAGACTTGCGTGGGCGAGCGCGGATTTTTCGGGTTGATGGCCTGGTAGTAGGCATCGCCCACTTGCCGCGTCGACATCAGCGACACGGCTTCGTAATTGGAATACGCCAGCGCGTCGGAGTACTCCTCGCGATAGTTGACATAGCGAGAAACAAAATACTTGTCGATGGCTTCATCGAAGCGGATGGTGCTCTCGTCCAGGCGACTGATGATGTCGGCACTGCCGGATCGCTGATCCACACGTACGACGAACGGCTCGACCGTCTTCAATGGTGTGAGAAATGCCACGGCAATGCAGGCGGCCAGTCCAATGATGATGCCCAATGCCGCAAACAGCCACGCGCGCCGTTCGCTCTTGCGTGCTCGCATGATCTCCGTGGTTTCCCAGGCGCGTGACGCTTCCAGGAAGGCGGTAATTTCAGGACGGCTCACAGCGGCTGGCCCTTCAGGTAATGCTCTGGGGAATTGACGGGTTCATAGGTGCCCTTGCATTTCGGGGCTTTTTCCAAGCCCTTGCCGCATGCGGCAAGCAATACGGCAAGCACGGCGACGAGGATGAGGCGGAAGTTCACGGCATGGCTCCGGGAGGGATGTCGTTTAACGAGGGAAAGTCAGGCGTGCACGGGAGGCCGAGCCGCCCGCATCACGACTGGGAAGGGCGGCGCTGGATCTGCCCGCGCCGCTGGCCGCGCGCGAGGGCATCATCGCGCGTGCCACTTGCGCGTGGACCTGTGCGCCTTGGGCTGCACCCATGGCTCTAGCGACCAGGCTTTGCCCGGTCATTTGCGCGCCGCTGACCAGGGCGCTGGCGATACTCTTGGATTCGAACAGTGCAGCAACAATGGCAGCGGTGGCGCCCAGCACCTTCAACATGCCGATCGCAGCGTCGACTGCCTTGCCGCCCTTGATGGTCTCCAGGTAGGTCTCCATGAACGTGAAGCAGATCGAAATCGTCGTCGCCACAAGAATGAAGAGCACCGAGAAACTGATGATCTGGCTCAGCCAGCCATCGAAATACTTGTAAGTGGGCTGGAAGATCGCCATGGCGATGAATAGCGGGCCCACCGCCAGTACGACCGAAAGGCCGATATATGCGACAAACACCATGGCAGTGGCGATACCCGCGATGATGGCCACGCAGATAAAAATGATGATTGCCAGGATGTAGTAAACGATATAGCTGAAATGAAACAGGCCGAACTTCTGGTTGGCGTATTCCCAGATGTCGCTGCCGATGTCGAAGCCACGGTTGACCGCCCGATCAATGATGTCGGCAAGGCCGCCCGTATCGGCGCCGGCGCCACCGGCTACCACCCTGGAGGCGATCTCGGTGGGCACTGAAAGAAAGAAGTCAGCCACTTCTTGCTGATAGTTGCCGACTGTAAGGCCCAGCATCACGATGAAGATGATGCGCAACAGTCGATATATGCCATCCTTCAGTGGCTCGTTGATGCGCCCCGATGCGATGCCGGCGCCCCATAGCAATACGTAGATCGTCAGCATGGCGATCACGCCAGGCTCGATGATCTCGATCATGTTGGCTGAGGCCGTATTGACTGATTCCTGCAGGGTATCGACGATATCCTTCAGGAAAAAATTGGCGATTTCGATAGCTAGCATCGGGGCGTGATTTCCGGTTCACGATAGCGCGCGCCTTCATAATCGAAGGCGCGCGTGAGAGACGAGCGCGAGAGTGCTTAGTTCGAATCGCTCGATTGGGCTTCCTTGAGCGACATATCCTTGACTCCTTGATAGGCCTTGGCGAACTCGTTTTGCTGCAAAAGGCCATTCATGGATTGCGTGCGGATCAATTCGTTGGCAATCAGGCTGTTTTCAATCTGGATGCGCGCCTGCAAGTCGGCGATTTCCTTGAGCGAAGACGTCTTGTCGATCTGCGCCTGCAACTGCTTGAGCGTCTGGATACGGTCCACGCTGCTTTCGTACGAGGCAGCATTAAGAGCGCTTCCATTCGTGCTTCGCTTCACGCCCTGGTCCAGCGAATACTGGGCAGCGTCATCGCCGGTCTTGCCATCGAGCTCTTGTTGCTCGGCATTGAGTTTGTCGCCCATGGCGGTGGCCAGTTCCTGCACGCGACCGCCACTTTTGTAGCCATCGAGTGTTTCCTGCCAGTTGCGCGGCACCGACTTGGCATAGTCCTGAGTCTGCAGGCCGCCTTGTCCGCTGGACCCGGTAATGGCGTCATTGCCTTTTTTTGCTTCGTCGGTCTGTTGCTTGAGCTCCTTGAGCTGCGCGGCCATGTCGTCAAGTTGCTTGCGCAGCACCTGAGTCTGGGCCTGTTGCTCTTCGTACGACTTGGCATCGTGGACGGCCTGCTCTCCGCCAGACCCGGAGCCGCCGATCGGTGCCGTGGTGCTGTCGACGTAGTCTTGAGCCTGGGCGAAGCTGGTCGTTGCGGCGAGTACGCCCAACGTAGCGGCTCTGAGAAGATTTTTCCTTGCCATGGAGTGGTTCCTGCGGGTTGAACAGAGAGACGGTTATTGCCGTTCCCGGCGAATCTGATGAAAGACGGGGAGCCAGTCGTCGGGATGCCTGCCGGCCAACTCAATCGCGCGCTCGGACCATTCCACGCTGCTGGCAGTGCTGGAAAGCACCGCCAGTTCGTCGTCGAAGCCGCGCAGATTGAGCTCGCAAACAGTCGAGTACGATCCCTGCTTGAACAGGAAACCGCGTAAGTTGGCCTCGACCATATCCTTCCTGACGATTTCGTATTCGCGCTCGCTGAGCTTGAAGCCGTCGATATAGTCTTCGCGCGCGGCCTTGGGATTGGGCAGATACAACTGGCTAACGCACTGCTCGATCAACTGGCGGCTGATGCGCGAACGCAGCACATCGGCCGGGCTCTGCGTACCGAACAGAGCAAGTGCATTTCTTTTTCGGTAGGTTTTGACCGCATCGAGCGCCTTGCCCTCGAAATACTCGTCCTGGAGCATCTTCCAGAACTCGTCCATGTTGAGAATAAAGCGGCGTCCATCGATGAGCTGCTCCATGCGATGGAACAGGTACATCACCGTGACAGTACGTGTCTCGTCATTTTCCAGGAAATCGGTGACGTCGAAGCCGAAATGACGACCATGCTCAAAATCGAGCAGGTCGCGAGGGTTGTCCAGCAGCCAACCCAACGAACCACCCGCACACCACTTGCGGAACCGTGCGGCATTACCATTGGGGTCGGTAGGGTCGAAGAATTCCAGGATGGCCGAGAAACGTCGAGACTCGAACGGCATCGCATAGACACCATCCACGGCATCCTGGATTTCCTTTTCCCGTTGCGGCGAAAAACGGTAATCGGCTTCTTCGCCTCGGATGCATCGCTTGACCAACTGAATCAGCATGCTGCGATTGCCCGGCGAGTCGGGCATCGTGCATGGATTGAAACCCGTGGGGACGCCATTCTTGAGGGTGGAGTAATAGCCACCCATGGCGCGTATGAAATTCGCCTGGCCCTGGTCCTTGTCGAACGTAAAGACGGTGGGCTTGTATTTCTCCGCTTGGGCCAGCATGAAGGCCTGGATTACCGTCTTGCCCGCGCCTGTAGGGCCTAGCATCAACGTATGCCCGGCAACGCGGTCGTCCGCGTCCTTTTCGTCAACGCCGCGGCGCGACGATGGCGGCAGGTGGAAATTGAAATAGTAAGGCGTGCCTGATGTGGTCTTTAGCAGCGTGAGTGCATCGCCCCACTGGTTGCCGTGCAAGCGACCATGCGGATAGTTGTGGAATCCAGTGTAGCCGATGATGTTGCTTGAACTAATCGGGGCCGGGCGCGGGCGCAACTGGAAATTGCCCGGTAGCTGAGCAAAAAAAGCGGCCTCGATGCATTCGTCTTCTCGCGCCACCAGGAATCCGGCGTCGGCAAGCACCGAGCGCGTTGTGGCGACCCGTTCGGTCAGCGTCTTGGCGTCGTCGGCAAGCAGCATCAGGCTGAGGTGATGTTCACCGAACACCGATCGCCCGGCAGCAAGGTCGTCCAAGGCCTGGGCAATATCGTTGACCTGTGTTTGCGATGCGTCCTCGGCATTGATAAGAAGGCGTTGTTGGCGTTGCAGCGACGACATGGCCTTGCCGCGACTGAACATGCTGAACGACTGTGTCAGAACGAACGGATAAGGAAGCGTCAGCAGTACATTGAGGTGCCCGGGCTCGGTGCGTTCGATCTGGTAGGCGGCAGCGCCCAGCATCGCGCCGATGCGGGTGTGGTCGGGCATACGCAGCTCAAGCTGGTCGACCCCGAACGACACGCGTGCATTGAGCATGCCGTGGGCGACACGCCCTTTGGGAACCGCGATACGCTGGCGTTCGCCATTGATCAGCATGGCGAGTAGTTCCAGTGTTTCGGAAAATACCACGCCGTTCTTTTCATACAGCTCAAGACGTCTTGCGCCATAGCGGGCGAGCGCGGCCATCACGGTGTCGCAGATTTCGTCCAGCCGTGCACTCGCGTCGTGGATGGATTCCTGCACGCTCTCCATGGTGCGGCGCGTGCCCATGCTCATCAGGGGATTTCGCGCCAGTTTGCCGCGTATCATCACCGTCAGGTAATGCGAGTTGACCATCATTTGCAGGCCGCTCAGGCTCGCGCGATAGCGATCGTTCAAACGCCCGGCAAAATCGTCATCGAAGTGCCCGCCGGGATATTCCGAGCGAGGTTCGCGTACGGTGTGTATCCACAGCGCGATATCTTCGGCAGCGATATTGCGAATCAGGCCGGTAAGGGCATCGTGCCAAGCCTGGATATCATCATCGTCGGCGGCTTCATGAGCTGCACCACCGATCTTTATGATGGTCAACGTATCACCTGCCTGAGTGCGCAGGTTATGCGGTGACACCATCGACGTATATGGCACGTATTCCAGCAGGCTGCGTGCACGATTGACCAGCGACTGTTTGGGCGAGAGCATGGTGGTTTCTTCGATGAAATCAGCGACGTTTGCGTGACGCCAGCGGCCCATATGAGCCACTGTGCCAATAGTCGCGTGTCATGTGCCGTGCCTTGGTGTTCAGTTGCAGGCCGACGTAGCGAAGCGCGCGAGGGTCGCGCGCGCAGACCAGGCGGGCCATTCCGTAAAGCACGCAGCCCATGCCGAGTGCGGCGATCTTCCAGTTCACGTCGGCGTGCAGAAGTCCGGCGAGCAGGAATGCGATGGTCGCGCCAGCAAGCACAAAAATAAGCACTTCCACCGGCAAGCCGAGCATGCTCGCCGGTCGGGTCAGGCCTCCGAACAGGGGATCGCTTCGCAAGGCCATATCAGCCGCCCGCACCGTAGAGCGCATCGACGACTTCCGTGGCCAGGCCGGCCACGATGGCACCAATAAGCACCTGGCCTACGGTGACCCAACTCATGCGGCCGAATGCAGCCAAGACGCCCGAACCGAGCACGGAAACGACGAGAATCAACTGGACACCTTGCTTGATGGCGTCAACGGCTTGCTGACCTTTGGCCTGGATATCCAGCGCAAACGCCATGCACAGTTGAGGAAGCAGGAACATCGCCAGCATGGCCGCCATGGTCAGGATATATTTCACGCGAGGGCGGCTGATAAAATGGCGCGCCTGCTGAATTTGGACGTGTTGAAGCATGGATGACTCCTCCTTGGGTCATGTGAAAAAAGCCGTTCGGCAGACGGCCTGACGGCTGCCTGGTCATGAAAATCAACGATGAAGACGGGTCTGTCTGCCGTTCTGGCAGCTAGTGTTCGTCTTGCTTGTACTTTTTCCAGCGAGCCTGGCCATAGACGTCCCAGGGCTCGGGGGTTTTTTCGACACCCAGACCTTCCACAGCGCTGGTTAACCAACGCTCGACCACGCCGGGTGATTCACCCTGCGCGACACGTCGATTGGCTTTTTCGATCAGGGCAGTAATTCGGGGATCATCGCGCTGCTGCGATGGATTTGCCGCCGATATGTCTTCACTGGCATGGGTATTACTTAAACTCATACATGCCATGAGTGCCACGCATAACGTGACGACATGAATCTTCCGTTTCATTCCTGGCTACTCGTCTATGAGTAAAAGGAATGCTAGCACCGACAAAAAGTATGTCAATGCGTGTCCTGGTCGACATTTTTAGGGATTGATTTTTAAAATAAGTACTAATTTTCCGAATGTCGCGTGTTTTCAGTTCGCATGATTTTTTACGAACAAAAGGATGGCTTCGAGCACATCGTCGTGCCTTAGCGGACGCGATAGCGAGAACAACAGAGGCGAATGTCCGAGCCCAGGATAGATCTGCATCGAGACATCGTCATGGTGTGCAAGCAGCGCATCGTTAAATGCGTAGGTGTTGGAAATGTCCACTTCTTTGTCTGCCGTTCCGTGTAGCAAAAGCATGGGCGGTTCGTCGCCACGCACGAAGTGGATGGGCTCGGCGCGAAGCTGGTCGCGCGTACTGGTGCCGAACACGGCGAGCATGTCTTTTTCCGATGGCGGCAGTGGAGCGAACTGATAGCAGCCTGCCATGCCGATGAAGCCGGCCATGTCCTTCGGGTGCAATCCGTACGGTGCCAGCCAGGATGGATCGGTGGCAAGCAAAGCGGCAATCTGGCCACCCGCCGAATGGCCCATGACGAAGATTTTTCCGGGCGCGGCATCCAGTTCGCTGGCATGTTCGAACGTCCATGCCACCGCGCTGGCGGCATCGTGCATGAAGCCGTCCAGTCGAACACGCGGATATTTGCGGTAGTCGGGGATCACCACGGTCACGCCGTGCGAGGCTAGCGACGTACCCACGAAGCGATACCAGTTGCGTTGCCCGCGCATCCACGTGCCGCCATAGAAAAACACCACGACAGGGGAGTGCGCCGCGTGTGCGGGACGGTACACATCCAGGGCCAGCTGGTGTGCGGGATCGAACATGACCGAACGTTGGGTGATGATGTCGCGACGCTGGTCGGTGGCATTGAGGCCAGCAAAAAGTGTTGCCTCGCAACCGCTGAGCAGAAGCGCCATGGCGAGTATCAACAAGACATGCCGCGCGTTTGGGAATCGTCGCCCGATCCATGCGAGGATGGCTCTCGACGTGATTGAAGCGTCTGGGGCCGCTGCGTTATTCATCACTTCATGCATGGCTGTTGAAGCCTTCGTGTCGCAATGCAATGTGATGTGATGGGCGGTGTGTTTGCGAAGATGGGTTCTAGACTTCCAAGCCGCGACCCAAGTCGCGACTTGCATCGCCACTGAAGTCGTTCCGGCGAGGGGGCGCGCTTTCGGGTGCTTGCACGTTCTCAGTGTTGACGAGGAAATGGCGGGCTCCGGGGCTTGCATCAAGCTACCAATATCGGACGTCGGCGCTGACCATCGATAACACGGCATGAAAACGCGCCTCTGGCTCGTGGATAACCCGGGTGTCACGCCGCGATGGGCGGCGCATCCTGCAAGCCATGAAAATAATCCTGCGTCAGCCGCAATTGCTCGTCGGCCGATTCGGCACGCACGACGACATGCCGGAAAGCCGCGTTTTCGCTGCGATCCTTCGCATACCAGCCCAGATGCTTGCGTGCGATGCGCAAACCCTGCTCTTCGCCATAAAACGCATACAGCTGTTGCAGGTGATCGACCAGGATGGCGCACACGTCATCTGGCGTCGGTTCGGCAAGGCGCTCGCCGGTCGCAAGATAGTGAGCGATCTCGCGGAAGATCCACGGCCTTCCCTGGGCGCCGCGTCCGATCATGATCGCATCGGCATGCGTGGCATCGAGCACTTGGCGTGCCTGCTCTGGAGTCGTCACGTCGCCGTTGGCGAGAATCGGGATGCGCACACTGGCCTTGACCGCGGCAATCGTTTCGTACTCGGCATGACCTTCGTATTTGTCCGCGCGCGTGCGGCCGTGTACCGCCAGTGCGGCAATGCCTGCGTCTTCGGCGATGCGCGCAATGGTCAGTGCATTCTTGTGCTCGCGATCCCAGCCGGTGCGGATCTTCAGCGTGACCGGTACCGGTACCGCGTCCACGACCGCCTTGACGATGCGTGCCACCAGTGGTTCGTTCTGCAAAAGTGCCGAGCCGGACCACACGTTGCACACTTTCTTGGCAGGGCAACCCATGTTGATGTCGATGATCTGGGCGCCATTGTCCACGTTGAAACGCGCGGCATCGGCCAGCATGGCCGGGTCATAGCCGGCGATCTGCACGCTGACCGGCTCCGGCTCGCCCTCGTGATCCATGCGCTTGAGCGACTTGCGGGTATGCCACAGGCGGGGATCGGCATTAGTCATTTCCGACACGGCCAAACCCGCGCCCAGCCGTTTGCACAGCAGGCGGAAAGGCTTGTCGGTGACCCCGGCCATGGGAGCGAGCACTACGGGCGGGTCGATGCGGTAGGGGCCAATCTGCATGATGGGCTTATTGTAGCGGGGCTTAGCGCTCCAAACCGTTTATGATGGCGCCATGACGGCGCAGCACGGGGGCGGCGGTCGTGGGGCAGGGGGCCTGGAAGTGCTTGGTGGTTTCAGGGGCGTGGCTGCTGCTGGTGGCCGCGACGCTGGTGCCTGGCTCTTCGATGAACCTTCTGCGTGGGGCGGCGGTGATCGACCCCCGCGGCACGATCGCCAGGGTTCGCCGTGAACTGGATGGGGACGAGAACCTCGCCGTGCAGCGCAAGCGGGCCCTGCTGTGGGGCATGGGCACCGCCGCGATCAACGCCAATGACGACGCGGCACTGACCGAGGCGCTTCTACGCCTGGACAATCTTTCCAGCGGCACGACGGGTGACGCGGTAGCCGGGGCCACGGCCAGCTATCTGCGCGCGCGCCATGACATCGCCAATGGCCTGGGCGACGATGGGGGAGGTGGACTGAGCGAAGCCTTGCAGGCGGCCGATCGCATGCTCGGCCAGCCCGACCCCGCGATCCGTGCCTGGTCGCGCTTCCAGCTCTGCGATGCCTATGCCCTGGACGAGAAGGCGGACAAGGCGCTGTCGGTGTGTCGCCAGGCCCAGGAAGACTATCGCGCCCTGGGCGACCGATGGGGCGAGGCGGATGCGCTCAATGACGAAGGCATTGCCCTTATGTCGAAGGACCGCCATGCCGAGGCTGCCGAGGCGTTCGAACGTGCGCGCAAGCTGTTCGGCAGTGCCGGGTCGGGTGGCGATGAGTTGGCCATCATGGTTGGCGACAATCTCGCCCAGGCCTACCTGAAGCTGGGGCGTCCCGCCGATGCTCTGCCTCTGTCGCAGTTGTCGTTCAAGCACGAACTATCCGCCGGACGGATAAGCGACTCCCTGTTTTCCAGCGCCGATATCGCCCGGGCCGAGGCCGCGTTGGGGCGTCCACAGCAGGCTTACGAGCGAATCCACGACACGGTGGCACGGGCGCGTCAGGCGGGCATCGGTGGGCAACTGACCGACCTGCTCAAGACCGAAAGCCAGATCGCCGAGCAGGCCGGCCAGCTCAAACAGGCATTGGCCGACGTGCGCGAGGTGCTGGCTTTTACCGCCGCCACCAATACGCCCAAGTTGCGCGCGATGGAGGCGGAGCTGGAACAGCGCTACGCCGCACGCGAGCGCGACTTGCAGATCGGCGAACTTGAGCGCAGCAATCGCCTCAAGGACCTGCAACTGAAGGCCGCGCAGATCCAGGCCAGCGCTGAACACCAGCGGCAGAAATTCATCAACCTGATCGTGCTGGTGGTGGCGGCGGCCCTGATGGCCATCAGCTTGCTGTTGTTGCAGTTGTGGCGCGGCCAGCGTCGCCACATGGCCGAGCTGTTCGCTCAAACCTTGCGTGACCCCCTCACCGGTATCGACAACCGACGCGCGTTCCAGGAGCGCGCCCTGGCCATGCTCGGCGCCGGCCAGGTGCCTGCGGCGCATCCGCATGCGTTGTTGCTGATCGATATCGATCACTTCAAGCACATCAACGACACGGTGGGTCATCCGCAGGGCGATTGTGTGTTGCTGGCCGTATCGGGCTGCCTGGCGGCTCGTATCAGCCAGCCTTGCCATCTGGCACGCATTGGCGGCGAGGAGTTCGCGGTGTTGTGCCCGGCCTATGGCGAAGAAGCCGCACTGCGTCTGGCCGAGGTCCTGCGTGGCGCCGTGGCGGCGCTGGCGATGGATGGGGAACTGGCGGGTTTGCGTGTGACCATCAGTATCGGCGTGGCGGTGTTCGACGGTAAACGCTGCCATGATCTTTCCACCTGGATGCGTGCCGCCGACGGCGCGCTCTACATGGCCAAATCCGGCGGCCGCGATCGCGTCATGGCGGCCGCGGCCTGAGCCAACGGGTGTGTCAGTACATGCCCGGCAGCAGTCGCCATGTGCGTGCGCGATAGGCCGTCCAACGCTCGCCGAACGCTTCGGCCAGTACACGTTCCTCGATCCGGATGCGGTGCAGGAACACCGGTACCGTCAGCACGACGATCGCCGCCAGCGATACGGTATTACCGATGGCAAGACCGATGCCCAGCAGAGCCATCAGCGCGCCGGTATAAGAAGGATGACGCAGGAAGCGATACGGGCCGCCATCGACCAGTGGCTGGTCTGCCGCAATCGCCACGTTCACGGTGAACCAGCGGCCGAGATAAAAAATGGCGTACCAGCGCAGCATCAATCCGGTAATGACCAGTATGTCGCCGAGCAGCATCAGAGGGTGCGTCCAGGGCAGTTGCCAGGCTTGCAGCGTGACGGCCGCCGCGTAGGCGATGAACATCGCCACGGGGATCACGATCCAGAACCAGGCCAGCGAACCGCCATCCTTGCTGGTGGCGCCACCCCTGGCGCGGCGGCTC
Source organism: Dyella sp. (assembly GCF_036384435.1). Taxonomy (GTDB): domain Bacteria; phylum Pseudomonadota; class Gammaproteobacteria; order Xanthomonadales; family Rhodanobacteraceae; genus GSA-30. The sequence goes on along the minus strand of NZ_DASVMI010000073.1, from coordinate 7,149 downwards.
AGTGAAAGCAAAGCTTCGGAAACCCCGAACACGATACCCAGTGTCGTCGGCGAAATCGGCGTCATGACTCATCCCCAGTGCGTTGCGTGAAGTCACTATGCGCCGGTTGCCGCATGGAGGCGAGTCGCGAGGGTCAGGTGTCGCGTGTGACGGCTGTCAGGCGCGCGCAGGGACAGGGAGACAGCAGGTGGATAGCGGGGCCGCAGGGTTGGAGCGTGCCCGGATGTTCGATCCGTCCGGGCATGGTCGCTCCCCGGTCGATTGCGTCAGTCGTACCTGCTTGCGCCATCGCCACCCATCGCCCATTCCCCGAAAGATCAGCGCGTAAACTGCAAGATCGTAAAGCCCTTGTCGTCCGCGTCCACAAGCATCAGCAGTTCGTTCGGACCCGTGCGCCACATCTGGCCAACGGCATTCTGCGCGCCCTTGCCATCGCCCGGCTGGTTCGAAGGCAGGTTGTTCGGGCCATAGTCGAGCAGGGTGGCGTTGTTCATGACCAGCGTGCCCAGGAAGATCAGGCGACGCTCGTCGTTGCCCTGCTGGGTGTACAACTGGCCACCATGGCGCTGCGAGCCGGTAGTCTTGGCAAAGTGGAAGCCGCAGCTGTTGGCATCGATGCGTGCGGTGAAATAGGGGTACGCATAGGCAAAGTCATAGCTGCCGTGGCTGGCCTGGATCGAACGCACCCGCCAGCGCCCGGCGATATTTCCAACCGGCAGCGGCGACTGCATCTTGTGGATCAGCGAGCGGGCCAGTTCGGCGCCTTGCTGTTGTTCCTGGTCGTCGTAATGATCGGCCAGCACACCCAGCAGGCTATCGGGGGCTATCTGCGTGGACGCCTTGTCCTGCGGCTGCACCTTGTCCTGCCAGTCGCAGGTCTGCGCGTGCGCGGCGCCAGCCACCAGGGCCAGCGTGAAGATCGAAGCCAGACGTATTTTCATCGAAATCCCTTCGTTGCTTTCGGAGAAAAAAGTGGCGCTCAGCCGAGGTTCTCAAGCACGCCGGCAATCGTGGCGGTCATGAACGTGGCCAGTGAACCGCCCAGCACGGCGCGCAGGCCCAGCTTGGCCAGGTCGCCGCGACGTCCCGGGGCCAGGCCGCCGATGCCGCCGATCTGGATGGCGATGGAGGAGAAATTGGCAAAGCCACATAGCGCATACGTGGCGATCAGGCGACTTTGCGGCAGCAATTGCTGGCTATGCGTGGACAGATCCACATAGGCGACGAATTCGTTGATCACCACCTTTTCGCCGATGAAGCTGCCGACGAGGGTTGCGTCCTGCCACGGCACGCCGATCAACCAGGCGATTGGCGAAAGAATCCAGCCGAAGATGGTTTGCAGGCTCAGGTGCACATCGTGCCCGGCCTGGCCCGATAGCCAGCCGTTGAGCGAACCGGTGCCACCCCAGGTAGTGGTGCCCAGCCACTGGATCGGGCCATTGAGCAGGGCGATCAGCGCAATGAAGGCCAGCAGCATGGCGCCCACGTTCATCGCCAGCTTCAGGCCATCGGCCGCGCCGTTGGCGGCTGCGTCGATGATGTTGGTGGTGGTCTTTTCCACCTCCATCTTCACGGTGCCACGGGTCAGCGGTACGCCGGTTTCCGGCACCAGGATCTTGGCCAGCATCATGGTGGCCGGCGCGGCCATGACCGAGGCGGTCAGCAAGTGCTTGGCGTAGAACTGCATCTGCTCGGGATCGTTATGGCCGAGCAGGCCGACGTAGGCGGCCATCACGGAGCCGGCGATATGCGCCATGCCGCCGATCATCACCGTCATCAACTCCGACTCGGTCATGCGCTCGATATAGGGCTTGATCGTCAACGGTGCTTCGGTCTGGCCGATGAACACGCTTGCGCAAACGCTGGTGGTCTCGGCGCCCGATACACGCATCACCTTGGTGATCACCCAGGCCATGCCCTGCACGATCTTCTGCATTACGCCCAGGTGATACAGCACGCCCGTGAGCGAGGCGAAGAACACGATGGTCGGCAGTACGTTCACGGCAAAGATAAAGCCGAATTTCTGCGTATCCATCAGGCTGCCGAAGATGAAGCTCGAACCTTCGTTCACATAGCTCATCAGCTTCACGAAGCCGCCGGCGATGCCGTTGAAGATGTCACGACCCAGTGGCAGCTTCAGTACCACGGCGGCGAACACGATCTGCAGCAGCACGCCGGTGCCAACCAGCTTCCAGTCGACCGAGCGCTTGTTGTTGGAAAACAGGAAGGCGATGCCCAACAGCACCGCAAGGCCGAACAGGCCGAAAAGGATATGGCCTAGCAATTGCATCTCTCGATAACCCCGCAGATACGGCCGCAGGGTCCCCCCAGGCCTTCGGAAAATACATACAAACGGCCGAAGGTTAGATGAGGCAGCTCCCGGCGGCAAGTTGCAGCGCGGCCTGGTTCCCCCGATCCTTGGGCAGCTCGCTACCCGGAGGCCTTCCATGAGCCTGTTCCTCACCATCGCCCTGGTCCAGATCATCGCGCTGATAAGCCCGGGGCCGGACTTCTTCTTCGTGTCCCAGACTGCTGTCAGCCGTTCCCGACGCCAGGCTTTTTTCGGTGTGGTGGGCATCACCCTGGGCGTGGCCGTATGGGCGGCGCTGGCGCTGCTGGGCCTGCAACTGCTGTTGCAGCGCCTGGTGTGGCTGGAGCGGTTGATCACCATCGCCGGCGGCCTGTATCTGGCGTGGATGGGTATCAAGATGCTGCGTGGTGCCTGGAAGGCACCTGCCGGCCCGGTCGACACGCCACCGCCGGCGCTGCAGCGCGGCGACCTGGCGACGCTGCGCGCGGGCCTGTTCACCAACCTGGCCAATCCCAAGGCGGTGGTCTACTTCGCCAGTGTGTTCTCGGCGTTCCTGGGGCGTGATGTCAGTGCGGCCGCGCGTTGGGGCATCTGGGCACTCGTATCGGCCGAAACGCTGTTGTGGTTCACCCTGGTAGCGGCGCTATTCGCCTTGCCGGCCATGCGCCGCGCCTACCTGCGTGCGGCGCGCTGGATCGACGGCGTGGCGGGCGCCATCTTCGTGGCCTTCGGCCTGCACTTGATTCTGTCGCGCAAGGCCTGAGGCGAATCGAGCCGTGGCAAGCCATCTGCCGCGAAGCGGATCTGCCCGCCATGACACCGGCCTTTCATGACGCGAACGCCTGGCTGAGGCCGGCATTGCGGTCAAGCGCCATGCATGGCCAGAGCTCGGCACATGCGCATGAAACTGCGGATTTGCTATAACGACGACATACCTATTTCAAACAAATCCGGGGAAAATCAGGGATGAAACTGATCAAGGCGCTGTTGCTGCTGGCGTTGCTGTATGCGCCGCTGGCGTGGTCGCAATGCGCGGCGGGCATTCCCAACAATCCGGGCTGTATTCCGCCGGATGTCTACTACCACACTAACGAATACGGCCAGCAAGTGCCGGTGCAGCAAGGCCCTCTGTACGGTTCATTCGCCGTCAGCGATGACTTTCAGGTGGGCTGGAGCGTCAATTACGACCAGATCCAGCAAGCCAATAACGCCGCCTATGATTCCTGCATCCAGCGTGGCGGCAAGGGTTGCCATGTGCTTGAACCGTTCTACGACAGCTGCGCTACGTATGCGGTCAACCAGCATGGCCAGACCTTTCTGGGTATCAGCAGCTCTCGCAGTGCCGATCGTGACGCTGAAGAGATGGCGATTGCCCAATGCAACGCCCAGTCGTCGGATGGTAAGTGCCAGTTGCTGACCTTGGCCGTCTGCTCGGGCATGCCCCGGGGTGAAAGCTCCAACCGACGTGCCATCAAGGCGTCGTGGAAAGATATCCAAGAGCGGTCGGCCAAGGTGGACAAGCGCCGTTACTGGGGCGCGGTGGCTTCCGATGGCAACCAGATCAATACCACCTACAACATCAGTAGCAAGGAAGACGCCGAGCAACTGGCGCTACAGAAATGTGACGGCTGCAAGATCATCAAGACTTACGAAGACACCTGCGTTGGCAGTGCGTGGCCGCGTGACAAGCGCCCCATGGTGGAACTGGCCACCGACGACGATCCGGTCGATGCCAAGCGTAAGGCGCTTTCCGCGTGTGGCGGCAAATACGGCCAGTGCGATGCCGCCGTACGTTGTTCAGGACGCAAGTATCCCAAGCCGAACCCGGATGCCGGGTGAGAAGAGCCAAGCGGCAAGGCAGCGGCGTGAGAAAGAGCAGAAGCACCATGCTCCGTGCTTTGTCCCGCGCCTCGTTGATCGCCGCGTCACACAAATATGACATCCACTTGGCGAGACCTTCCTTGCCTGGCGAATTTTTCAGCACGACCTAAACGACAAAGATAAAGCGACTAATCGCATAGTGCCTCGAACAAACGCGTTTGGGGCGGTAAATGGGCTCCGTAGTCATGGCAGGTCATGATCTAATTAGTGCCTGGTAGCCGTTCTGCTTGTTGTCGGAGATATCCGTGATGTCGAGACGGTCGCAGATACTGTCGAGGCGTTTGGCTACGAGCGCGCGATAGGCATCGACCTTGAACCCGTTCGGGCCGTCGAGTGTTTGCGTAGTCACCTCGACAGCCCAGGATTCCAGGCTCCCGTCCTCGGCGATCATTTGCGTGGTATGGGCTTGTGCATCGGTGTTGCTTGCTTGTTTGACAACGTGAAAGCCGAGGGGCAAGACCTGCTGCAGGCGCTCGCTCCCGGCGGCTGCTGCCTGGCTGACCATCGTGAATATCGTCAGGACAGCAAGCGCGTGGTAACGCACTTGCTGTGGAAACGGGCCTCGAATGCGTGGCGCTATTTGTCTGAAGCCTTGCCAGCGATGAACTGGAAAAGGTTGCCGAAGGTCCCATGTATTTTCTCTTTGAGATATTCGGCCTTTCCTGCAAAGTGGCCAGAAATAAGCTTGAAAAGCTTCAATTTTAGAGCGCCGACATCCTTGGCACCGTCAATGAATTTTTTTGGCGCGAGCCACAAGACAGAAAGTGGGATGCGAATTGTCTTTACATCATGGCGATGAAGATCGACAGCATGCTTGTTCCTGTAGTAACGATTGGCATTCTGAGCGGATGCACCTGTTGCCTCGCTGTCTTTTCCCCTTGCGAAATTATCGATGCTGTGCGCGTCCAGATCGATACCGCCGAAGGGATTGCGCAAGCTTATAAATCTGGAATCATTGTGATAGTTCGATCCATTGAGTTTGGCGATGTCTCCTTCCGTAGCATATATGCGCACTTGACCATAATGGGGGCTCGCCGCGGATACTACGTCGGTGGCACGCACGTTGTTGATGATTTCACCCTGTCCCTCAGGCATGCCCGGTAGCATCTCAGCGGCACCGTAGGCATTGAATGTCTCACCCGGTAATCCGAAGTCGTGGCTGGTCATTTGCGCCAACGCGCCTCCCAATGAATGCCCGGTCACGGAAATACTCACGGGCTGCCCTGATAGCGTTTTCATCCCGTGTGACATCTGAATGATTTTTTTGGTGAAATTTTTTGCATCCAGGGCTTGAAGGTTAAACCCGGCGATAACCATCTTGGTATCGGTCATCAGGTCTTGAATAGGGTTGTGGCTGACGTCCGTTCCTCGATGAGCGATAATGATCTTGCTGCGATCCTCGCTTTGATAAGCTGTGCCCTGGTAACCGGTCAAAGGATTATTATAAATGCCTGTGATGTTATATATGGAGCCTTCGACGTTAATGCTGTCATTTTTGATCGGTGCTTGATAAGCATTTTGCGCCAGGGCGGCATAATGGGAGGTGCTTGTCACGGGCATGGCGATACGTTCTTGTGTGTTGACATGACCGAATGATTCCATGCGTCTTCCGACTGCATGTGTTATGCAGTAATTCTGCGCTGTGCGAATGTTGCCACACTTGAAGTCAGATGCTTTGCGAGCCATGACGGTCTATTCGCGAGGCGATGAACGCTTGGAATACAGGGCGCTGCGGATGGTGGATTGAGTGTGTGTGTAACTTTTTATGGGAAATGACAAACGATGTGCTTCGATGTCGAGTTGCCGATGTGCGTGTCGCCGCATGAGCGAGTGGATTGCAACAGGGCATAAAGGGGTGGCACGTATCGAATGCATTTTTGATGCAGGGCCGGCAGCCGTGATGCGCGCCGGCAGTGCGCATCGCTGGGATGTACCTTGATAAGGCACCTCTCCATAGGCGATGTATCGGGGGCGCGGCAAGGTGCGAGCTTTCAAAGTGACGCGTTCGACTTTTACCTGTCGGCGGGTCCGGAGGCCGCGCGTTGATGCGAGTCGGCATGGTTGAAAGATCGCGATGCCTTGGCCCCACTCCTTAGGCTCAAGCCGGGGAGTGGGGCGAGGTGGGGGACGAGGCGTAGCGAGTGACCGAGCCTTAAATTGTCAGCGTCGGCACGTTCGTCTTGGGCATCAGGCGTTGAGTGAAGTGCTTGTCCTTGTAATAGCGGATCTTGTCGCACTTGACCGGATGCGGTATGCCTTCGTAAAGGAATACTTCCTTGTCCGGGCCCATCGCCTTGAGCTCCTGCGGCAACATCAGTGCGCGGCGCTCTTCCGATTCGCTACGCGATACGCTGCTCTCGCGACCGCTGCCGCGTGTGACGTTTTCCTTGCGCACGGTGGTGTAGCCGAGCATGTCCGAATAATCGTTGGCGTCTTGCTGTTCGCGCGGCGCGTAGACGATCTGTAGCGCATGATTGGTGATCAGCGTGCGCGAAACATCCTTGCCGTAGACGGCGTCGAGCTGGGACATGCTCTGGATGATCGGCAGCAGGCGAATGTTGTAACCGGCCATGTAGCTGACCGCCGAGGCAATGATCTCGACCTTGCCGATGGAGGTGAACTCGTCCATCAGCAGCAGGCACTGGTGCTTGAGCTCGGGATTGGCCTGCGGCAGCTCTCGCGTGTTCTGGTTGATCAGCTGGCTGAAGAAGAGATTGAGAATCAGCCGGCTCTCGGCCAGCTTGTTGGGCTGGATGGCGACGTAGATGCTCATCTTCTTCTTGCGCACGTCGCGCAGGTCGAAGTCGTTGCCGCTGGTGGCGGCGTCCACCACCGGGTTCAGCCAGGGGTTCAGCGGCTCCTTGAAGGTGCCCATGATGCTGGCGAAGGTCTCGTTGGCCTGCCCCAGTAGTGTGGCGAAGGCGGTGCGCGCACTGGGGCTCAGGTGCGGCCAGGCC
>NZ_DASVMI010000072.1:0-34320 GCF_036384435.1 Dyella sp. | reverse complement strand
TGGAGGGCGTTCGTGGCGCGGAGGTTCGCGGCCTGCGTGCTTTGCTGTGGCTTGACGACGACAATCGCGCGCAGGCGGTGCGTGAGGCCCGGCAAGCCTTGCAAAAGGATCCGGCACAACACGAAGCGGCGATCGTTGAGGCGACGCTTGCGCTGTGGGAGCAACGGCTGGATGAATCTGCAGATGTATTCGGGCAGGTCCTGGTGCGCCATCCTGACTCCGGTCGCGCCCTGTTGGGTTTGGGCCAGGAGCGGATGTTGCGCGGAGACGTTGCTGCCGGCCGTACCCTGATTGAACGTGCCACGAAGGTGATGCCGGATCATCTGGGTACGTGGCACGCATTTGCCTGGTGCCAGTTGATCGAAGGCGATCTGGCCGGCGCGCGAGCGAGTTTTGAACATGCGTTGGCAGTGGATCGCACCTTTGGCGAGACCCATGGCGGTCTGGCACTGGTGCACGCCCTGCGCAGCGAGCGCACCGAGGCTGAGGCGTCGATCCGGCGTGCCATGCGCCTGGATCCGAATGGGCGCACTGCGCGCTATGCCCGGAGTGTGCTGCTATTGGACGAAGGGCTCGTGGACGAAGCCCGTGCCGAAGTTGCGCAACTGATGACGCTGTCGCCCGGTATCGGTGTGGCAATCTCCGCGGATTTTATCTTCCGCTTGCGTGAACTGGTGCGACCGAGGGGCTGAGGCAAATGGACGCCGATATCGCCATGCATCTGTTGGCCCAGACACTGCTTACTGCCGCCAAGGTGTCGGCCCCGATCCTGGTGGCCACCTTGGTGGTGGGTGTGGTGATTTCGATCTTCCAGGTGGTGACGCAGATCCAGGAGATGACACTCACGTTCATCCCCAAGCTGGTGGTGGTGGTCGCGATGTTCCTGGCGCTGGGCGCGTGGATGATGGCCGTGGTGGTGGAGTTCTCCAAGCACCTGTTCGGCCTGGTGGCGGGGATGTAGGCCATGACTTTCGATGCCGCCATATCCCTGCTGCCCTTTGCCATGATGCGCTTCGCGCCATTGATACTGGTTTCGGCGCTCACGCCGTTCAACGCGGTACCAGTGACGATTCGCGTCATCGTGCTGTTGGGTCTGAGCCTGCTCGCGGTGGGGGCTGATCATGCACAGGCGGCCTTGCCCGGCCTGGAGCAGCCCGAAGCATGGCTGTTGGCGATGCTGGGTGAATCGGTGATGGGCCTGTCGCTGAGCCTGGCGGTGATCTTGCCGATGGCGGCGCTGGATTTCGCGGCCAAGGTGGTGGATATCCAGTCTGGCGCCAGTGCGGCCAGCCTGTTCAATCCGACCACGCACATTGTCGAATCGCTTGCTGGCACAGTGATGCAGTGGGCGGGCATGGTGGTGTTCTTTTCGTTGGGTCTGCATCTGTTGCTGATGCGCGGCATGGTGGCGTCGATCGACCAGGTGCCGTTGGGGCACGGTGGCTTGCTGGTCGCGCCGTCGTTATTGCTGGAAAAGCTTTCTTCGCAGTTCCTGCTCGGCCTGATGATCTCCGCGCCGGCCATGCTCGGCTTGTTTGCCATTGACCTGACCGTGGCCTACGCCAGCCGTTCGATGCCGCAGGCCAATATCTATTTCGTGGCGCTGCCGTTGAAGCTGCTGGCCGGCTACGTACTGCTGGCTGGCTCCTTGCGCTTCGCTCCGCCGTTGATCGAGCGGTTGTATCGCGATGCGTTTCCCTTCCTGCGCGGCGGAGTGAGCTGATGGCCACCGACGACCAGGACAAGACCGAACAGCCGACACCCTTCCGCCTGCAAGAGGCGCGCGGGCGCGGCCAGGTGCCGCGTAGTGCGGATTTTGCAGGCGTGGTGGTGGTCGTGGTTTTCAGCATCGCCTTGATCGCCGCCAGCTACGGTACGGCGGCTGCAATTGCTCGCGCAATGACGCGCACCTTGTTGCTCGCCGGCAATGCGCCGTCGCCGTCGGCTGGTTTGTGGGGGTGGTTGCAGCATGCCTTCCAGCCCGTCTGGCAATCCCTGCTTCCGGTAGGGCTGGCGATGCTGGTCGCAGCGGTATTGGCCAACCTGATACAGACCGGTCCGAATTTCAGCGTGACTCCGCTCAAGCCCGATTTCAGTCGCCTGAATCCGGTGCAGGGTGCGCAGCGCCTCTTCTCGTTGCGCGTGGTGTGGGAGCTGTTCAAGCTGCTGCTCAAGCTTGGCTTGCTTGCAACGGTGGGCTGTCTGGTGATTCCTGGCATCGTGCAGCATATGCAGGCTGTGGCCGTTGGTGCTCCCGCCAGCGTGGGTATGGTCTTGCGCGCGGTCTACGTGAAGGTCACGACGTGGGTGCTGGTGTTACTGGGCCTGGTGGCCTTATTCGACCTGTGGTTCAGCCGTCGCGAATATATGCGCAAGTTGCGCATGAGTCGGCGTGACATCAAGGACGAGGTCAAGCGCCGCGAAGGCGATCCGGCCATTCGCTCCAAGCGCCGTCGCCTGATGAGTGAGTTGCTCAAGAGTTCCCGCTCGGTGCAGCGCGTCCCGGAAGCCGATGTGGTGCTGACCAATCCGACCCATCTGGCCGTGGCACTGAAGTATCGACCACGCAGCATGCGTTCGCCTGTAGTACTGGCCAAGGGAAGCGATGCCGTAGCCGCACGCATGCGCATGTCGGCGGCGCAGGCCGGTGTCCCTCTGTTGCGTTCCCCGGAACTGGCGCGTGCGCTCTACAAGAGCTGCAAGATCGATCAGGCCGTGCCGCAGGATCTCTACAAGACGTTGGCGCCGGTGTACCGCTGGCTGATGAAGCGCCCCGGCAACAGGATTTTTTCGTGAATACCTTGTTTGGACAATTATGGAGCGGGAAGCGCGACGTCATCCTCGTCCTGGGGATGATTGCGATCCTGATCATCCTGTTCACGCCCATCCCGGCTGGCTTGCTGGATTTCCTGCTGGTGCTGAACTTCACCTGCGCGCTGCTGGTGTTGCTGATCACCTTTTTCACCGAGACGCCACTGAGCTTTTCCACGTTTCCCTCGTTGCTGCTGATTACGACGCTGTTCCGTCTGGCGCTGAACATCTCGGCGACGCGCCTGATCCTGGATAACGGCAACGCGGGGCGGGTGATCAACGCGATCGGCTCATACGTGGTGGGCGGCAACTATGTGATCGGCCTGGTGGTGTTCCTGATCCTGGTGGTCGTGCAATACGTGGTAGTTACCAGTGGCGCGCAGCGTGTTGCGGAGGTCGCCGCGCGTTTTACGCTGGACAGCATGCCCGGCAAGCAGATGAGCATCGATGCGGACATGAACATGGGGCTCATCGACGAACGCGAAGCCAAACGCCGTCGTGCCATGGTGGAAAAGGAAGCCAATTTCTACGGTGCCATGGATGGCGCGACCAAGTTCGTCAAGGGCGATGCCATCGCCGGCATCATGATCATCCTGATCGACATCGTCGGCGGCCTGGCTGTCGGTATGGTGCAGCGTGGATTGAACTGGAGCGATGCCGCCCATCGTTATACCTTGCTGACCGTGGGCGACGGTATCGTCACGCAGATTCCCTCGCTGGTGATCGCCATCGCCACCGGCATCATCATTACCCGTGCGGCCGCGGATGCGCAGCTGGGCACCGAAATATCCCGCCAGGTTTTGTCCAACTCGCGCACGCTGCTGATCGTGTCGCTGGCACTCGGCGGCTTGCTGATGCTTCCTGGCCTGCCGGCATGGCCGGTACTGCTGGTGCTGCTGTGCGTGGGGGCGCTCACTTTCTATGCGGCACGTACTGGTGAAGCGAGTGAGGCGCCCGAGCAGGAAAAGACCTCGGAGCCTTCGGCCAGGCAGGATGAAGAAGACCTGCACAAGCTGCTGGTAGTCGAGCCGATCGAGATCCATCTCGGGCATGGTATCGCCGCTACATACAAGGCGCGTGGCTTGGATCTGGGCGATCGCATTGCGGCATTTCGCAAGCAATATGCGATGGATGGTGGCTTCATCCTGCCCAAGGTGAAGCTCGTGCAGGGCACTGGCCTGGCCGAGGATGGCTACGAGGTGCATGTGCAGGGTACGCGGGTGGGGCGTGGCGAACTGAGGTTCGATGCGCTGCTGGCGATCAATCCGGGTGGCAAGCGCCCGAAGCTGGAAGGGCGCGAGACGCGCGACCCGGCGTATGGCCTGCCGGCTCAGTGGATCCATCCCGAGCAACGCCAGTACGCGCGTGGCGCCGGCTACACACTGGTGGATCCTGAGACGGTATTGATCACGCACCTGGGCGAAGTAGCTAAGCGCCACGCACCGGAATTGCTGACGCGCGCGGAAACCGAGCGCATGGTGGCACGTGTGCGTGAACAGCAGCCGTCGCTGGTCGATGAGCTGATTCCCGGGGTGATGTCCTATACCGACGTGCAGAAAGTGCTGCAGCAGTTGCTGCGCGAGCACGTCAGCATTCGCAGCATGGAAACCATCCTGGAAGTGCTGGTGGATGCCGGCAAAACGCATAAGCAAACCGATGACCTGGTCGAGCGTGTGCGTGAGCGGCTGGGTCCGGCCATCTGTCAGCGCCTGGGCAATGCACAAGGCGAGTTGCACGTCATCACGCTGGCACAGGATCTTGAACGCGCCATCCTCACGGCAGTACGTCAGCGCGAAGGCGCAGGCAGCCTGGTGGCCGATCTGGCGCAATTGGAAGCCTTGCTCGGAGGCGTTTCCCGTCAGGCTGAAGCCATGATGGCGCGCAGTCATCTTCCCGTCCTGCTTTGCCCCAGCATGGTCCGTCGCCATGTGCGCGCGCTGATCCAGCGCAGCCTGCCGCATGTCACCGTGCTGGGTATCAATGAGGTGCCCTCGACCGTCGTGGTCAAGGCATTCGGAACCGTCACCGCACAGGCCGCCGCATGAGCCATATCGTCTCCGGAATCGCCCGCTTTCTTGCCCAGGATGTCGACGCGCTCGATGTCGTTAGCCAGAACGTGGCCAATATGCGTACCACCGGCTACCGTGCCGAGCGGCTCAAACCGGACTTTCGCACCGGCGACATGGAGCCGGCGCCACGATTGAACCTTGCCGATGGCACGTTGCGCCATACCGGCCAACCGCTGGACGTAGCCTTGCAGGGCGCGGGTTTCTTCGTCATCGATGTTGACGGCCAGCCGATGCTCACGCGCAACGGCCAGTTTCATCTCGACGCCAACAGCCAGCTCGTCGATGTGGCCGGACACCCAGTGATGGGACAGTCTGGACCGATCGTGCTTGAGCACACCCAGGTGCATATCGACGGCAAGGGCCAGATCGTCGATGGCAAGGACGCCATCGATACCTTGCGCGTGGTGGGCGTGGGTACGCCCGACGGACTGCGCGAGATGGGCGACGGACGTTATCTGTACAGCGGGGCCACGGCGGACTGGAACGGCAGCGTGCATCAAGGGGCGCTGGAGCAATCGAACGTGGATCCGGGCATGGAGATCGTGCGCTTGATGGCGCTGACTCGCCATGCGCAATCCGTGCAACGCGCCATCCAGGCCTATGACCAGGCCTTGCAGAACGGCATCAACCATATCGGCGACAACAGCTGAAGGACCGCATCATGATCGACGCGCTTTACATTGCCACGTCGGGCCTGCAGAGCCAGCAGACCCAGATCGATACCTTGTCTAACAACATCTCCAACATGCAGACTCCAGGCTACAAGGCGCAGCGCGTGGCCTTTGGCGACGTGGCTGTCATGTCGCCGGAGCAAGTGCAAGCTGGCCTCACGCCAGAGCGCAGTGGCGCTGGCGCGGAAATCCTTTCCACGCAGACCCTGTTTGCGCAGGGGCAGATGATGCAGACCGGCAAAACCTGGGATATCGCGATCCAGGGCAGTGGATTCCTGGAAGTTGTCGATACGGCTGGTAATCACCTGTACACCCGCGCCGGCCAGTTGCACGTCGATAGCGAGGGTTATCTCGCCGCACCGGACGGCAACCGGCTGGCACAGAACATCCAGATTCCACCGGATGCTACGCAAATCCAGATCGGTCACGACGGGCAGATCTATGCCGTTGTCGGCAATAGCCCTACGCAGACTCTTCTGGGTACGTTCGAGCTCAGTTCGTTTCCGTCGCCCGAAGGGCTGCAATCGGTGGGAAGCAACAACTATGTGCCGACGCAGGCTTCGGGTGATCCGACGGTGGGCAAGCCCAACGACAACGGCAACGGCGCCATCGTGCAGGGCTCGCTGGAGGGTTCCAACGTCGACATGATCAGCGAAATGTCTACGCTGGTGATCGCCCAGCGTGCATACCAGTTGAATGCACGCGTACTCCAGGCATCCGACCAGATTCTGGACACCATCAACAACCTGCGCCAGTAAGCCATGTCGCGTCTGCCCGCCATGATGCTTTGCATGCTTGCCACGACCGTCGCACATGGCACGGCCGCGCCGTCACAGCGCGTGGAGTCGACGCGCGTGATAGCGGCGGCGCGTGCGATGCTGGATACACGGCTAGGCGAGGATGCTGCCCGGGCAGATGTCGCGGTAATCGGTACCCCCGAGGACATCGCCTTGCCGCAGGGTGCGGTCACGTTGCAGGCCCGTGCTCCGATGGGGCGCTGGCCACGTGCCCGCGTGGGCATCCCTGTGGATGTGGGCATCGGCGGCCACGTCGTGCGATCGGCCACGGTGTGGTTTGCCGTCGGTATCCATCGGTCCGTGCTCAGCTACGCCGATGACGCCGCGCCGGGCACGCTGGCTGGCACGCTGAAATTCAGCCAGCAGGATACGGACATTGCCGCATTGCGTGAGATGCCGGTCAGCGATCCTGCGCAACTGGACGGTCGTCGGCTACGTCACCCAGTGCTCGCTGGCACGCCCGTCCAGGCAGCGGATTTCGAACAGGTGCCTGCGGTGGACCGGCAAAGTCGGGTAGAGGTGGATGTGTCGCTCGGAGCCATCCACATGCGCACCCAGGGTACCAGTTCCAGCATGGGCAACGTAGGCGACCTGGTCACCGTACTGGTCGATGGTGCCGAAGCTCCGGTGCGGGCCCGGGTCACGGATAAAGGAGTGGTCGACGTTGTTCAGTAAATACGCTTATCCCACGTTGCTGCTATGTGCCGTGATGGGTGTAGCGCACGCACAGAACGTGCCCGGTTCGATGATTGATCCGGATGCCTACAGCGGCCTGGCGGCCGATCGGCGTGCGCACCAGATTGGCGACACCTTGACCGTGGTGGTGACCGAAACTGCGCGTGCCACTGCCAGCGCTAACACTGATGCCAGTGGCGGTGTGCAACTGGGTGCACGCACGCAGACGCGCAACGGCGGCCATACGTATGGGCTGGGCTTGTCCGGTGACGATGCGGGGCAAGGCAATACCACACGCGCTGGCAGTTTGCAGGCGCAACTGGCTGTGCGCGTGCTGGCGATCGAAGGCGATGGGATGTTGCGTATCCATGGCGCACAGACCGTGGTGATCAATGGCGAGAAGCAGAACTTCGTGCTTACCGGTCTGGTGCGCTCGGAAGATATCTCTACCAACAACACCATTCTTTCCAACCGCATCAGCGAAGCAAACATCGAATACACCGGGCAGGGCGATGTTTCAGCCGCGCAGCGCCACAGCATTCTGTACCGCATCACCCGGTGGCTTGGGCTCATATGAAGAAACTGTTCCTTACATGTTTTTTGGCCTTGATGCCGCTGGCGCATGTGCAGGCCGCGATGGACGGCGTACGCCTCAAGGAAATCGCGCGGGTGGAAGGCGTGCGCGACAATGCCCTGGTCGGCTATGGCCTGGTCATTGGCCTTGCTGGTACCGGCGATACCAGCAAAAACCGTCTGACCATCCAGTCGGTGGCAAACACCCTCAGTCACTTCGGTGTCAACATCGGGCCGGACGATCTCAATAGCCGCAATGTGGCGGCGGTGATGGTCACGGCGACCTTGCCACCTTTTGCCGAGTCTGGCCAGAAGCTGGATGTCTCGGTGTCCTCGCTGGGCGACGCCCGCAGCCTGAGCGGCGGCATCCTGTTGCTTACGCCATTGAACGGCCCGGACAACAAGCTCTACGCGCTCGCCCAAGGCGCGTTGTCCGTGGGAGGGTACGAGGTTCGCGCCTTCGGCAGCTCCGAGCAGAAGAATCATCCGACCGTCGGGCGCGTGCCCGACGGTGCCACGGTCGAGCGTGCCGCGCCACTCGGACTGGCTGATGACGGTCGTACGCTGGACGTGGTGCTGTACCAGCCGGATTTCACGACGGCCGAGCGCGTGGCCGAGTCGCTGCGGCGTAATGCGGGGGTACAGGCGGTTGCCGAACATGCCGGCAAGATCCGCGTGACGTTCGCTACGCCCCCGCAAGACCTGGTTCGCGCCATCTCCATGATCGAGAGCGTGCCGGTGGTGCCGGACGAAGTGGCGCGCGTGGTGGTGAACGAACGCACCGGTACCGTGGTTTCCGGAGGCAATGTGCGCTTGAGCGGCGTCACCATCTCGCAGGGCGATTTGCGTATCCAGGTACAGACCGACTACCTGGTTTCGCAGCCTGACGGTGTGTTGGTCAATCCGTCGCGCAGTATTGGCACGGCCGTGGTGCCGCAGGCCAATATTCACGTAAATGACCCGGAGGCACGCATGGTGAATATTCCCAGCGGTGCAACCGTCGCCGATCTCATCGCGGCGTTGCGTGCCATCCATCTCACGACGCGAGACGTCATCACCATCCTGCAATCGATCAAGGACGCCGGCGCGCTTCGCGGCGAACTGGTCATCCAATAAGGGCACTCATGGATATCACGACGGAAGCCTTGCGCCTGGGTCTGAGCATGGCGCGTGAACGTGCCGAAGTGGCAAGCAGCAATATCGCCAATGCCGACGTGCCGGGTTATCGGCTGCAACGCGCTGATTTCAGCCAGGCCGTGGGCTTGCTGCAACAGGTTGCCGACAATCCGCACATGGATGCTACACGTCTTCATGCGATGTCGAAGGCCACGTTGGCCGATACCGTGCATGCGGCAGACCCGGATCCCTCGGTGTCGGTAAACCTGGATAACGAAGTGGCTGAACTGGAAACGGCGAGCATGGATTTCCAATCCATGACTACCGTGATGTCTCGCCGCTTCGCACTGATGCAGCTTGCCCTGGCCGGGAGGAATTGATCATGAGTATCGACGCGGTATTTTCGGCAACGCGCTATGGCATTACGTTCGAGCGCCTGCGCCTGGAGGCGGCCAGTCATAACATCGCCGTGGCCAATACGCCGACCGAGCCGGGTCAGCCGGTGAGGCTGATGCATGTAGCCGCAGGTTTCGGCGCGCAACTGGGTGCAGGGGAGGCGCATGCCAATGTCGCCGGTCCAGTCATGCTTGGTAGCGAGGCGCCGACACGTGAGGTGCACGACCCCTCGGACCCGTCCGCCGACGGCAAGGGCATGGTCAGTTATCCCAAGGTTGACATGGTCAGCGAGATGAGCGCGCTGGTCGAAGCCAATCGTGCCTATGAAGCCAACGTACGTGCCTTCAATGCGCTGCGTGGCATGGAACTGCGTGCACTGGAACTGGGAGGTGAGGCATGAACCTGATGCCCGTCGAGGCCGTATCGATCAAGAGCCTCGAATTTTCCGAACAGGGCCGTGTGGCGCAAACCGGCCCCGATTTTGCCCAGGCAATCGGCCAAGGACTCGACCAGGTCGATGCCAGTCTCGCCCAGGCCGATGCAGCAGCACGATCGATGGCGGCGGGTAACGACATCCCGGTGCATGACGTGATGTTGGCCATGGAACAAGCGCATTTGAAATTGCAGTTCGCGGTGGAGGTGCGTAACCGCGTAGTCGAGGCTTATCAGAGCCTGACGAACATGCAGGTTTGAAACTGGCACACGTGAAGCAAGCAGATTTAAAAGCGGTGATGGCAGTGATTGCTGCCGTCGACCGGAACAGGGGACTTTCGGAGCAGTCATGTTGCAGTTCTTTTCTTCCATGACTCGGCGTGCGCGGGTGGCGTTCGGCCTGGGTGTGCTGGTCATCGCGCTCGTCGTGGGCGCGGCCGGCTGGTGGCTGTCGCACCCGCCCTATGGCGTATTGTTTCGCGACTTGCGTGATTCCGATGCCGCGGAAATTTCATCGACGCTTGGACAGATGCAAGTGCCGTATCGACTGGCCGACGAGGGGCGCACGATCCTGGTGCCGGCCGAAACGGTCTATGAAACCCGAATGCGTCTGATTTCCCAAGGTGTTCCCAAGGGAGGCAGCGTAGGTTTCGAACTATTCAAGGATTCCGATTACGGTGTCACTGAATTTGCCCAGAAAGTGAATTTTCAGCGCGCTCTCCAGGGCGAACTGGAGCGAACCATCGCTTCGCTCGACGAAGTCGCTGCTGCACGGGTACATCTGACTATTCATCGCAGTGAACTGTTCGAGACCGAGAAGACACCCTCCAAGGCATCGGTCACGCTGACACTGCGGCCCCAGAAGCATTTGGAGGCACGTGAAGTTGCTGGCATCCAGCGTCTGGTCGCGTCGGCGGTGGACAGCCTGTCGCCGGAATCGGTGGTGGTACTGGACGACAAGGGCATGCAGTTATCCGGATATAGTGCCAATGGCCAGGCGGCTGGCGATGGCCTTGATGCCCAGACGCAGATGGAGGCGCGCCTGCGCACGCGTGTCGGTGAGTTGTTGCATCGTGTCCTGCAAACCGATGATTTCACTGTCTCGGTGGATGTGCGCCTGAACTATGACCGCGTCAAGCAGGTGCGCGAGCAGTTGTTGCCGCAGGGCAAGGACGGCAATGGCCTGCTGGTGCGCGAGAAGCTCGATTCCACTGGCCGTGCCGTGGACGACGGTGATGTCGAGCATCCCAAGGCGGGCAATACCAGCAGTAATCGCGAGCTTGAATATGCCCATGGCCGGGAGCAGGAAGAAGTCGAGCGCGCTCCTGGTCGTGTCGAGCGTGTCTCGGTGGGTATTGTCGTCCCGGCGGTATTGCCGCCCGCACAGCTGAGCAAGTTGTCCGATGTGGTGTCCGCTGGCCTGGGGCTGGATGCGGCGCGTGGCGACAAGGTTGATATCGCGGCGATTGCCCCCCTGCAGCGCGCGGCAGTGACGCCAGCCCCTGTCGCCGCTGCCGAGGACAAATCCGCACCGGGTTCTGATGAGGTCCCTGTTGTAGCGTCCCAGTCCCCTATGTGGATGTACCCCGTGGTGGCCTTGCTTGTGCTGGTCGTCATCGGTGCGTTCGCGATGGCCCTGCGTGGTGGCTCCGGCCATCCGCGTCGGCTCAGCCACGCCGAGCGCGAGGAGGCATTGCTGCGCTTGCGTCAATGGATCGAGTCCAATGGGGTGGAGCGATGAGCGTGACGGGCCTGCGCAAGGTGGCGTTGGCGTTGGCGGCGATGCATCCTGCCGATCGGCGCTGGATGCTTTCGCGCCTGCCCGTTGATGCGCGGGCAAGCCTGCAACCGCTGATGCGTGAAGCCGAGCGCTATACCGCGCTGGATGCTGACATTCTGCAAGCCGTGCTTTCCGACGATGGTGCCCGCCTTGCACCGGAGCTGCCAACCCCCGACATGCTGATCGTGGTGCTTGATCGCCTCTCTGTCGCGTGGGCTGCCCGTATTCTGCAAGCCGTGGCGCAGGATCACGCTGAGATCTACCTGACGGCTTGTGCGCGTTCGCGTGCCGATGCCATTCGACTGGACATGTCGCATCTGCCCGCCACGTTTCCGCGAGGGCAGGCTGACATGCTGGCCCGCTACCTGGCCGATGCTGCCATGGCAGTGCGTGCCGAAGGGGGGGCGCGATGATCCGCAGGTTGCATCCGGATTCGATTGTCGAATCGATCGCGCGCCGCGCGCTGGTGAACGAGCCGGAGGTCGTGCCGTCATCCGGCTCGGCACAGGCATGGCCTGTCGTATCGGCAGAGACCGAAAGTATCGATACCGTGGCCTTTCGCAAGGGCTATGCGGAGGGTTTTGAGGCAGGCGAGCAAGATGCGGCCGCAGAATACACGCGGAGAGAATCCGACCTGCAAAAACGTGCCGCCGATGCCTTGCAGGCCCAGGAAGCAGCATGGGAAGCCAAGCATGCAAGGCTCGATAATCTGTTGGGGCAACTCGCAGACAGCGTGAAGCTGCATGCCAATGCCATGCATGAACTGGCGTTTGAGCTGGCTGCGTTGACCTTGCAGGAGGTCTTCACGACCAGCGATGCCGATCGCAGCCTCATGCTGCGCGTATGCGAGCGCCTGGCTCAGGAGCGGCGTGGACAGGGCGCGCACCTGGAAGTATCGGTCGTCGATCGAGCATGGTTGCCGGAGCGTATCGACGGGTTGGTGGTTTCCGAGTCGATCACGTTATCGGCAGGAGAGTGCCGATTGGTAGGCGAATATGGTGTGTCGGAGACGTCGATTGCCATGCGACTGGATGCGGTTTTCGCGGCGATGCGTACCGCGCTGGCTGGGCCGCAGTCATGAACATCGTGTCGACGCTCGATCGCTACAAGCAGGCGCTGGCGAACAGTCGCTTCAGCGTCGATTGCGGTCGGCTGGTTGGCTACAACGGACTGGTGGTAGAAGCCGCCGGGCCGGATGTGAAGGTGGGCGAGCTGTGTGAAATCGAGGCTGGCCATTCCTCAGCACCGGTGCTCGCTGAAGCGGTAGGGTTTCGTGATGGGCACTTGCTGCTGATGCCGTTTGGGCATATGCGTGGCATCGCCGTTGGTGCACGTATCCGTGCGCTAGGGCGGTCCCTGCGCATTCCGGTTTCGCGCGCGATGATCGGTCGCGTGATCGATGCGTTTGGTGAGCCTCTTGATGGCGGTGAGGCGATTCGCGCCGAGGCATTCCGGGACGTGCAGCCGCCACCGATCAATCCGCTACGTCGCGCGCCGCTGGACGAAGCGCTGGAAACAGGCGTAAGCGCCATTGATGCGGTGATGCCGCTGGCCAAGGGGCAGCGCGTGGGCATTTTCGCCGGCAGTGGCGTGGGTAAGAGCACCTTGCTGGGCATGATGGCACGCCACGTGCGGGCAGATGTCGTCGTGGTCGCCTTGATTGGTGAGCGCGGCCGTGAAGTCGGTGATTTCCTGGATGAGGCGCTGGGTGTGCAGGGGCGCGAGCGCTCGGTGATGCTCGTGGCTACTGCTGACCAGCCGGCCTTGGTGCGTACGCATGCGGTGCATGCCGCGCACGCCGTTGCTGATTATTTCCGCGAGCAGGGATTGAATGTACTGCTGATGGTCGATTCGATCACGCGCTTCGCGATGGCGCAGCGCGAGATTGGCCTGGCTGTCGGTGAGCCTCCGACGTCACGAGGCTATCCGCCGTCTGTCTTTAACCTGTTGCCGCAGATCCTGGAGCGCGGCGGTCGCTTGCGCGACGCCGGTTCGATTTCCGGGATCTACAGTGTATTGGTGGAAGGCGACGATATGAACGAGCCCGTGGCCGATCATATGCGCGCCATTCTGGATGGACACGTCGTGCTTTCACGTGATCTGGCCGCGCGAGGGCAGTTACCGGCGATCGACCTGCTTTCCAGCGTGAGTCGACTGGTATCGCGCGTAACCAGCAGGGAAGATCGTGAGCTTGCTGTACGGGCGCGGTCGATTCTTTCCACGTACGAGAACTCTCGCGACCTGATCGAGATGGGGGCATATCAGGCCGGCAATAGTGCGGCACTGGATGAGGCTATTGCCTTGCACCCGGCCCTGGTTGCAAGCCTGCGGCAATTCCCGGACGAGGCGCTCGGGCGTCGTGAAAGTGTCGCGCGCCTGCGCCAGATACTTGAAGGGGCCGCGACATGAATCCGCAAATGCGACGTTTGCGCTCGTATCGGGCCCTGCTGCGTCTGGCGAGGGTACGTGAATCGCTCGCGGCCGAGGAACTGGCAAAAGCCGCTCGCGAAGAACGCGAGAAGCGCGAGGCGCATGAGCAGGTGCAAGCGCAGCGCGCCGCCGTGGCCGAGGCAGGACACAGTCAGTCGGCCAACGCAAATGCGCTTGATCTGGGCCGGCTACAGATGCTGTCCATGTTGGATGCCGCGTTGTACGAGCGCGAACAACTTTCCGGGCAGCAGCTGGCCGTGGCGCAGACGCGTCGCCACGCCTGCGCGCAAGCCAATGCGCAGGCCAGTCGTTATCGTGAACGGGTTGACGAGAGGCTGGTCCAGGCCAGCGCGGCCGTTCGCCATGAACACGCGGCGAAGCTGGGTGAGGAGTCGCTGGCGTTGTGGATCCAGGCCCGGGGGGAGTCGGCATGAATGCGCTTCCAGGTATCGATCATGCGAACGGTGCTTCCGGCTATGTCGCGCCATCACGTCCGACGGAGGATTTCGCCAAGGCCCTGCACCAGGAGCCGGATACCCATGCGCAGCTATCCGGGTCCCAGACGCATGCCACGTCGCCGTCGCAGCACGACAGCAAGCCAACGTCGACCTCCATGACATCTGTTGATGATGGTGCGGTGGTGGATACTGGCCATGTCACGGAAGACATGTCGTCGGCCGAGCCTGAAACAGCCGATATCCCTGCCAACGCGTTGCTGTCGCTGGCGAAGCTCGTAACGCCTATCGGCATTACTGAAGCGTTTCTCGGTGCGCGCGTCTACGGCCTGCACCTGGCCGCCCAGGGTTACCTGTCGGAATTGGGGCTTCTCGATGCCGATTCCTGCCCCAGGGACCTGAAGCCGGTCGCGGCCTTGGCTGCCGCGAACAACGACATGCCGCTGGCGTCAGCGATGGATGTTTCGTCTTCGGTGCTGCCGGCGGGCTTCCTTGAGCCAGACGCCGGAATACAGCTCTCGCCGATTACCACCCCAGTCCCGGAGCGCACGGCTGCGTCGTCCGCTGAGGAAGCGGACGTCACGGCCGAAACGATGGCATCTGCATTGGCTAGCGCGGGTGATGATGTTGCGCACTGGTCCGAGCGTGTGCTTCGACTGGGACGTGATGGTGGCAGCGGCGTGACCGCATGGCTGCGTGATTATCGGTTGAATGAGAGTGAGTTGAGCGGCGTGCTCGATTCACTGACCAGTTATGCGCGTGAGCAGGGCATACCCCTGCGACGCGTCGTCTTGAACGGCCGCCAGGTATGGACTTCGGCGCCGATCACCGCCCAAGGGAACGAACATGTCGATTGAAGCCATTGGCAGTGTATTGAACACCACCGATCCCTCAGCGCTGCCTAATGCTGGCATCAACGAGCAGGATTTCATCCAGTTGTTCGTCAACGAGTTGCAATTCCAGGACCCGACGCAGCCACTGGACAACAGCCAATTTCTTACCCAATTGGCGCAGTTCGTGAGTATCGAACAACAGAGCGAGGAAGTGGGGGGTATCAACAACCTGCTCACACTGGGCTCCAACGGGCAGTCGCTAGATCTTCTCTCGCGCAGTGTGCAGGTCACCAATGCCGACGGTTCGACCACGTCTGGCAAGGTTACGGCCATCTCCTTTACCGCCAATGGTGTAGCGCTGACCGTCACTGGCAGCAACAACGCCGTGCTTCCGAACGTACAGCTTTCCCAGATTCAGCTGGTCACGCCCTAAGAGGATTTCGCGATGTCTTCCAGCATCATGCAAGCGTTGTACAACAGCGTATCGGGCCTGTTCGGTTTCTCGCAAAGCCTCAATACGATCAGCGACAACATCAGCAACATGAACACCCCGGGTTTTCGTGGTGAAGAGTCGTTTTTCGAAAACGTCATGGATGGCGATGGTACTCGCGTGGCCGGTACGGGCCGCGACTTGAGCGAAGGCCAGATCCAACAGGAAAGCACCACCACCGATGTGGCTATCCAGGGGCAGGGGTTGTTCATCCTCAAGGACTCGCAGGGCAATCTTTACTACACGCGATCGGGCCAGTTTGAACTCAACAGCGACGGCAAGCTGGTCGATTCAGTGAACAAGTATTTCGTGCAGGGTTACGATGCCAACGGCAACTTCGGTTCGATTGACGTCGGCGACCTGAAGAGCCTTCCAGCCCAGGCCACCGCCACGGTCGATATCACCGGCAACATCAGCGGCACGACGAGTACCTCGGTAAGCAATATCACCGTCTACGATGATCGTGGCACGGCGCACGTCCTGTCGGTGTCGATGGCACCGGACACGACAGTCGCCAACGCCTGGACGGCGACCGTAACCGACTCCAATGGCAATACGCTGGGTAGCGGTGACATCCATTTCAGCACGACCGGCGTGCCTATGGCCGGGTTCACCCAGGTGAGTGTCACGGCTACCCTGGGTTCCAGCCCCCAGACGCTCGTATTCGATTTCGGTGTCCCCAACGGTGTCAGTGGTGCGACAGCGATCTCCGGGGAGCCTACGAGCCTTGCCGCCAAGGTGCTCGATGGTCACGGTGTCATCGGGTTGACCTCGCAATCGTTCGATTCGAAGGGCGTACTGCAGTTGACGTATGCCGATGGCGAGACCAAGGCCGGTCCGCAGTTGGCGTTGGCAACGTTTCCAAACGAGAGTGCGCTACAAGCGGTGCACGGCAATCTATATCTACCGCCCCAAGACCAGGCCGTGACCGTCAGTCGCGCTGCCTCGGGAGCACTCGGACAGATTGACGGCAGCAGCCTGGAGATGTCCAACGTGGATCTTACGCGTGAACTGGCCGACATGATCGTGATCCAGCGTGGCTACCAGGCCAGCTCACGGGTCATGACGGTTTCCAGCGACATGCTGCAGCAGTTATACCAGTCCACCCAGGGTAATTGAGCGCGATGGATGCACTACGTTTTGGCTGGCTGGGGCATACGCGTCGCATGGCGCTGGAGAGCCTACTCGCCACGCTGTTGGAAGAGTGGTCCCGCCACTGGTGGCTTGGACATGCCTCGGCGCAATTCACGTGTGAGGCGATAGGTGAACTGGATGCCCAGGCGCGCTTGCAAGGCGCGTTCGTGGCGTCCTCGACAGTGGGGACGCTGGCTGTCCATGCAGGCACACGCCAATTGGCATCGATCGGCCGCCATCTCGCCCTGGTGGTTACCGACCAGGATGAAGCGCTGGCCTCGTCGTTGGGCGAGCAGGCGCTTGTCGATCTGGCGGCGTCCATTCATCGGCGAGCCGGTCATGCAACAGCGACGGAGATGTCCAGGCAGCCACTACCGGCATCGCTTTCACGCGCCGACATGGGCGCGTTCGCCGTATCGGTCACCTTGGGCCGGTTGTCGATGGTGGTGTTGGTCGATCGCTCGCTCGGCGAACGCCTGGCACCCCCGACCGCCGTTGCGGCGCCTACGCTGGTTGCCCGCCGCGATGCTTTGCAGCATGCGGCTGTGAACGTGTCGGCACGCCTGGATTTTGGTGACATTGACCTGGCCTGCCTGGCTGGCCTGGCGGTCGGCGAAGTACTGGTGGCTGATCGAAAACTCGACGAAGCCCTGATCGTCGAGGTGGAAGGCAAGGGAGCGGTTGCGAGCGGATATTTGCGCCGATCCGGAAATCAACGCGCCATCGTGCTCGATGGCGTCATCAACACGGGAATATCATCGCCATGACCGAAGTCATTGCAGCACCGATCGAACTGCAGGAAGCGACAGCTTCGAGCGCGGTCTCGGAGCCCCTTATCAAGCGCAATCTGTCCCTGCTCGGGCACGTCAACGTAAAGCTGGATGTTGTGTTGGGCAGCGCGCAAATCAACGTGGATAAGCTGTTCTCGCTGGGCAAGGGTGATTGCATCGAACTGGACACAGGCCTGGACGCGCCGGTAACCCTGCAACTGGATGGCAAGCCGATCGCGCGTGGACACCTGATGGCAGTGGGTGACAGTTTTGGCCTGAAGATCGTCGAGATCCTGTGATCCGTCCGAATGACATCCTGGTCTGGCTGGCGGATGCGGCAGGCTCGCCCACGGCCATTCCCTATCGCACCGATGCTGCGGTTTCCGGCGGTTCCGTGCTCACGGCATTGCTGGCAAGCGCCGTGCTGCTGGTGTTGCTGGTCGCCGTGCTTTTGCAGGCGCGTCGTCGTGGCTGGTTACCAGGGACACCCCGGGCTTTGGCGACGCCTGCCAAGGATATCCAGATACGCTCCAGTCGCCGCATCAGCATGGTCACGACCGTGCACGTGATCGAATTCGAAGGCCAGGCTTATCTGCTGACCGAGAGTGCGCGCGGTAGCAGTGCATCCCTCACTCCGCTGGCTCGCGAAACGATGCCGGCAACGAGCATGGACGAAGGCTCATGAAGCCAAGGTTTGCGTATTTGCTGGCGGCATGTCTGGCGGCTCTGGTGCTACCGGGTATGAGCTGGGCGGCCGATCCCCTGCAGGACGCCGTATCCAGGGCCGCCGGTGAGGATTACTCGCCTGTGCTGCGTTCGTTCCTGCTGCTCAGCCTGTTGTCCTTCATCCCTTTGATGGTGATCGCGTTGACGTCGTTCACGCGCATAATCGTGGTGCTTTCGCTGATGCGTAATGCCCTGGGATTGCAGCAGACGCCGCCCAACAGCGTATTGATTACGCTGGCCATGTTCCTGACCCTGTTCACGATGAATCCGGTATTCCAGAGCGCCAAGCAGGCTGCACTGGACCCTTACCTTCGCCATGAAATGACGGCACAGGTAGCTGTCGCCAAGGCGTTTGAGCCTTTCAAGCTGTTCATGGTCAAGCAGACACGTGAGGAAGATCTGCTCGCTGTCGTGCGCATGTCCAGGCTGCCGCCGCCCAAGTCGGTCGATGACATCGGACCGTTGCAACTGGTACCGGCTTTCATGCTCAGTGAGTTGCGCACTGCGTTTCAGATCGGTTTCGTGATCTTCCTGCCTTTCCTGCTGATCGACTTGGTGGTGGCAGCCATTCTGATGGCGCTTGGCATGATCATGCTGCCGCCTACATCGATCAGCCTGCCGCTGAAAATATTGCTGTTCTTGCTTATCAATGGCTGGACGTTGCTGGCCCAGGCATTGTTGAGCAGTTATCGCATGTAACAGCTCGGCAGAATTTCGAATCAGACCATGTATGCCTTCGATTCAATGCAGCCGTGCCGGGAGGAGGGTATCGAGCCATCCGCCGAAGCGGCTGCTTGCGCCGTGGTCGTGCAGGACGCCGAGGAGCAGCATCTATGGATGCGCTGGCGCAGTGACAATGAGGAGGCTGCTCGTGACGCGCTGGTGATGCAATATTCGCCGTGGGCCAGGCTGATGGCGCGCGATATCTACATGCGCGTACATTTGATGAGCGATACATGGCGCGATTGCGCACAGAACGCCATGATTGGCATGCTCGATGCCATGGCCCGCTTTGATCCTTCGCTTGGGATCAAATTCACGTCCTATGCGAGGTCGCGTGTGCGGGGGGCCGTATTCGATGGCCTGCGTGATCTCACTGAAAGCCATCGGCAAGCGCGCGCCCGGGAAGTACTGGAGGACCGCGTCGAATCGCTGGCCGACGATACCGAAGGCGAGGATTTGCTTGAATCGTTCGTGTCCATGACGGTGGGCCTGGGGCTTGGCTTCCTGATGGATGCGCAGTCGATACCTGCCGAAATTGAAGCCGCGTTGAGTCACTACCAGGAAAGTGAGCGCGATGGCTTGTTGAGCGACATCGGTCAACAGCTGGACAAGCTCAAAGAGCGAGAGAGGACCATCCTCGTCCTGCATTACTATCACCAATTGCCGTTCGTCGACATCGCCGAGCAGCTCAAGCTGACCAAGGGCAGGGTGTCGCAATTACACAAGCGCGCGTTGGAGCAATTGCGAATATTGCTCCGGCCACCCTCTTCACAAGCGCTGTAACTACTTGTCCAGGAGCATGCACGGGATATCTCGGAAGATCTGTCCTGTACGTCGTTCCGGCGAACTATCGCGGCCAGGTGGCGCGCAAAGCGCGCGCACCCGGCACCTGTCAGGCGTTTTATTTGGCGACCGGCATGGTGAATTCAGCCCCCTTGCCTATGGAGTCTGGCCAGCGCTGCATGATGCTCTTGTAGCGCGTATAGAATCGTACGCCTTCGTCGCCGTATGCATGATGGTCACCGAACAGTGAGCGCTTCCAGCCACCGAAGGAGTGCCAGGCCATGGGCACCGGAATGGGCACGTTGATGCCGACCATGCCGGCATGCACTTGGCGGCCGAATGCGCGTGCGGTAGCACCATCGGACGTGAAGCAGGCGGCGCCATTGCCGAATTCGTGGCGATTGATCAGCTCCACGGCCGTCTTCAGGTCTGCAACGCGCACGACGGCCAGTACGGGGCCGAAGATTTCCTCGCGATAGATCTTCATGGTGGGCGTGACGTGGTCGAATAGCGTGGCGCCGAGGAAGAAGCCCGGTTGCTGGGTTACGGCATGCGTGCGTCCATCGACGATGAGTTCGGCGCCTTCCGCCGCGCCGTCTGCGATATAGCCAGCCACCTTGTCGCGGTGTGCCGCGGTGACCAGCGGCCCCATGTGCACGTCGTCGCGGGTGCCGTCGCCGATCGACAAGGTCAGCGCGCGTTCGCGTAGCAAGGGCACCAGGCGATCACCGACGTCGCCCACCGCGACCGCGACGGAGATTGCCATGCAACGCTCGCCAGCTGAGCCATAGGCCGCGCCGACAAGGGCGTCCACCACTTGTTCGAGGTCGGCATCGGGCATCACCACGAGATGGTTCTTGGCACCGCCCAATGCCTGCACGCGTTTGCCACGACGGCTGGCCTCGGCGTGGATGTATTCGGCGATGGGCGTGGAACCGACAAAGGACAGCGCGGCCACATCCGGATGTTCGATCAGCGCATCCACGGCCACCTTATCGCCGTGCACCACGTTGAAAACGCCATCAGGCAAGCCGGCTTCGGTGAGCAGTTCGGCCAGGCGAATGGATGGCGCCGGATCGCGCTCGGAGGGCTTGAGCACGAAGGTATTGCCGCAGGCGAGGGCGACGGGGAACATCCACATGGGCACCATCACCGGGAAATTGAACGGTGTGATGCCAGCGACCACGCCCAGCGGTTGGCGCAGGTTCCAGTTGTCGATGCCGCCGCCGACCGCATCGGAGTGGTCACCCTTTAGATGGCTGGTGATGCCGCAGGCGAACTCCACCACTTCAATGCCGCGCGTGACTTCGCCTTGGGCGTCGGACAGGATCTTGCCGTGCTGGCGTGTGATCAGCGCAGCCAGCTCGTCACGATGCCGTTCAAGCAGTTCCTTGTAACGGAACATGATGCGCGCACGGCGTAGCGCCGAGGTTTCCGCCCAGGCGGGAAAGGCCGCCGACGCTGCCTGTACGGCCTGGTCGACTTCGGCCACGGTGGCCAGGGGAACGTGCATGTCCACATCGCCGTCGGCTGGGTGGTAGACCGGTGCGCTGCGGCCGGATTGGCCGGCCACAAGCTTGCCGCCAATGTAGTGATCCAGGGTGGTTTGTGTGTTCATGGGACAGTCGTGCCTTCAGTTGAGTCGCTTGGGCTGGCCAGAATCGTCGTACCAGTCGTGAGTGACGCCACTGGTATTGACGGTCACGGCGCGAGGTTCGGAGAACTGATCGAAGGATTCGATACCCGTTTCACGACCGACACCCGATTGCTTGAAACCACCCCAGGGCGAGGCAGGGTCGAGGCGATGATGATCATTGACCCACACCATGCCGAAGGTGAGCTTGCTGGCCACTCGATGTGCGCGTGCGACATCATTTGTCCATACGGAGGCTGCCAGGCCAAACTGCGTGCCGTTGGCGATGCGCAACGCGTCGGCTTCGTCGTCGAATGGCATGATGACGGTAACCGGGCCGAAGACTTCGTCCTGGCCGATTTCGGAATCGGGATCGACGTCGTAGAAGGCGGTGGCCTCGATGAAGAAGCCGTCGCCGGGCGCGGCCTTGCCACCGGCCAGCAATTTGGCGCCGTCGTTACGGGCGCGATCGAGCATGCCCAGGATGCGGTCGCGTGATCGCGCGGAGATGACAGGTCCCAGTTGCGTTTTCGGGTCCGCCGGATCGCCTGTGCGTATGCTTTGGACCTTGCCACGGAACCGCTCCAGAAAGCGTTCGTAGATCGAGCGTTGCACGAGGATGCGAGCACCGCAGACACAGGTCTGGCCGGCACCGATAAAGGCGGCGAAGGCCGCGCCGTTGATGGCGCGATCCATGTCGATGTCGTCGAAGACGATTACCGCGCCCTTGCCACCAAGCTCCAGTGTGGTAACGGCGAAGTTCTGCGCGGCGGCGGCGCCGATCTGTCGGCCTACTTCGGTGCCACCAGTGAAAACGATCTTGGCGATGTCAGGGTGTCTGGCCAGCGCCGCACCAGCTTCACGGCCTTCCCCATTAATCAAATTGACCACGCCGTCGGGAACGCCGGCCTGCTTGAGCAGGCGAACCAGCAGCAAGGTGGTGATCGGCGTCTGCTCCGATGGCTTGATCACCACCGTGTTGCCTGTGGCCAGGGCGGGCGCCAGGCTTTTGGAAAGAATCATCAGCGGATGATTGAACGAGGTCATCAAGGCGCATACGCCAAGCGGCACGCGTTGGGTATAAACCAGGTAAGGTCCTTCGACCGGAATCACATCGCTGCGCCGGGTGAGTGCAAGTGCAGCGAAGTAGCGATAGAACTGCGGAAGTCGTGCAATCTGCGCGCGAGTTTCGGTGACCGGGCGGCCATTGTTGAGGGTTTCCAGTCGATAGAAATCCTCGATGCTTGCCTCGAACAAATCGGCAAATCGGTTGAGGATGCGTGCTCGCTCATGCACGGACAGGCCGCTCCATACGCCGCTTTCGAATGCGCGCCTTGCGGCTTCGACGGCATGGTTCACGTCGGCCTCGCCAGCAGCGGCAAGCGTGCCGATCACCGCACCGGTAGCTGGGTTGATGATATTCATGTTGTGTCCGCTCGTGGCGGGCGTTTCCTTGCCGTCGATGATGAGCGGCACATCGAACGGTTCGACGGGTTTGACAGTCATGATCTTCGATTCCGTAATGCTGGGCTGCGAAAAATCTAAAGCGGCGGGGGCGGGCTGATCTGGCCCAATCGGGTGTCTTTGGGGCGATGCGCGTCGTGGGCGGCGATGTCTTCCAGGCCTCGGCCCTTGGGCTCCACGCCCCACACGGCCACTACGATGATTTGCAACAACAACAGCGAGAGCATCAGGGCCAGTACGCCAGTGATGCCGTCATGCTTGAACAACCAGACCACCACGAACGGCGTGACCACGGTGGCGCCACGGCCAAAGGTGTTGCATATACCGGCGGCGCGCAGGCGGATTTCGGTGGGGAACAGTTCTGGCACGTAGATGCCGAAAAGCAGGGCTACCAACACGTAGATCGGAATGACCAGCGCCAAGCCCACCAGGGTCAGCAGCACCGGCTGCTCGACGAACGGATAGATCGCGCCAAAGATGATCGCCAGGGCCGAGGCACCGATGATCACCGACTTGCGTCCCCAACTGTCCGCTGTCAGGGCGCCGATGCCCGAGCCCACTGGTGCACCCAGTGACATGACGAAGGCGAACATGAAGGATTTGGCGATATCCATACCTTGGCTGACGAAGAAGGTCGGCAACCAGGTGACGAAGCCATATAGCAACGTATTGATCACGATCAGTACCAGACAGCCGACCAACAGACGCGGCAGGATCTGGGCCGAGAACAGCGATGTGAATGAGCGCGAGAACGTTACCGTTGCAACGGGCGAGGGAGGCGGCAACGGCCCCTTTTCGGCGGCAACTTCGGCCTCGATGCGATTGAGCAACTCGTCCGCTTCCCGATCATGCCCGTTGGCGGCCAGCCAGCGTGGCGATTCGGGCAGTTGTTTGCGGGCGTACCACACGGCGATGGCACCCAAGCCGCCGAGCACGAACATCACTCGCCAGCCCAGCAGGGGGACGAGGAGTAGGCCCGCCAGTGCGCTGATCGGCAGGCCTGTCACCACGAACACAGCCATGATGCCCTGTAACCTGCCGCGCGCCCTGGGGGGGACGAATTCGGTCATGGTCGCGTAGCCAACCACGTTTTCCGCGCCCAATCCCACGCCCATGAAGAAGCGGCACACGATCAGGAAGATCATGTTCGGCGCGAATGCCGAGGCCAGCGATGCCAGGCCGAAAATCATGAGGTTGGCCTGGTAGGTGAAACGCCTGCCGAAGCGGTCGCCGAGAAAACCGGTGGCGAACGCCCCGATGGTCATGCCCAGGAAGGTCATGGAGACGAATAATGCGTTCTGCGGCAGCGTGGAGAAGCCGCTCTTAAGTGTTGCGCCGAGCACGGTCGAGGCGACGTAGATGTCGAAGCCATCGAAGAACATGCCGATGCCGATCAGCCACATAATGCGCCGATGGAATGCCGACATCGGCAATCGGTCCAGTCTTGCACCTGCATTGACGGTCATGGAATGTTCTCCCGCAATGTCACTATCGACCGGCACGCGCCGGCACCAGGTTTTCAGGGTTGTTGGGCTTGCAGGCGCAGGGTCTGTACGGTCAACAGATCCGTGGCCTGGCGGAAATTACTTTCGAGTGATTGTCCCTGGGCAGCCAGGAAGTAAGCCTTGCACTGGCGCGCACCTTCGGCATCCATGGCGAGGATTCGCTCGGCCAGGGCATCGGCGCGTCCAGTGAGCTCCTCGCGCGGGCATACCTCGGTCACCAGGCCAATGTCGCGTGCATAAGCCGGGGAAAAGTCGTCGGCCAGCAGGATCAGTCCGAATGCATGCTTGGGCAGCGCGTAATGGCCCAGGTAGGCCATGATGGCCGCAGGCGGGAGACCTTTGCGCATCTCCGGGAAACACAGGGTGGCATGGTCTGCTACCAGCGTGAAATCACATAACACCGCCAAGCCGATACCGAACCCTGCAGCATCACCCTGCACCTCGGCGATGGAAATCATGGAAGTTTCACGAACGGCCTGCTTCAGTGCGATCAACCGGGCGACTTCGGTGCGGATGGCCGAAGCATCTCGACCGGCGCGTTCACGGCCACGGCAGAACACATCGCCATTGGCGCGAATGCGCAAGACGCGGGCCATCGGGGAGGCGGCTTCGCTGCGCAAACTATGCAGCATGTCATCAAACATGGCGCCGGTAATCTCGTTGCCGGCCTGCGGGTTGTCGAGCGTGAAGACAAGGCACTCGCCCTCCCGGGTGATACCGACCTTTGCAGGGGAAACGTTATCCTTCATGACGTGGTCCGGCGAATTGATTGTATACACTGTATACAATTCGTCTCTGGCTTGCACACTGCACTGCAACACGATCTTCGAGGAGGAATGTTAGACCTATGTCTGATCCGTTAACCGCCATTGCCGAACGCCTGCGCACCCACCGCCGCCCCATGGGGGGCAGCGGCGATGCGTTGAGCGAAGCGGTGGTCATCCCCGCGCTGCGCGAAGCCATTGTGAGCAACCTGCTGCCGCCGGGAGAGCGCCTTACCGAAGTCACGCTGGCTTCGCGGCTCAACGTCAGCCGCACACCGGTGCGCGAAGCCTTTGCTCAACTTGAGCGCGAAGGCCTGGTTACCATCGTGCCGCGTGCGGCCGTGTTCGTTCGCGAGGTCTGCGAGCGTGACGTGCAGGATATCTATACGGTGCGCTCGGCGCTGGAGCCTCTGGCTGTCGAACTGGCCACCCGGCAGCGCTCGTCGACCGCGGCCCAGCGGTTGGATGATGTATTGGCTGACATGGGTATCGCTGTCGCGGCCGAAGACGCCGTGGCCTATACCGAAGCGCTGGACCGCTTCTACGCGACCATCATGGCGCTGTCGGAGAACGCGATCCTGCATGCGACCCACACCACCTTGCTGGGTCCGGTGCGTCGACTGCGTCGTATCGCCATGAGCCGTCCCGGGCGCATGGATGCTTCGTATCGGCAATCGGTGAAGATTCGCGACGCGATCGTTGACGGCGATGAAGCCGGCCCGCAATTGATGCGTGAGCAGCTATCCAACGCCTGTCAGGCGGCCTTGGCGGTGTTGCGCGCCGGTCACTGAGGCGCCCAACGAGGGACCGTGGGGAAGCGTGAGCGGCCTCCTCGGAGGAGGACCCGTCGAATACGCCAATGCCGCCCACTGGCCTGCCGCCGATGGTCAGGGCAGGCCGCCCTCCAGTGAAAGCGCATCGGGTAGCTTTGGCGCGAACGGTCCTTTGATCGAAGTGACGATCCGCTCCAGGGCCAGCCCGCGCCGCATAAGCGGCGAGGGAGCCAGCTGGCTTCCTCACGAAAACGGCCGGACAGGTCACACTCCGGCATCTCGTGACGCATAGATCAAATTGGCTTCACAAATGCGCACGCATGCTTGGCCAGACGTCATCGGACAGGACCGATAGCTCTGCGCGAAGCATTCTTGAAATGGCCTCTCAGGCTCGCGTATCGTGGACTTGAAGCGGGACCCAGGGGAGGGAGCGTGCCGTTTTTATTGTCGCTTCTCTATGTGATCTGCCACGGCGTGGCGATCCTGCTTTTCGCCGACCAGGCGATGGTCGTGTCTTTTATATTTCTGATTGTCGCGCCTGTACTGGCTGCTGGTGCCTGCCTGCTGCGTTCGGTCGATGCCGGTTATTCGGTCATCAACGGCTGGGCGGCACTGGCATTCGGTTTGCTGATGTGGGCGATCGGCATGGCACTGAACATGCGCCAGGAAGTGTTCCTGGGCAACCTGGAATCCACGCCGGGCGATAGCATGTTGATGTACGTGCTGTACGGCGTACCCCTTATCTTCGTGATCGCCAGTCCAGATCAGGAGTTGTGGTACGTCCGGGCGATCGACGCGGTATTTGCCGCGGTGCTGGGTTACTTGTACTTCGTGCATACTTTCTCGTTCGCCAACGCCGCCGGTGTAAGCGAAGC
Organism: Dyella sp.; assembly: GCF_036384435.1. GTDB lineage: Bacteria > Pseudomonadota > Gammaproteobacteria > Xanthomonadales > Rhodanobacteraceae > GSA-30. The sequence continues at coordinate 7,642 of NZ_DASVMI010000072.1, read as the reverse complement.
TGGGATCGGGCACCTGCGGGAAATGTTTGACCTGGAGAATCTGTTCATTCTGGTGTTTTCCTTGGTGCGCTACCTGACCAGTTCCGGAGGTCACCAGCGCCAGTTCTTTCGCACACTGAGCATCTTTGCGCTGGTCTATCTGCTGGTGGCCGGCTATATCAATCATGTCGAACCTGCAGATACGGATTTTGGCGGTCTTTCCGATCTAATCATCGATCTGCCTTTCCTGGCGGTCATCGTGCTTGCCTCGGTGCGGCTCAAGCCGATCCCGGGCCTGGCGCGCTCACGCCGCACAGCGCTATTCGTGCAGGCGGGCAGCCCGCTGGTGTTGCCAGTGACTTTGCTGGCGGTCTCGGGTTTCGTTGTGCGCAACCATTTCGTGCTGGGAGTCGCCGGCTTCGTTATTGCCACGCTCGGCTATGGCCTGCGCAGCATGTTCATCCAGGTGCGTGCCTACGAAGATCGCGATCGCTTCAACGCATTGGCACGCGTTGACGGCCTGACTGGTGTATCTAACCGCCGTCAGTTCGATGAATCGGCGCAGCGCGAATGGCGTCGTGCGCGGCGCTCCGGTGATAGCCTTGCGCTTTTGATGATCGACATCGACCACTTCAAATTACTCAATGATGTCTATGGTCACCCGGTCGGTGATGAACGGTTGCGCAAGGTCGCCGAAGTTATTGCCCGTTGTGCGGCCGGGGCGGCGGATCTGGTAGCCCGTTATGGCGGCGAGGAATTTGCCGTGCTGCTGCCTTCGGTTTCGGTACACGCGATGCTTGATATGGCCGAACAGATGCGTGTTGCCGTGGAGTCGCAGCAACTGGCATCACCCAGCCCGAGTGGGCGCGTGACCATCAGCATCGGTGCCGGCTACATCAACCACGTGGTCAACGGCGAGCCGTCACGCCTGATCGCGCTGGCCGATGAATCGCTATATCAGGCCAAGCGAGAAGGGCGTAATCGCGTGGCGTGGAGTGGCGCGGCAGCGTTCGTGACCGAGGATTAGCCAAGTTACACGCTGTGACAGGGCGGGCGTGGTGGCACGCGTTCCATTGACGGCCAGGCGGCTAGACTCCATCGTTATCCCTTTGCCATCCAGGAGCTCTGCCGTGTCCTATCAGGCCGCATCCGATCGTTACGACAACCTCATGCCTTATCGCCGCTGTGGTCGCAGCGGTATCGATCTACCCGCCATTTCGTTGGGCTTGTGGCAGAATTTCGGCGGAGCCGATGTTTTCGAGACCGGGCGCGCCATCCTGCGCCGTGCTTTCGATCGTGGCATCACCCATTTCGATCTGGCCAATAATTATGGTCCGCCCTATGGTTCGGCTGAAGAGAACTTCGGTCGCGTGATGGCTGGCGATTTCAAGCCGTATCGCGATGAACTGATCATCTCAAGCAAGGCTGGCTGGGATATGTGGCCGGGCCCCTACGGTGGTATCGGCGGAAGCCGCAAATATCTCATTGCCAGCCTGGACCAGTCGCTCAAGCGCATGGGCGTGGACTATGTCGATATCTTTTATTCCCATCGCGTTGATCCGAAGACGCCATTGGAAGAAACCATGGGCGCACTTGCGCACCTGCATCGCCAGGGCAAGGCCTTATACATCGGTATCTCCAGTTACTCCCCAGAGTTGACGGAGAAAGCCGCAGCTATCCTGGCCGAGGAGCGTGTGCCGCTGTTCATTCATCAGCCGAACTACTCCATGCTGAACCGTTGGATCGAAGGCGGCCTGCTCGACACGCTGGAAAAGCTCGGCACCGGCTGCATCGCATTCTCGCCGCTGGCGCAGGGCATGCTCTCGTCGAAATACCTCAACGGTGTACCCGACGATGCGCGCGCCGCGCGACAGGGCTCATTGAACAAGAACATGCTCAGCGAAACCAACCTCAAGCATATTCGTTCGTTGAATGCGATGGCCGAGCGCCGTGGACAGACGCTCGCGCAGATGGCCATTGCCTGGGTGTTGCGCGATCCGCGTGTCACATCTGCGCTGATCGGTGCACGAACGGTGGAGCAGCTGGACAATTCGCTGGGCGCGTTGGATCGCTTGGATTTTTCCGCCGAGGAACTGGCCGAGATCGATAAGTACGCCACTGATGGTGGCACGGACTTGTGGAAGGAATCGGCATCGATATGATTTTGAAGCGGTGAGATCAATCGCTTCGCTCGTTGCGGCGTCGTGCCTGACGGGGCAGCGAAGGGTAAACAGGGGGAGCAGGGTATGCGCCGGCGGGTGCAGAGTTTTTTGCGCGCGTCGGTTCATATCCAAGGTGGCCATTATGCCGGGCGCTGCTCTCCCTTGCCTGGCATTGTTCGGGGACGGCATATCGCCGGGCACCAGTTATCGAGACCTCCCTTTAGCTCATGCAGGCCGACGAGTTGTATTCGATTTCGTGTCCTTGAATTCGCCCCGTGTCGACGAGGCTATTTCGCAGTGGCGAAAAAAGCACAGGCCTTGGATCGATGCCTCTGGCTAAGGCACGTGATGCGCTTCCCGTTATCGCCCGTTGCCGCCGAGGCTAGTCGAGCGCGGGTATGGCGCGTCGGGCCCGATGTGAGGCGTGAGCGATGAGGCTGGCACCCAAAACAAGAAAGCCGCCCTTGCGAGGCGGCTTTCTTCGATTCGATTGGTGGAGCCAGGGAGGATCGAACTCCCGACCTCGTCATTGCGAACGACGCGCTCTCCCAGCTGAGCTATGGCCCCACACGAGCGAATAATGGTAGCAGGCCTGCCCGATGTTCGCCAAGCCCGCTGCCGTCAACCCGGTAGCAGGCTGCTGAGCGGCGAAAACAGCAGCTCGCGCCGCCAGCCATCCAGGTAATCCGGCCACTCGGTGGTGACGACATATTCCTCAAGCGCCTTGCGGGGGCAAAGCAGGCCGGCGGGAAGGTTCAGTTCTTGCGCCAGGGCATCGACCTTCTCTTTCATCTGAGCCAGGGCTTGCTTGGCCGCCCCTTGTGGAAAGCCGGGAATCGACGCGGTTGCGGCAATTTCTTCCTCGGTCACGGCCGGTGCCAGGCATTGCAGCAATTCGGCGCGCTGCGGGCTGCGCAAGGCTCGCTGCCCGCGACTGCGCTGTTCCAGATCCGCGGCGTTAGCGGGAGGTTGCTGGGCCAGATTCATCACCAGGGCATCTTCGAGCAGCCACGGACGTGGGCGGTCGAGGCTGCGCGCGGTGCGATCACGCCACAGCAGGATGCGGCGAAGCCGTGCCCGCTGGGTGGGAGACCAGTCGGTAGCGCCACGGAACGCCCGTTGTGGCTGTGAATCCCCTTCACGGTGGCAGGATTTCTGTTTCAGGCGCTCGCAGTCTTGCGCATGCCAGGCCTCGCGACCCTGTTGGCGCAGTCGCTCGGCCAACTGGTCATACACCGGATGCAGATACACCACGTCGAGAGTGGCGTAGCTGCGCTGCGATTCGGTAAGCGGACGCTGCATCCAGTCCGAACGCGTCTCGCCCTTGTCCAATTCCACGCCGACCAGTTCCGCGACCAGTGCGCGATAGCTGATGCCCAATCCGAGGCCCACGAAGGCCGCGGCGATCTGTGTATCGAACAAGGTGCGCGGACCAGCAGGCAGCACGGAAGAAAGCGCTTCGAGATCTTCGCTTGCACTGTGCATGAGGGTGATCGTGTCGCCCTCATCAAGGCGTGGACGCAGGGCGTCGTCGATCGGGCAGGCAAGGGGGTCGACCAGCGCGTAGCGGCCAGCCACTCCCAGTTGCAGAAGGGCCAGTTGGGGATAGAAGGTGTTACGACGCATGAATTCCGTATCCAGCGCCATGGCCCCATGTGCCGGGGCGGCTTGTAGCCATGCATCCAGCGCGGCGCGGTTGTCGATCCATTCGGCGTTGGGCGCCGTGGGAAGCGGTTGCATCATTTACACCTCTGAAACCGGCTCGGCGCTGCTCATTGTCCTGTCACCGGTTTGTGCCTATGGTTAGCGCTGCACCATAGCAGGCCCGCCGAAGGACGCACACCATGCCGAGCAAGGAAACAGTACGACGCCAGCGCGCGCTCGGAGGAGCAGTGGGTGTCGTCGTGCTCGGCATGGCGCTGGTCTATCACTTCTTTCCGCGCGTATTCCATGTCGATCCGGCTCAGGTCGCACCGCGCCGCTCGATGAACATGGGGCCGATGGCGGCCTCGTCGCCAGGCGGCGCACGCTCGACCCAGGCAATGGCCGAGGCTTCCGAGGTGGATGCCGGACCGCCGCTTACCCTGGCGCCCACCGAGGTGATCGCTGCGCGCATGGCTGCCAGGAACACGCAGTTGCCACAGCAGATGAGCGCCGATACGCCACAGGTCCAGGCGCTGCTCACCGATGCCGGCAAGGCCCTGCGCGCCGGACAGCTGGTGGGTGACAAGACGAGTGCGGCCGCGTTGTACCAGGAGGCCTTGAAGATCAAACCCGATAGCCGTCGTGCGGCCCAGGGGTTGTTCGAAGTCAAGGCGCGGCTGATCGCCGCCATTGGCCAGGACATCACAATGGGTGATGCCGACTCGGCCAGCGATTTGCTTGCGTCGCTCAAGACCCTGCCCAATGCCGACGACGACGTGGCCTCACTGGGCGAGCAGATCAAGACCATGAATGAGGTAAGGCCGCTGCTGGCCAAGGCCGCTGGGCTGTTGCAGGACGGCAAGGCCGACCAGCCGGCAGGTGACAATGCACTGGAGGTCTACAGGCAGGTGTTGCAGCTCGACAATGGCAACGCCGTGGCTCAGCAAGGCCTGCTGCAGGTGCAGCGCGTGGTGCTCGACCGCGCCTTGGCGGCGGTAGCGCAGAACGATTTCAAGGGCGCCGACCAGGCACTGGCCGAGGCCAGCAGCGTGCAATCGTCGTCGCCACAATTGCGTGATGTGCAGGGACGCGTGGACGGCATGCGCAAGCAACGTGCCAGTTCGTTGCTGATCCAGGCCCGCTCGGCACTCGATTCCGGCAATACGACGCTGGCCCAGCAACTGGCGGAGCAGGCGCAGACGACGGGTGCCGACCCGCAGGCGTTGCAGGAATTCAATGAGCGAATGACCAACGCCCGCCTGTACGCCAGCTACAAGCCGGGACAATCATTCACGGACCGCTTCGTCGACCTGCCCGGGCAGGCACCATCGATGGTGGTTATTCCCACCGGTAGCGTGGCCATGGGAGCGCCAGATAACGAGGACGGTCGCAACGACAACGAAACCCCACAGCACGACGTGACGCTGGCCAAGGGCTTTGCGATGGCTCGCACGGACATCACGGTGGGGCAATTCCGGGAATTCGTCAAAGCCAGCGGCTATGTGCCCGATTCGCAGAAGCTTGGCGGCGCCAGCGTATACGATGAGGGCAGTGGGGCGATGCGTGATGACAGCAGTGCAAGCTGGCAATCGGACTATGCCGGGCGCAATGCGGACGATCGCTTGCCCGTGGTGAATGTGTCCTGGAACGATGCCAAGGCCTATGCGGACTGGTTGAGTGAGCGCACGGGCAAGAAATACCGTCTCCCTAGCGAGTCCGAGTTCGAATACGCTTTGCGCGGGGGCACTACCACCAAATACTGGTGGGGCGACGGTACGCCCAAGTCCAAGGTGGAGAATCTCACTGGTGCCGGCGACCGTTCGGCCAACGGTCGGCGCTGGAGCAATGCCTTCTCTGGTTATCGGGACGGCTTCTGGGGGCCGGCTCCAGTGATGAGTTTCGCGGCCAATCCCTTCGGTTTGTTCGATATCAACGGCAACGTGTCAGAGTGGGTACAGGACTGCTGGCATGACAATTACATCCGTGCGCCCCGCGATGGCAGCGCCTGGATCAACCCAGGTTGCGGCACACGGGTGATCCGTGGCGGCTCCTGGGGAAGTTCACCCGACCAGGTGCGATCGGCGTATCGGCAAGGCGCTGGAGCTTCAGTGCGTAGCGGACGCGTAGGTTTTCGCGTCGTCCGCGAACTGTGAACTCGCGCAGTCAGTTTTAACGTTACATAAACGTGTTGAGCCTTTAGTATCAGTTTGTCACAGGCTTCTGCCAGACTGGCTACATCGCGTTTCCGCGAGATCGCCCCGAACCTGAAGGCTTTCACCCACATCGGGTTCGGCTTGGCCGTCTCTCCTCCAGACGTATCCGAGGTGGCGCCATGATTCCGGAAAAAGTAAGGATCTTCGTTCCCTTCAGCGTGGATACGCCGTGGGTTGTCCGGGGCGAGGCGGCCCGCATGGGTACCTTCCGTACCCGTGATGATGCCGTCTCAGCCGCTATCGCGATGCGCTCGCGTTTGGTGCGCGCGCACGGGCGTACCCATCCGCCAGTAAGCGTGCAGGAGAGCGACGGTAGCTGGCGCGATGTGATCTGAGCCTGCCGATCGCAATCCGCTTTGCGTAGGGGCGAAGTCATTCGCGAAGCAAGTCGCGACGTGAGCCGCGACTTGGAGGTTTAGAACCCCGGTCCGTAACTCAATTACAGGTTGCATCGACACCAAGCCACCTGCATCCCGGCCTGCACCGGACGCTGGGCTGGCGGCGTTTTTGAAGTGCTCCCAGATGGCCCTTACAAGACAAAGGTTAGGCGCTGACTTGATTCCAGGCCGTTATCGACAGAAATGCCATGCCGAGCCGAGGTTTAATAACCACGTTCGACGCTCCTCCCGACCGGACCGACGTCGAACCGGTGGTCTCTCCCCGACTGCCGTAGGCGCCCTGGTAACAGGGCGCCTTTTTCATGTCAGCCGTTCAGGGCACTTTGTCTGCAAGTACTTCTGCTTTGCGAATTTGCGGTGCCTGGGCCAGCAACTCACCAGACTTGGCTATCAACAGGGATGCCACGGCACCATTAAGATGTGCCTCGCGACCCGCCTCATCATCGAATGCGTCGACGATGGCAAACGTTTGCGTATCCAGGCGTAAGGCGAACCACGCCACGGTGCCGGATTCTGCCTGCACCAGCGACTGGGCGCTCTTGAGAAATGCGGCAACCTCCTCTTCCTTACCAGGCTTGGCCTTCAATTCCACGGACAGGGCGTATTGCGTCATGGTTCGAACTCCTTGAGGGAATGCCTTGGGGGCTGGGACTGTAATTAGCGGTAATTGGACGGAAACAACGCATGGCGTGCTTCCTCGTCCATGTCTTTCTTGAATACGTGATCGCCCGAAATGGTTCGAGCACGGGCCGCAGCCGGTCGACTATCGACACTGTCGTACCAGCGCTTGAGGTGGGGGTAAGCCTCTAAGGCGCCCCCTTCGCCAGGTAGTACACGAGGCGCACGCTCAAGCCATCCCCAGCCGGCCATGTCGACAATGGAATACGCATCGCCCACGATAAAGGCGCGATCTTTCAGGTGATCATCCAGCACTTGGTAGTGGCGTTGAACTTCGCTGCGGTAGCGACGGATAGCATAGGGAATTTTCTCCGGCGCCGAATGCTGGAAATGTACCGCCTGCCCAGAGAAAGGACCCACGCCCGTGGCGATAAAGAACAACCACGATAGCAATTCGCCGCGTTCGGCAGGCGTGGCAACGAAGCGACCTGCCTTGTCACCCAGGTAGAGCAGGATGGCGTTGGAGTCGAACACGCGCACGGGGTTGCCGGCATCATCGGTGTCGATGATGGCCGGCAACTTGCCGTTAGGGTTGATCACAAGAAACGCACGATCATGCTGTTCACCT
>NZ_DASVMI010000071.1:0-16134 GCF_036384435.1 Dyella sp. | reverse complement strand
CCGCCTCGCCCTTGGTCCATGCCGCCCGCAGCGTCAGCAGCGTGGCAGCATCGAGCTTGCACTTCATGTCGGCGATCTTGGCCTGTGTCATCTGGAAAGTACCGATCGGCTGACCAAACGCCTTGCGGTCGCGCGACCATTGCAGGGTGGCTTCGTAGGCGGCGCGGGCGATACCCACGGCCTGCGAGGCAATACCGATACGCCCGGCATCGAGCACGCCCATCGCGATGGAGAAACCCTTGCCCTCCTCACCCAGGAGGTTTTCCTTCGGGCAGATGTAATCGCTGAATTCGATTTCGCAGGTCGCCGAGGCACGAATGCCGAGCTTGGGCTCGGTCTTGCCCGCGTGAAAACCTGGCAACTGCGTATCGACGATGAAGGCCGAAACACCCCTGGCCCCGATGCCCGGCGTGGTGATGGCGAACAGCACGATGTAACGCGCCACCGGACCGGAGGTGATCCAGCTCTTCTTACCGTTGATGACCCAGTCACCGTTGGCGTTTTTCGTGGCGCGCGTATGCATGGCCGAGGCATCCGAGCCCGATTGCGGCTCGGTCAGCGCATAGGCACCAATGGCTTCGCCCGAGGCAATCGCACGCACGTACTTCTGCTTCTGTTCCTCGGTACCGTGCTTGAGGATGCCGTTGCAGAACAACGAATTGTTTACCGACATTACCGTGGAGGTCGCCGCATCGGCCGCAGCGATCTCGATCATCGCCAGTACGTAGGCTATCGGATCCATACCGGCACCGCCGTACTCTTCGGGCACTTCGATACCCATGAGGCCGAGCTGGCCCATTTCGCGAATGTTGTCCAGCGGGAACTCGCCCTTGGCATCCAGCTCCGCGGCCACCGGCGCAATGCGCTTTTGCGCGAAATCCCGGGCGATGGACTGAATGGAAAGCTGGTCTTCGGTAAAGCTGAAATCCATGAGGGGAACTCCATGAGAGGGGATCGAGAGATAGCTCGCTATTTTAGCGAGATTGGCTCACCTGCTTTGTGCGAATGCAGCACGAGCGCTCGCCCGCTGACATGCGCCGCCTTCCTTGGTCTCGCGACATGCTCCGGATCGGCCCCTGACATCTTCGAGGAGCCACGTCCCTCGGCGGATAATCAAAGCCGTTTTTATCCGTTCAGCCCTTGACGGTACGCAGCATCGGCCCTAGCCTTATATCTCTATATCGAGATACAAGGATAACCACGATGGATCTGGCCACGGCATCCAGCGTGCTGCGCCTGCTGGCGGACCCTACCCGGGTGCGCCTGCTGGCCCTGCTGGAACGCGAAGAACTGACTGTGGCCGAACTGGCAGCCGTCCTGCACCTGGCTCAGCCACGCGTATCCACGCACTTGGCCAAGCTCAAGGAAGCCGACCTCGTGCGCGACCGCCGAGCCGGCGTTTCGGCGTATTACCGCGCCAACAGCGAAGGCGATCAGAAGCAACACGAATTGCTCAAGTCGTTGCGCGACACGATCGACGACGCCTTGCTGCGTGATGATGCCGAGCGCCTTTCCGGGGTACTTGCCCATCGCGCGCGCGAACAGGGTTGGGCCGATACGGTAGCTGGCGACATGGAGCGCCATTATTCGCCGGGCCGCACCTGGGAAACGGTCGCGCGTGCACTGCTGCAACTGCTGGAAACCGGCGATGTGCTCGATATCGCCTCCGGCGACGGGCTCACCGCCGAACTGCTGGCCCCCCACGCCCGTTCCATCGTCTGTGTCGACAGCAGCGAACGCGTGGTGGACGCGGCGCGTGGCCGCTTGAAGCCATTTCCCAATGTGAAGGTAGAACGAGGCGACATGCAGGAACTGGCATTGAATGAGGCCAGCTTCGACCTCGTACTGATGTTGCATGCGCTCACCTATGCCCAAGACCCCGCTAAAGCCGTATCGGAAGCTGCACGCGTGTTGCGCCCCGGCGGCAAGCTGCTGGCCGTCACCCTGGGCAAGCACGATCACCGTGCAGTGGTCGAGCCGTTCGATCATTGCAACCTTGGCTTCTCCAGTGACGAACTGGGCAGCTTCGCCGCTGCCGCGTCATTGGATGTCATTCAGTGCACGCGCCTGAGCCGCGAGCGCAAGGCACCCCACTTCGAAGTCATCAGCCTGCTGGCGCGTAAACCAGCGAGGAAGTGAAGCATGAGCCAACTGCCCTGGCAGCACCCCGAACGCGTGGCAGCTCTTATGTCTGCCCTGCGCGAGCGCATCCTGATTCTTGATGGTGGCATGGGTACCATGCTGCAAGGCCACTCGTTGGACGAGGCCAGTTTTCGTGGCGACCGCTTTGCCGAAGGCCATGACAGCCTGCACCATCACGATCACCCAGGCAGTTGCGACCTGAAGGGCAACAACGACCTGCTCGTGCTGACCAAGCCGGAGATCATCCGCGGCGTGCACGAGGCTTATCTCGATGCGGGCGCCGATCTGGTGGAAACCAATACATTCAACGCCACGCGCATCAGCCAGGCCGATTATCACCTCGAACATCTGGCCTACGAACTGAACAAAGCGGGCGCAGCGCTCGCGCGCGCCGCCTGCGATGCTTTCCAAACGCCGGAAAAGCCACGCTTTGTCATCGGCGTGCTTGGCCCAACCAGCCGCACCGCATCGCTTTCGCCCGACGTCAATGACCCAGGCTTTCGCAACGTAACGTTCGAGGAACTGGTCACCAATTACACCGAATCGGCCAGTGGCCTGATCGATGGCGGCGCCGATGTGTTGATGGTGGAAACCATCTTCGACACGTTGAACGCCAAGGCCGCACTGTTCGCCATCAGTGAAGTATTCCAGCAACGCGGATTTCGCCTTCCGGTGATGATTTCAGGCACGATTACCGATCGCTCCGGGCGGACGCTATCCGGGCAGACCGCTGAAGCGTTCTACTACTCCGTGCAGCACGCACGACCACTTTCGGTGGGCCTCAACTGCGCCCTGGGCGCGGCAGACCTGCGGCCACACGTACAGACGCTGGCGCAGTCGGCAGGCTGTTTCATCAGTACTCACCCCAATGCCGGCCTTCCCAATGCCTTTGGCGAATACGACGAAACGCCCGAACAGATGGCATCGGTAATCGGCGGCTTTGCACGCGATGGCTTGCTCAATCTGGTGGGCGGATGCTGCGGCACCACGCCTGCGCACATTCGCGCCATCGCGCAAGCCGTCAGCCAATATGCACCACGGTCACTACCTGGCGACGCGCAGCAAGCGGCATAGACCAGTCGACATGACTTGTACTCTCATCTATTCCCGTCCTGACTCGCTCGCTCCCATGGGCCGTGAGCCCGCATGCCTCGCGAAAGACGCCACATCATGACTGCCACCCGCTACACCCGACTGTCCGGTCTTGAACCGCTTGTTCTGACACCGGACTTGTTGTTCGTCAACGTCGGCGAGCGCACCAATGTCACAGGCTCGGCGCAATTTAAGAAACTGATCAAGGAAGATCGCTACGAGGAGGCGGTCGACGTCGCTCGTCAGCAGGTAGCCAACGGCGCGCAGATCATCGATGTCAATATGGATGAGGGCCTGATCGATTCGGAAGCGGCCATGACCCGCTTCCTCAACCTGATCGCCGCCGAACCGGACATCGCACGTGTCCCCGTGATGGTCGACTCGTCCAAATGGAGCGTAATCGAGGCCGGTTTACGTTGCCTGCAGGGCAAGGGCATCGTCAATTCCATCTCAATGAAGGAAGGCGAAGCGCTGTTTCTCGACCATGCTCGCAAGGTGCAGCAATACGGCGCCGCCGTCGTAGTGATGGCCTTTGACGAACAAGGTCAGGCCGATACCTGCGAACGCAAGGTCGAGATCTGCTCACGCGCCTACAAATTGCTGACTGAATCGCTGGACTTCCCGCCCGAAGACATCATCTTCGATCCGAACATTTTCGCCATTGCCACCGGCATCGAGGAACACAACAACTACGCCGTGGATTTCATCGAGGCCACACGCGAGCTGAAGCGGCGCTTCCCTGATACACATATCTCTGGCGGCGTGTCCAATGTCTCGTTCTCCTTTCGCGGCAACAACACCGTGCGAGAAGCGATTCATTCGGTGTTCCTTTATCACGCCATCAAGGCGGGCATGGACATGGGCATCGTCAATGCCGGCGCCTTGATGATCTACGACGATGTGCCTGCCGAACTGCGCGAGCGCGTCGAGGACGTGGTGCTCAACCGCCGCGCCGATGCCACTGAACGTCTGCTTGAAATCGCCGAGAACTACAAGGCAAAGAAAGGCGAAGTCGTTGTCGAGAACCTGGCTTGGCGCGAAAAGCCGGTACACGATCGCCTCAGCCATGCACTGGTCCACGGCATCGACCAGTATGTGGTTGAAGACACCGAGGAAGCACGCCAGTCGGCCATACGCCCGCTGGATGTCATTGAAGGCCCCTTGATGGCAGGCATGAACGTCGTCGGCGATCTTTTTGGTGCCGGCAAGATGTTCCTGCCACAGGTCGTCAAGTCTGCCCGCGTGATGAAGCGCGCCGTGGCTCACCTGATCCCCTTTATCGAAGAGGAGAAGCGGCGTGGCGGCGATGCAGGCAAGAACAATGGCAAGATCGTCATGGCCACGGTCAAGGGGGATGTGCACGATATCGGCAAGAACATCGTCGGCGTCGTGCTGCAATGTAACAACTTCGAAGTGATCGATCTGGGCGTGATGGTGCCAACGCAGAAGATCCTCGACATAGCACGCGCAGAAAATGCCGACATCATCGGCTTGTCCGGGCTGATCACGCCATCGCTGGAAGAAATGACTCAGGTCGCGCGCGAAATGCAACGGCAGGATTTCCAGATTCCCCTGCTGATCGGCGGCGCCACCACCTCGCGTGCGCATACGGCACTAAAGATCGAGCCGCATTACAAGTCGCCCACGGTATGGGTGAAAGACGCCTCTCGCGCCGTGGGCGTAGCCCAGTCCCTGGTCAGCAAGGAACTGGTCGATCATTTCATGGCTAAGATCCGCGCCGAATATGCGGAAATTCGCGAGCGTCATAAGCAACGCGGCACGGGCAAGACACTGGTATCACTGGAGAAAGCGCGCGGTCAGCGCTGGCAGTGCGACTGGAGCGATTACGCACCGCCACAGCCGCGTACGCCGGGCCTGACCGTATTCGACGATTACGACCTGGCCGAGCTGCGGCGCTACATCGATTGGACCCCATTCTTCCAGGCCTGGGAGCTAGCAGGCCGCTACCCGGCCATCCTCAATGATGAGATCGTTGGTAAACAGGCTTCCGAGCTGTTCTCCGACGCGCAGGCCATGCTCGACACCCTCATTGCCGAGCGCTGGCTTACCGCTCGCGGCGTGATCGGTTTCTGGCCGGCGCATAGCGTTGATGACGACATCCTCATCGACATCGGCGAGGGCAGGACCACCCGACTGCACCATCTGCGCCAGCAGGCCGATAAACCCGCCGACCGACCTGATTTCTGCCTGAGCGATTTCATCGCGCCCGAGGCCGCCGGCAAAAGTGACTGGTTGGGAGGTTTTGCGGTCACCGCCGGCATAGGCATCGAAGACCATGTGGCCCGCTTCGAGGCAAGTCACGATGATTATTCCTCGATCCTGCTCAAGGCCCTGGCCGATCGACTGGCAGAAGCCTTCGCCGAGCGTATGCACGAGCGAGTGCGGCGCGAATTCTGGGGATACGCCGCCGATGAGTCGCTGGACAATGAAGCCCTGATCGAAGAAAAGTACGCAGGCATCCGCCCGGCACCGGGATATCCCGCCTGCCCCGACCACACCGAAAAAACCAACCTGTTTCGGATACTCGATGTCACCGCTCGCACCGGCATCGAGCTGACCGAAGGCTTCGCCATGTATCCCACCGCGGCGGTCTCGGGCTGGTATTTCTCCCACCCGCAAAGCCAGTATTTCGTAGTGGGCCGCCTCACTCGCGAACAGGTCGACGACTATGCGCGGCGGAAGGGCTGGACACGCCAGGAAGCCGAACGTTGGCTGGCGCCTAATCTGGATTACGACCCGGAGTGAGGCTCGGGGGGACGTCGCACGCACGCTGTCGCTTTTGGCCCGCCCCCTCCAAAACGACGAAACCAGCCTTAAGGGCTGGTCTCTGGAGTATCGGTGGTGGGCGGTACAAGGATCGAACTTGTGACACCTGCCGTGTGAAGGCAGTGCTCTACCGCTGAGCTAACCGCCCGCCGAGAACGCGCCATTATAGGGACTTCCCGGCCGGCGTCAATGCCCCGTAGTCCATATCCCAGGCAGGACCCGCAGGTAAGGTGCTCAAGGCATTGGTAGAATGCCCGGCTTTCCCCTCCCGGCTCCTCTCATGGACTTCCTCCAGCACGAGATCAACCATATCGTCGAAGCGATCAACCGCTTCCAGTTGACCCCATGGAAAGCCGTGGGCTACGCCGGCTCGGTCATGTTTACCAGCCGCTGGTTCGTTCAACTTTATTACACCCGCAAACTCAAGCGGGTAGTCATGCCATTGGCGTTCTGGTGGCTATCGGTCTGCGGTAGCGTGTTGCTACTGGCATATTTCATCGTTGGCAAGAACGATTCGGTAGGCATTCTTTCCAACTTCTTCCCCACCTTCGTATCGGTCTATAACCTGGTCGTACACCTGAAAGAAGTGCGCCGTCGCAAGGCGCTGATCGAAAGCGAGGTATAGCCCCTCACGCCGTAGGAGCGACTCAGGTCGCGACTTGGACGTTCAGAGCTCGAATCTGTGGCTGGATCATGGCCGGCTTTATCTGGTAAGAGCGAATTTATTCGCGATGCCATATGCAACGTGATTGCAGATTGGAACTCAAAACCCCAAGGGGCGACCTAAGTCACGGCGTGTGGCTGAACTCCTGGGCCGCGGCCGACAGCGTTAGAACCGTTGCACGAAATACCCCACCGTGGACGCCATCGCAGTACGCCAGCGCTGCCCCAGCATCGGCGTGTATTGCGGGTCGAATGCCTCGACGGCCTTGATCAGGGCATCGATCCAGTAGCCATAGAGCTCAGGCGATACAGGCGCCCGTCCATCCCGGGAATGCACGTGAGCCATGGTTTCCATGGTCTGTCTTGCCAGGTTGCTGCCGCCGGCATGCGCAATAGCTGCACTGATGCCACGACGCAACGCAATATCCTGTCGCCCGAAATCGGTCTGCGCAAACAGCTCCCGCACCTCGGGGTGGCTGTCCATGAACAGCTCATAGAAATAGCGAATGAACCCGCCTTGCCGTAGACAACGGCCATAGCTGGTCTGCAAGTCGAGGAAATCGTCGGACATGGGTGTCGTCAGCATCAAAGACTGCGCATGATGCACATCTTCTGTCGCGACAGTTTTGACCTGGATCAATCCGCAAATTCAGGCTTCGCTCTCTGCAATGAGAACAACAGCAAAATTATCGCCAATACTCCGTAGGCAGATACAAACTGCCAGACCATGGTCCGCTCGGGCGCAGCCAGCATCCATGGGACATAAACACCACCGGCGAGCGTGACCGAATGGATGAGCCCGCACGATGTCAGCAACGCTCCAAGCAACAGGATGCATGCCGCCCTGCCCGTGCGCCCGTCAATCAGCGCCACGACCGCGCTCGCCCAAAGCATCGACGTCATAATGAAGCCGTTACCGAGAATGGCGATCACGGCCAATTCGGACAATCCATGGGATTGGTCGTTGTAGAGAGCCGCAAAATGCTCGGATGAAACATACGTGGGATCGCCAAGCTTGATGGTGACCATGCGGGCAATCGCCGGGAAAAAACTGAACACCACCGCAGCCGCATAACGCATGGGCGTAGCCTCGAACGCCTGCACGGTGATGCCGATCGCGACAAATACCAATATCGGTGCCAGCACCGACAAGGGCACCAGCTCTACCAGGTTGGATACGTAGCCCAGCATCCCACCCAAGCCGATCACCAGGCCTGTCAGCAAGGTGTATCCACGACGAGCCCCCATTGCCTTATACGAAGGTTGGCCAATATAGGGCGTGGTTTGCGCCACACCACCGCAGAACCCCGCTACCAGGGTAGCCAATGCCTCCACCAGCAGGATGTCACGCGTGGCATAGTCGTCGCCTGCCGCGCGGGCACTCTCGGTGACGTTGATGCCTCCGACTACCATCAAGAGGCCAAACGGCATGATCAATGGCAGGTAAGGCGCGGCATAAGCCAGGCCATGAATCCATTGCAAGGTGGGCCACGGTAGCGCAAACCGCCATTGCCACGCGGGTGGCTGGTGATAGCCTGTCCCCAACCAGCCGAGCGGTCCGAATACGTAATAGAGAAAGGCTGCCACGAGCACAGCCACCAGGACGCCGGGCAAACCCGCGGGCATGCGCCCCTTGGCAACCAGTGCGTAAAGCACGATACCCAGGCCGGCAAAACCCACTAGCGGCACCTTGAGAATCTCCACCAGCGGCAAGAACCCCATCAACACCAGCGCAATACCAGCAATCGAGCCAAGCAGGCCAGCACGGGGGACGTGGCGCTGCACCGCCGCGCCGAAGAACGAGAGCACCGTCTTGAGCACCCCCATGATCACCAGGGAAGCCATGCCCAGTTGCCAGGTTGCCTCGCCTGCCGCATGTGCATCCATGCCCGCTTGCTTGAATCCGACGAACGCCGGCCCCAGCACCAGCAGCGAAAGACCGATGCTGGTCGGCGCATCCAGGCCCAGAGGCATCGCGGTGACATCCTGGCGCCCGGTGCGGCGGGCCAGGCGCTGCGCCATCATCGTGTAGGCAATGTTGCCCAACAGAACACCCAGGGCCGTGCCGGGAAACATGCGCAGGAACACGATATCGGCCGGGAAACCGAAGATGCCGATCAACGCGGTCGAAAGGAAGGCCATGATGGACAGGTTGTCCACCACAAGCCCCAGAAAACCATTGAGATCGCCCGGTGTCAGCCATCGGCGGTGCATATTGTTCAAGGCAATGATCCTGGCACGAAACAAGAGAGACGCTAGAACGACACGTCGGCTGGCTGTGTGACCCGCAAGACTGACTGATCGCCCGTCTTCTGTTTCCAGGCCACGCGGATCGCCTCGACCTTGGCCTGGTTCTCAGGCGTATCAGGGTAATCGATGACCAGCATCTTCGAGCGCAACCGCTCGGGTGTAGCCTGTTGTCTGCCCTGCCACTGTCCATAGACATCGACGACGCTGAGACCATCGGGGAAACGTGGCGTTACCTCCTTATCCAGAAACTCGCGCCAGACCTGCTCGCTGACACCTGAATGCGGTTCGTCAGCCAGCCCAAGCCCAAAATACAGCCTGGTATCGACCCAGTGTGATGCCTTGGCAGGATGCGCACTATCTCCTTGCAACGTGGACGTCGGCACCGATCGCAGTTCAGCGCATGCCGTCAGCGGAAGCAGCAAAGCGAGCAGCATAAGCTTATGACGTAGCGTTTTATCAAAAACCATTTGGACATCCATACGTCTAGAAATCATCTCCTGAAAGTATTGACTTCCCGGCACCGCAATGCAACAAATACGTCACCGGGTCTTCACGCCATGCCATGGCGACAACACGGCCTACTGGGTGCCTCTCGTGACGCAATGCCTTTTTTACTCGCCAGGCTCGCCTTGCCTGACCCGGCGATGTAGCCACTACCACTGGATTGGCCGATAGCTGGCGTTTTGGCGCCCCAGGGCTTCCCCGCATGCGCGGGACGGGCTCTTATCTCAAAGGAAATCCGATGTATCGCTCCGCTCGACGTATGCGGCATGACCGCCTGTACCTTGCCCTCGCCGCCAGCCTTTCCGTTTTCGCTGCCCAAGCCCAGGATGCAGACGATCATCAGGCAAAAACACTGGACCAGGTTGTCGTCACTGGCGTGCGGGCGAGCGGCCGCACGGCACTGGAATCACCGGCGCCTATCGACGTACTCACCCAGCAAGACCTGCGCGCGGCGGGCGCGGTCAACGGAGAACTTGGCCAGGCACTCGCCACCCTGCTGCCATCTTTCAACTTTCCACGCCAATCCAACTCCGGCGGTTCAGACCACGTACGCGCCGCACAACTGCGTGGCCTGTCGCCTGACCAGGTGTTGGTCCTGGTTAACGGCAAGCGATTCCATACGTCGGCCCTGGTCAATACCGACACCAAAATCGGGCGCGGCACGACGCCCGTGGATTTCAATGCCATCCCCATCAGCGCCATCAAGCGCGTCGAAGTATTGCGCGATGGCGCAGGTGCACAATACGGCTCCGATGCAATCGCCGGCGTGGTCAACATCATTCTCAACGACGCCACGGAAGGCGGCGAAGTTGTAGCGAACTACGGCGCCAACCATACGCATTTCAGTCCAACCGACCGCAACATCACCGATGGTCAGAGCAGCTCTGCCAGCGCACGCTTTGGTACCCACTTGGCAGGCAGCGGTTTTTTCGATGGCGGCCTCGAAGCCAGCCATCACAACGCAACCAATCGTGCCGGTTTCGATACCGTACCGGATTTCATCGCCGATCCCACGCCAGCCAATCTGGCCCTTCAAGGCAAGCGCAATTACATCGCTGGCGATCCGCAAAGTGAGAGCTACAACGGCTGGTTCAATGCCGAGCTACCCTTGAGTGCCAGCGCCAACCTCTATGGCTTTGGCACCTATACCCAGCGCCATACCATCGGTGACAACTATTTTCGCTACCCCGACAGCAGCGCCAACGTGCCGTCGATCTACCCGAATGGCTACCTGCCGCAATCGGTAGGGCATAACCGCGATGCGCAGGTGGCAGGCGGTGTGCGCGGCAACTGGGGCGACTGGAGCTACGACGGCAGCCTGAACTGGGGTAGCAACGCCTTTGACTACGATTTGCGTGATTCGCTCAATGCATCACTCGGTCCGGCGAGCCCGACGTCATTCCATATTGCCGACTATCGCTTTGATCAGACCAGCGCAAACCTGGACACCACCCATGAATTGGCCCTGGGCGGCCGCACGGCAACGCTCGCACTTGGCGGTGAGTTTCGGCACGAAAGCTTCCAGACCAGGCCCGGCGACCCGGCCTCCTATGCCGTCGGCCTCCTCGTGGATGCGCCGGCTGGCGCCCAGGCAGGCGGCGGCCTGCAACCCCAGGATGCCGCGCATCTGACTCGCCAGGTCAAGGCACTTTACGCAGAGCTATCCAGTGACGTTACCGAACATCTATTTCTGGACGCCGCAACCCGCTACGAGCACTACAGCGATTTCGGTGGCAACTGGAGCGGCAAACTGAGTGGCCGCTGGGAATTCACGCCGGGATTCGCGCTACGCGGTGCAGCATCCACCAATTTCCGCGCGCCCTCGTTGAGCCAGATCGGCTTCGAATCGACCACCAGCGGCTACGGTGCTGACGGCAAGCTGGTGACCGGGCGCATCTTGTCGGTCAACAACCCTCTTGCCCGGGGCCTGGGTGCTACATCGCTAAAGCCGGAGAAATCCCGCAACTTCAGCCTCGGCGTGACCGGGCAGATCGGCAGCGCCTTCGACTTCAGCCTGGATGTCTACCAGATCCATATCGACAATCGCGTCACGCTGTCAGAGACCATCGATAGCGCGGGCCTGGAGGATTACATCCTTCAACATTTTGGCGTACCCGGCGTCCAAAGCGTCGCGTTCTTCACCAACGCCGTGGATACACGCACACGCGGTGCTGAACTGGTCGGCAATTATCACGTACCGTTGGCAGGCGGCCAATTGCTTCTCACCGCGGCATACAGCCACAACAACACAGACATTCTTCGTGTACGCGCCACCCCGGAGCAACTGGCGGCTACCGGCGCTGGCAACGTGCTGTTCGGCGATGAAGAACGCAATACGCTGACCGATGCGGCGCCCAGGCAACGCGGCTCGTTCACGGCCAAATGGGATAACAGCCGCTGGAGCCTGCTGAGTCGTGTTACACGGCAGGGAGCGACTGTGCGCGTGTTCGATTTTGGCGACGGATATGAACCTGTCCAACGTTATGCCGCACGCTGGCAACTCGATGCCGAAGCCGAATATCACGCCACCCGGCAACTCAGCTTGGCATTGGGCGGCTATAACATCACCAACCAGTATCCGACGCGCTCGAACAGCGACATCAACTACGGTGGAAACTTTCCCTACGACGTGATCTCGCCGATCGGCACGAATGGCGCGTATTGGTATGGCAGGGTGCGCTACACCTTTTGACCTGCATGCGCAGCACTTGGTGATCCAAAAGGAAAAGGGCGCTCCATGCGCCCTTTTCCTCTATCGGATACAGCAAAAATCAAGGCATCTCTGCCATGTCTGTTCCATTACTGGATGCAGGCATTCACACGAGCAGCGGTAATACCCGCATTGCCGAGAAACGCAAAGCCGGTGCCTGTGCCCACGGTGGTCACGCCGGTGTGTGCGCCATAGGGATTGAGCAGGAAGCTACGCAGTGTGGCCACATTGGTGGCATTGCCGCGACTATTGGCCATCAGGTAGGTCACGGCCACGATCGGGTAGCCCGCGCCCGCAGTGACACCCTTTGCATAGCTGTTCGGATTGACCACGGCAACGCAGCTCGCCTGACCCGGAACGCTGGTCAGCGCGGCCAGGGTCGGCGTACCGGTAGCACTGATACCTGTGATCGCCTGGTCAGCCACCACCGAACCGGCAGGGGCATTGAACGTAGTCACCAGATCGGCAGCCGGGTCCTTGCCCGTGATCTTCGCGGTCTGCACGCTCGACGACGGCGCGGCAAGGACGTTCGCCTCCTCGGCGTAACCTACGGCACCCGAGTTGGCGGCCACGGCCGCGACCACCGCTGGGTTGCCATTGGACGGCAGCAAGACGCTCGAACTGGTCGGGAAGCCGATCAGGTCCTTGATCACGCTCGTGGCAGGCGACGCAGCGCTCCAGGTCTGATCCGTATCGAAGTGCCCACCGACCACGTCGGCACTGCCGCAGTTGGCAGCGAGATGGTTACTGAAGTTGAACGAGGTGCCACTTCCATCCGAACGGAAGGCGATCTTGATCGGCAAGCTGGGGTTGGGCAAGGTCACGGTGTTGCCGTTGACGTCCTTCAGAGCGGGGGTTACGGCGCCCCAGGTAGCAGCCTTGCCGGAGAATACTTGACACACCTGCGACTCAGTCAGGTCCAGACGCGCAGTCAGGCCAGGTATGTTGTAGATGATGGCAATCGAGCCCACCAGGGCCGGGAACTGCGTCGGCTCGACGTGCGCAGCCTTGTTGTTGACGAAGGTGGTGTACTCGGCTTGGCTCAGCGGAGCATCCGAAGCAATGAAGTCAGGATTCTGCGAGCTCGGAAACTTGGTTGCACTGATGTCGAAGCCAGCCAGCGCAGGCGTGCCGCTGTTGGGACCGCAGGTGCCGGTAGCGGTCAGCGTGCCGGTCGAATCGCCATTCAGAAAGCGCTTGCCTGCGCCGCTACCGGTCTGACAGTAGCTGATCTTGACATTGTTGGTCGTGGCCCAAGCACCAAACAGGGAATTGGATAGCACGTTCGCGCCATACGAGGGCGTCGAGAACGATGAGTCCACCGGACCCTGCGATAGCTTGGCCGAATCACCTGTGGTCGGCTTGTTGATGAAATCAAAGCCGACATAAGCGCCGGCAGGCAGAGTGGCGCCGCCACCGGCCAAATTTGTGCTCATGGCGCTGGTAGCCATCACACTGCCGACGCAGAACAGGATTGCGCCCGCAAGCAGCTTCATGCGGGTATTTCCCATCTTCATTCCAGACATGGTGTATCCCCAATGCATAGTAACCTCCGGAATTGGAGGCTGGCTATTTATGGCTCATTGCAATGACACCCCCATGAATTAAAAAAGTCGCCATTTATTCCACGAATATTACCAAGTTAAATAAAGATGAAAATAATTACATGGAAATATTTTCAAAACACTTCACGCAATAAAAAAATCGACTTATTGAGACCAATATCACAAAAACATGAACACCGACCACCATCCATTCAGCAGATACAGGCAGCCAATCATGATCTTCGCGTATAAAATTTTGGATCATTTAGAGCGGACCTCGCAATTATGTGAAGCATGTCAGGAACCCAGGAAAATCCCGGCGCAGATCGAGGATCGAAAAATATCAGTTCACTAAGATAGGAGATCCAACACCGATGCTTCGGTTATTGGTGAAACTCGCGCAACATCGACGCAACTTCCGGGTCAAGATCCATGCATTCACCCAGGGCGCAAAGTTGTCGGCTGTCAAGTTCCGCCAGCACCGACCTGACAGCGCTACGCCGCCCTTCCCTGCACCACAGATTCAATACATAAGGAAGCGCTTCGATTGTACCAACGGCCGCCTCAACACCCGAGCGGCGTTGCAAACGCTTCTTGACGACATAGTCAATACGAAGCGTAATTACCGCGTTAGCATCACGCAGCAATTGTTCCAATTGCCTTCGGTCACAACGGTCAATGAACCAATCGGCCACTTGATACTGGCGCGCATCGAATAACTGACGAAGCGTCTGCGCCATGACGTGTAAATCGCTCATAGGCATGCCCTTACGAAAAAAAGGCACACAAATGTCTTGACCACACGAAGTGGACTTATCTTTGCCATCGCAACACTCCCATTGCCGTCCCTGTGAAGCCGGTCTGTTCCGTCGCATCACTCACTCGAGATGCTTTTGCTCCTCGGAGGTCAACGCCTTGCGCTTTGCGCCAGTCAACTGCCCGGCGCCCAGAATCTGCACTGGGCTATCTTGATCGTAGCCACCTTGATTGCCAGCACTCTGCAAGCCGCTGCTTGCATCGCCGCCCGCACCCAGCACATGCACGGAAATTATCGACGGCTGCTGGCTACGAGCGTCATCGCGCTGCTTGTTGGCCATATCTTCAGCCACATGGCTCACCGCACCGGCTGCCGCACTGGCGGCACTCAAGGCGCCGACATTGATGGACTGGGCGATCGGGACGCCGATCTTCTGCCCCTGCACCTGGATGTTGTCTGCATTGGCTACCTGTGCCGCGGCCACCACCAGATTACCGGATACACGAATGCCCGCGTCACCGGCATCCACCGTGCCACGTGGAGCCATCAGGAAGGCGTTACCGGGCTCCGAGCCCGCCACCGACTGTAGCGTTGCGATACCTGCGCCACTGACCTCACCCAACGGCGCGGGCTTGCAGAACGCATCGATGTCACACAGCAGGATCAACGGCGGCACTTCGGAAGTCGTCTTTGCACCCTTGCCGGCATTGACATCGCCATTGGAACTCCATGCAACGATGTCACCACCCTGTTCGGTAAAGATGCGGCTTTGTGCCAGCAGCACGCTGCGATCCGTGAAGATGTTGATGTCGCCCTGGCGAAGTGTCAGCAGGCCCAGGTCATTAGGGCCCGCGACCGTGTTTCCGAAGCGGTCGACCGTGACTGGCGGCGATGCCGTACTTCCCAGCAACGCCTGACCTCCAGGACCCAGGATATTAATGTCACCGCCTTGCTGGGTCTGGATGGTGGTATTGCGAATATCCAGGTCACCCGTATCCACGGTTTTTTGCGCGCCATTGATGCCACCGACACCATTGCCATTGTCGGTATATCCCAGCGATGCCGGGAACAGCGTCGAGAGTGCGGCATAGCCACGAGCGTATTGGCCGTAGAACGGACTGGAAGGATCGTTATTGTCGCTCCCCACTTCAGCCAGCACCTTGAAGAGAGCCTTTTGCACGAAGATCAACTGCACATTGCCGGGTAGCTGCTGAAACTGCTCCCAAGCCTGCTCGGTGGTCAGGTTGACGTTGGCCTTGTCCTTGACCAACCCGGTATCTACCGCCAGACCCGCCACGTACTCATCCATGAAACTGACCAGATCAGGAGTCAAGCTGGGTATACCAGCGACACCTGCCGACGGATCGACGTACTTCGCAATGAAGGCAGCCTGATCAATACCCGGCGCGACGCCGTAGATCACCTGGACCGAGGCCCCCTCGTTTGGCAGATAGGGATTGAATGCATTACCGACGCTGTCGATACCCGTCTGGATATGCCCATCGACGACGAAATCGAAATTGCCCGTATCGATGCCTGCCTGCACCGTTTCCGCTTCGTTGGTGAGGGGACCGATATCGCGCCCGGCCTGAACCTGCAACGTACCGGGCCCACCCTGCACGATGGCGGCAGGAACAAAATTCGAGGTGGACAGGCTGGAGTGCAAAGTCAGCGACGTATCGTAG
>NZ_DASVMI010000070.1:0-17345 GCF_036384435.1 Dyella sp. | reverse complement strand
CGCATCCATTGGCGCACCGTGTCCGCGCGGCGCTGAGCGAGCTGACGAAGGGCATCCTGGTCTACGGGCATGTTCGCTTCCATCAGCTTCTGCATATCAGCCGGAGGTTGTGACTTGGTCATGCCGATCAGGTTGCGTTCTTTCTTGAATTTGGCGTGCTTATAAGCTTTCTCCAGGTAACGATCATGTTGCTCCGACGTCATGGAGCTGGTGTTCGAGACGCTATCGTCATCGTCGTCGCCGGCTTCATGGCGAACCAATGCTTCGACCATCTCGTGCCGCAGACCTTTTTCGTCATAGGCGGGATCGTCGCGGCCAATGATGTCGAGGTTGAGCGAAGGCTTGTCATTGAGCAACTTGGCCACCTTATCCAGCCGCGCCGTGCTTTCTGCTGTCAGTGCGGACGAGCCAGGGGCGAATTCGATGTAGCCCAGGTCCTGGCCGCCGTTGCCGCCACCAAACGCCGATGCCAGCAATTTGAATGGCGCTGTGGCAGCCTTGGCGATCAAGTTGACGATGGCATGCCATACCAGGCCGCCGACGCTGAAGCGCGGATCGTTGAGCGAGCCTGAAACGGGAACATGTACATCGATGCGTCCCTGGGAGTCTTTCAGCAGCGCAACGGCGAGCTTCACTGGCAGGTGACTGACACCAGGTCCATCGATGCGATCGCCGAAGGTGAGCTGATCGATGAAGATGTGGTTGTCTGCCGTGAGCTTGCCCTGGTCCAGCAAATAATGAACGTCGACGTTGAGGCGTCCCTTCGTAATGGGGTATCCGGCGTATTTGCCGGAATAGGGGGACAAATGCGTGAGCTCCACGCCATCGGCCTTGGCCTTGACGTCAAGGAATGCCACGGGCGCCAATGGATTGATCGAACCTGCGATGTCGACGGGCGCGTTGTCGTCCAATTGACCATTCAAATTGAGTTCCGCCGGAGGGCCAGCGGCTTGCGTGCCGAAAGCACCTACGTTACCAGTGAGTTCGGTGATATTGGCCGTGTAGTTCGGTTTGATGAAGTTATCGGTGTAGTTGAGCTGGCCGCGGGCCAATGCAACTTTGCCGATATGTATTTCCGGGGTGGGCCCAGGCGGCGGAGCGGATGGAGAGGGCGCGGCCTGTGCCAGTGAAGTGCTGGTTGCGTGTGCGGGCTGGGCTGGTGTCGAACCGTCTTGGGCGCGCGTCACCGAGACGGGAGCAGTTTCCTCCGGGCTGGCGACTACGTCCTGCAAGTTCAGGCGCCCGGTCGCATTGACGATCAAGCGTGCGTAGAAGTCGTCCAGTGAAAGCGCGCCGATATCCATATGCGGAGCGCCATCGCCTAGGCGCAGGTTCATGCTTGACGCCGTCAGCGTGGTCCAGCGCAGGAATTCATCGTCGGTCGCCTTGTCCAGCACGCGCAGGCGCCCCAGCGTTGCCTGCCCTTGATATGCGATGCGTGCGGGCTGTCTGCCGCGATCGCTGTATCGCACATGGCCGTTGAGGCCCAATTGCGCACTGACGACACGTACGTTAAGCGGCACGCTGATCAGCGATTCGAACGGCGCGATATCCAGGCGCGTGGATTTGACGCGCAAGTCAGCGTCCAACGGCTGCGGCCGCAGGCTGCCGGTGATCGTGTAGCTGCCCTTGCCAATGGTTCCGTTGAGGTCGAGCTTGATGGGCTGGTGAAGGTTGTCCGATACCTGATCGATGCCGAACTTGCTTGCCTTGAGCACGACGTGCAGCCGTTTACCGACCATGTTGTCATCGCGGTAGTTGACCGCGGCGTCATTGACGGCGACATGCGCGATGCTCCAGCGGAATGGGCTCGTGGGGACGGTGTTGGTGCGTGGTGTCGGCTTGGGTGCTGCAACGAGGTTCATCAGGTCCAGGCGCCCATTGCGCATGCGACGCACGTCGACTTTCAGGCCATCCAGGCTCAGGCTATCCAGGCGCGCTTCACTACCTGCCATATCGAATCGACCGATGCCGGCATGCAGGCTTTTCCAGCTCAATGGCGTCGTGCGGCTATGCTTCGGGCCCAGCGCAAAATCGTTCAAGCTGACCTGTGCCGATTCGACATGTACATTGAGCGGATTCCCCCACGATGCCTGCAACGGGATCTCGGCATCGAGATATCCGTTGGCGATGTCGGCGTTGAGCAACGGCGGCATCAGGGGTACCAGTGGCACCACGGTGACACCTCGGACAGCGACCTTGCCGGTGTAGCGTTTCCCGGGGATGTCGAGCTTACCCTGGACGGCCACGCCGCCGCCGGCTAGCTGCCCTGCAAGATCGATGTTGCCGGCCGGCGCCACCGAGGTCGACAAGCCTTGCAGCGAACCGTGAAGATCGGTCAGGTTGAGTTTTATTGGAATCTTCCGGTCAAAGTCGGCGTAGTCGAGCTGTGCACCTTGCAGGTTGAGCGTATCGACACGGACCTGGGTGGGATGAGACGGCGGCGCTGTGGAGGGGTCGGGTGTAGCGAACGCGTCGATGTTGCTTCGGCCACCGGGCAGCCGTGCATAGTGCAGGGCGATGCGGTCCAGCGTGAGCGAAGTCAGTGCGTAGCGTGATACCAGGGGCTCGACGTCGCTGAGCGAGGCTTTGGCGCTCCCCAGTTCCAGCAAGGGCTGCTGCCTGTCGTCGGCCAGTTTGAGGTCATCCAGGACCAGCTGGCCGTCCAGGCGCAATTGAGGGGTGTCGCGTGCGTTGATGAAATGCAGTTGCAATTGGCCTGACAATTTTCCGCTGGACACGGTGACGGGCAGTTTGGCCGGTACATAGCCCAGGTATGGGGGCAGATCGAGGTGGTCGAACCGGAAATTCATCGCCGATTCGAGGCTGTCGGCGAAGGGCTTGGTCTGGCCATCCATGCGCAACGGGCTGCCGTCGGCACGAAAGGCCAGTAGCGGTTGCACGAACACATCGATCCGACTGGGAGTGTTGGCGATGAAAGGGATGCCTAGTTCAAGCCGATCGATGCGATGGTGCGTGCCCTGCACCTTGTCGTCGAACTGGATGTCGCCCTCATGCACGCTGATATTGGCGATGGCAAAGCGCGTGGGAGACGAAGGGGGCTCCCCGGGCCTGGCGGCGAAGCGTTCGATAACATCGCTGAAATTGAATGTCTGAGGTGCGCTGCGCGTGATGTGCAGTTGCGGGTGCTGCACCGTCAACGTATCCAGGATAGGCGCCCCTCTGAACAAGCTAGCCCACGAGGCAACGATCACGAGACTGTCAATGTCGACGAAGGGTGTCTTGTCATCGGGCTGGCCGATATGCAGCTTGTCCAGTTGCAGGCGCAGGGTATAGGGATTGAGGTGTACTTCCCCGACGGTAACCGGCCGTCCGAGTGCTGCGCTGGCGCGTCTTTGCAACTGGCTCTTGAGGATCGATGGTGCAGCCAGGAAGCCGAAGACACCAAACAGCGCGATGGCCGCAAGCGCGATCGGTAGCGCCTTGCGCAGCCGGTGCGATCCATAGAGCTTCGCCGCGTGAGCGCGGCCGGTGGCAAGGCGGGAGGTACTGGGGCGAGAAGGATTGCTCATGACAATCGGAACTCCGCTATCGCGGGCCGAAGGGATGCGGCGCTGCTGCCGCACACGTCCTGGGAACTGCCGGCCTGCCTGGGCTGAGTGTAGCTCAATGGGGCGTCGCGGAATGCTTGCGCGAGCGCAGGACGAAGGGACGAGGAGTGCTGGGTCCTGGCGCCAACATCGACTGCTTTAGGGCCATCGAACCCGTCCCCCGGCCAGTTGCGCCTCGTCCACAGCTATCGGCGTCACAAAAAAGCCACGCGAGTGCGTGGCTTCTTCGTCGAACCAGCGGACCATGTCAGTTCCAGGAACACACGACCTTACCGCAGTTGCCGGCATCCATGAGGTCGAAACCTCGCTGGAAATCGTCGATGGCGATCTGGTGGGTGAGCACCTTCTGCAATGGGAAGCCCGTGAGCACCATCTGGGTCATCTTGTACCAGGTCTCGTACATGCGGCGGCCGTAGATACCTTGCAGTGTGAGGCCTTTGAAGATCACCTTGTCCCAATCGATGCCGGCCCCCTGGGGCATGATGCCGAGCATGGCGATCTTGCCGCCGTGGTACATGCACTCAAGCATGTCATTGAAGGCGCGCGGATTGCCGCTCATTTCCAGGCCCACGTCGAAACCTTCGATGTGCAGGTCCTTGACGGTGTCGCGAAGCGAGGTCTTGGAGACGTTGACCACGCGCGTGGCGCCCATATCCGCGGCGAGTTTGAGGCGGTAGTCGTTGACGTCGGTGACCACGACGTTGCGCGCACCCACATGTTTGGCGATGCCGGCGGCGATGATGCCGATCGGACCGGCGCCGGTGATCAGCACGTCTTCACCGATCATGTCGAACTCCAATGCGCAGTGCGCGGCATTGCCGTAAGGATCGAAGAACGCCGCCAGTTCGGACGGGATCTGGTCGGGAATCGGCCACAGGTTAGACGCCGGCATCGTCATGTATTCGGCGAAGGCGCCGTTGCGGTTCACGCCAATGCCGACGGTGTTCGGGCACAGGTGCTGGCGACCTGCGCGACAGTTGCGGCAATGACCGCAGACGATGTGACCTTCGGCGGAAACGCGGTCGCCGACCTTGTAGCCGGTCACACCCGGGCCGATCTCCACGATGCGGCCGACGAATTCGTGGCCGATGGTCAGGCCAGGCTTGATGACGCGCTGGGACCATTCATCCCACTTGTAGATATGTAAGTCAGTGCCACAGATGGCGGTTTTCTCCATCTTGATCAGCACTTCGTTGGGGCCGACCTCCGGCACCGGCACTTCTTCCATCCAGATACCCTGCTCGGGATTGCGCTTGACCAGGGCTTTCATCATCTGCGGCATGTGTATGGATCCAGGCTGGCCCGTGGGGACGGGCGGGGGAAAACGTAATTATAGGCCCAGCCGGGCAGGCCCACTTATTGCGTTGCAACGTTGCTCGGAGGGGGCGGGGCGTCTATCGTCGCAGGTTGTTGCGAATCCTGCCGTGCCTTTTGAGGCTATCCCGGCAGTGACTAGCGGCACATTCGCCAACCCGTGTCCCGGATGACACTGGGTGTTACATAGTAACATTTTGCCGGTCGTAGAACGGCACAACCAAAAAGGAGTTTCCTCTTGCGTCGACTCGCCCTTACCGCGGCCATGTCCGCGGTCATCGTATCTCAGGCCCATGCCGTGGAAGGTATGTGGCAACCGGCCCAACTGCCTGCCATCGCCGCCACGCTCAAGCAGCACGGCCTGCAACTGGACCCCAAGACACTGACCGACCTGACCGCTTATCCGATGGGGGCGATCGTCAGTCTCGGCGGTTGCACAGCTTCGTTCGTATCACCGGAAGGCTTGATCGTGACCAATCATCATTGCGGTTACGGCGCACTGCAGTACAACTCCACACCGCAGAAGAACCTGATCGTCGATGGCTTCCTGGCCAAAACCAAGGCCGAGGAATTGCCCGGTTCGCCGGATATGCGCGTGTTCGTGACCGAAGAGATTCGCGACGTCACCCGGGAGATCACCGCAGGCTTGGCCAGCGATATGAGCGGCGCGGCGCGTTACAAGGCGATCGAGAAGGCGATCAAGCAGCAGGTCAAGCAGTGCGAGACAGAAGGCTATCGCTGTGACGTCTATACGTTCCATGGCGGTTACAGCTACCAGTTGATCAAGCAGTTGGAGATCAAGGACGTACGCCTGGTTTATGCGCCGCCGGAATCGATCGGCAAATTCGGCGGAGACATCGACAACTGGATGTGGCCACGGCACACCGGCGACTTCAGTTACCTGCGGGCCTATGTCTCCAAGGAAGGCAAGTCCGCCACCTATGCCAAGGACAATGTGCCTTACCACCCAAGACATGTGCTCAAGCTCAATCCCGCCGGTGTGGAGCAGGGCGATTACGTGATGGTCGTCGGGTACCCTGGTCGTACCAATCGCTATCGCCTTGCCGAGGAGGTGCGCAACGCGATCGACTGGACGTATCCCACCCAGATCAAGATCTACCAGGACACGCTGAACATCATCGATGCCGCGGCCAAGTCGCGTCCGGACGTGGGCGTGAAATACGCCAGCATGGAGGCAGGGCTCAACAACTACCTGAAGAACTTTGGAGGACAGCTCGAAGGGCTGCGTCGCGCCGAGGCGGTTGACGTCAAGCGCGCCCAGGAGGCCCAGCTCGAACAATGGTTGCATGAGCAGGGCGGCGCGGACCACGCAGCGTTGATCGACGACATCGCCGCCTTGCGCAAGGCGATCGCCGAAGAACAATCCACACGCGAACGCGATCTGGACCTCTCGCTGATCCGTCGTAGTGCGGTTTTTGGCAGCGCCCTGCGCCTGGTTCGATTGTCTCAGGAGCGCGCCAAGCCCGACCTCGAACGCGACCCCGGTTACCAACAGCGCGATGAAGTACGCATCGAGGGTGCGCTCAAGCAGATGGAGCGCCGCTACGATGCCCAGGTCGACCAGCGCATGTTGACCTATGCGCTGGCGCGTTATGTCACGTTGCCGGCCTCGCAACGCCTGCCTGCCCTCGATCATTGGCTGGGCTCGGCGAACACGGAGGCGGCGATCGGCGACAAAGTGGCCGCGCTGTACGCGGGTAGCAAGCTCGGCGATACGCAAGAACGTATGAAGTGGTTCCACGCCGATGCCAAGGCCGTCGACGCCAGCACCGACAGCATGCTGGAACTGGCGCGCGCTGTGCAGCCGCAACTCAAGCAGATCGAAGATGCCGATGATGCGCGCGCGGGGGAAATGACCAAGCTTCGCCCGCGTTACATGCAGGCGATGATTGCCTGGAAAAATGCCCAGCATTTACCTGTGTATCCTGATGCCAACAGCTCTTTGCGTGTCACCTTTGGCAATGTCCAGGGTGTGGCGCCACGCGACGGTGTGAGCTATTCGGCCTTCACTACGGTGCGAGGCATCGTCGAAAAGAATACGGGTGTGTCACCGTTCGACGCGCCCAAGGCCGAGATCGACGCGATCAAGGCAGGCCAGTTCGACGGCTATGCCTCGCCGAAGCTTGGCACGCTACCGGTCGATTTTCTTGCCGACCTCGACATTACCGGTGGCAATTCCGGATCGCCCGCGATGGATGCCAATGGCCGGCTTGTGGGCCTGGCGTTCGACGGCAACTGGGAGTCGGTTAGTGGCGACTGGCTGTTCAATCCCAGCCTCAACCGCTCGATCCAGGTGGACGTGCGCTACATGCTATGGGTCATGCACCAGCTCGATCACGCCGATAACCTGCTCGACGAAATGGGTGTTTCCGTCAAGGCGACACCATGACTTGGAGCGTATCAATCATCAAGCCTCGGCCTGATGTGTCTAGAGATGTTTCTGGGGTGCCGTGATATTGATTTGAACAACGCCTTGTCTGTTTTTCTTTCATCGGCTCCCGGCATTGCAGGGAGCCGATAAAGCATGCCATCAGGACAGGCGAACGCTGAACTCATGTGCAGTCACACCCGTGGCTGACATTTCGTCACTTATTCCGGCCTATAGCCAAGCTGGGATGCTTGCCCGGCGCTCTTGCTCGATTTGACTGTCAGGGAATGCCTGAAATCTTGGCGATATCTTCCGACAGACCGCAGGCCCTTCCGATGCCTACAGTGTGATCGCGGGCAGATGAGTAGGTTATCGACTGGTGCCCGCGTCGGACTCATGGCCAAGTGTCGAAGCGGTCACGAGTTCCTCTCATGAAAGCTGACAAGGAAGCCTGTGGTTATGAATATTCGTGGAGCCCGGCTGCTAGCGGTCGCGCTGCTAGCTGCACTCGCGACGCCAGCATTGTCCGGTGAGGCCGTGGCTGCGGATGCGTCTGATGGCCAAGCCAGAAAACCGTCCAATATGAAGAAAAAGCAGCTGGGAGATCCTCTCTTTCGTTTTCAATGGCATCTGGAAAACCGCGGGCAGCGTGTTTTTGGCGATGAGTTGCCTGTAGCCGGCGTGGATCTGAACATGGCTGATCTGCATCAGTCAGGAGTACGCGGCAAAGGCGTTATCGTCGGCGTCGTCGATGATGGACTGGAGATACGACATGAAGATCTGCAAGACAACGTGGTCTGGGGCGGGTCGAAAAATTTTGTCGATGGTTCCAACGATCCAACGCCAATCAATGGAGTGAATGGTCACGGTACCAGTGCGGCTGGCTTGATTGGCGCCGTGGGATGGAACGGGCTTGGCACGCGAGGTATCGCGCCTGAAGTGCGCTTGAAGGGATTTAACATGCTCAGTGAGGACATCGAGGGTGTTCCAAACCAGGATGAGGCCATCAGCTACGCCTGGGGCGGTGGCCGCGAAGCTGCAGACATTGGCGTGTTCAACAATAGTTGGGCCCGTTCGACTCCGTTCTACATATTGGAGTCCAGTGCAGAACTTCGCTCCTGGGTGCGTATGATGCAATCCATGCGTGATGGCAAGGGCGGTATCTACGTCAAGAGCGCAGGCAATGATTTTCGGTCGTATGCGAATGCTGCATGTCCCAACCCACTTGCCTTGCAATATCAAACTAGTTGCATTCACGCCAACGCGGATCCCCGGAACAGCCTGGAGTCTGTCATTACCGTAGCGGCAGTCCGTGCCGACGGTCGCCGCAGTTCCTATTCAAGTGCAGGATCGTCTATCTGGGTGAGCGGATTCGGTGGCGAATACGGAGTCGAACGTTCGGTGCGCGATCTGGGCGATAATTTCCCCTACGCGCCAGCAACGGTCACGACGGATCTCAGTGGTTGCCAGCGTGGTTACAACTCGCAGGCCAACATCGCGCGCAATCGATTCGATGGCGGCAGCAATCTGGATGGCACATGTAGTTACACAGCAAGCTTTAATGGTACTTCCGCGGCGGCGCCTACCGTCTCTGGCGTGGCGGCATTGATGCTGGGCGTCAATTCGTCGTTGAGCGCGCGCGATGTTAAGTACATTCTTGCCATGACGGCGCGTCCGATCGACCTTGGACAGCCGCGATCGATTTATCAGGGTGTAACCATCGATCCAGGCTGGGTGACGAATGGGGCGGGGCATCGTTTCAGCAACTGGTATGGATTCGGCTTGGTCGACGCGAAGGCGG
Source organism: Dyella sp. (assembly GCF_036384435.1). Classification (GTDB taxonomy): domain Bacteria; phylum Pseudomonadota; class Gammaproteobacteria; order Xanthomonadales; family Rhodanobacteraceae; genus GSA-30. The sequence continues at coordinate 8,269 of NZ_DASVMI010000070.1, read as the reverse complement.
CTGTAGACAAGGCGCGTAATTTTTCATCCCTGCCAGCGCGGCGTACCACAGGCTGGCTCAAGAGTAATGACTCGGCATCGATTATCGGCGGCATTCGCAGCAGTGCCAGCATGTCCGTCGACGTACCACGCAATCTGAAGATCGAGACCGTGCAAGTGTCCTTCAATACCACGCACAAAACACCGGGCAATCTGCGTGCCGTGCTGGTATCGCCAAGCGGGACGCGCAGTTACATCTTTACGCCGTTTTCCCATGTCAACGCTCCGGGCGGCTTTGAGGCCAAGCTGACTGCCAGCAATGCTTTCCTCGATGAGCGTTCGCGAGGTAGATGGAGTCTTGAAGTGGTGGACGTGGTTGACGCTAACAGCACCGCCACATTGGAATCGTTTGAGCTTCGCGTGCTGGGGTACCAAGGATGAATACGAATATGATCAGATTGGCATTGACCGCTTGGATGTTGGCGCCAACGCTCGCATTGGCACAGGCGGCGCCTGTCGGTACAGAGGGCACGTTCGAGGCTGGCGAGTCGGTTTTTCGTTGGATGCCACAGGCACAGATCATCAAGCAAACCGCCGAAGAGGCTGAGTTGGCGTCGCTCGATCCGGCCGGAGACGGTGCCACGCACATCGGACGTTATGCCATCATTCCGGACGGCGGCGATGCTCGCGCCCCCGGTGCGGCGATGGCCAGTCCAATGGGTAATGCTGACGGGTTGGTTGCGGCCAGGAATGAAAAAAACGGCGCGATCGTTCTGGTGCCACCTCGTCTGAAGGTGTTTGGCATTACGCCAGCCAAGGCTCAAGCCCTGGCCAGGCAGACCGGGGGCAAGGTGACGCTCGCCTCGAACCGGAGCCGCTCTGCTTATGTGCTGTTCTCCGATTTGGAGGCTGCCCGGGCAGCGATCGGTGTGTTCTCCGCCGATCCAACGGTTGAAGAGGTGTCGTTCGATGTCATTGGCGAACTGAATCGGCCGCAGTGAATACGCATATGCAGTTTCATCCTCGCGGCGAGGCACGCCGCAGGTTGCCCCCTGCGGCATGACCGAGACATCGAGTTGACAGAAGCAAGGAAGTGCCGCTCAGCGGCACTTCCTTCATGCCATCTACAGATTTTTGGCATCGGTTGTGTGGGGGGCCTGCCGCATCGTCGCGGCCTGGACGCCCCATGGCCAGTTCAGCCGACGTCGACGGTTGCGATGAACCTGCCAAGTCGAGGTTCGGCTGATCGTCTCCATCTTCGATTTGCGGCGCAAGCCATTACACTAATCCGATGTCGATCGACCGCCGTCCACTCGCCATCTTTCTGATGGGACCCACTGCCTCGGGCAAGACCGCGCTGGCTTGTCAGCTCAGCGAATGCTTTCCCGTCGATCTCGTCAGTGTGGACTCGGCCCTGGTCTATCGAGGTCTGGATATCGGCTCGGCCAAACCGGATGCGGCTACGCTTGCCCGCTATCGACATGAGCTTGTCGATATCCGCGATCCCTCGGAGCCGTATTCGGCAGCCGATTTCCAGGCGGATGCGCGAGTGGCCATGCGGTCAATTACCCAACGTGGCCGTGTGCCCTTGCTGGTCGGTGGGACGGGCCTGTATTTCCGTGCCTTGCAGCGAGGGCTTTCCGACTTGCCCGAAGCCGATCCATCCGTGCGCGCGCGGCTTACCGAGGAAGCCGGTCATGTGGGCTGGCCGGCGCTGCATCGGCGCCTGGCGGGTTTCGATTCGATCGCGGCATCGCGCATTGGTGTCAATGATGCGCAACGGATCCAGCGTGCGCTTGAGGTCATCGAACTCACCGGACGTCCTATGTCCGAGCAACAGCGCGCTGGCCGTAGCGAGGGGTTTCCCTGGCGCGTGCTCAAGCTGGCCTTACTGCCGGAAGATCGCACGCAACTACACGAACGCATCGCGCGTCGGTTCGATGCCATCGTCGCAGGGGGGCTGCTGGATGAAGTACGGAGTCTGCGAGCCCGGGGGGATCTTCACGCCGACTTGCCGGCCATCCGCGCCGTGGGCTACCGGCAGGCCTGGGAGCACCTGGATGGAGTGACCGACCGGGCCACGTTTCGTGACAAGGGCGTCTTCGCCACACGTCAACTAGCCAAGCGGCAGATCACCTGGTTGCGCGGCGAACTGGATGCCCGAGCACTCGACCCTGATCGAGCCGACCTGGACCGACGGGCCATCTCGGCCTTGGAATTATTCCTGGATGGCCCCACATAGCGTCTCACCGGGGGCTGTACCAGCCTTCCCGGGGCGGGTAAGCGCTGTCTCCGTCACATGGCGGCGTTTTCTCTTTCAAGATCAATTTAAAAGTGGTTAATATTCCTTCGCCTTGGGCCGGGACGCTGCACGCGTCTTTTATCCGGCCTGTTCGTGAGCGAGGGGAGAACAAAAAATGTCCAAAGGGCAGTCATTGCAAGATCCGTTTCTTAACGCTTTGCGCCGTGAGCGCATTCCAGTCGCCATCTACCTCGTCAACGGTATCAAGTTGCAAGGTACGATCGAGTCATTTGACCAGTTCGTGGTGCTGCTGCGTAACCAGGTGAGCCAGATGGTCTACAAGCATGCCATTTCCACCGTGGTGCCCAGCCGTAATGTTCGCGTTGGCAATGGCCACGATGGTCACGGTGACATTTCCGTTGCATCCGCCGAGGCGGAAGGTTGATTCACTCTGTTTGATCGTCAGAAGAAAGGCGAACGTGCCGTGCTCGTCCTCCCGCATTCACGCGGGGAGGGCGACGCGGTACGGCGAGCCGAAGAGTTTGCCGAGTTGGTCAAATCTGCAGGCGCCGAGGTGCTGGGCAGCATTCCCGCGCGCGTGGAAGCCCCCAATCCGCGCTACTACATAGGCTCGGGCAAGGCTGAAGAGGTTGCCGAAGCCGTGCGTGCGCTGGGGGCGGATCTGGTGCTGGTCGATCATTTGCTCAGCCCCGTCCAGGAACGCAACCTGGAGAAGCTGCTCAATATCCGCGTGGTTGATCGCGCAGGCCTGATCCTGGACATCTTTGCCCAGCGCGCCCGTTCGCACGAAGGCAAGCTGGAAGTGGAGTTGGCCCAGCTCAAGCACTTGGCCACGCGCCTGGTGCGCGGATGGACCCACCTGGACAGCCAGCGCGGCGGTGCCATCGGCAATCGCGGTCCGGGTGAAACCCAGTTGGAAACCGACCGCCGCCTGCTTGCCGAGCGAGTAAAGATGCTTACCCGGCGTCTTGAGAAGGTGCAGACCCAGCGAGGTCAGCAGCGCCGTGCGCGCCTGCGCAACACCGTGCCCAGGGTCGCCTTGGTCGGCTATACCAACGCGGGCAAATCCACTTTGTTCAATGCCCTTACCGAGGGTGAGGTCTACGCCGCAGACCAGCTGTTCGCTACGCTGGACCCGACGGTTCGCAAGCTGGAGGACCTGACCTGTGGTCCTGCTGTGCTGGCCGATACCGTCGGGTTCGTGCGCGACCTTCCGCATGACCTGGTGGCTGCGTTCCGAGGCACGCTGGCCGAGGCACGCGATGCGGACCTATTGCTGCACGTGTGCGATTCGGCTGACGAAGAACGCGAGCGCCTGCGTGATGTGGTCGATCAGGTGCTCGAAGAAATCGATGCTGGCGACCTGCCGCAGTTGCGGGTGATGAACAAGATTGATCTGGCTGGCACCGAGCCGCGCATCGACCGTAACGATGAGGGGCGCCCGACCCAGGTGTGGCTGTCTGCCGCGCAGGGGCTTGGCCTGGATCTGCTGCGCCAGGCCCTGGGCGAATTGCTCGGGGGCGATCGCGTAAGCTCGCCCTTGCGCCTGCCGCTCTCGGCCGGTCGCCTGCATGCGCGGCTGAAGGCCGCCGGCGCGATCACCTATGAAGCGGTTGACGAACATGGTTGGCAGTTGCAGATCGACGCACCGCGCAGTGTCATTGCCCCGCTCAGCGGTGGGACGGACGCCGCCTTGCTCCGCCCCTTGCTTGGCAGCCCCGACGACGAGAGCATCGGGGCATGATCCCACTCGTGGATCGTTAAGAGAAAAGCCGGTCGCCGGGCGAACTGCAAACGGAAGGGACGTTGCGTGCCGTGTCAGGCGTGGCCTGCCCCCGTCCCTCCTGATCTCTACGGTCGGCCACCGGGCGGCTCCCCTGCGATCCCCCTTTATAGCTTGGCCATCTGCTAGAATGTCCAGCGTTTTCCGGCCATTGCTGCCGGCCTCCCTGCGGCCTCAAGGAGACTGACCATGGCCTGGAACGAACCCGGCAACAACGGGCAGCGCGACCCATGGAACAAGAACAACTCGCGCCCCGGTGGCAACAAGACCGGCCTTGACGGCCTGCTGCGTCAGTGGCGCCGGCAACTGGGGCGATTTGGCGGTGGCAACACGGGCGGTATTTTCACCGCGCTGCTTGCCCTGGCCATCTTCCTGGTGCTGTTCAACAGCTACACCATCATCGATGCCCGCCAGGCGGGTGTCGTGCTGCGTTTCGGTCAGTACAGCCGCACGTTGGGTCCGGGCTTCCATTTCGTGTTTCCGCGTCCCATCGAATCGGTCACCAAGGTGGGTACCACTGAGATCCGCTCGGTTTCAGACAAGGTACGCATGCTCACCTCCGACGAGAACATCATCGCGGTGGATTTCAACGTCCAGTTCCAGGTGTCGGATGCGCGCCAGTATTTGTTCTCGCTGAGCGGCCAGCCGGAAGAAACCTTGCAACAGGCGGCCGAGGCGGCGGTGCGCACCGTGGTCGGTGCCAATGTGATGGACAACATCCTCACCAGCCAGAACGATCAGGCCGCCGTATCCGCGGCTGACCCTGCCGCTGCGTCGTCGGCAGCCGCCACGCCTTCAGCCGGCAAGGCTACGGCTGGCACGCAGAATCGCGACAGCTTGCAACAGCAGACACGCGACATCCTGCAGGCCACGCTCGATGGCTACCACGCCGGTATCACAGTGACGGATGTGAGCTTCCAGAACGTGTCCCCGCCGCAAGAAGTCAAGGACGCCTTCGACGACGTGAACGCTGCGCGTGAGGATAAACAGGCCACTGAAAACACGGCCCGTGCCTACGCCAGCAAGATCATCCCGGAGGCGCGCGGTGACGCTGCGCGCATTCTGGCGCAGGCCGAGGGCTACAGTGCCGAACGCGTGGCGCACGCCAATGGCGATGCCGCCCAGTTCAACCTGATCCTCAAGGAATACAAGGACGCGCCCGAGGTCACCCGCAAGCGGCTGTGGCTGGAGACGGTGCAAAGCGTGCTGTCGAACAATCCCAAGGTGCTCGATGGCAGTGGTGGCCGCAACGTGATCTACCTGCCACTGGATCGCATGGGCGGGCGCGATGTACCTGGCGTGGGCGCGGTGATGCAAGCCACGGATGGTAACGACAAGGAGAAGCAGCCATGAAATTCCTGACCGCGATCGTGGTCCTGCTGGCGCTGCTGCTCGGCTACAACAGCATGTATATCGTGCGCGAAGGCGAGAGTGCGCTGGTGTTGCAGTTCGGCCGCATCGTGCGCGCCGATACGGCGCCGGGGTTGCACTTCAAATTGCCGCTGGTCCAGCAGCGCATGTTGTTCGACAACCGCATCATGACGTTGGACTCGCAACCGGAGCGATACTTCACGTCCGAGAAGAAGAGCGTCAATGTCGACTTCTATGTGAAGTGGCGCATTGCCGACGTGGCGGCATATTACCGTGCGACCACCGGCTCGGAATTGCAGGCGTCCAACCGGCTTTCACCCCTGGTGAAGAACGCGCTGCGCCAGGAGTTCAACGGGCGCACGTTGCAAGAGCTGATCACGGCAGGGCGCAAGGACGTCACCGAGCGCGTTCGCAACGAGACCGATGCCGCATCCAGCAAGAACCTGGGCATTGATGTGATGGACGTGCGCATCAAGCGCATCGAACTGCCCGATGAAGTAAGCGAGTCGGTCTACAAGCGCATGCGCGCGGAGCGTTTGCAGTTGGCCAACGAACTGCGTTCCACCGGCAAACAGGCGGGCACTACCATTCAGGCCGATGCCGAGCGCCAGGTACAGGTGATCAAGGCCGAGGCCGAACGCGATGCCGCCAAGCAGCGCGGTGAGGGCGACGCCCAGGCGGCTTCGATCTACGCTCAGGCATACGGGCAAGATCCAGAGTTCTTCGCGTTCTACCGCAGCCTGTCCGCCTACCGCGATTCGTTCAAGGACGGCAAGGGCGTGCTGGTGCTCAAGCCTGATTCGGAGTTCCTGCGTTACTTCAACGATGGCGCCGCCAAGCGCTGATATCTCCTGTCCATGTCGCATGACCTCGCCGCCGCGCTATGCCTGGTGCTCGTGATCGAGGGGCTGGTGCTGTTGGCGGTGCCCAGTGGCTGGCAGGCAATGATGCGCGAGGCACTGAAGGTGGCGCCCGCGCGTCTGAGAATATTTGGTGCGGTAGCCGTCGCGGCTGGGCTGGTATTCCTGCAGTTCGCGCGCTGACCGTCACTTTTCAGGCATTTGTTTTCACTATCCTTGGGGCTTGCGTGCCCCTGCCAATCGAGCGAGAAGATCATGGGTAAGTCAGTCGTTATCCTTGGAGCCCAGTGGGGCGACGAAGGCAAAGGCAAGATCGTCGACCTGCTGACCGAGCGCGTCGGTGCCGTCGCGCGTTTCCAGGGCGGCCACAATGCTGGCCACACCCTGGTGATCAAGGGCAAGAAGACCGTCCTTCACCTCATTCCGTCGGGCATCCTGCGCGACGACGCGCTGTGCTTGATCGGTAATGGCGTGGTGCTGTCGCCAGCAGCGCTGAAGCAGGAGATCGAGGAACTGGAAGCCCAGGGCGTCAATGTGCGTCCGCGTCTGAAAATCAGCCCGGCCACGCCGCTGATCATGCCGTACCACATCGCCGTCGATAAGGCGCGCGAAGCTGCCGCTGGCGGCAAGGCGATCGGCACGACTGGACGCGGCATCGGGCCGGCCTATGAGGACAAGGTTGCTCGGCGCGGCGTGCGCGTGGCCGATCTGATGTACCCGCATGAACTGCCAGGCCAGCTCGAGGCCGTCGTCGAATATCACAACTTCGTGCTGACCCAGTGGTTGAAGGCCGAGCCGGTTGATTATCAGCAGGTGCTCGATGAGGCCCTGAGTTGGGGCGAGTTCCTCAAGCCGATGGTCGACGACGTCGCCACCATCCTGCATGACGTGCGTCGCGAGGGTGGCAACATCCTGTTCGAGGGCGCGCAGGGGGCGCTGCTGGATATCGATCATGGCACCTATCCTTACGTGACCTCGTCTAACACCACGGTGGGCGGAGCGCTTGCAGGTACCGGTGTGGGTGCTGGCGACATCGACTACGTGCTGGGTATTTGCAAGGCGTATGCGACGCGTGTCGGTGGTGGTCCGTTCCCGACCGAGCTGAATGACGAGATGGGCGAGCGCCTGCGCAAGATCGGCAATGAGTTCGGCGCCAGCACGGGTCGTCCCCGTCGCTGTGGCTGGATCGATCTGGTCGCGCTCAAGCGCGCCGTGCAGATCAACGGTATCAACGGCCTGGCCATCACCAAGCTGGACGTGCTCGATGGCCTGCCGACGATCAAAGTCTGCATTGCCTATGAATATCGCGGCAAGCGTCGCGAGCTGGCGCCGCTCGATGCCGACGGTTGGGCCGAATGCAAGCCGGTATACCTGGAATTCCCGGGTTGGGAAGAGTCCACCGCAGGCATCCGTGACTGGAACAAGCTTCCGCCTGCCGCGCGCGCGTATCTGCGTGCTGTCGAAGAACTTTCCGGCTGCCGCCTGGCGCTGGTTGCCACGGGTGCTGATCGCGAAGACACCATCGTGCTGGATGACCCGTTCGCGTGATCGTCGATTGAGTCTATGGCAAGCAAAAAAAGGCCCGCGAGGGCCTTTTTTGCTCCTGGCCTGCTGCGGCAGGATGCCAGCCATGATTCAAGTCATTGCCAGATGTGCCGAACTAGTCGATTACCCCACATCGGAAGGAACCGCCATGTCTCTGACTATCACCCCGTCTGGTGTCGACGGAGTCTCCCTGTCGTCGCAGGCGGCAGCTCTCAGGCAGGCCTCGCTCAACCAGGCAAGCCCCCGGCAAACAGCCACGGTCACCATGACGCAGGTTCCAGCCACGGTCGCACCGGACCCGGCAGCGATGAAAGCCTTGGGGCTTGCTGGCAAACTACAAGGTGATCTCACCGGCGTCTCCAATGCCCTGGTTTCAAGCATGCGTGAGATCATCGAGCAGCGCCCGGATCTTGCCACTGCGTCATTTGATTTTCGCGCGGACAATGGCGGCATCGCGATCGTTTCCAAC
>NZ_DASVMI010000069.1:0-2601 GCF_036384435.1 Dyella sp. | reverse complement strand
GGCACGCGCGACGCCTACCTAGCCATCCGCTCCGATGACCAGTTGGAAAATCGCTTCGAGCCGATGATGCTGCCGGTATGGGAGGCCAACGACGATTGCTGCTCACTGCTGGCCAGCTTCGCCGCTTCGCTCCCGCTGCGCCGGCCTTCCCCAATTGCCACGCTGGACATGGCTCGCTACCTGCTCACACGCAGCGAGGGCACCATAGGGGAACTGGCGCACTTGCTGATGGCGGCGGCCATCGTCGCCATGGAGAGCGGCGAGGAAGCGATCAACCATCGCACTCTCAGCATGGCCGTTTACACCGGACCCAGCGAGCGGCGGCGGCAATTCGACCGGGAACTGATGTGAAGCCTGCGCCGCGCTGGCCGCTGCATCCCGCCCCGAAAGAAGGCGAGGCGCTGTCCTCATGGCTCAACCGCGTGGCCCTTTGCTATCACATGGAGGTGTCCGACCTGCTGGAGCACGATCTTGGTCACGGCCAGGTTGATGACCTGGATACCGCGCCACCACTGTCGCTGCTGATGATGCTCTTCCAGCGGAGCGGCATCGAGCTGGACCGGCTGCGTTGCATGAGTTTCGCCGGCTGGGTGCCTTGGCTACTGGATAGCCTTGATGATCAGATTCCAGACGCATTGGAAACCTATGCGTTCCAGCTCTCGGTGCTGCTGCCGAAACTCCGCCGTAGGACGCGATCCATCACGAACTGGCGTGCCTGGCTGCCCAGCCAGCCGATACATCGCGCCTGTCCGCTCTGTCTGAACGACCCGGCAAACCAAGCCGTACTGCTTGCATGGAAGCTGCCCCTGATGCTGAGCTGCCCGCTGCATGGTTGCTGGCTGGAATCCTATTGGGGCGTGCCTGGGCGGTTTCTCGGCTGGGATAACGCCGACACTGCGCCGCGCACCGCCAGCGACGCGATTGCAGTGATGGACCGGCGTACCTGGCAGGCACTGACGACCGGCCATGTGGAGCTGCCGCGCCGACGCATCCACGCTGGATTGTGGTTTCGGCTAATACGCACGCTGCTCGATGAGCTGAACACCCCGCTTTCGACGTGCGGAACCTGCGCGGGGTATCTCCGCCAAGTATGGGAAGGCTGCGGGCATCCGCTGCGTGCTGGGCAAAGTCTGTGGCGACCGTATGAAACCCTGAACCCGGCAGTACGATTGCAGATGCTGGAGGCGGCGGCAACGGCAATCAGCTTGATTGAGGTGAGGGATATTAGCCCGCCAGGCGAGCATGCAAAGCTGTTCTGGTCCGAGCCCCAAACCGGGTTCACCAGTGGCCTGCCGGCGAAAGCGCTGAAGCCCGAACCCGTCGATCACTGGCAGCGTGCGGTCAAGGCCATTGATGAGGCCATCATTGAAGCGCGGCACGGCCCCGAGACGGCACGCTCGCTGTTCGCGTTGGCTTCCTATGGTCGGCGCGACCCCGCTTCCCTGGAACAGTTGCGCGCTACCTTCGCGAAGGAAGGCATCCCCACGGAATTTTTGTCACATTACGAGCCTGATGAGCCCTTTGCATGTCTTAGACAGAATGACGGGTTAAGTGACAAATTTTGACGACCAGAACTTTCCGGTTCACACTGTCACATAATCGAACGTATACGTGACGGGTGAAAAGGTGCTGATCGGCTACATGCGGGTATCGAAGGCGGACGGATCCCAGTCCACCAATTTGCAACGCGATGCGCTCATCGCCGCTGGTGTGAGCCTTGCGCACCTTTACGAGGATCTGGCCTCGGGCAGGCGCGATGATCGCCCAGGGTTGGCTGCTTGCCTGAAGGCGCTTCGTGAAGGGGACACGCTGATCGTGTGGAAGCTCGATCGGCTTGGCCGTGATCTGCGCCACCTGATCAACACCGTGCACGACCTAACTGCGCGTAGCGTGGGCCTGAAGGTCCTGACCGGTCACGGTGCGGCGGTCGACACGACGACTGCCGCCGGCAAGCTTGTGTTCGGTATTTTTGCCGCGCTGGCCGAGTTCGAGCGTGAGTTGATTTCCGAGCGAACAGTCGCTGGACTTATCTCGGCGCGCGCTCGCGGCAGGAAAGGGGGGCGCCCCTTCAAGATGACCGCCGCCAAGCTACGCCTGGCGATGGCCAGCATGGGGCAACCGGAAACCAAGGTGGGCGATCTCTGCGAAGAACTCGGGATTACCCGGCAGACGCTCTACCGGCACGTGTCGCCCAAGGGCGAACTGCGGCCAGACGGCGTAAAGCTGCTCTCCCTCGGTTCAGCCGCATAAATGGAGGCGACCTGGAACGGGGCGCTGTTCAGTGCGGCAACGATCCGATTACCGGTGTCGACCCAGAGCAGCCGTAGAGCTTTTGGGAAAGCTGTCGTTCAACGCCTGAATTAAGCCGCGCCGCGTAGCGGCGTCGGCTTGAATGAACTGTTAGCCTCACCTACGCCTTGACAGGGTAGCGGCTGGATATGGCGATACGGTTCCCTGTGCTGATGACAACGGCAAGCCATTCAATAGCCGACACCTCTTCGTTGGTGAGAGTTGCTGCGGCTTGCTCATAGATCGCATCCGGAAGTTGGCCCTCGGAGATCAACGTAACTGCCTCCACAAGTTCCAAGGCGGCGCGCTCTC
>NZ_DASVMI010000068.1:0-39034 GCF_036384435.1 Dyella sp. | reverse complement strand
TCCCATCCCGAACTCGGAAGTGAAACGCAGCTGCGCCGATGGTAGTGTGGCATTGCCCATGCAAGAGTAGGTCACCGCCAGGGGCTTCATCCTAAAAACCCTCACCGATATCGGTGGGGGTTTTTTCTTGGGCGTGATTGGCAGTGATTGGGCGGTGCGCGGCGTGCTTGGCGGTGCGCGGCGCAGCCGCGCACCGCAACAGGTCACCGCCAGGGGCTTCATCCTAAAAACCCTCACCGATATCGGTGGGGTTTTTTCTTGGGCGTGATTGGCAGTGATTGGGCGGTGCGCGGCGTGCTTGGCGGTGCGCGGCGCAGCCGCGCGCTGCAAAACACGCCATCGGCACCCCGCGCCGCTCGCTTCCCGACTGAAGTCGCTCCCACGTCGCTCTTACCAGGCCCCGGTGCATGACGCTGCTTGCGACTTGCGCGGAACCCCGCACCTGCGCAAGCGGCTATCATGTCTACCTCGATAACCGTCCTGGAGAGGGCCAGACGTGTTTGTGCATGTCGACACCAGGCGTCGTAACCGACCGCAATGGGCAACCGTGCTGCTGGTGGTTGTGTGCGTGACCAGCTTTATTGCCTTCGCCCTGATGCCTGGCCCGCAACGGGTGTCGATGTGGCTGGAGTGGGGTACGGTCCCTGCGGATATCTTCGATGCCAAACTGCCTATCTGGGCACAGTTGCATGATCCGGCCTTGCTGCGTCTGGTTACCGCGCTTTTCATTCACCTGGCTTGGCTGCATCTGCTAGGAAACCTGCTCTTCCTGGTGATCTTCGGACTTCCCGCCGAGCGCGCCCTCGGCTCCATGCGCTTCCTGGTGCTGTTCCTGGTCGGCGGCGTCATCGCCAATCTTGTCGGTGCCTTGTCACTGGCGGGTGTGCGTTCGCCGATCATCGGTTGCAGCGGTGCCGTGTCGGCCATCCTCGGCACCTATATAGCGCTGTTTCCACGCGCACGCCTGGGTCTGGTGCTGCCGCTGGGCCTGTACCTGGAATTCGTCCGCATTCCCGCTTTCCTGTTGATCGGTATCTGGGTACTTCTGCAATTGCTCTTCAGCTATGCAGGTCCAAGCTACGGCCTGGTGGTGTGGTGGACGCACATCGCCGGTTTTCTGTTTGGCATCGTGTTCGCCTTGTATTCGCGCCCCGCCATCGTCAAGCGCATGCGTGGCTAGTCGTATCGCCATGACCACACCATCTTCGCCAGACATCATCTGTGCGACGTCCCCTGGTTTTGAGTAGCACGGCCGTTTGGAGTCCAATCCCCCAACCGAAGGAGATTGGACGTGAAGAAGCGCTTTTCCGAAGAACAGATCATTGGCGTACTGCATGACGACCGTGCCATGCGTGCGCGTCATGTCGTGCGGCCATGACGTCGAGGTGCGCTTCGACGGCCCGGATCTGCACGACCACTCGCCAGCGCTCGCCACGGCCGGGCGATTGCTTGCCGAGCAGGAAATCTGGCGCCGTCGGATCGAACAATACGCCGTCGATACGTCGTTGCCACCCAAGAACGAGGCGTGGCTGGAAGATGGCGACCTGTTCTGGGGACATTCGATCCAGATCGGCGGCAACCTGGATACCGGACTGGACTCGGCCGATATCCCGGGGTGATCATCTGCCACCCGACATGGGTCTGCTCACCATAGCCATCATGCGTACCAAAAAGCTCTACAAGGTCACCTTCCTCCACCTGGGCAAGAGCTATGAGCTCTACGCCCGGCACGTTGCGTCCAGTGGCCTGTGGGGGTTCACCGAAGTGGGAGAGCTGGTGTTCGAGCCGGCCGGGGCGGGCATTGTCGTCGATCCGACCGAGGAACGCCTGCGCGAGGAATTCCAGGATACCCGCATGCTGCACCTGCCGATGCAGTCGATCGTGCGCATCGAGGAGGTCGAACGCAAAGGCTCGTTGGCCATTCGCGATGCCGGCGATGGGCAGAAGATCGTGACGCCGTTTCCCATGCCGACGCGGTAAGGGTGCGGCGTTGGGCCTGAGGTGGCCAGTGGCTGGCTTTCTGCGTGGTGACATCACGCAGAAGCTCCGATTCGCGACCACGTCGCAAATCGCTTTTCGCGACTGAAGTCGCTCCTAAGGCGTGGAGGGGGCGGCCCATCCGTGTCGCCGTGCAAACTGTCGTAGCAGCCTGCGTGCGAACGGTGTCGGTGCCACCTGGCGATAGGTCTGCTGCGGATCGAATCCTTCGCGGTGCATGTCATGCCGTTTGCGATGGATGTAGGCGCGCATCACGTCTGCATTGAATTCCGGATGGAACTGCACGCTCATCGCATGGGCGCCATAGCGCAGCAAATGATTGCCGTCGCGGTCCGAACGCAGCAAGGACACAGCCCCCTTGGGGGCTTCCAGGACAGACTGCTCGTGCGTGGCATGCGCGCGAAATTGTGGCGGCAGCATCCCGGCGACCGCGTCATCGTGCCCATGACCGATAGCCTCCAGCGACACGGTACCGATCTCACGACCGCCTGGAAGGTAATCGACGCGTCCGCCCAGGGCATGCGACATCAGCTGATGTCCGTAGCACACGCCGAACATCGGTAGGTCTACGTCCATGGCATCGCGAATCCAGCCGGCTGCGCGTTCGCTCCAGGGCAGCCGCTCGGTCACCATGGAGGCCGAGCCGGTGATCAATGCGCCGGCGACCTGGCCCGGCGCAGGCAAGTCTTCCCCCGCTTCCACGTCCACCACGCGGATCTGCGTGGGAGCCAGCTGCGCGCCGATACGGAACCAGTGAGGAAAGTCTCCGAAGCGAGCGCGAATGGGATGGGGTGCACGGCCGGTGCGGATGATCAGGACGGGTTTCATGATGCGGATATGATGGAATGAACGGGAAACATGGCTCAGGCGGCTGTCTCGTCGCTTTCGGTCTCGATCGGTGGCAGCACGGTCAGCACTTCCTGGACCGTGGTTACGCCGCGTGCGACCTGTGCGGCGGCAGAGATGCGCAGCGGCTGCATGCCCGCCTGCGAAGCGGCCACGCCCAGGCTCGCCAGATCCAGCTGCGGTGTGATCAGGCCGCGCAACCGGGTCGACAACGGCATCATTTCATACACGCCAGTGCGTCCCATGAAGCCGGTATGCCGGCATTCCAGGCAGCCCAACGGCTTGAATACCTTTTCCGGCACCGGCAGGTCCCAGCCATGGGTCAGCGCAATCCATTCGTGGGGGTCCTGCGCGGTCGGCTGCTTGCAGTGCGGGCACAGCGTGCGTACCAATCGCTGCGCGACCACACCGGTCAGGGTGGACTGGATCAGGTAATGCGGAACACCCAGGTCGAGCAGTCGCGTGACCGCGCTGGGCGCGTCATTGGTATGCAGCGTCGATAGCACCAGATGGCCGGTCAACGAAGCTTGCACGGCCATCTGCGCGGTTTCCAGGTCGCGAATCTCGCCGACCATGATGATGTCCGGGTCCTGTCGCAGCAGGGTGCGCACACCCGCGGCGAAATCCAGGTCGATCGACGTCTGTACCTGCATCTGGTTGAACTCGGGGCTGACCATTTCGATCGGGTCTTCCACCGTGCACACGTTGATGGCCGGCGTGGCCAGATGCTTGAGCGTGGAATAAAGCGTGGTTGTCTTGCCCGATCCGGTAGGGCCGGTGACCAGCACGATGCCGTGCGGGCGTTCCACCATGCCGCGCCAGATCGCATCTTCAGTAGTCGAGAAACCCAGCTGCGAGAAATCCTTGGCGACGATATCCGGATCGAAGATACGCATGACCACTTTCTCGCCGAACGCGGTGGGCATGGTGGAGATACGCAGCTCCACTTCGCGCCCGGCGGCTGAACGCGTCTTGATGCGGCCATCCTGCGGGCGGCGCTTCTCGGCCACGTCCAGGCGCGAAAGAATCTTGATGCGCGAGGTCACCGCGGTCATAACTGGCGGCGGCAACTCGAACACCTTGTGCATCACGCCGTCGATGCGAAAACGCATCTTGCCGGCATCGCGGCGCGGCTCCAGATGGATGTCCGAAGCGCGTTGCTCGAAGGCATATTGCAACAGCCAGTCGACGATGTGCACGACATGCCGGTCGTCGGCCCCGACTTCGCCGCTCTTGCCCAGCTCCACCAGCTGTTCGAAGTTGAGGATGGACGATGAATCGTAACCGCCGGCCGCGTTCTTGGCGTCCTGCGCCATCTGGATCGAACGCTGGACGCCGTAGAACTCCTGAAGGTAGCGGTTGATGTCCAGAGGATTGGCCACCACGCGATGCACATCGCGCCGAAGCATGTGCGAAAGATCAGTGGCCCAGGTCGCATCGAATGGTTCGCAGGTGGCGAAGGTCACCTCGCCCAGGCTGGCCGCGACCGGCAGGATCTTGTGTCGCACCGCGTAGGCATTGCTGACCACCTGGGTGACGGCGGCCACATTGATCTTCATCGGATCGATCTTCATGTATGGCAGCTCGGCCTGGCCGGCCAGCCATTCGGTCAGCGCCTCGGCGCTCAAGGGGCGTCCCGGCTCGCGCAGGTTCGGCAGCTTGGCGTTGGCGATGACGATGATCGGGTGCAACTCCACCGTGCTGCGCCCCGCGCGTGAACCCATGCGCACGTTCTTGGCGTCCTCGGCCGCGACGTGCCCGGTCACGACCAGGGCGGCGAGCATTTCGTCAAGGGAGAGCCGGCCGCGACGGCCGAGCAGGGAAGTCGATTGTGGTGCGGTAGCCATGTGCAAAACCCCTGGCGGCGCCCGTCCGTGGCGCGGCGTGAAATCCATGACGACGTCAAATTAGCCTCACGGCTATACTAACCCGCTTTATTCCAGGTCACGGAAAGCCATGTCCGCACGTACTTTTCAGGATGTGATCCAGACCCTCAACCGCTATTGGGCGGCGCAGGGTTGCGTGCTGTTGCAGCCGCTCGACACCGAGGTGGGCGCCGGCACGTTCCATCCCGCCACCTTTCTGCGCTCCCTGGGCCCGGAGCCCTGGGCCGCAGCTTACGTGCAGCCTTCGCGCCGCCCCACGGATGGACGCTACGGCGAGAACCCCAATCGCCTTCAGCATTACTACCAGTATCAGGTAGTGATGAAGCCCAATCCGGAGAACATCCTGGAGCTGTACATCGGCTCGCTCAAGGAACTGGGCCTGGACCCGCTCGTGCACGACCTGCGCTTCGTCGAGGACAACTGGGAGTCGCCTACCCTTGGCGCCTGGGGCCTGGGTTGGGAAGTGTGGCTCAACGGCATGGAGGTCACCCAGTTCACCTATTTCCAGCAGGCCGGCGGCCTGGAATGCCGCCCGGTGACCGGCGAGATCACCTACGGCCTCGAACGACTGGTCATGTACTTGCAGAACGTGGACAACCTCTACGACATCGTCTGGACCGAGAGCCCGCACGGCACGGTGACCTACGGTGACGTATTCCACCAGAACGAGGTCGAGCAGAGCACTTACAACTTCGAGCACGCCAACGTGCCCGAACTGTTCCACTGGTTCGACGTGTGCGAAGCCACCGCGAACCAGTTGATCGGTGCTGGCCTGCCATTGCCTGCCTACGAGCAAGTCATGAAGGCCAGTCATACCTTCAATCTGCTCGACGCTCGCCGGGCGATCAGCGTGACCGAACGCCAGCGCTACATCCTGCGCGTGCGCACATTGGCTCGCGCGGTGGCCGAAGCCTATGTCGCGCAGCGCGAAAAGCTCGGTTTTCCGGGCCTCAAGAACAAGACCAGGGAGCAGGCCGCATGAGCGCCGCAAAGTCACTGCTGATCGAACTGGGCACCGAAGAACTGCCGCCCAGGGCGCTGGACGAACTGGCTGCAGCTTTTCACCGCGGCATCTGCGATGGCCTGTCACGGCGCGGCATCGAGGCCGACCTCGACAGCGCGGCCATCTATGCCTCGCCTCGGCGCCTGGCGGTGCACATCCCCCAGGTGGCCATCACCCAGCCTGAGCAGAGCATCGAGCGTCGTGGCCCGGCGGTCAATGCCGCGCTCGACGCCCACGGCCAGCCGGGCAAGGCCCTGATGGGCTTCGCGCAGTCGTGCGGCGTGACCGTCGAGCAACTGGAAAAGCTTGAAACAGACAAAGGCGCCTGGTTTGTGTTCCGCGCGGTCAAGCCGGGGCAGCCGGTGGCCGCGCTCCTGACCGAGATCGTCGAGGAAGCCCTCAAGAGCCTGCCCATCCCCAAGCCGATGCGCTGGGCCGATCATGACTACAGTTTCGTGCGTCCGGCGCATTGGCTGGTGATGCTGCACGGCTCGGACATCGTCGATGGCCAGGTGCTGGGCCTGCAAAGTGGCCGCCAGTCGCGCGGCCATCGCTTCATGCACCCGCAGCCGGTGCACATCGCCGATGCCGATGGCTGGCTCGATCACATGCGCGCGGCCAAGGTGCTGGCCGATCCGGCCGAGCGTCGCCAGCGCATCCGCGACGAGATCGCCCGCGTCGCTGATGGCCTGGGTGGCACTCCGCGCCTCGAAGATGCACTGCTGGACGAAATCGCCAACCTGACCGAGTGGCCGGTGGCCATCGCGTGCACGTTCGACCGCGACTTCCTGGCGGTGCCGTCCGAAGCCCTGGTCACCACCATGGAGACCAACCAGAAGTTCGTGCCGGTGTTCGATGCCCAAGGCAAGCTCACCGAACACTTCATTGGCGTAGCCAACATCGACAGCAAGCAGCCGGCGGAGATCCGCAAGGGCTACGAGCGTGTGATTCGGCCGCGCTTTGCCGATGCCAAGTTCTTCTGGGACGAAGACCTCAAGACGCCACTGGCCGACTACCAGGACGCCCTCAAGAACGTCACCTACCAGCAAGCTCTGGGCAGCCTGTGGGACAAGACCATTCGCGTGGCTGAGCTCTCGCGCATCATCGCCAACCGCGTTGGTGTGGATGCCGGCCAGGCGACTCGCGCGGCATCCTTGAGCAAGTGCGACCTGCTGACCCGCATGGTCGGTGAGTTCCCCGAACTCCAGGGCGTCATGGGCCGCTATTACGCCACCCACCACGGTGAGACGGCCGAGGTGGCCCAGGCGCTGGACAGCTACTACCAGCCCCGCTTTGCCGGTGATGCGGTGGCCCCCGGCAAGGTCGGCCAGGTGCTGGCCATCGCCGAGCGCCTTGACACGCTGGCCGGCATTTTCGCCGTCGGCATGAAGCCCAGCGGCAACAAGGATCCCTTCGCCCTGCGCCGTGCCGCTTTGGGCCTGGCGCGCACCCTGATCGAAGGCGGTGTCGAGCTCGACCTCAAGGGCAGCCTGCGTGAAGCCTTGGAGCTGCTGCCCGATGCCGCGCTCGCGGCAGGCATCAAGCCCGGCAAGGACGGCAAGGCTCCGGCGCTGGATGCCGGCAAACGCCGTGCGGAACTGGCCAACGAGCTGGTCGACTTCGTGCTTGAGCGCTTGCGTGGTTATTACGCTGAGCAGGGTTTCACCGGCGAGCAGTATGAAGCCGTGCTGGCGGTGCAGCCGGAAAGCCTGGCCGATTTCGACCGCCGCCTGCGTGCCGTTGCCCAATTCGGTCGCCGCCCGGAAGCGGCCAGCTTGGCCGCGGCCAACAAGCGTGTCGCCAACATCCTGCGCAAGCAGTCCGAAGAGGCCGGCGCACCGCCGGTGGGCACGTCGGTCGATCCCAAGCACTTCGAGTTCGATGCCGAGCGCGAACTGGCCGACGCGCTCATTGCCGCCACCTCCGATACCTCCGCGCCCCTGGCCGCCGGTGACTACACGGCGGTACTGACCCGCCTGGCGCAGTTGCAGGCCCCGGTCGACAAGTTCTTCGATGACGTGCTGGTCAACGCGGACGATCCGGCTGTTCGCGCCAATCGCCTGGCGCTGCTGGGGCAGTTGAAGGCGCAGTTTGCGGGGATCGCGGATATCGCGAAGCTGGGATGAGGCCGGCCGCTGGCGCGGCCTGCAAAGAGTAAAGGGGAAAACCAAAAAGCCCGCAGCTCGTCGAGCTTGCGGGCTTTTTGATTCCTGCCTTCACAGGCCACGCCAGTGGCCGGCCTCACAGCGAGCAAAGCGAGCGGCCTCACCGAGTCTCAAGCGGCCCGGTTGCGGCGGATGCGATCCCCCAACCGATGATTGAACGCCACCATCGCAGCGGCATCCACATCACCGTTCGGACCCAGGATGTCATACAGCTCGGCCAGCATGTCCGTATTCTCTGCCAGGCTCAGCCGGCTCTCGGCCAAGTCAAGTTCCGATTGCAGGATGCGCACCGCGGTGCTCATGCGCATGGGGTCCATTGCGCCGCCGGCCTGCAACGTGTCGGCCGCCGTGCGCAGCTTAGTGCGGTGCCGCTGGGTCAGCGATGTCTCCGTGCCCGGCAGCTCTTCGCCCTGGGCGATGGCGTCGGTCTGGATCGTGCCTTCGCCAGCCACCAACCAGACCAGCGAGATGCCGAGGGTCTTGGCCAGGGTGACGCAACGCGCGCGCGAGGGATCGGTGTTGCCATCGCGCCAGCTACGTACGACGCCTTCGGAGAAGCCGCACATACGTGCGATCTCGGTGACGCTTCCCACGCGCTGGATCAGCACTTTGATGCGATCGGCGAAGGTGCTGGAGTGGACTTCGGCAAAATGCGTAGATTTTTGCGTATTCATCGCAATTCTCAACAAACGAGGACGGGGGTAGGCTCCCTGCATTGACCACGTTGACTTCCCTGTGTCCAAAACCTGTGGATGGCAGGGGACTTAGCTCTGATGGCCTCCCTCCTGGAAGCTCACCAAAACGGTGCCCCGTCACGCGCACATGCTGATCCGGCCGCGGCCGGTTCGCAATGAATAACGACCCAGCCAGGGATTGGTTTACCGGTCAGTACACTCTTCAACATGAAATTTGTTTCACGCAAGATTTTGCTCCCTGGCAATCTCAACTCGCGTGATACCATGGGTCTGGCAAGGAAATTGCCAGTCCAAACGCGGGCGTATGGCCTTACGGGACGGATGGCACTGGTTTTGTTGACTTTTCCGCCGGGGACCTTTGGGCTATGCTTGAAGCTTCCCCCGCGAAGATCCTGAGCACGTCCGAGACGTGGCGAGATATTTCGCGTTTTGGTTTATCGATAGATTGAGGTTCCATCCATGCGCAGGATCGTTTGGTCGCTGATGTCGGTTGCAGCCCTGGCGCTGGCCGGTTGCAATTCTTCTTCGGATTCGTCGCAGTCCGCATCTGGTAATGATTCGGGCAGCGCGGCGGCCCCCGCCCGGCAAGCCAACAAGGTCAGCGGCTCGGTGGCATTGCAGAATCCGGCGAATCTGTCGCCGAACGCCAAGCTGGAGATCACCCTGGTCGACGTGTCGACCGAAGACGGCAATGCCACGCTGGCGACGAAGACGATTTCGCCGGTTCCGAGCATGCCCCAGCAGTTCGAACTGACTTTCAACCCGGCTGACATCAACCCGGCTGACGGTTACAACGTCAAGGCAGTGCTGACCGATGGCGAGCAGCAGTACGCTCCGGCCTTGCAATCGCCGGTGCTGACCAAGGGTGCGCCCAACACGGTCTCGATCATCCTGACGCCGACGCAGACTGCAGGCGACAAGGAGCTTGCCGCATTCAAGGACGTGCAGGCACACATCGGCGCGATGAAGATCACCAACGGCACCAAGCTCGAGAAGGACGTGTCGCGTGGCTGGCAGGTGTTCCGCGAAGGTGGCAACGTCAAATTCATCCGCGAGCAGGTCGACTACGGCGACAAGGGCTTCACCAGCACCGACTACGCTTATAAAGACGGCAAGCCATGGGTCGTCGTGCAGCAGAAGAAGTCCAACAAGGACGCCAAGCCCAGCTCGACCGAGCGTGCGGGCTGGGGCCAGGACGGTGCGCTGGTGCTCAAGCAGCACGAGGCCAATGGCAAGACGGATACGCTGAGCGATAGCGACGCGGCTGATCTGCAGAAGCAGGCACAGACCATTCTGAGCTTGGCAGGCGGCAAGGGTAAGTAAGTTCGCGCACCATTGGTTCGCACAAAAACGCCCGCGCAAGCGGGCGTTTTTTCATGCCGCGACGTACGTCGCCGATGGGGGCTCTTGAAACCTCCAAACCGCGACCTGATTCACGCCGTGCATCGCCACGGAACTCGCCCCGGTTGAAACCGAGCCCCAAGTGAGTCCCCCTGACTCCGGCGTTGCCAAGGGTGAGGGACTCGTCCACACCAAGACAAGCGACTGCTCTCGCTTACGGCCTCTGTCAAAAAGCCAACCAACAAAAAGCCCGCAAGCTCGTTGAGCTGCGGGCTTCGTGCTTTCCCTCTTCACTCTTTCCAGGCCGAGCGAGCGGCCGGCCTTGCGGCGAGCCAAGCGAGGGACATCATGGCCGCGCCAGAGGAGCGCGGCCGACCCTCATCAAAACCCGAAACGCACACCCAGGTTCAGACTGTTGTACTTCTGGCTGTCATCCTTGAAGCGGCCGCTGTAACCGACCCAGGCGCTCACGTTATCGGAGAACTTCGCGTTCACGCCGATATCGGCCGTGCCCCAGCTCTTGTCCGGCGTGTAGCCGATGATCGAGAACTGGCCAGGCATGCTGACCAGGCCGGCGGTGACTTCGCGCGGGTCCGCCTTGGTGTCGTGGTTCCAGGCCAACTCGGCATACGGCGACCAGGTGATGTTGCCCGAGCCGAAGTTGCCTTGCAGGCGCCAGCCCAGGGTGGAAATCAGCGAGTCGCGGTGCTGGCTGTTGAATGTCATCGCCGTGCTGTCCTGGCCATTCTCGGTATAGCCGTCGAGCTTGACCGTCTCCCAATCCAGGTTGGCGAACGGACCGGTCCGGATGTTGTTGAAGGTGAACCAGTAACCGCCGGTCAGGCCACCGCCGACGCGCGAACCATCGGCCTTGCCCGTCTCGCCACGCAGGTTGCTACCCAACTGGATGCGACGGTCAATGTCGGAAAAGTTCGACTGCGCGAAGTTCACATGAGCGCCCACATAGGCGCCGCCGGCGTAATACGTGGCAAATGCCATGCCGCTGATGTCTTGCAGCTTGTAGCCGCCACCGCCCGCAAAATCGCTATTGTGCTGGCCCACGCCCAGAGCCACGCCCATCGAGAAGTTCTCGTTGACCTTGGCATCGGCGCCAAGCGTGAGGTCGACATTGTTGGATGTGGTCTTGGGCGACATGTCCTGCCCGTCGAAGCGCTGGTGCGAGTAATCGACGTTGGCGAAGAAACGCGTACCGGCGCCGGCCTCGTCGGCCAGCATCTGGTTGCGCAACGCGCGGTTCTGCGCCTGGCTGGCGGCAAGCGGAGCTTCGCCCAGCAGCGAGATCTGGCCCGGCGCGCGGATGATCGAGGTCACGTACTGACCCAGCAACGCGTGCGCGGCAGTGGTCGGATGCACGCCATCGGCAAACAGATAGGTCTGGTTGGTGCCTGCCGCGTAGGTGTAGGGCAGGCCAGAACCGGCCGGGCCACACTGCACCGAACTGGCACCGGCGCCGCAGGCCGGCTGCGTCACGTTGGTGAAGCCGTAGGCGCCCGGGTTGGCGATCACTTCATTGAGCAGACCGAACGTATTGACCGGGATGACGTTGAGGCCATTGGCGCTGAGCTGGGATATGCCGGCATTGAGTACGCCGTTGAATGCCAGCGCCAGCTGGGTGCCGCCCGCCTGCGCTGCCGCGCCGCCGGCAATGCTCTCGGGTGTCTTGCCGATATCAGGCAGGTTGTAGACCACCACGTATTTCGCACCGGCAGCCTGCAACTGGCCCAGTAGCTGCACTTCTTTCTGCGCGGCGGCCGCGGTGCCGGCAGCGAGTACGTTTGGATCCGTCGAGGTGGCGGTCAGGTAGAAGATGTCATTGGCACCGCCCCACATCTGGTACAGCGTGCGCGGGTCGGCCTTGCCGCCGGTTGCACCCAGGTACATCT
This sequence comes from Dyella sp., assembly GCF_036384435.1. Taxonomy (GTDB): domain Bacteria; phylum Pseudomonadota; class Gammaproteobacteria; order Xanthomonadales; family Rhodanobacteraceae; genus GSA-30. Next base: position 27,196 of record NZ_DASVMI010000068.1, on the reverse strand, counting down.
GCAACTGCTGCGGCAGCGTCGGGATCGGGCCGGGCGACGAATTGTTGTTCAGTCCAGCGCCGCCGAAGGCGAAATCGGTGCCACCCAGCAGTGACGGCTGCACCGGCATGCCCAGGTTGGCCGCCAGGATTTCCGAGGCAGTGACGCCCGGGTTGGTCGTGAAGCGCAGCGGCGGCTGCACCTGCGGCGCGGTCGCCAGCGAGATGTTGCCGGCATCGCTCAGGCTGTCGCCGAAGATGACTACTTTGTCGAACTGCCCGGCGGAAGCGGCAGAACTGAAGAGTAACGCGGCGGTAATCGCGCCAGCGATATATCGGGTACGGGGCATTGCGACGCTCCTTGCAGGGGCTTTGTTATTGGATTGTTACGGTAATGCAGTCCGTACGTGAGCGCATGCTGCGTTGCGGCGTACGGCTGCTTGAAACGCTGCCAGGGTTACAGGCCCTCGATGAGCTACATCAAGGGTTTCGTGACATGGCCCCGGCTGCAGCCGGGCCAGGGCCCTTTTTGAAACAGGTGTATCAGCGCTTCATGGCGCGCGAAAGCGCATCGGCGAAGGCGCTGTTGGCCGGAGCAGGCGCTGCCTTGGGCGCACCGCCACCGCCCGGGCGTCCACCGCGTGAGTCGCGCTGGCCGCGCGCGTCCTGGTCGCTGCCACCGGCTGGCTTGCCGCCACGTGCCTGGCCCGGTTCGTCGTCCAGGCGCATCGACAGGCCGATGCGTTTACGCGGGATATCCACCTCCATCACCTTGACCTTGACGATGTCACCGGCCTTGACCGCGTCGCGCGGATCCTTGACGAACGTGTGCGAAAGCGCCGACACATGGACCAGGCCGTCCTGATGCACACCGATATCGACAAAGGCGCCGAAGGCGGCCACGTTGGTCACTCGGCCTTCCAGGATCATGCCCGGCCGCAGGTCCTTGAGGTCTTCCACGCCCTCGGCAAAGCTGGGAGCGACGAATTCGGGGCGAGGATCGCGACCCGGCTTTTCCAGTTCCTTGAGGATGTCGCGCACGGTCGGTACACCGAAGCGCTCATCGGTGAACTGTTCGGGCTTGAGGCCACGCAGGAAACTGACGTCGCCAATGATGTTGCGCACTTCGCGCCCGCACTGGGCGATGATGCGCTCGATCACCGGGTAGGCTTCCGGATGCACGGAGCTGGCATCGAGCGGGTTGTCGCCATTGGGAATGCGCAGGAAGCCCGCGCACTGCTCAAAGGCCTTGTCACCCAGGCGCGGTACCTTAAGCAGCGCCTGGCGGTTGGCGAACGGACCATGCGCATCGCGATGCTTGACCACGTTCTCGGCCACCGAGGCGGTCAGGCCGGCTACACGCGACAGGAGCGCGGCTGAGGCGGTATTGGCATCGACGCCAACGGCATTCACACAATCCTCGACGCTGGCATCGAGCGTGCGTGCCAGTTTCACCTGGTTGACGTCGTGCTGGTACTGGCCCACACCGATAGCCTTGGGCTCGATCTTCACCAGTTCAGCCAGCGGATCTTGCAGGCGGCGTGCGATGGAGACCGCGCCGCGCAGGCTCACATCGACATCCGGGAATTCCTTGGCAGCGACTTCCGAGGCCGAGTACACCGACGCGCCGGCTTCGCTCACCACGATCTTGGAGAGCTTGAGGTCGGCGTGCTTTTTCATCAGTTCGCCGGCGAGCTTGTCGGTTTCGCGCGAGGCGGTGCCGTTGCCGATGGCGATCAGATCCACGCCATGCTGCTTGCTCAGCACGGCCAGGCGGGCGATGGATTGATCCCACTGGTTGCGCGGTTCGTGCGGATAAATAGTGTCGGTCGCAAGCAACTTGCCGGTCGCGTCGACCACGGCCACTTTCACGCCAGTGCGGATGCCCGGATCCAGGCCCATCACGGTGCGCGCGCCAGCCGGCGCGGCCAGCAGCAGGTCCTTGAGGTTTTCGCCAAATACGCGGATGGCTTCGTCCTCGGCGCCCTCGCGAACCTTGCCAAACAGATCCAGCGTCAGGTGCAGGTGCAGCTTCACGCGCCAGGTCAGGCGCACGGTTTCGCGCAACCAGGCATCGGCCGGGCGACCGCGATCGACGATGCCGGCGTGCGCGGCGACGCGGCCTTCGCCTTCCAGGTGGCCTTGCTCGGCATCCAGGGCGGGGGCGAGCTCCAGTTCGATCACACCTTCGTTGCGTGCGCGCATCAATGCCAGCAGGCGATGCGAGGGAATCCTGGCAATCGGCTCGACGTGGTCGAAATAGTCGCGGAACTTGGCGCCTTCGTTTTCCTTGCCTTCGACGACCTTTGCTCGGATCTGGCCTTTGTCCCACAGCCATTCGCGCAGTTGGCCGACCAGGTGGGCATCTTCGGCGATCGATTCCATCAGGATCGCGCGTGCGCCATCGAGTGCGGCACGGACGTCGGCAACGCCTTTTTCGGCATCGACGTAGCCGGCGGCCAGCGTGTCGGGCGACTGGGTCGGGTCTTCGCGCAGGGCGGTGGCCAGCGGTTCGAGCCCTGCTTCGCGGGCAATCTGTGCCTTGGTGCGGCGCTTGGGCTTGTAGGGAAGGTAAAGGTCTTCCAGGCGTGCCTTGGTGTCGGCAGCGAGAATATCTGCCTTCAGGGCATCGGAAAGCTTGCCCTGCTCCTCGACGCTGGCCAGGATCGCCCCGCGGCGATCTTCCAGTTCGCGCAGGTAGCGCAGGCGCTCCTCGAGCAGGCGAAGCTGCGTATCGTCCAGGCCACCGGTGACTTCCTTGCGGTAGCGAGCAATGAAGGGCACCGTGGCGCCGCCATCGAGCAAATCCACCGCGGCGTGCACCTGTTCGGGCTTGGCGGCAATGTCCTGGGCAATGCGTTGTTCAATGCTGAGCATGAGTCTGTAAGCGTTCCTTGAGGGGCGGCACGACCTGCGGACGCATCGTCCGCGGGTCGGGTCGTGCATCATAACAAGGTCGCCTGGCGTGGCGGCCGTGCAGGGTGGCATCCAAGGATCGATGCCTGGCCCAATCGCCGAGCCCTGGTTCGAATCGCACAAGGCCGAGCTAACCCCGCATGCCAGCGACGGCGTGTGATGCCTCGCACCATGGCAAAAAAAAAGCGCCGCGGATGCGGCGCTTTTTTGCACTCGATCGAGCCCCGGATCAGGCGTCGAACGAGCCGCCCTCACGCTTGTAGATATTGTCGCTGGAACTGACCGGTGACGCTTTCTGCTCGCTGGCCCGGCCGTTGAGTATCAGCGTATGCGCGACCAGGTCATGCAGGCCCTGGCGGCGCTGCGTCCAGGCTACGGCCAAGTAGCAGATGAAGGGAATCAGCCCCGTCAGCAGCGTGAGCAACCGTACGACATTGCGTGTAGCGCTGCGGCCGATCGTGACGCGCTGTCCCTTGTCGTCGGTCACGCGCAGTCGCAAGGCAAGTTTGCCCAGCGTGGCTTGCATGCGCGAGGCTTCCATCAGCGTGTAATACACAAAGCCGATCACTGCCGAGCCGATAGTGGCCGGACGCGAAGCGCGAACATAGGCTTGCAGCGCCTCGTTCATTTCCTGGCTGCCCATGCCCGAGCCACTGCTGATCTTGCCCAGCATGGCCATATAGGCATCAGCCGCGCCGGTTGCCACGAACAGGATCGCTGCCGGAACAGCCAGGATCAGCCCATCGATCAACCAGGCGGCAAAGCGCTGCCAGAAGCCGGCATAGTCCTCCAATGCCGTGGTCGTGGTGGCCTGGGGAATAGGCGGCGCCGTGTATGGCGCCATGTCCGGCGGCGTGGCGGCCGTGGGCTGCTCGTCGGGAAACAGCACCGAGAACGGCTGCCAGTCGGCCAGACCTTCATACCAGCCCAGATCGTCGCGCGACACCTGACCACTGCGCAGCCATTGGCGGATGTCGCTTTCCTTATACGGGCCATGGCGTTCGCCATCGCGTCCGATCCAGACTTCCATGATCAAGCTCCGAAGAAAGTGTAAGGGAGCGCCGATAATGCCATGCCAGCCGGCGTTTTTTCCCAGGGCTTGTGGCATGGGCCGATTCCCAGTGCTGTCGCGCCTGGCTTGGTCGCCCTGGGGCAACGCCCAGCCTGCCTCCCTGGATCAGGCCGCATCCTTGCGCTTGAGGTGCACCAGCAGTAGAGAGATTGCCGCAGGTGTCACGCCGCTGATACGCGCGGCCTGGCCGATCGTCGCCGGCTGGGTTCGCTTGAGCTTGAGCAGCACCTCGGCCGACAGGCCGCGCACCTTGTCATAGTCGAAACCGCCAGGAATGGCCGTGTGCTCGTGGCGACGCTGGCGCTCGATCTCCTCGCGCTGGCGTTCCAGGTAGCCGGCATACTTGGCCTGCACTTCGACCTGGGCGGCGACGTCCTCGCGCTCCACGGCAGGCCCGAGTTCGGCCACCGTCATCAACCGGACATAATCGAGCTCCGGCCGGCGCAGCAGATCCAGCGCGTGGGTTTCACGGCTGACGGCGATATCGAGCTGACGCGTGATCGCGGCACCCAGGGCATTGTTGGGCGCCGCCCATAGCGCGCCGAGCCGTTGCGTTTCGCGCGCTACCGCCTCGCGCTTGGCGCGCATCGCATCGAAGCGTTCCTGCGGTACCACGCCCAATGCATGACCGGCTTCCGTCAGGCGCAGATCGGCATTGTCCTCACGCAGATGCAGGCGATATTCGGCACGCGATGTAAACATGCGATACGGTTCGATGGTGCCGTTGCTGGTCAGGTCATCGATCAGCACGCCGATGTAGGCTTCGTCGCGGCGTGGATACCATGCCGGCTTGCCCTGTGCGCACAAGGCGGCGTTCAGCCCGGCGATCAGCCCCTGCGCGCCAGCTTCCTCGTAGCCGGTAGTGCCATTGATCTGTCCGGCGAAGAACAGGCCGCCGATGGCCTTGGTTTCCAGCCACGGCTGCAACCCGCGAGGGTCGAAGTAGTCGTACTCGATCGCGTAGCCCGGACGGGTGATGTGCGCCTGCTCGAATCCCTTGATGGAGTGCACCAGATCCAGTTGCACGTCATACGGCAGCGAAGTGGAGATGCCGTTGGGATAGATCTCGAAGGTCTCCAGGCCCTCCGGTTCGATGAAGATCTGGTGTGAGCCCTTCTCGGCGAAGCGCACCACCTTGTCCTCGATCGAGGGGCAATAGCGTGGACCGGTGCCTTCGATCTGGCCGGTATAGAGTGGCGAGCGATCCAGCGCGCCGCGGATGATTTCGTGCGTGTGTTCGGTGGTGTGTGTGATCCAGCAGCTCACCTGGGCCGGATGCTCCGCACGTGAGCCCATATAGGAGAACACCGGCATCGGGTCGTCGCCCGGCTGTTCCTCCAGGCCGGTGAAATCGATGCTGCGCATGTCGATGCGCGGCGGCGTACCGGTCTTGAGGCGATCAGCCGCGATGGGCAGTTCACGTAACCGGGCCGCCAGTGCGCTGGCGGGCGGATCGCCAGCGCGGCCTCCCGCGTACTGGGCCGGGCCGATATGGATTTTGCCGGCCAGGAAGGTGCCGGCGGTCAGCACCACGCTGCGTGCGCGGAAGGACAGACCCATCTGGGTTATCACGCCCACGGCGCGCCCGTTTTCCACGATCAGGTCATCGACGGCCTGCTGGAACAATTCCAGGTTGGGCTGGGTCTCCACGATGCGCCGGATGGCGGCCTTGTAGAGCGCGCGATCGGCCTGGCAGCGCGTGGCGCGCACGGCTGGCCCCTTGGAGGCATTGAGTGTGCGCCACTGGATACCGGCCCGGTCGGCCGCATGCGCCATCGCGCCGCCCAGGGCGTCGATTTCCTTGACCAGGTGCCCCTTGCCGATGCCGCCGATGGCTGGATTGCAGCTCATCTGGCCAATCGTCTCGATGTTGTGGCTGAGCAGCAGGGTGCGGGCACCGCAGCGCGCGGCGGCCAGGGCAGCCTCGGTGCCGGCGTGGCCGCCGCCGATCACGATGACGTCGTAATGAATAGGGTGCAGCATCAAGATGCCCCGGCAGAGCAAAAGTGGACAAAAGATGGCGCCATTTTACCTCGAAGCAGCGAGCGATCCGTGCATGGACAGCCTGGCATGGAAACTGCTTTCCTACCCATGCACTTTTCCCGGGCAGACGCTGCGCGGAAGACGCGCGCCGAGATCGAGCGGACAGGGGCTCGATTGCGCGCCGGGAGAGGAAGCAAGGCGGCGCCCCTCGGGGCGCCGTCGTTTTTTTTGCCGGTCAGAAATCGGCGAGGCTCCGGAAAAGCAAAAAGGCCGCTATGGAGCGGCCTTTTTGCTTTGGGATAGATCTGACGCTTGGCGGTCTCAGGAACAGGGGGAATCCAGGATGACCGTGTTGCCAAGCGTCAGAAGCCTTGAAAACTCATCGCGTCGCTGACTCGGTTGCCGCGCCGCGTGGTGTAGATACTCACGCCCCGCGCGTGAACACGGGGTGACTAAAACGCTAAATTGTGCCGGTTATCGGCAACACGTGACGCAATACGTCAGTTTCCCGACTTCAGCCTCTGGAAGCGTGATTTTCATCACATCTTGGCATGGGGGTTGCTTCCTTTACCTCCAAAACAACCCGAGAGGTGCAGTCATGGAGCCGATGCTGGACTTTCAACCGGTTTATTCGCACCACGACCTGCTGATCGAGATGGGGCGCGTGGAAATGGCGATGGAGCGACTTCAGGCACGCGATGAGCAGGAAAACCTTGCCCTGCGCCCCCGCCTGGAGACGCGTATGAAACAGCTGCGCCACGCGTTGGACGGCCTGCCGGTCTGATCGGCGCCTGATGCACTCGTTTTCCGCGCCCGGGTACCCGTCCTCGACGGTGTATCGCCCGGGCGCTTTTTTCGTCTATTCGCTTTCGCCAAGCATATTGCGCACGATCTCGCCCAGATTGCGCGACAGCGCAGACTCTCCGGCCAGGGCGGCGATGGCCTCGCGCGCCGCCGCGCGTCGGGTGGGTTCCAGCCGGCGCCAGCCATTGAATACGGTTGCCATACGTGCGGCAACTTGTGGATTGAGCGCGTCCAGTTCGCGCAGACGTTCGGCCAGATAGCGATAACCGGCGCCATCCTGGCGATGAAAACCGCTGGGATTGCCGCGCGCCCATTGGCCAAGCAATGCATTCACGCGATTGGGATTCTTCAGCGTGAATGCGCTGTCGTCGGCCAATGCCTGGACGCGTGCGAGCGCCAGATCGCCTGGTACCTGGGTCTGTACCGCAAACCATTTATCCATGGCCAGCGGATCGCCAGCATGGCGTTGGCGAAAATCCGCCAACGCCTGCTCTGCCTGGGTAGCCTGGCTACGCACCAGCACAGCTAACGCGGCCAGACGATCCGTCATGGTGGGTGCCTGCGAGGCCTGCGAAGCGGCTGCCACCTGCGCTGCCTGCGCGTCGACCAGAGCCCATAGTTCCAGCACACGCTTCTTCAGGCGGCGACGGGCCTGGTCAATGGCGTCCAATGCCCGTGTCGTGTGCGATGCCAGTGCCTGGTAGCGCGCCACGAGCGCCGCCGTGCCGATGCGTTCGGCCAGGCGACGTTGCAAGGCCTGGCCGATTGCGTGGATATGACCCGGGTCCACGTCATGCTCGCGTTCGGCCAGTTCAACCTCGGTAGGCGGCGTGAGCAGGTCGGCCAGCAGTGCATCGTCAATATCGTCATGCGCAAACAGCTCCGCCAATGCGTTGCACCAGGCCCGTATGGCGTCCTCATGACGATTGTCGCGCAGCGCCTGGAAGGCAAGCGTCGCCAGTTGCTGACCGGCTTCCCAGCGATTGAAGCCGTCGACGTCGTGGCGCAGCAGCAGGGCCAGATCGGCTGGCGAATAGTCGTAGTCGAGGATGGCCGGCGCCGAAAAGCCACGTAACAGCGACGGCACGGGTTCGCTCGCCACCTGATGGAAGATGATGTGCTGCTGGTCGTGATCCAGCACGACGGTGCGCTCTGGCGCGCCGTCCAGTGCGTCGCCCAGGTTCAACGGCAGCATGCCGCCCTTGCGATCGAACAAGGCCAACCGCACCGGAATCGGCAGCGCGATCTTCTGCGGTTGCTGTGCCGTCGGTGCGGTGTGCTGGCGCAACGTCAGCGTATAGCGCTGCGTGTCTGGATCGTAATGACCGCTGGCCTGGATGTGTGGCGTGCCCGCCTGGCCATACCAGGCCAGATAGGGCGACAGGTCGATGCCGTTGGCCTGGCCCAGGGCATCGAGGAAATCCTCCAGTGTGGCTGCGCGTCCGTCGTTGTGCGCAAAGTAACGATCCATGCCGCGCCGGAAACCGTCGCTACCGAGCTTGCCGGCGATCATGCGCACCAGCTCGGCGCCTTTTTCATACACGGTTGCCGTATAGAAGTTATTGATTTCCTGGTACTGCGCCGGCCGCACCGGGTGCGACAGCGGACCGGCGTCCTCGGGAAACTGCGCGCGGCGCAGCACCGAGATGTCCTCGATGCGCTTGAGCGCCGCCGAATTCATGTCTGCCGAGAATTGCTGCTCTCGAAATACCGTCAGGCCTTCCTTCAAGCTGAGTTGGAACCAGTCGCGGCAGGTGACGCGGTTTCCGCTCCAGTTGTGGAAATACTCGTGGGCGACCACGGCCTCGACCGCGCGGTACTCGTCGTCGGTACTGCTATCGGGATCGGCGAGCAGGTACTTGGCATTGAAGACATTGAGGCCCTTGTTCTCCATCGCGCCCATGTTGAAATCATGCGTGGCCACGACGTGGAATACATCCAGGTCGTAGTTGCGCCCGTAAGCCTGCTCATCCCAGCGCATGGAGCGCTCCAGCGCATCCATGGCGTAATGGCAGCGATCGATGGCATCGGCTTCAGCCCATATCACCAGCTTGACTGCGCGGCCGTCGGCGGTGGTGTAGTCGCGCTCGATGTGTTCCAACCGCCCGGCGACCAGCGCAAACAGATAACTGGGCTTGGGGTGGGGATCGACGAAGCGCGCCCAATGACGGCCATCCTCAAGCTGGCCGGAACCGGCGGGATTCCCGCCGGCCAGCAGCACCGGAAAGCGTGCACGGTCGGCGCGCAGCGTCACTGTATAGCGGGTCAGCACATCGGGCCGGTCGGGAAAGAAAGTGATGTGCCGAAAGCCTTCCGCCTCGCACTGAGTCAACAGAAAACCGTGTTCGCGCGTACCGGACAGGTACAACCCTTCCAGGGCGGTATTGTTGGCCGGGTCCAGCGCGACACGCGTTTCCAGCACGCTGCCGTCGCTGGCTCCGTCGATTTCGAGCGCGTCATCGGTGCGGCGATAACGATCCGGTGCGAGCGACTGGCCGTCCAGGGCGATCGATAGCAATGTCAGGCCTTCGCCATCCAGGCGAACGGGCGTATGCGGCGCCGCACCGCGCAAGGTCAGGCGCGCAAGCACCTCGGTGCGATCGATGCCCAGGTCGAACTCCAGTTCCATGGCCTCCACGCGCCACGCGGGCGGCTGGTATTGGCTGAGCAGGACGGGTGCGTTGGCGTGTTCCGGGCGTGCATTCATGGGCTGCGGGGAGCGGCAATGGGGTGGGTCAGGCTAACATGTGGCGCTTCGAAGCCAGGAACAAGCCCATGACTGCGTTCAGTGCCAGTCCCGATCGCTTGGGAAACCACGATGTCGCCGTGCTTGAGGACGATGCGCGCCAACGTCAGGTGCGTATCGTCAGTCGTGGCGCCGCCGTCATAGGCATTGAGATCGAGCACGCGGGCGCGCGCTTTCAGCTGGCCGATGCACATCGCGACCTGGCTGAAGTCGAAAAACGGCCCGGATCGCGCTTTGCCGCGATGGCGCCATTCGCCAACCGCATCGAGGACGCGCGATACACGTTCGACGGCCAGTTGCACGATCTTGCGCCCGGGGTCGAGGGCAGTAAACGCGAGTCGCGCCATGGATTCTTGCGCGATGCGGAATTCCTGCTTGAGAAACTGCATGCGAACGAAGCCGGTGCGCATGCGGTATTCGTCAACCAGGACATCCGACCGGGTGTCCACCCCGGGTATCCGTTCGCCATCGACGTAAGCATCCAGTACACGCTCGCGTCCGGTGGCTTGGAACTGCTGGCCACGATGCGCAACGTGGGCGATGTTGCAGCGCCGTGCTTCTTTGGTTGGCATCCGTATTTCCGGGTCGCCGATGGCAAGGTCGATGACTGGGAGTTGCAGATTCCCGCCAGCCTGCTGGTGCGCACCGACGCCGATTACATCCCGTTGCCAGGCGATGCGGCCTACGCCGCGCTGGACGACGAGCCATCGATGGATTTTCGCCAGTGGCGTCGCGTGGGCGATACCGAACTCAATCATGGCTATGCCGGCCTGCATGCCGATGCCGATGGTCGTGCGCGCACACGCCTGCGCGATCCGTCAAGCGGGCTGACCATTGCATTGTGGCAGACGCGTGGAATCGTGCTTGCCTTCTCCGCCGACACCGTGCCGCGCGACGCGCGTCGTGCACTGGCGCTGGAACCGATGGAAAGCATGTCCAATGCATTCAACCGCGACGATTGCGCCGCGGCCATCCGGCTTGAGCCCGGTGCCGAGCGCCAATTCCATTGCGGCATCGAGATCGAACAGGCATGAGCGATACGCCTCCCTCATGGGCCGACATCCGTGACGCAGCGGCGCGCATCGCGCCCCATGCCTTCATCACACCGGTCATGCGCAGCGACACGTTGGACCGGCTCACCGGCACGCACCTGTATTTCAAGTGCGAAAACCTGCAACGCGGCGCTGCCTTCAAGTTCCGCGGTGCCTGCAATGCGGTTTGGTCGCTGGACGATCACGTCGCCGCCCGAGGCGTGGTGACGCACTCGTCGGGCAACCACGGCAATGCGCTGGCGCTGGCGGCCGCCACACGTGGTATCCCCGCGCACGTGGTTGTGCCCGAGGGCGCGGTGCGTGCCAAGGTGGATGCAATCACGCGTGCCGGAGCCATCGTGCATCGTTGCGAGGCGACCCAGGCTGCACGCGAAGCCATGGCTTCTCGCGTGCAGCAGCAAACCGGGGCGGAGCTGGTGCACCCGTACGCCGACGCGCGCGTGATGGCAGGGCAGGGCACGCTGGTGCCCGAACTGTTCCATCAGGCCGGCCAGCTCGATGCGCTGCTGACGCCCGTGGGTGGCGGAGGCCTGGCGGCCGGGTGCGCGATTGCCGCACATGGACTGGCGCCCGGCATGCCCCTGTTTGTCGCCGAGCCCGAAGGCGCCGACGATACTGCCCGCTCCCTCGCGCAGGGTGCGCGCGTGGAGCCTTTCACGCCGCATACCTTGTGCGATGGTTTGCGTACGTTGGTAGGGGCGCCGAATTTCCAGGTATTGCGCAGCCACGGGGTGACGGCCGTGACCGTCAGCGACGAGGAGGCGGTAGCCGCGATGAAGTGGCTGTGGTCCGAGCTCAAGCTGGTGGTGGAAATCTCCAGCGCTATCGTGTTGGCCGCCGTGCTGCGGCAGCCCGGGCAGTTTGTCGGCAAGCGTATCGGGCTGGTGCTGACCGGCGGCAACGTCGATCTTGAGGATCTGCCCTGGCGTTGAACCGGAGCCGGTGAGCCGTGCGCATCCTTGCGCAAAGCTTTCACGGGGCGCACCGGGCGCTCGTACGGCGGCGGGTCGTTGCGGGCTTTTTGCGGTCAATCACACAAATTCGCCGCTGATTCCCGCATCGTTCCACCACAAATTTATTGCACCAGCATCGACGACAGGGGGGCCTATGATCGAGCTGGAGATGCAGATCCTTTCCGACCGTCGGGAGGGCCTGCTGATCGAACTGGGCCGCTTGGTCATCGCCAACGGTTTCAGCCTTGTCCGCCAACGACTCGCCCAGGACATCCAGGGCGCCCACCTGACCATGGTGGTGCGCGGCCCGACCGAGCGGCAGTGGCTGCTCGAAGATGCCGTGGGCAGTCACGCCCGTGTGCTGGGTTTCGAGGCGGCGACAGCCGAACCCGATGCTGCCCTGGTGACAGCCGCGCCACTCGCCCGTGAACTCGCGCCATCGATCGAGCCGGCAGAGCCATTCGATGGCGATGTTCCGCCGTTGCCACCCGAGCATGCCGACATGCGCCAGATCGAGCAGGTTCTGCCGCAGATGGCGCTCGACTATCCGCGCGTTTTTCCCTGGCTGGTCGCACTGGAGGCAGCCGTGCCCGAAGAGGCGAGGCAGGCGTCGCTGCAACTGGCCGGAAGGCGCACCGGCGCGTGGGTCTACAAGCGCGATTACGCCCTGGGTGCCAAGCTGTCGCTGGCCGAGGCGCTCAAGCGTATCGCGCTGCCGGCGCTGCGCGACCTGGCCACCGTGGAGCAGCAGGAGCGGCAGTTGCACATCCGCAACAGCGCGATGTGTTCGCCGAAGAATCAGTCCGGATGTCGCTTCTTTGGAGGCTATCTCGAAGGTCTTTTGGGCGATGCAACCGACGTATCGGCCGTGCTGGTACGCCACTTGCAATGCCGTGGGCATGGCGCGGATGACTGTGTGCTGGAGATCGCGGCGTGATCCCGATGGCACTGCGCGCATGCCCGTACAAGGAAGACTTTCATGCATGACCACCAGAATTACAACTTGCTGCTTATCGTGCTCTCGTACGCGGTCTCGGTCCTGGGATCGTTCACCGCACTGCAACTGGCCGTGATGATTCCGCTGACGCGCACACGTCGGCAACGTGTGGCAGCCGTGCTCACCGCTGGCGCCGTCATGGGCGTGGGCGCCATCTGGTCCATGCACTTCATCGCCATGCTTGCCTGCGACATGGGCGTACAGGTGACCTACGACGTATCACTTACCGCGCTCTCGGCGCTGATGGCGTTTGTGGCGTGCTCGGTGGGTCTATGGGTCGCCGCATCGGGTACCTTCAGCGGTGCGCGGCTGGTATTTGGCGGGGTCTGCATGGGATTTGGCGTGGTCAGCATGCACTACGTCGGCATGGCGGCGATGCTGGTGGCCGCATCCATGTCCTATGACATGAACATCGTCACAGGTTCGGTAGCGATCGCGATTATCGCCTCCATTGCCGCGCTCTGGCTGGCGTCGCACATGCGTGGCGCGGCGCAACTGACCGGCAGTGCGTTGGTCATGGGCCTGGCGGTCTGTGGCATGCATTACACGGGCATGGCTGCCTTGCACATATACGACAACGGCGGTCGCCTGCCGGCCGGTTACATGGACGGCATCCACGGCAACAATCTGGGCATGACGATCTTTGGCGTGGTGGTGGCCGTGCTGGCTATCGTGCTGGTAGTCCATCACCTGCATCAACGTCGCCGTGCGGCCATTGCCATATGACGCCGTTGATTTTAAATACCGGTCAATCAGGGGAGACAGGTAGGCAAACGGCGAGGCAAGCCGTCTAGTACATCACAGGGGGAGGGGCGAGCAGCGAGGGCGCTTGGTGGTGAGCGCGCTGTGCCGATAACGATATCCTGTCTATCGTTATCGGCACATGCCGCGATCTAAGCCATGGCGCCCTCGCTGGTCGCCCCTTCGTTAGCTATGCTGTCACTCCACTTGGAGAGACATCATGGCGTCTGTCACCCGTTGCGCCTGGGCCAATGGCGATCTTGAAATCATGCGCGACTACCACGACAACGAGTGGGGCGTGCCGCTGCATGATGATCGCATGCTGTTCGAGTTCCTTTGTCTGGAAGGTGCCCAGGCCGGCCTGTCGTGGCGCACAGTACTGGTCAAGCGTGAAAACTACCGTCGTGCGTACCACGACTTCGTCATCGACCGCGTGGCGACCATGAAAGACCGTGAACTGGAGAAACTCCTGCTCGATCCAGGCCTGGTACGTAACCGGCTGAAGATCTGGTCCGTGCGTGACAACGCGAAAGCCGCGCAGGAAGCCATCACCGAGTTCGGCAGCCTCGATACCTACCTGTGGTCGTTCGTTGGCGGCAAGCCACAGCGCAACCGGTGGAAAGCCATGGGCGAGGTTCCTGCCAGCACCGAGATCTCCGATCGCATGAGCAAGGCATTGAAGAAGCGCGGCTTCCGCTTCGTTGGCTCCACCATCTGCTATGCGTTCATGCAAGCGACCGGAATGGTCAACGATCATGTCAGCAGTTGCTTCCGGTACCGAGCGTGACTCTGGACGCAAATTTTTTGCGAGTTCGCCTGGCCCGGTGCCTGCAAACAGGCGTAACACCCTACCCCTGAGGGGTTTCGATGTAGTAACTTGAAACCAAAATAATCGAGCCATCGCCGGACTCGATAAACAGGGGTCTGTATGAAAAGAAAGCTTTTACCTCGCCTCGTGGCGGGGATGGTGCTGGCCGCGTTCTGCATTGGCGTCTCGCAGTGGCTCTGGCCCTCCGCCGGCGCGCCTGTGGCCGCTACGTCCAAGCCAGGCCCTGGTCCGGCTATCGCGCCTCATATATCGACACCGCTTCCCCCGCGGCATGCCGATCTGGGTCATCCCGATGTTCCTGCGGTGCCTTCTTCAACGCCAGCGGCAGCCGATACCGCACACCTGCTCGATTATCAGCCTGGCAAGCTATTGCACCAGGATGGCGCTACGCTTTATCCGGTCAGGCTGGCCATGGGTGACGTATCGGCTTCGATGCTGAATGGGCAGCTTACCTTCACTGCACCTGACGGCACGCAGGTATCGCTCACGTTCGACAAGCACGTTGAGCATGCTGACAAGATCTGGTCATGGATCGGGCGCGAATCCGGTGGCGGAACCAACCGCACGGCATTGATCACCTTCGGTCCGGACGCCACCTTCGGACACCTGCCCAGCGTCAACGGCAATCTGCTCAAGCTGACAACCGTGGCCGGACAGGTCTATGTGGCATCGACACCGCTTTCGCAGTTGCGTGCAGGAGAGCGCCCAGGCACCGATGCTGTCACCATCCCGGGCATGGCCGCCGCGCCAAGTATCGGCGAGGATTTACCGGTAGTTGCAGGCGGAGCCACGGCGACATCCACGGGGCCGACAGTGGATGTTTTCATTGCATATACCAAAGGCTTTCGAGAAAGAGTTGGCACGACCAGCGCCGCCCAGACCCTTGTCAGCGACATTTTCGATACCGCCAATTACGCGTTGTTCAATACGAACATCGGTGGTCAATACCGGCTCGTCGGCACCATGGAAGTCGACTATCCCGATGCGACCGACAATTCGCAGGCATTGACCGATCTGCAATCGGGTGCATCGACGTCGCCACTGGCGGCAGTGCATGCCGCGCGCGATAAGTATGGTGCTGATCTGGTCAGTCTAGTGCGTGTGTTCGGGCCTGCACAAAACGGCTGTGGTCTCGCCTACATCATGAACAGTGGGCACGATCCCAACTATGCCTACTCTGAGGTCAGCGATGGACAGTATGACGAGGGCAACGGCTACTACAGTTACTGCGTCGATCTATCGCTGGCCCATGAAATGGGCCACAACTTGGGTGCCGCGCATAATGTCGAAATTTCTCCCAACAATGGCTTGTTCGCATACTCGCATGGTTATCGCAATGATGCCTTCGCCTTCTACGACATCATGGCCTATGGCCTAGGTAGCCAAACGCAATACGCGGTCTATTCGACGCCACTACTTTCGAGTTGCGAAGGCCAGCCCTGCGGTACTGCGGCAACGGCAGACGTTGCCAGGACGCTTCGCCAGACCATGCCCATCGCAGCGGCCTTTCGTGCATCGGTATACACGTCCGCAGACACTACGTTGCAAGATCAGCTTCGTTCGGCGGCTACGGGTCGCTGCGTTGATCTGCGAGGTGGGGGCATTTATGACAATGGAAGCATTGTCCAGATGTGGGATTGCAATGGATCCCGGCAGCAGCGATGGGATTTTCTAAGTTCCAAGTGGAGTTCGTATAACACTGTTACGGAGATGGATGTTCGCAATTCGCAAACTGCAGATGGTACGGCGGTACAGATGTGGAACTTGACCGGGGCGGTCAATCAGGACTGGTATTTTGATCGCATGGCCCTAGTCACCGCCAATGGCAAGGTGATGGACGCGGTCGGCTACGGCATCGGCAACGGAACGCGCCTGCAGGTGTGGGATGATCTGGGCGGTACCAATCAACGTTGGCGCTACGATTCGAGCAGCTTGCAGATAACCAACGGCGAGGGTCGTTGCCTCGATATCGTCAATTATGGAACAGCCGACAATACACCCGTTCAAATATGGGATTGCACCAAAGCCACGAACCAGCAGTGGTATGTCATTGATGGTATGATACAGAGCGGTTCGGGTGTGTGCCTGCAGCTCACTGGCACAGCCGTAGGTAACGGCACACAGGTCAGCGTGGGTACTTGCACCGGCAATCCGCAACAGGTATGGCATCTGCGAGGTGAGATACGCAGCAAGCTCGACCCTAGTATCTGTCTTGATGATCCTGCTGCGGGAACAGCAAACGGCTCTTATCTGCAGGTATGGAAGTGCACCGGCAGTGCTCGCCAGCAGTGGATCTATTGAAGTAACTCACATACCGCTCATTTATCAGTTCGTCGAAACGACATTTTGCGAGCCGCTAGGGCGGCGGCTGGTGTTTTCTACTAGCCTGGCACGGTAAATCTCTCTCCCCCTTTTTACGGGGAGAGAGAGGGTTGCTGTGAAGGCGAGGCCTCACTGCGCACAAAACCCATTCGGATAGCCAGCCGAATGGTAGGCGTACACCCAGGCTGTCTTCGTGGTCGAGTTGGCCAGGTTCCAGCTGCCCAGGCTGCTGATGGCCTGCATCAGCAGTTGCGAACGTTGCAATACCGGCGTGGTGAAGTAGCTGCTGCTGTCGGCATCGACGCGGAAGGAAAGCTCCACCAGTGACGGTGCGCTGGCATTGCCTACGTACCAGATCGTGAGGGTGAAATCGGCATCGGAGTTGCCGATATCCGAGCTGGGGCCGTCGTATTCCTGCTGGTTCATCGTCAGGCCGTTGACCGGCACCAACGATTGCGAGCTGTAGGAAGACAACGTGCTCGCGCCGGAAAACTGCGAGATCAACGCGCTCACGGTGGTCGGTGCGCCGCTGCTGGCGGCATCCTGCTTGGTGGAATGCGAATAGACCAGCTTGTCGGGACTGACATCCGTTTCGATCTTGCTGCTCTTGTTCTTGCCGGTGCCGGTGACATCGGTGTAGTACGACAGTTCTTCGTCCGGATGACCGTATTTGAACTCGATATCCTTGTCGTCACCGGTGCGATAGCGTACCGAATAGCCGTTGCTGTGCAGCACGCAACTGCTGGGGCTGTCGTAATAGCTGATCTGGTCGTGGTCACCTGCGGCAAAGCTGCCGGTGATGGTCTTGTCGAAGTTGAGCTGGGTAAGGCGTGTCTTCAATGCCGAAAGCAATGAGCTGGCGGCGCCGGAAGGGTTGCTGGCAAACAGACTCGGGTCGAGCAGTACCTTGTACTCCTTGCTGTTCACGGAAACCGGCGAGTTGGCATGGCTGGCGACGCTGAGCAGCATGCCGGCTGCCATCATGGAGCACGCGATCGACTTCTTCATATGCGACTTTGCCTTCTGGTGGGGGACGCAGCCGGTTGCCCTCGCCGGCCGCGATCTTAAGGTCGTTGGTGCTGTTGCATGCTGGGCAAGGTCAGGCGATAGACGAGAAGCATATTGTCGTTGTCGAACGACGAGTCGCAGCGCTGGCGATCCATCACGCAATGGCGCGCGATGAAATCGTTGTCGTTACCCACGAACAGGAAGTAATCCTGTGGCTTCGCAGGATCGAGCACCGGGACGAGATCCATGGCTTCCCATTTCTCCGATAGCGTAAGCGGCTGATTTTTCGGTTGCGTGTCCACGTTAAGGCCAAAGCGCGACAACTGTGAGCGGTTAAGCAGATTCACCAGCTCATACCATGCGGCCGGCTTGATGCCTTCTTTCAGTGCGTTGCCGTCGGGTGAGCGCAGTACTGACGCGGCGGTCGTCTCGTAAGCACTCCCTGCCAGGTTGGTCGCATCCGCTGTGTCGACCAGCAATATGCTCTTGTAGACGATGGGTTTGTCGTTATCCGTGCCCAAGCCGTTGCCATCGCGAGACAGCATCAGGAACTGATGTTCATTGAGCACGCGGATCTCGCTTTGCGCGGCAGTCTTGTTGGCAGGTTTGCCGTTGCCATGATCGTTGTACGCAGGCAACTGCATCACGTAGTGGCCCACGGGCTTGTCCGGCACCGGATTGTGGCTGACGTCGTAGACCAGTACACGCGTATTGATGCGGCCGCTGGCATCGCCACGCGCACTGTCCTGGATCAACGCGCTTTGCAGCGTGACGAACAAGTGCGTGCCATCGGGCGACAAGCCCATGCCCTCCACGCCCTGGTTGTTGCGGCGTCCAGTCTGCGGCGGATTGAGCGAGCCAAAATCGACTTTGCCATCGGTCCGTGGCACGACGGCTGCTGGCGGTACGAGGACACCTTGCAGGCGTCCCTTCGCATCGAAGTAGTACACGTGCGCGCCATACTCGTCGCCGATGTAGAAATGTCCGTCGTGCGTGAATTGCAATGACTCGGCATCCATCGAGACCTTGCCCGCGCCCGTGCCGCTGCGCGGCGAAGGTAGCAGGATGCCCTTCTGCGTGGTTGTGCCTTCGGCCGGGTCGGCGCCCGTGAAACGCTGCCCGCGAAAATCGGTCAGCACCAGGCCACCGTCCGGCTGAATGCTTACCTGGTTCTGCGAACGGATATCGGCTGGCAATGGTTTGCCGTCATAGGGCTTGAACTTCAGCCGGAAGCGATGCAGGCGCGCGGCGTAGTCGTAGAACAACCCCTCGCTGGGATCGTTCCTGCCGCGATCGGGCAGGGTCCACAAAGTGGCTTCGTAGTGGTCGCCTACGCGTTTCCAGCTCCTGGGCACTACCGCCAGGGAGGAAAACGAGCCCAGCGTGTCACCCAGGAAATCCACGGTGCCTGCCGGCAATCGTCCCGTGCCAACCAGTCCCTGGTTGACGAATGTACGCCCTTGGAGCGTGAACGATTGCGGGCCAGCCTGATCGATCACGTGCGGCGTGAGCACGTCCATGGCGGTCGCGCCGGTGCACCCGGCGGCAAGGAGCAGGCACAGGGCGAACTGTTTCATCGCGGTATATCCATCAAGGGGCGCACGAGATGCGGCCCGCACGAGGAAGGGCGCCGTTGCCAGCGCCCTCGGGGTTCATCAGAAGCGAACATCAAGTGTTGCGAAGGTCTGGATCGGCGCCGATGCGTGGAATACGTAGATCGTGCCATTCGGATCGGTTGGCGCGAACACGCTGTTATCGAAGTTCGCCGCATAGCGCTTGTTGGTCAGGTTGGTCACGTTCACGCTCAGGCGTACGTCCTTGATCAAGCCCACGGCGCCGAAGTCGTAGCCGGTGCCGAAGTCGAACGTAGTGAAGCCACCGAAGCCCTGATCGTTGGTGTAGGTGTAATAGCGCCTGCCGGTGTACTTGCCGCGCAGCGTGGCGAACCATGGGCCGTACGTATAGGTCACTTCGCTGGCGAACAGCTTGGTTGGCGTATCGACCTGGATCTTGCCCTTGGTCGGCTCCAGCACGCCCGCCTGCACGTAATCGCTATCGTAGGTGGAGCGGTTGTACGAGGCGGAGTTGTACCAGCGCAGGTGCTCGTTCGGCGTCCACAGGAAGGTCAGCTCTACGCCGTGGCTGTCCACGCCGCCAACGTTGTAGAACTTGTTGCCGCAGCCTGGGCCCACCGGCTGGCGCGAATTGCAGGGGTTGTACTGCAACAGGCGATTGTCGAAGCGAACCTTGTAGATCGCGGCCGAAGCCTGGAAGTCCGACTGCACGATGCGATAACCGGCTTCCAGCGTATGCGACTGCTCGGGGCGCAGCGTCTGCTGCTGATCCCAGGTTGCCTGGCTGACCGCCTGCGGACCGAGCTTGAAGCCACCCTGGAACATGGCGATATTCTCGGCGTAGCTGGCGAATACTTCCTGGCCGTCGCCCAGGTTGTAGTGCGCACCCAGGCCCGGCAGGAACGCGCGGCTGGCCGATAGGCTGCCGGTGGCGAACTGGGCGCTGGAATTGGCGGCGATCGGCTTCTTGGCGATGCCCGGCAGTGCCGTGGCGTCGGATGTCACATGTGGGCTCTTCACGCCGAAGTCGATCGACAGGCGATCATCCATCAGCTTGATGGTGTCTTGCAGGTACGCCTGGCGCGTGCGCCATACGGTGCGCTGGTCGAACGTGCCTACATCCGGCTGCGTGGTCTGGAAACTGCTCAGGTCGCGCGGTCCGGTGACGTTGGTGTAGTTGTAGCGCGACGCACTGGAAATATTGTGCTCGTACCAGATGCCGCCTTCGATATGGTTGATACCGATATCCCAGGCCGCGTTGAAGATCGCGCCCGTGCGATTGATGGTGTAGAGCGTCTCGCGCACGATCAACGGCAACTGCTGCGCCGTGCCGGGATTGGAGAAACTGCCGCTGTTCCAGTTGTTGCCCGAGCCGGCATCTTCGTGGTGGTACACCTGGGCATGCAAGGTGACCGTGTCGGATGGGAAGAAGTCACCGGCAACGTAATACAGGTCGTCGTTGCGCAGGATCTGGCCACCCGTGAAGGCGCCATCGGCATCCTGGTCCGGACCGCTTTTGTCGCACAGCTTGGCGTTGAAGCTGCCGGTGTTGCAGTACGCGCGGCTCAGGGCCTTCTGGAAATTCGGCGCATAGCCGCCCCAGTCCCACCCCAGGCCGCGTGCCAGCTCATTCTTGGAAAGATAGAAATCATCGGCCTGCGAGGTGCGCGAGGTGTCGGCGAAGGCGCTGATACGACCGCCGTCGAAGTTGTAGACGGCTTTGCCATTGAACTGCTTGGTGGTCGACTTGTTGTATGCGCTCTGGTTGTTCCACAGTTCGGACGTGGTGCGGGCGCCGGACAGGTACATCGAGAAACCCTGGTACTCGCCGGTGTCCAAGCGCGCAAACGTACGGCGATTCATGTCGCTGCCGAACGTCTGGTTGATGCGGCCGCCCATCTGCTTGAGCGGATCGCTCGACGTATAGGCGATGGTGCCACCCAGGTCGCTGGTCGAGGGCGTGCCCAGGTTGCCGATACCTTCGGCGATCTCGGCACCGCCCATGTTTTCCGAGATCAGGGCGCGATTGATGCTCAGGCCGTTGTAATTGTTGTAGGCGCTGTCGCCCAGCGGCATGCCGTCGAGCGTATAACCCAGGCGCGTGGCATTGAAACCGCGCAGGCTCAGTGTCATCGATTGTTCGTTCGCCCCCAGTGCGTCGATCGACTGCGCATTCACGCCCGGCAGGATGTTCAACACTTTTTGCAGGCTGGTGCCGGTGGGCAACACATCCTGGTTTTTCTGCGTGACGCGCTGCACCTGGCGCGACTGGCCACTACCCACCACGGAGACCGTGTCGAGATTGGTCGCCTGGTCGGTCGTGGCGCCTGGCTGGGCGGCGGCATCGGCGACGGCGGCAGTGTTATCAGTCGTGCCGTCCTTCGCATGGACAGCCGTCGACAGCGCCAGGCCCAAAGCCACGGCGAGAACAGTCTTCTGCAACACGCAATTCCCCTTCCTAAAAATTGGCGATACGCCAGCCCGGCCATCGGTGCGGGCGCGCAGGTGTTAAGAAGGTGCGAATGCTGTCATCTGCCAATGAAGCTTTTATGACTGTCATAAGACGATGAGTCGGAGTGCTTCGTTTGTGCAGTGTTCGAATGGACGTCTGGATGTCCATGGAACGGATGGCTGGCCTGGATCAGGAGGTTGGGGATGGGGACGGAGGGCGCCAATCCGTTCGCTTAGGCGGCGAGGCAAGTCGCAGCAGCGCTTTCGCATCGTGCAAGGTCGCGGCGACCACCACGGTTACGCCCCCGCTACCCGTCTCCCACCTCCAACGGCCCCATCAACGCCGCCGTGAGCCGCGCAATGCGTCCACCGAAAAACTGGCAATCTCTCCACCATCCGCGCCGCGGCGTGACTGGCCCGGTGGCGGGCCCCAGGCGTGGGCGGTGATGACTTCCCAGGTGGCCGGGATGCGGCCGTTGACGCGCATGGTTTCGTAGGCTTGCAGCATGCGTGTGTAGTGCTGGCGTCCGAGCAGGCCGCGCTCGCGGGTCGCATCGGCGTTGGTGGCGCCCAGGCCCTGCAACTCCTTCAACAGCATGCGCGGTTCGCTATAGGTGAGCGTGAAGCGATCCACATCCAGTACCGGATCGCGCAAACCCGAGGCAATCATCGCGTCGCCCAGGTCGTGCATGTCCAGGAAACGACTTACATGAGGCTGCTGGTCGGCCTGAGCCCAGGCTGCCCGCAGTTCCTTGAGCGTATCCGGGCCGAAGGTGGAAAACACCAGCATGCCGCCGGGCTTGAGCACGCGCACGCATTCGCCAAACAACGCCCGGGGATCTTCCACCCACTGAAAGCACAGGTTCGAATGCAGCACATCCACGCTGTGATCGGCGAAGGGTAGCGCGGTCGCGTCGGCGCAGACCCGTGAGAACGGCTTGAGCCAGCTCATGTGTCGCTTGGAGGCGCGCAGCATCGGCAAGGCGATATCCACGGCGATGACCTGCGCCTTGGCGTAGCGCTTTTTCAGCAGTGCCGTGCCGCGCCCCGTGCCCGCGCCCACATCGAGCACGCGGCCGGGTTCTTCCAGATAGAAGTCCAGGCGTTCGGCCAGTAGCTTCTGTGCTTCCTGTTGCAAGGCATCATGTTGTTCATAGGTCGCCGCGGCGCGGCCGAAACGACGTCGTACCTGCGCGCGGTCTACGCGGAAGTCGTCACTCACGGAAAGCCTCCAGCAAGGGCTCCAGCGCCGCGACAACTGCCGGGACGTGGCCGAAGAACGGCGCATGGCCGGCATGTTCGATCTGGGTGAACTGGCCGCCCGCGTGTTCGGCCGCCCAGGCCACGGCGGCGGGAGCGGCAAGCCGGTCGCGTCGCCCGCAGATCCAGGCAGTGGGCATCGATAGCGCGGTCATGTCCTGCCGCAGGTCGGTTTCGTCGAGGATGCGAATGCCCTCCTGCAAGATGCGCAGGTCGGGTTCGCCGCGTGCAAAGACCAGTGAGCGCAGGTGCCGCAGCTCGCTGCGCGGATCCTGGCTGCCCATCGCCTCCAGCGCCAGGAAGCGCTCGATGGTGGCGTGATAGTCGGTTTCCAGATCGGTGGCCAGCTGGCGCACCAGGGTGGGATCGCTGCCATAAGGCCAATCCTGGCCGCGCGAGAATTTGGGTGTCGAACACAGCACGCCCAGTGCGCGCACCTTTTCTGGTAGCCGCAATCCGGCGCTCTGAGCGATCAGGCCACCCAACGACCAGCCCACCCAGACGGCCGGTGGCGTGGCTTCGGCGATAGCCCATGCACACGCCTGCGGCTCCAGTGGCAGGCCGCTGTCGCGCGAATGCCCATGGCCAGGCAGGTCCACGACATAAAGCGTGCATCGCTCGCGCAGGGCGTCGACCAGGTCGTCGAATACGCCGCCATGCATGGCCCAGCCATGCAGCAGCACCAGCGGGACAGGGCCGGTTCCCTGGCGGTCGATGAACAGGTTCATGGGTCGTCGCTTGAAGGTGGCAGCGAAGCCGGAGCCAGCGAGGGATCCACCGCGCCACGTTCGTCGAAGACGAAACAGTCGCCCTGCCAGTGCGCGCCGTCGGTTTCCTCGAAATATTTGAGGATGCCGCCTTCGAGCTGGTAGACGTGATCCATGCCGATGTCCTGCATGTGCAACACCGCCTTCTCGCAACGAATGCCGCCGGTGCAATACGACACCACGGTCTTGCCGGCGAAACGCTCGCGATCGGCGGCAATGGCCTGCGGGAACCCTGTAAAGCTGCCGAGCCGATAATCCACGGCATGCTCGAACAATCCGACATCGGTCTCATAGTCGTTGCGCGTATCGACCAGCACGACCTCGCGCCCTTCGTCATCGTGGCCGGCATCGAGCCAGCGATGCAGGGTCTGCGGTGTCACCGCCGGCGCGCGCGCATGCTCGGGGCGGATCGCCGGCATGCGCATGGTGATGATTTCCTTTTTCAGGCGTACGCGCATGCGCCCGAACGGGACGTCTTCGGAGATCGATTCCTTCGGCATCAATCCGGCGAAACGGGAGTCGTCGCGCAGCCAGTCCATGAAGCGGTCGACCGCGTCGCGCGAACCGGCCAGGAACAGGTTGATGCCCTCCGGCGCAAGCAGGATCGTGCCCTTCAGAGACAGGGCTTCACAGCGTGCAAGCACGCGCTCACGCAGTGCCGGGAGGTCATCCAGGCTGACGAAGCGATAGGCGGAAAGGTTGATGATCGACATGGCAGGCGAGGGTCTTGCTTAGCCGCCCATTATAGGCGACTGGCCGCCATGCCGTCGGCCAGCACGGCGAGCAGCCGGTCCACCTGGGTTTCCTCGTGCCATGCCGACAGCGTGATCCGAAGCCGGGCCTTCAGGCGTGGCACGGTCGGCGGCCGGATCGCGGTTACCAGCAGGCCGGCCTGCTCGGCGTGCGCCGATAGACGCAGGGCCGCTGCCGGCTCGCCCAGCAGCAGGGGCTGGATCGCCGTGGCCGAGGGCATCAGGGGCAGGTCTAATTGGGCAGCCCCGGTACGAAAGCGCGCGATGAGCGCGGCCAGTTTCTCGCGGCGCCAGGATTCTTCCCGGGCCACCTGTACGGCCGCGTGTGCGGCAGCCGCCAGGGCTGGCGGCATCGCGGTGGTATAGATATACGGCCGGGCAAATTGCGTCAGGCCATCGACCAGTGCCTGGGAGCCGGCGACGAAAGCGCCGAACGTACCCAGCGCCTTGCCCAGGGTGGCCATCAGCACGGGCACGTGCGATGCGTTCAGTCCGGCGGCCGCGACGCTGCCGGCCCCGTCGGGGCCGACCACGCCCAGGCCATGGGCATCGTCGACCATCAGCGTCGCGTGCTCATCGGTGCACAGGCTCGCCAGCTCCGCCAGCGGTGCGGCGTCGCCATCCATGCTGAAAATGCCATCGGTCGCCAGCAGCGCGGCCGCATGGCCGTGGCTTTGCAACTGGCGCGTCGCGCTGTCGATATCGGCGTGCACATAGCGCAACAACGTGGCACCGGCCAGGGCGGCACCGTCGAGCAGGCAAGCGTGGTTGAGCTTGTCCTGGACGCACACGTCGTTCTTGCCAAACAGCGCCTGGAGCACGCCGAGATTGGCCATGTAGCCGGTGGAGAACAGCACGGCGCGCTCGCGCCCGGTCCACTCGGCGAGTGCTTCTTCCAGGCGGGCATGTTCGCGGCGGTGCCCGCAGATCAGATGCGCCGAGCCGCTGCCGACGACGTCGGCGTCGCGCAAGGCAGCGATCACGCGCGGATGCTGCGAAAGGCCAAGATAGTCGTTGCTGCAAAACGATACGAGGCGCTGGCCCTGCGACCACACGAACGGGCCGTCGACCTGGTCGATATGGCGCAATCGTCGGCGTAACTGTTCGCGTTCGCGCAGTGCTGTGTTCTGCGCGAGCCGGGCGATCAGGTCTTCACGCATGGCTTGACGCGCAACGCCGCGTGCCAGGCTCGCCGTGACATCGTTTCCGCTCCCCCGGCGGCGCGGGGGTGCCAGGCCGGTCCGAAGGGGCAGCCCCGGCCATCACGCCGCGCAAGGCTCCACGATATCCGCATGCACCGTGCCCGAATGCTCGACGACCTCCAGCGGGTGCAGGTCCAGGCGGCGGAACAGCGCGCGATCGTGCTCGACTTCCGGATTGCCGGTGACCAGCAGTTTTTCGCCGTAGAAAATCGAATTGGCACCCGCATGGAAACATAGAGCCTGCACGGCATCGTCCATGTCCTGCCGGCCGGCAGACAGGCGCACCATGGATGCGGGCATCAGGATGCGCGCGACGGCGATCGTACGCACGAATTCGAACGGGTCGAGCGCCTGGCTGTTTTCCAGCGGCGTGCCCTTGACGCGTACGAGCTGGTTGATAGGCACTGATTCGGGGTGTTCGGGCAGGTTGGCCAGCGTCTGTAGCAGGCCGGCGCGCTGCGAGCGGGTCTCGCCCATGCCGACGATGCCTCCGCAGCAGGTCTTCAATCCGGCTTCGCGCACATGCTCAAGCGTGTCCAGGCGATCCTGGTACTGGCGTGTCTGGATGATCTCGCCATAGAACTCCGGCGCGGTATCCAGGTTGTGGTTGTAGTAATCCAGGCCTGCCGCCTTGAGCGTGTCGGCCTGCTCACCGTTGAGCATGCCCAACGTGGCGCAGGTTTCCAGGCCAAGCCCCTTCACCGCCGAAATGATTTGCGCCACCTTGGCGACATCGCGGTCCTTGGGGCTGCGCCAAGCGGCACCCATGCAGAAACGGCTGGCCCCCGCGTCTTTGGCGGCCTGCGCACGCGCCACGACCGCTTCCACGCTCATCAGTTTCTGGGCCTGCACGCCGGTGTCGTAACGGGCGGCTTGGGGGCAATACGAGCAATCCTCTGGACAGCCCCCGGTCTTGATCGACAGCAGCGTCGACACCTGCACCGCGTTGGGATCGTGGTATTGCCGGTGTGTCTCGTGCGCGCGATGCAGCAAATCATTGAAAGGCATGGCAAAAAGCGCGGCGACTTCGTCGCGGGTCCAGTCGTGGCGAACAGCGGCTGCGGACATGGGCATCCAGGATGGGTGTGAGGAGTGCGCAGTGTGCCAGCTCACTCAACTCTGTCAACCTAAATCAGGCTGATCAGGTTGACGAATCTTTCCCGTTACGGAGCCGCCAGCCAGCGCTCGATATCCTCGACGGTAAGGACCTCATGCCCGCGCCGCAGTCGATCGCCGGATGCGGCCTTGACCAGTCGGCCGTTCTCATCGACTACGGCAAAGCTGGGATAGACACCCACGCCGATGTGATCGAGGAACCGCTGGGCATGAAAAGCCACCGGCCAGGATAACGGGCGTGCTGCGACGAATTGCCGGGCGTCATCCTCGCTATCGAACGTGATCGCCAGCACGGCCTGTCGCCGATGACGGGCGTGATAGGCATCCAGTGCGGGCAGGTCGGCGACGCATGGCGCACAGGTAGCGAAGAAGAAACTCACCAGAGTTCGATGTCCATGCAAATCGGCCGGATGGATCGTGCGGCCGTCCAGCGTGGTCAGGGCAAGCGGGGGCCATGCATCGCCACGCGCCCAATGACTGATCGGCCTGATCGCGGTGACATCGGGTAGCCGGGTCGCGGCGCTGGCGGGTTTGAGCACCAGTGTCGCGCTATGTGCCTTGACGTGTTTTTCCACGTCGAACGCGCGGCCCTGCCCAACGGCGGTGAAGAACTGATTCTCCGAAAGACAATTGCCGTGTTCGTCGCTATAGCCAAACTTCGTGTCAGCGGGCA
>NZ_DASVMI010000067.1:0-24076 GCF_036384435.1 Dyella sp. | reverse complement strand
ATCCAGAGCATTCCGTCCAACGAAGAGCTGTCGCTGTATTCCCAGGGCGAGTTCACGGACCTGTGCCGTGGCCCGCATGTGCCCAATACCGGCAAGTTGCGGGCATTCAAGCTGATGAAGGTAGCCGGCGCCTATTGGCGCGGTGATTCCAACAACGCGATGCTGACGCGAATCTATGGCACTTCCTGGCTTAACGACAAGGACCTCAAGGCCTACCTGCATCAGCTGGAGGAAGCCGAGAAGCGCGACCACCGCAAGATAGGGAAGGCGTTGGACCTGTTTCACCAGCAGGAAGAAGCGCCGGGCATGGTGTTCTGGCATCCCAACGGCTGGGCTATCTGGCAGGCCGTGGAGCAGTATGTGCGCGGGGTGTACCGTGCCAGCGGATATCAGGAAGTGCGTGGTCCTCAGATCATGGATGTCAGCTTGTGGAAGAAGTCTGGCCACTGGGACAACTATCAGGAAAACATGTTTTTCACCGAGTCGGAGAAGCGCACCTATGCGCTCAAGCCGATGAATTGCCCCGGCCACGTGCAGATCTATAACACCGGCCTGCACAGCTATCGCGACCTGCCCATTCGCTACGGCGAATTCGGAGGCTGCCATCGCAACGAGCCCTCGGGCGCGCTGCACGGCATCATGCGCGTGCGTGCCTTTACCCAGGACGACGGCCACATTTTCTGCACCGAAGAGCAGGTGGAAGCGGAAGTCACGGCATTCCACCAGCAGGCCATGAAAGTGTATTCGGACTTCGGCTTCGAGAACATCGCGGTGAAGATCGCGTTGCGCCCGGACAAGCGTATCGGCAGCGAGGAGCTGTGGGATCGCTCGGAGGAAGCCCTGCGGGCGGCCCTGCGTGCCGTGGGCGTGCCGTGGGAGGAACTGCCCGGCGAGGGCGCGTTCTACGGTCCCAAGATCGAATACCATATGACCGACTCCATCGGCCGCTCATGGCAGGTAGGTACTATGCAGGTCGATCCCATGATGCCTGAGCGCCTGGGAGCCGAGTATGTGGATGAGCATAGCCAGCGCCGCCGGCCTATCATGCTGCATCGGGCCATCGTCGGGTCCATGGAGCGTTTCATTGGTATCCTGATCGAGCATCATGCCGGTAACCTGCCGGCCTGGCTGGCTCCTGTTCAGGCCCAGGTCTTCTCGATTACCGACGCCCAGGCCGATTACGTCCGTGAAGTGGCGCAAACCCTTGTCGGAAAAGGTTTCCGGGTGCGGGCGGATTTGCGCAACGAAAAGGTCGGTTATAAAATCCGGGAACATACGCTGCAGAAAGTTCCCTACATGCTCGTGATAGGTGATCGCGAGAAGGAAGCGGGAGCCGTTTCCGTGCGTACGCGTTCCGGCGAAGACCTGGGCAGCATGCCGCTGGCCGCCTTCATCGAGCGCCTGGAGGCCGAGACGGGGCGCTGATGCTTCGTACGGCCGATTGAAAACATCTTCTGGAGGATAGTGGTATCGCCACCACAGAAACTAAGGGCAACCGCCGTAACCATGAAATCCGTGTGCCCCGGGTACGCGTAATCGGGCCGGATTCGGAGCAGTTGGGCATTCTTTCCCGCGACGAGGCGCTGCGAGCTGCCGAGGAAGCGGGCTTGGATCTCGTCGAAATCCAGCCTAATGGCGACCCGCCGGTCTGCCGCATCATGGACTACGGCAAGTTCAAGTTCGAAGCCCAGAAGAAGGCCCAGGCTGCCAAGAAGAAGCAGAAGCAGGTCGAGATCAAGGAAGTCAAGTTCCGTCCGGTCACGGATGTGGGCGACTACCAGATCAAGCTACGCAATATGCTTCGCTTCCTTGAGGAGGGCGACAAGGTCAAGGTGACCATTCGCTTCCGCGGTCGCGAAATGTCCCATCAGGATCTGGGCCAGGAGCTGGCCAAGCGGATCCAGACAGACGTGGGCGAGAATGGCCAGATCGAGTCCTTTCCTCGTCTGGAAGGGCGCCAGATGGTCATGATGATCGGTCCCAAGAAAAAGCAGTAACGGACTAGGCGGACACGACCCTGCCGTGCCATCGGGTAAAACCGCGCCGCACGAAGTCGTACGTTCGCCATTCCCGGGCTGGCTGCAGGAAAGGGTGGGGCCTCGGGTCTCCTTCCAGCGATACGTCCAGCACCCGATTTCCCCAACCGCTTCGGCGAAGTCGGCGGCCAGTAAAGACGGGGCGACGGGGCATAGCAAATGAGGTAGGGGCTGGTCGCCGGCCTCCCCTATCATTTCCCGCCGAGTCCACGTACAATCGGCGGTTCGGCCCACACGGAAGGGTCGTGAACCGATCATGGCAGGACGGAAAGCGTGGCTCGCTGAGAGCTGCCGCCAGATCAGTCAGAAACTTTGAATACGGAGCATTCCCATGCCCAAGATCAAGACCAACCGGGCGGCGGCGAAGCGTTTTCGCAAGACCGCTTCCGGCAAGTTCAAGGCCGGTCACGCCTTCAAGTCGCATATCCTGACGAAGAAGTCGACCAAGCGTAAGCGCAATCTGCGCGCCACCAATCACGTCAAGGCTTGCGACACCAAGGGTGTAGCACGCATGTTGCCGTACCTTTAAGGCGAGGAGGAAACCACCATGGCTCGTGTAAAGCGTGGCGTTACCGCCCGTCGTCGTCACAAGAAGATCATTGGCCGCGCGAAGGGCTATTACAACGCACGTCGTAAGGTCTTCCGCGTTGCTAACCAGGCCGTCATCAAGGCGGGTCAGTACGCCTATATCGGCCGCAAGCAGCGCAAGCGTCAGTTCCGCGCACTGTGGATCGTTCGTATCAATGCCGCCGCTCGTCAGTTCGGTCTGTCCTACAGCCGCCTGATCAACGGCTTGGCCAAGGCCGGCATCACGGTCGATCGCAAGGTGCTGGCTGATATTGCCGTGCATGACATCAAGGCGTTTGGCGCGATCGCTGAAAAGGCGAAGGCCAGTCTGGCCGCTTGATCGTCACAAGCGCATCGCGCTGACGATATGATGTAAATCAAGCGGGGAGGAGGCCAAAACGCCTCCTCCCCGTTTTCGTTTCTGTGGAACTTTTTCGGAATGGCATCGATGGACGATCTGGACTCGTGCGCCGCGCAGGCGCTGGCGGATATCGACAGGGCCGATACGCTCGATGCGCTCGATGCGCTGCGTGTGAGCCTGCTCGGCAAGAACGGTATCGTCACCGCTACGCTCAAGACATTGGGTAGCCTGCCGCCAGAAGAAAAGAAGACTCGTGGCGCTGAGGTCAACCGTGTCAAGGAGCGGCTGACCAATGCTCTGGCCGCACGCAAGGCAGCACTGGAACAGGCTGAGCTGGATCGCCGCCTGGCATCGGAACGCCTGGACATCTCACTGCCCGGTCGTGATGGCGACCGTGGTGGCATCCATCCCATTACCCGGGCGCTTGAGCGTATCGCTGCGATCTTTGCCCGGTTGGGGTACCAGCGGGCTGATGGCCCGGAGATCGAGGATGACTGGCACAACTTCGAGGCGCTGAACTTTCCGCCGCATCATCCGGCGCGCGCCATGCATGATACTTTTTACTTCGGCGATGGTCGCCTGCTGCGCACGCACACCTCGCCGGTGCAGATACGCTCGATGCAGGGCCGCCAGCCGCCTATCCGCATCATCGCGCCAGGCAAGGTCTATCGCAGCGATTCTGATCAGACGCACTCGCCGATGTTCCATCAGATCGAGGGCCTGCTGGTCGATGAAACCTCCAGCTTTGCCGACTTGAAGGGTACGCTGGCCGAGTTCATTCGCGCATTCTTCGAGCGCGACTTCGAGATGCGCTTCCGTCCAAGCTATTTTCCTTTCACCGAACCGTCTGCCGAAGTGGACATCCGTTGGGATGCGGCTGATGGGTCGACGCGTTGGCTCGAAGTGCTCGGCTGCGGCATGGTGCATCCGAATGTGCTGAAGAACTGCGGCATCGATCCGGAGCGTTATACCGGTTTTGCTTTCGGCCTGGGCGTCGAGCGCTTTGCCATGCTGCGTTACGGCGTGTCGGACCTGCGGGCGTTTTTCGAGAACGATCTACGGTTCTTGAAGCAGTTTGCTTGATTTTTTCTTCGGTACTCGGGACTTTCAGGACTCGGGATTCGGCCAAAGCGCGATGCATGGCCGGTTGCGATGTCCGGGTCCGGGTTCCGATCATCGTCGGAATCGAATCATGACGTTTCCATATCGCCGGCTTTCAAACCGAGTCCCGAACCTATGAAATTCTCCGAAAACTGGCTGCGCGAGCTGGTCGAGATCAAGGCGGACCGTGCCGCGTTGGCGCATGCGCTGACCATGGCCGGCCTTGAGGTCGAGGAACTGACCGTGCTGGGCGAGCAACTGTCTGGTGTGGTCGTGGCAGAAATTGTATCGGCTGAAAAGCATCCTGAAGCCGATCGGCTGCAGGTCTGCAAGGTCGATGCGGGGCAGGGCGAGCCGTTGCAAATCGTTTGCGGCGCTGCGAATGCCCGTGTGGGCATCAAGGTGCCGCTCGCCACCGTGGGCGCAAGCCTGCCTGGCGGCATGGCCATCAAGGCAGCCAAGCTCCGCGGAGTCGAATCGTTCGGCATGCTGTGTTCGGCCAAGGAACTGGGCCTGGACAACGATGCGTCCGGCCTGCTCGAGCTCCCGCTCGATGCCCCGGTGGGCAAGTCGTTGACCGACTACCTGGGTCTGCCCGACGCCGCCTTCGAGTTGAAGTTGACGCCCAATCGTCCTGACTGCCTGGGCCTGGTTGGCCTCGCACACGATGTAGCTGCGCTCTTCGGTAGTCATGTCAAGGTGTCCGAACAGCCGGCGGCAGCGGTCACCAGCGCGGCGACGCGTGGCATTCGCCTCGAGGCGGGCATGGATGCGCCGCGTTATCTCGGTCGGGTCATCGAAGGCATCGATATGGCCGCGAAGTCACCGTTGTGGCTGGTCGAGCGTTTACGCCGTTCGGGACTGCGCTCGATTAGCCCGGTAGTGGACATCACCAATTACGTGATGCTTGAGCTGGGCCAGCCGCTGCATGCTTTCGACAACGACAAGCTTGAAGGCGACATCGTCGTTCGCCATGGCCGCGACAACGAAGTGGTCAAGCTGCTCGACGGTAGCGAGGCCAAGGTCGATTCCGGATTTGTGCTGATTGCCGATGAGCACAAAGCGTTGGCCGTGGCCGGCGTGATGGGCGGCTATGACTCGCGGGTTACCGAGACCACCCGCAACATCTTTTTCGAGGCCGCGCATTTTGCGCCTGCCGCGATCATGGGGCGCGCGCGTAAACTGGGCATGCATACTGACGCTTCGCATCGCTTCGAGCGTGGCGTGGACCCTGAACTGCCCCGTCGCGCACTTGAGCGTGCAACTGAACTGCTACTTGCCATCGCCGGCGGCAAGGCAGGCCCGGTGCAGGTGGCCGAACACCTGGCCGATCTCCCCCGGCCTGCAAACGTGTTGCTGCGTCGCGCACGCCTGCGTCGCGTGCTCGGTGTAGAGGTGGCCGATAGCGAAGTGCAGCGCATCTTCACGGCGCTGGGTATGCAGGTGGCGGCAATGACCGATGGCTGGCAGGTCACGGCGCCGAGCAGTCGCTTCGATATCGAGCGCGAGGAAGACCTCATCGAGGAGGTCGCGCGCATCTTCGGTTACGACAACATTCCCACGCACACGCCTGCAGGTGCGTTGACCCTGGCGACCGAGCCCGAGGCGCGTATCGGCGAACTGGCCTTGCGTGAGCAACTGGCCGCGCGTGGTTACTACGAAGCGGTAAACCTGGCCTTCGTGGGGGCCGACCTGCTTGATCGCTGGGGCTTCAAGGACAACCTGGTGCCACTGGCCAATCCGCTCTCGGCTGATCTTGCCGTCATGCGGCCGTCCTTATTGCCTGGTTTGATCGAGGCGCTGTCGCATAACCGCGCGCGCCAGCAGGGCCGCGTGCGCTTGTTCGAGCTGGGACGTCGCTTTGTCGCGGGCAATCCGCCGGTCGAAACACCTACCTTGGCTGTGGTTGCCTGCGGCCAGGCGCATGCTGAGCAGTGGGGCGAGATTCGGCGAGACTTCGATTTCTATGATCTCAAGGGTGACCTGGATGCCATCATCACCTGGGGCGGCGAGCCGCGTCGCTGGGCAGTGCATGTTGATGGCCTGCCAGCCTGGCTGCACCCGGGGCGTGCCGCCCGGGTGAGTTTCGATGGCCAGACCGCCGGTTATTTCGGAGCGGTCCATCCCCAGGTCGCCAAGGCCCTGGATCTTGGGCCTGACGTCCACGTGCTGGAGCTGGCCCTGGAGCCGCTGCTGAGCCGCCGCCTGCCATCGGCGGTGCCGGTGCCTCGCTTCCCGTCTGTCCGGCGTGACATAGCCGTGGACGTGCCGGACGATGTCACTTGGGCCATGGTTGAAAAGGCTGTCAGGGAAGCCTTGGGAGACCGTCTCAAGGAGTTGACGCTATTTGACAGATACAGCGGCAAAGGTGTGGAGGCAGGGCGGAAAAGTCTCGCTATGGGCTTGATTTTGCAGGACGCTTCACGCACCCTTACCGACAATGATGCCGACCAATGCGTAGGGGACGCGGTATCGGCATTGGAGACAGCATGCAAGGCAAGATTGCGAGGATGACATGGCGCTGACCAAGGCGGAAATGGCAGAGCGCCTTTTTCTCGAGGTGGGCCTCAACAAGCGTGAAGCGAAGGAATTCGTGGACGCCTACTTCGAGGTCATTCGCGAGGCATTGGAAGGTGGCGAGCAGGTCAAGTTGTCGGGTTTCGGCAATTTTGACCTGCGGCAGAAGAACCAGCGGCCGGGCCGCAACCCCAAGACGGGTGAGGAGATTCCGATCTCCGCGCGTCGTGTGGTGACGTTCCGTCCGGGTCAGAAACTCAAGGTACGAGTCGAGGGTTATGCTGGACCAAGGGAATAACACCGAACTGCCAGCCATTCCGGCCAAGCGCTACTTCACCATCGGTGAAGTCAGCGACCTGTGCGGTGTGAAGCCTCATGTCCTGCGCTACTGGGAGCAGGAATTTCCTGCCTTGAACCCGGTGAAGCGCCGCGGCAACCGCCGCTATTACCAGCGCCACGACGTCTTGATGATCCGCCAGATCCGTTCGTTGCTCTACGACGAAGGCTTCACTATCACGGGTGCGCGTGCCCGCCTGGAAGGCCCCCAGGCCCGGATGGAAGCGAGCATGTCGCACCAGATCGTGCGCCAGGTTCGCATGGAACTAGAAGAAGTCCTCGCTCTCCTGCGCCGTTAAGAGCTACTTCAGTCGCGAAAAGCGAGCTGCGACGTGGTCGCGGCTCGGGGATTTGGGGCTTCAGAAGTCAATTCTTCAATCTATGGCCGGATTGAAGGTCGCTGCGCCATCAAGATTGCAGCGATTCAACCGGCGGCTCCCACAACGCGCCAGCAGATTCCCCTACACCAAAGCCTTTCCCAATAGCAGCCCCAGCTGCTAAACTCGCCAATCTGCCGTAAGTCGGGGCGTAGCGCAGCCTGGTAGCGCATTTGCCTGGGGGGCAAAGGGTCGTCGGTTCGAATCCGGCCGCCCCGACCAATTCGGTGGTATACGAGAAAAAACGGCGCTTCTGAGCGCCGTTTTTCGTATTAATGCCTGCGACGCAAGCCTTATAGGGCAGATATGATGTCCATGGTTTTGGACCCCAACGATGCGCCGGAGGGGTTGCACGTGACAGTATGCTCAGCAGAAGCTGCTACGCCGTCTATATCCGTCAGCGTCGTTCTGAGTCTCGCTGATACGGGCTGCGCTACATCGCAACTGATCCAGTCCATCAATGGCGAGTCAACTGGTTCAGTTATCGCCATCTCGCTACCTGTGCAGATGGCGCCAGGCGGACAGTCGGCAAACTCGACCTTTTTTGTCAGCGCAAATTGCGGAAAGCCCTTGAAGTAATTCTAGGCGCCACGGACTTCCCGAAACCTTCCTCGTACTACGCGCTGTAGTTCATTTGTCAGCATGGTTTCAAGTTCCGCGCGATGAGTTGGCGTGAGTTCCTGGATAGGTATTCTCACCGGCTCTCTTTCAGCGTGCGCCGCCGCGACGGTGCCTGGCGTGAGCGCTGTAGCCATCGATGCCGCTAGAAGACTTCGGATCGCGCTCCTGCGGATATCGTGGTGCTTCGTTGTTATGGCTTCGCGCTCCTGATTTTTTTTGGGGAGCCAGGAAGCTAAGTGGCCGTTCATCAGGCCAATATCGGCCCATACGGCGAATCACCGTAGTTCGCATGCTCCAGCCAAGTAAGCTAGCTTGGCCAGAAACACGTATCCATGCGGGCTGCACGCACACCGTGGCAGCGTGCAGCCTGCCGATATCAGTAAAGCACGCGGCTGCGCAGCGTCCCGGGAATTTCTCCCAGTCTTTCCTTCAACGCCGCGGCCTGGGCTTCGTCGGCGGATACGTCGATTACCACGTAGCCCAACTGGGGGTCGGTTTGCAGGAACTGTGCGTCAATATTGATATTGCCTGAAGAGAACAGTTCGTTGATGCGCGAAAGCACGCCGGGCACATTGCGATGAATGTGCAGCAGGCGACGGCTGCGTGGATGTTCAGGCAGGGAAACTTCGGGGAAGTTCACAGCCGACAAGGTGGAACCGTTATCGCTGTAGCGCACCAGCTTGGCGGCCACTTCGATGCCGATATTGTCCTGGGCTTCCAGGGTACTGCCGCCGATGTGCGGGGTCAGGATGACGTTGTCCATGCCTACCAGCGGAGAGACGAAAGGATCGTCATTGCCCTTGGGCTCTACCGGGAAGACATCCACCGCCGCACCCGCCAGGTGATTGGTGCGCAGCGACTCGGCCAGCGCGTCGATATCGACCACCGTGCCACGCGAGGCATTGATCAGCACGGCGCCCTTGCGCATCTTGCCCAGCTCGGTTGCGCCCACCATCAACCGGGTCGAGGGCGTTTCCGGTACGTGCAGGGTGACGACGTCGGCGCGTTCGAGCAGGTCATCCAGGCTGGCGGCGGCGCGGGCATTGCCCAGGGACAGTTTCGATTCGATGTCATGGAAGATGACCCGCATGCCCAGGCTTTCGGCCAGCACGCCAACCTGCGTGCCGATATGGCCATAGCCGACGATCCCCAGCACCTTGTCACGCACCTCGAAGCTGCCGGCTGCGGACTTGGTCCAGCCACCGCGGTGGCACAAGGCATTTTTCTGCGGAATGCCACGCAGCAGCATGATGGTCTCTGCGATAACCAACTCGGCCACGCTGCGGGTGTTGGAATAGGGCGCGTTGAAGACCGGGATACCCAGGGTCTTGGCCGCTTCCAGATCCACCTGGTTGGTGCCGATGCAGAAGCAGCCCACCGCGATCAGTCGCTTGGCATGGGCCAGCACGTCGGCGGTCAGGTGGGTCCGGGAGCGGATGCCGACGATATGCGACTCGGCGATGCGCGCCTTCAGTTCGTCTTCTGGCAGCGACTTCTCGTGGTATTCGATCTGGCTATAACCGGCGTGCCGGAAACTCTCCACGGCGCTGCGGCTGACGCCCTCGAGCAGGAGCACCTTGATGTCTTGTTTGGGAAACGATGTCTTCATGACCTTGGCGTGACAGGAAGGAACCGGTCCACTATGCCAGATGTCCAGGCGTTTGCGGCGCCGCAACACTGGACCTGACGCTTCGGCGCTGGCAGGCTGCGGACATGCCCACACTATCTGCCTTCACCGATATCCGCCTGGCCGAACTGGCCGCGACCTGCCCGGATCTACGCCTGCTGACCGAGCCGGGTGACCTGGAGCACTACGGCCGGGATTGGACTCGCCGCTGGACACCGGCACCCCTGGCCATCGCGCTCCCTGCCCAGATCGATGATGTCTGCGCGGTCCTGACCTGGGCCAACCGGCATCGCGTGGCGGTGGTGCCCTCCGGAGGGCGCACCGGGCTGTCTGGTGGTGCCGTGGCGGCGCATGGCGAACTGGTGCTGAGCCTGGAACGCATGAACCGCGTCCTGGGTTTTGATCCGGTCGATCGCACCCTGACCGTGCAGCCCGGAATCAGCTTGCAGGCAGTGCACGATGCTGCTCGCGAGCATGGCCTGATCTATCCGGTGGATTTCGCCGCCCGTGGCTCTTGCTCCATTGGGGGAAACATCGCCACCAACGCCGGTGGCATTCGCGTGATCCGCTATGGCAATACGCGCGAATGGATTGCCGGCCTCAAGGTGGTCACCGCTACCGGCAAATTGCTCGACCTCAATCGGGCATTGGTGAAGAACTCCAGTGGCTACGATTTACGTCATCTGTTGATTGGTGCGGAAGGGACGCTCGGCGTCGTGGTCGAGGCCACGCTCAAGCTCGCCGAACCGCCGCCGCCTTCGCAGACCATGCTGCTGGCCTTGCCGGACATGGAAGCATTGATGCAGGTGTTCTCCCTGTTTCGTTCGCGTCTTTCGTTGCAGGCTTTTGAATTCTTCACCGATGTGGCGCAGAAGCACGTGCTGGCGCATGGCGCGCAGCGTGCCATCGAGGGTGACTACCCCTATTACGTGGTGACCGAATTCGATGCCAACGACGAAGCGGCGACCGATGCGGCGCTGGCGGCGTTCGAGCATGGCATGGAGCAGGGGTGGATCGTGGACGGCGTCGTCGCGCAGAGCGAGGCGCAGGCGTCGGCGTTATGGCGCCTGCGCGAGGGCATTACCGAAAGCCTGGCGCGCCACAAGCCATATAAGAACGACGTGTCGGTGCGGATTGCGGCGGTTCCTGCGTTCCTGCACGACATGCAGGCCCTGCTTTCGCGTGAATATCCCCATATCGAAGTGGTGTGGTTTGGCCACATAGGTGACGGCAACCTGCATATCAATGTGCTCAAGCCCCAGGACATGGATGATGCCGACTTCATCGCTCAGTGCGAGCACGTGACCACCTTGCTCGCACAAACGCTATATCGGCATGGCGGCAGCATTTCTGCCGAACATGGCATTGGCCTGGTAAAGAAGCACTATCTGCACTCTACTCGCAGTGACGAAGAAATCGCCCTGATGCGTGGTATTCGCGCGGTGCTGGACCCCAACCGTACGCTCAATCCAGGCAAGTTGTTCGACGACTGACTTGGCGCATGAAAAAAGCCCGGCCTTGGGGCCGGGCTTTGATCAGGTCGATCGTCAATCAGGCCAGCCGTCAATCGAGCCAACTGTCGGGGCCGGCTATTGACCGATGTCGCGCAGTTTCTCGCCGGCCATCAGGCGCGATTCGATGTGTTCAAGCGTTACGCCCTTGGTCTCCGGCACCAGCAGGAACGTCAGGATCAGAAACACCGCGTTGAGGCCACCGTAGAGCCAGAATGTCTGGGAAGTGCCCAGGCCATTGAGTAGGCTCAGAAAGGTGGCGCCCACGATCATGTTGGTGATCCAGTTGGTGAAGGTGGACGCGGCGATACCAAAGTCGCGACCTTTCAGAGGCTGGATCTCCGAACACAGCGTCCAGATCAATGGGCCTGCCGACATGGCAAATCCAACGATGAACACCAGCAACATGATTACGGTAAACAACTGCATGTCATGCGACTTCGGCGCGCCGCCCATCATCATGAAGCCGACCACGCCAAGGCCGATCGCCATCACCGTGAAACCGGTATAGAGAGTGGGCTTGCGGCCCCAGCGATCGATCACGGCCATGGCGATCAGCGTGGCCAGCACGTTGGTCAGGCCTACCAGCGCGGTGAACCACATCTGTGCCTCGGTGGCATAGCCCATGGCCTGGAAAATGCGCGGCGCGTAGTACATCACCACGTTCATGCCAGTGAACTGCTGCATGGCCTGCAACAGCACGCCAAGCCAGACGGAGCGGCGGAAATGGCTGTTCTCCTTGAACAGCGTGAATCCTACTTGTGGCTTTTTCAGCTGCTCGGCGATCTCACTCACTTCCTTGTCCACCAAGCGTCGATCGCCACGCAAGCGCATCAATACCCGGGTGGCCTCCTCTTTCTGACCACGCATCATCAGCCAACGCGGGCTGTCGGGCAGGGCAAACAGGCCCACCAGAAACAGTATTCCTGGTATAGCGATGACGCCCAGCATCCAGCGCCAGGATCCCTGGTAGCTGAACGCCGTATCGGAAAGAAATGCCACCAGAATGCCGGTGGTGATCATCAATTGATAGGTCGAGATCATTCGACCGCGCGTGGCTTCTGGCGCAATCTCCGCGATGTATAGCGGTGCGGTGTAGCTGGCGATACCGATGGCAATGCCCAGTACAAAGCGTCCACCGATCAGGACTTCCGGCATCGGTGCGAGCGCACAGACGAGCGATCCGATCACGAACAGGATACCGCCCAGCATCAGCGAGCGCTTGCGGCCCAAGGATGCGGAAAGCCAGCTGCAACCGAGCGCACCCATGGCCGCGCCAGCCATCATGGAACTGACCACCCACTCCAGGGTGCGATCGCTGATGTGGAAATCTTTTTGGATAAAGCTCTGCGCACCCGAAATAACGCCGATATCCAGCCCGAACATCAATCCCGCCAGTGAAGCGAGCAGGCCAATGACGAAAATGCTGGAGGCGCCATGCGCGGGAGCGGCCGAAATATGGGGCGCGCTGGTCGCTGAGGACATGGGAGGAATTTTCCTTACATAAGGCCGCCGAAAATGAAGCGGCGATAAGTTTGAGCCTAGGCAGCTTTCTGTGCAGGAGCTGTAAAAGGCATGTGGTTCCCTCGTCGCGATCGTGCCCGTGTTAATGTGAGGTGTTGGCCACGTGTTTTCTTTGGTATCAAGTCGGAGATCCGCTCATGTCGCTAAAGCGCCGCAGCCTTTATCCAGAAATCGAGCCGTTTGATAGCGGCATGCTGCAGGTATCGGGCCTGCATACCCTGTATTACGAACAAAGCGGTAATCGACATGGCAAACCGGTGGTATTTCTGCATGGCGGTCCAGGCGGTGGCACCAACAGCAAGTGTCGTCGCTTCTTCGATCCCAAGGTCTATCGCATCGTGTTGTTCGACCAGCGTGGTTGCGGCCGCTCCACGCCCCATGCAGAACTGCGCGATAACTCGACCTGGGACTTGGTAGACGATATCGAGCGCCTGCGCGAGCATCTGGGTATTGACGCCTGGCAGGTTTTCGGTGGCTCCTGGGGTTCGACCTTGGCACTGGCCTACGCGCAGACGCATCCGCAGAAGGTGACCGAGCTCGTTTTGCGCGGCATCTTCATGCTGCGTCGTTGGGAACTGGAATGGTTTTACCAGAAGGGCTGCGACGCACTGTATCCAGATGCCTGGGAAACTTATCTCAATGCCATTCCGGAGGTTGAGCGTGGCGACCTTATGAGTGCCTATCACCGCCGTTTGACCAGCGAAGACCCGAAACAGCGCCTGGCCGCCGCTCAGGCGTGGTCAGTTTGGGAGGGTGCCACCAGTTACCTTTATCAGGACGAGGGGCATATCGCCTCCAGTGGCGAAGACGAGTTTGCCTTGGCCTTTGCGCGGATCGAATGCCATTATTTCGTCAATGGCGGATTCTTCGAGCACGACGACCAGTTGCTGCGCAACGTCGATCGCATCCGCCATATTCCCGCGATCATTGTGCAAGGTCGTTACGATGTGGTGTGTCCAATACGCAGCGCATGGGATTTGCATCGCGCATGGCCGGAGGCGGATTTGCGCATTGTGCAGGACGCTGGACATTCGGCGTTCGAGCCTGGCATTACCCATGAACTGCTTGAGGCGACTGATCGTTTTCGGGCTTGATCGTCTTCGTGCTGACCTGCATAACCTGGCAGGAGGGACTTCAGTCGCGAAGCAACCTGCGATTCAGTCGCAGGTTCGGAGTTTGAAACCTCCAAGCCGCGACCATGTCGCGATTGAAGTCGTTCCTGCGAAGCACGGCATGTCGCGATACGAAAAAAACCACGCCCGTCACCGGGCGTGGTTTTTTGTTCAACAAGACAGTGGCGGATCAGAATCCCCAGTCATGTCTCTGGTCATGGCCACGGTCATCGTGGTGGCCATCGTCATGCCCATGCGTGTCATCGCCACGGTCGTCGTGATCGAAGCGGTGATTCTTGCGATCACGCTCGTAGCGATCGTAATCGCCAAACAGGCTCGGTGCGAACAGATCCACCACGAAGCCGTCATGATCGGAAACGCCGATGGCCTTGGTCGAATCGGTGGCACTGGCGGCATCGTCCTCGGTTTGCACCGGGGCATCCAGATCGGCGCGGCCGTACTGCATCTGGATAAAGCGAAGGCGGGCCATCTGGTTCAGCAAAGCATGATCGAGCACCTGCACCGTGGGTACTTCGCGACCGGAGTTGCCCGAGCCCGCCTGGGTGTAACCCTGGATCTGGCCAAAATTCTCGGTGAACAGGAACGAGTAACGGTCGTTCGATGGTACTGACTCCACTGCATTCCAGAGGGCCGGACGCACGATGTTCTTGCCCAACTTGAGCAGGTTCTCGCTGTCCTTGTACTTGCCCGAGATCAGGCCGACCACGTCCACCCAGCCATCGCTGAACTGGTAGGAGTTGAAGTCGCCCACGACCATCAGCGGTTGCCAGGGTGCGGCAGTCTGCAAGGCCTGTACTTGGCGAGCCAGCGATTGTGCTTGCAGGAAGCGCTTCTGGCGATCACGTACGGCGTCGGCGTTGTCCTTGTCGACGTTGGTACGTGCCTTGGGGTGCACCGAGATCACCTGGAAGCGAACGCCACGCGACTCGGCTGTGAGCAGTAGCGGCGGATGGTCATGCACGAACGCGGTGCTACCGTTGTCGTCCCAGGTTTCGTCGGCGGCCAACTGGCGTACCGACTGCACGTGAACACGGTCGCTACGCACCAGGAAGCCTACGTTGATGCCGCTCGGGTCGTGGCCTGGAATCAGGTAGGCCACGTACTTGGTGTGGTTCTCGGCGTTGAGTTGCGTGGCAAGACCTTGCAGGATCGGCAGGGTTTCCACTTCCTCGACAGAAAGTACGTCGGGCAGCTTCAAGATACTACCGATGTATGCCGACAAGCGCTGCGTCTTCAGGGTCACCTGATCGGGCGTGGGTTCCTTGCTGTCGCCGCTGCAAGTGAACGTAGTATCGAACGTACTGTCGCAGAAGCGCTCGGTATTGAACGCGCCGATACGCAAGGCGTATGCCGGTGTCGGCGTCACTGCGCGCGGCATCGGTGCGGCGTGGGTGATCTTGAACGTGGTTGGGATGAACGTATAGGCACCAAAGTCGTAGGAGATGATGCCTTCCGCGCGGAAGCTGCTGCCGCCGATAAGCGGGGTATTCTCCGGCACCGCGCCGAAGTCGGCGGTGTTCATCTTGAACACTTCCGGATTGCCGCTCCAGTTGGGCAGGTCTACGCCATCGGGTACCGCCGTGCCAAAGCGTACGCCCGGCTGGCGCAGCGAGCGTTTACCGTTGGCCGTGATGCTGACTTCGGCGAACGGTTCGGTGCTGAAGCGCTTGTTGCCCGTGTTGATCATGCCGTTCTCGATGATCACGCGCATGCCGACGTAGCACTGGAAGTTGGTCGCGCCGCAGGAAAGCTTGTTCGGATCGGTCGAAGGCTTGTTGGCACCGAAGATCACCGCGGCCGGGAGGCGCGCATGGTGCGCGGTCACGGTGACCGTCGCGTTCTCCAGTTCTGGCAGGTTGTAGTAGTTGGCCACGCGGGCGTCGACGTTCACGACATCGCCCACCGCAACGGTCGGCTGGTTGGAGGTGAATACGTAGATACCATTGGAAGTCAACGGATCATGGTCGTCGCGAGCGTCGGGCGTCTGCATGGTGAAGCCAGCCGGCCCTACGGCGGTTACGATGTTGGCCGAGGTCTTGACCGACTTGCCGACCAGTGGCGAGATCTGATCATGGCCCTGGATCTGGAAGATCTCGGCTGCGACCGGAATGTCATACAGGATCGCACCCATGGCGGTGTCACGTGCGAGCACCACGTCGCCGCTGGGCTGGCTCAGATTGACCTGGAAAGCCTTGTCTTCGCTGCCTGTGCTGCGGCCGTGCACGGTCACATTGAAGCTGGCCTGGGTCTGTCCCTCGGCGATGGTCAGCGTATTGTCGACGGCATCGTAGTCGCCATTGGCGACAGTTGCCGTGCCGTCATGCGTGGCGACATGAACGGTCACGCCGCCAGCGGGAGCTGGTTGGTTGAGTGCCACGTTGAAGGGCATGACGACATCGGCCGGGCCATGCACGGTGGCATTGGCATCGGCGATGGACAAGGCCAGCCCCATGACCGCGCATGAACTGGCGCTGTTGCTGGGTGCGGTGGGCGAGACCAAGACAAAATCAGACTGATTGTCGCCGGTGTTCTGCGGCAAGCCAGCGGCATTGGTCTTGCGGCCGTAGCCTTTATCGGCGTTGGTGCTGCCCAGCGAGATCAGCGGCGTGCCTGCCTTATAGGCCGACCCGGTGGACAGGCCTACCTGGTCGATGATCTGGCCGCTGGCATCGAGCAGGGCGAGGCCGCCGTCATCGGTGACGCCCGTGCTGTACTTGAAATCACCGGTCACGCTGCCGGAGTAGCCGCCGCTGGCGCTATTGGTCAACAAGACATGGCAGCCTGGTGCGATCGAGGCGCCACTGGGAAAGGTCATGCGCGTCCCGGTTGTGCCACTGGCATTGGAGGCGTTGAGCTTATAGCCGGACAAATCCAGCGCCGCCGCACCACCGTTGAACAATTCGACGAATTCGTCGTTACCGCCCGCCGGGCCGCGTACGCGGAACTGGCTGATGCTCAGATCGGCGCCCTGCGCGGAGGCAACCGACACAACCCCTAGCAGCGCAGCCCAGAGGGCGCGCCGTACGTACTTCGCTTCCATCAAGTAACTCCCCACTTGGGATCCGAGGCGGACCCATCAAGATGAGGCTAGCAACTTATTACGACAGTTTTGCGAAGGAATTCACGGCTCTGGAGGCTGGCCGGCATTGAGCGTATGTGCAAACGGCAGGGCAGCGGGATTGGGCCGGGAGAAGGGAGACGGGGAGTGGGCTGCAAGCCCCACCAGCCCGAGAGCGCCGACAGCGCTCTTTGCTGCAGAGCCGCATGGCCGGCTGCGGCAACCCAATCATGCGCCCCCGCTACCGCCCCCCAATCCCCCGGGTCTTGCCCCTGCGCGAGTCGGAGCATTGACCCGCGTCCGGACGTCATCCTACGGGCAATTGCTTCGTGCCGAAGATCTTGTCGCCAGCGTCACCCAGGCCAGGGAGGATGTAGCCCTGCTCGTTGAGGCGCTGGTCGATCGAGGCAGTATAGATCTCGATGTCGGGATGGGCGGCGACGATGCGCTCCAGGCCCTCGGGAGCGGCCACCAGGAACAGGCCCTTGATGCGTTTGCAGCCGGCCGCCTTGAGCATGTCGACGGTAGCGACCAGAGTGCCGGCTGTGGCCAGCATAGGGTCGACGATCAGCGCAATGCGTTCGTCCATGCGGCCACTGAGCTTCTCGTAGTAGGTGACTGGCTTGAGTGTTTCTTCGTCGCGTTGCAGGCCGACCACGCTGACCTTGGCTGCGGGAATCATGTCCAGTACCCCGGGCAGCATGCCCAGGCCGGCACGCAGGATTGGCACCACGGTGATCTTCTTGCCCTTGATTTGCTGCACCTGCACGGGACCGGCCCAGCCCTCCACTTCCTGGGAT
The DNA here is from genome assembly GCF_036384435.1 of Dyella sp. GTDB lineage: Bacteria > Pseudomonadota > Gammaproteobacteria > Xanthomonadales > Rhodanobacteraceae > GSA-30. The sequence goes on along the minus strand of NZ_DASVMI010000067.1, from coordinate 6,507 downwards.
AGCGTTTCCAGGTCCTTGGTGGCCTCATAGGTGAGCAAGGCCGCCACTTCGGAGGCCAGTTCGCGAAATTCCTTCGTGCTGATCCCGGCGCGACGCATCAGGCCAAGCTTGTGCTGAATCAGCGGATGACGGACTTCGACGATTTTCATAGGCAACCCTGCGGCAATAATTTTCTTATTGTGGCGCAGCGGCAGGTCACGGGCAAAAAGAAAGCGCCGCCATATCCGATGGCGGCGCTCGGACGAGGTGAGGAAGGATCAGGAAGAACCTTTCAGGCAACCGCTCATGAACTTCTTGCGGTCGTCGCCCTTCAACGCCTTGGCATTGGCATCAACGTTACAGCTCTTCATCTTTTCCTGTGGTGTCTGCTTGGCTGGGGCAGCGGTTGTGCTGCCAGACATGCAAGCCTTGACGCCGTTCTTGTAGTCGTCACCCTTTTTGCCCTTGTTCTGCTTGGCGCAATCGCCCAGTTTCTGCTGCGACGCAGTAGGCTGCTTGGTGTCGGCAGCGTGCACGGAGGAGACTGCGAACATCAGGGCGACGCTGGCAACGATCAGACTCAGACGCTTCGACATGAGGAACCCCTTCCCTATGTGGACCGGCGGATGCCGGCGGGCTCAGTCTAAGCTTGTCGGAGGTTTTCGCCAGAGGGGTAGGAATTACCCATTCACCGCGTAGTCGCGTCAAAGAGGGGGCGGGAGTAGCGTGGGCGCCAGAATCCGATGGCGCCCCTGTGATCAAGTCGGCTTGAAAGCGGGATTCTTAGGCTTTGGCGCGGGCCATCGAACTTGTGCCCTCGCCAATCACTCCTTGCCCCTTGGTTTCAAGCCGCGTCCGCTTCCTTCATCTTGCGCGGACCGTGCAGCAGCGCGTGGCGTACCGCGCCAACCACCAGGTCGACTTCGGCGCTGGTCACGTTGAAATGCGGCGTGAAGCGCAGCGAATTGACGCCGCCGTGGATGACGCCGATGCCGCGTTCGCGCATGTATTCCTCGATAGATTCGGCGCCGTAGCACTTGAACTCGGCCGATAGCTCGCACGAAAACAGCAGGCCGGTGCCTTGGACCTTCGTGATGAGGCCACCAAGTTCGTTCTTGAGGGCGTTGAGCTTGTCTACGAATTCCTTGCCACGCCCGCGGATGTTGCTGCGCACGTCATCGGTCAACTGGCCGAGCGTGGCGAGGGCGACATCGAGGGCGCGTGGGTTGCCAGTCATCGTATTGCCGTAGATGCCCTTGCGATAAAGGCCGGCGGCACGGTCGCCGACGGCCAGTACCGACAGCGGATATTGGCCGGCGTTGAGCGCCTTGGAGAAGGTCTCCATATCGGGAGCCGGCAGTTGCTCGAAGCCCGGATAGTCGGTGATCGACAGCACCCCATGGGCGCGCAGGCCTGCCTGGATCGAATCGACCAGCAGCAAGCTGCCATGTGCTTCGGTCAGTGCGCGGGCAGCCTTGTAGAACTCGGGTGTAACGGCCCGACCCGGATCGCCTTCGCCCATCACCGGCTCCAGGAACATGGCTTCGATGAACCAGCCATGCTTGTCGGCGTCGGCAAATACGGCCTCCAGTTGAGCCACGTCATAGGGAGCAACCGTCAGCAAGCTATCCTCATGCCGGTAGCTGGCCAGATGTTGCAGGTAGGTCTTGCGTGTGGAATCGGAGTAGAGCGCCGGGCGATCTGTGCGGCCGTGGAAAGCGCCCTTGACCGCCAGGCGCTTGATCGAACGACCGGCATAGCGACCGCCTGCGTCAGTCATCGCCTTGGCATTGACGTCGGCGATGCGGCAGGCCAGCGACACGGATTCCGAACCGGAATTGAGGCAAAGATAACGCGCGTAAGGATTGCCGCCGCGATTGCGGCCCAGCTCGCGATCCATGGCTTGGGCGAAGCGCATCTGCGAGATATTCGGCGTCATCACGTTCGCCATGACCTGCGGTGCGCTCATCGCCTCGCGAATGGCCTCATCGTTGTGGCCAAAGCCGAGCATGCCGTAGCCGCCGTTGTCGTGGATCACCGCACCCTTGAGCGTGACGATCCACGGACCGCGCGCGGCGGCAGGCAGGTAGGGATTGATTCCATCGTCAGGATAGAAGTTGACGAAACTGGCTTGCGCCTGTTGCAACTGCTCGGCCTCGTCGAGTTTGAGGAAGTCGGCGAGATCCTTGCGCAGCTCGCGATGACGCGTGACGGCCTCCGCGATCGCCTGTGCCAATGCCGGATGGCTGGCAGCGAAGCGTTCGACAGTGGCGTCATCCAGACCGGCCGTGCGTACCTGTCCACCGAATTCGCGCATCTCGCGCAGTTGATCGATCACACCCATGTTCCTTCTCCTCCGTCCGCGTCGGCCCTACCTTCGAAGGCCGTCCGGGCTATCAAGTGACTACACGACGAATGGACGGGATCGGAAATCACCAGAGCCACTCGCGCCTGCTTTGCGTGTAAATAACCGGGCAGGCATGTCGACACCGCGTTGTCGATGCGACGAACGTCCAGCATAACCTGCCATTCTCGCGCCCGTAACCCCCGGGTGACGCTTGTCATGAGTGGGCACTGACGTTCGCGACTGACTGCCAATCCAGTCTGCACCTAGCATTTCAAGGAACTGGCGCGATGGTGTGGAGGATCGTGGCATGCAGACAGCCCGGCCTATTGGAACGATCAAAAACGGCAGCATGCCGCGCACCCACGGCATACTTTTTTTATGTTGCGACGCGGCGTGCAGTTGACCGCAGTGTTGTGCGTCTGCGCTGAGCGGCCAGCCTTCACGAACCTGTCGTGGGCATGGGTATCCGAGCGTGCAAGACCCGCCGGTAAAGCGTCAGTGCGGCCGGGTTACTATCTGACCCTGTCTGCCTTGGGCGCGAGCGGCCTGGGCGGATGCCGTGGGTATCCATCACATGAAACTGGCGATCCACGCAGTGCTTTTGAGGTCATTGTCGCGCGCAGGATGCGTAGGCACGGTCGTCTGCGAATTGAAGGGATGGGGAGTCCTGCATGAATCTGGAACGTCTGCGTATCTGGCTCAAGCCCGCACCCGATTCGGTGATGGCCGAGAATATCCAGCATGGCAAGTCGCCGTGGACTGATTTCATCCATCTGCTGTGGTCTGGCTGGATCTTCGTCACGCCGCTATTTGGTGGCGGCTTCGAAGGGCGGTGGATGCTATTGACGCTCGTCAGCTTTCCGGTGTTCCTGATGCTATACGTGCGCTACATGGCTGCGGCACGTCGCCAGGCGCAATGGTATGCGTTGAGCTGTGTGGCGTTGGGGCTTGCCTTGTTGCCCTGGTATCCCAGTTCGACGACCTATTTTATTTTTGGTTGTGTGCTTTTGCGCTGTCGCGGCGTCAGCATCGTCAAGCAGATGTTTCGTATCTTGTTGTTGACCGGTTGCTATGCCGCCATTGCGGGCTTGTCCGGTTACCCTTGGCAACTGATGGTGTCCATGCCAATGGTGACGTTCATCGTGGCGACGGTGGTCAACGTCGAGTCGATGAATGAAATGCATAATGCCCAACTGCGTCTGTCGCATGATGAAGTGCGTCGCCTTGCCGCGACCGCGGAACGGGAGCGCATCGGACGTGATCTGCATGATCTGCTCGGACATACGCTTTCTTTGATAACGCTCAAACTGGAGCTGTCGCGCAAGCTGTTTGATCGTGATCTCGATGCTGCGCGCCGCGAAATGGCCGATGCAGAGGCCGTGGCGCGTCATGCCTTGGCTGAAGTCAGGTCCGCCGTCACGGGAATCCGCGCTACCGATCTTGCCGCCGAGTTGGCGTCATCGCGCCTGTTGCTGGAGTCGGGTGGCGTACACCTGGACTACGTGCTGCCATCGTTGACCTTACCCGTAGATGTCGAGCGCGCACTCGCGTTGATCCTGCGCGAAGCCGCGACGAATATTTCTCGCCATGCCCAGGCCAGTCGGGCGGCGGTGTCGTTTGAGTTGCGCGATCATCGCCTGTCCGTAAAGGTGAGCGACGATGGCCGTGGCGATATCGGCGAGGATGGCAACGGCCTGTGTGGCATGCGTGAGCGAGTTCGCAAACTCGGCGGACGTTTGTCCATTCAGTCGCCGAAAGGGCAAGGTACGACACTGTGTATCGACGTGCCTATCCCCCCACGCGACTTCGTTGAATCGATGCATGAAGCATCAGGCGATGGCGCAACCGTCGACATCCATCATGAAGCCAGGGGCCTCGCATGATTCGTGTATTGCTCGCCGAAGACCAGGCGATGGTGCGTGGGGCCTTGTCGGCCCTGTTGAAACTTGAATCTGATATCGATGTACTGGGATCGGCGGCCGATGGCGAGCAGGCCTGGCGCGAAATCCAGCGCCTGAAGCCTGATGTGCTCGTGACCGATATCGAGATGCCTGGGCTGACCGGCCTGGAACTGGCACAGCGTATCCAACGCCAGGAACTGGCAATAAAGACGATCATTGTCACGACGTTCGCGCGCCCGGGCTTCCTGCGGCGTGCACTGGACTCGGGCGTCTCTGGCTACCTGCTCAAGGACGCGCCTGCAGAAAACCTTGCCGAGGCGTTGCGCACGGTGCATCGTGGTGGCCGAGCGATTGATCCGCAACTGGCCCTGGAGGCATGGTCGGATGCCGATCCGCTCAACGATCGGGAGCGCCATGTGCTGCGTTTGGCCGGAGAGGGGCTATCGGCCAACGATATCGCCACGCAATTGAATCTCTCGCATGGCACGGTGCGCAACTATCTTTCCGAGGCGATCGGCAAGCTGGGCGTGACCAATCGCATCGAGGCCTATCGCCTGGCGCGTCAAAAAGGCTGGTTGTAATCGCTTGCGTGCTGATGCCGTAAAGATCCTATCCAGCCGCGGTTGTGCCGTCAGCGTTACCAGGTTGGCGAATAAACGCGGAAATAAACCCGTGAAAAAAATTAAAAAATGCTTGCGTATTGGTATAAGTCGTCGTAATGTGCGCGTCCATCGCCAACGCGACCGACTTTTCCTGAATAACTTTCGAGCCATGAACCTGCATATCGCCCACATCATGAAGCCGTGCCAGCCGCACATTACGTGCGCGCCAGGCTTCTTCGTGTCGCGCGACGGACGAGTTCGCGACGACGATTGAACGACCGTATCCATGCGTGGAGATCGGTCACCCGATCTCCCGAGGCAAGGCGAACGCCCTCGGGTTCCATACCGGGGGTTTTCTGTTTTTGGCGTTCGCGGAGGATGCATGGTGCATCGAAACGTTTTGCTTGGTCGTTCCCGGGATTTCATCTCGCCCTGAGGCATCCGGTCGCCTGGACGCGATCGCGGCAGGGGCGCGGCTGCAACGGGCGCATGTGCGCTGCACCTTGATGCTTCGGTGCGAGTAGCGCGAGAACGATTACAAGGCGAAAGGATTGCCGGTTGGAGACAGCCGGCAATAAGAGGACATGAATCAGCGCAAGGCAGTGGCCTGGGCTCAAAAACCCAGCCGGTACGCGCGGCGGTGCCATCAGCGTATACCGTCTTGATGTGTGGATATGTTCTCTAGTCGGCGTTAGCTCAGTCGGTTAGAGCGTCGGCAAAAGCCGTGGGTCGCCGGTTCGATTCCGGTACGCCGAACCATTGGATAGCTCAGTCGGTTAGAGCATCGAATTTCTTTATTCGATAGTCGTGGGTTCGAGTCCCACTCCAGAAAAAACCGGGGCGAAAGCCTCGACCAGGAAACGCCTCGTGCCATGCAAGGTGCCGCCGCCAGGGACGGTGGCGTATCGAACATGTCAGCGTGCTGTCGCCGGATAGTCGTCTTCCGCTGTGAGTGTCCATCTACCGAAGCTCCACGCCAGACAGGACGGCGTGGGGCGGGTGTCATGGAACCTTCCTGGGGAGCGCGGCGGTCTCGCGGTCATCGCGTCGGCAGGCGTTTCCGACCTATTCAATCGGGCGATGGCTGTTCAAGGCCAGCGTCGTGGGCAGGTATTGCCCATGTTTCGACGGAATAAAGATCCGCTCCGTCGAGATTATATAAGGATCTTTATTGCCAGAATAAAAAAGGAGATGTGTCATGTTCTGGATCAAGCGGTTCGTGGTCGGCGATGGCGAGCGCGGTGTGCTTTATCGTCACCGCCGAGCCGAGCGCGTGTTGTCACCGGGCGTTTATCACTATGTCAGCCCACGCAACGAGATTGTCGTGGCTTTGCATAACGTTATGCGCCCGGAGTACGGTGGCACGGATGCTGATGCACTCATGGCCGGTAGCCGGTTTTCCGAACACTTTGTGGTTGCTGACGTCGGTAGCGATGAGGTTGGCCTGGTCTACAAGAACGGCAAGCTCGAGGACGTCTTGCCGCCGGGGCTGCGTAAGCTTTACTGGAAGGCGCTGCTGCCGGTCACGATCGAGACGGTGCCGTTGGCCGAGGGTTTGCGCGTAGGCACGGACGTGGCCAATCGCCTGCGCCAGATGGGCATTTTGTCCAAAGTGGCGGTAACCATGGATTTACCCGAGGAATCGGCTGCCCTGCTTTTCATCGACGGCAAGTTGCAC
>NZ_DASVMI010000066.1:0-23259 GCF_036384435.1 Dyella sp. | reverse complement strand
ACGATATCCGGCATAGGCGCATCCTCGAAACTGTAGTCGGGCGTGATGGTCAGACCTGGGTGATTGCTGCCAGTGGTATGCAACGGCTGCTTGCTGGGCGCGACCGTGTAGATCTCGTACGGAGCCACTTCCTTGCCCTTGGAGTCTGGCAAAGACGTGTCCTGGAATACTTCCCACGATCCGGCGATGTCCATCACGTTGGCGTTGCTGCTGATCACGAAGGCGACCTTGATCATGCCATTGGTCGGCTCAACTGCTTTCGGGGCCGCAGCCAGCGCACCCATGGTCGGCAGTAGTGTGAGGAGCGTGGCGTAGACAATCTTCTTCACGTGGATATTTTCCTGGTTTGGGTTCTGGTACGCGTCCGTGACGGCGCGAAATGACTGCGATAGTCGCTGGGTGATACGGCAAAGCGCCGTTCGAATGCGCGTCGAAATGCATCGGCGCTACGGAAACCCGCCGATCGTGCGATAGGCTCGATGCGCATGCCCTGCATCAACAAGGTGCGGGCATGATCCAGGCGTACCCGTTCGGCAAAGCGGGCAGGCGATTCGCCGAATGTTTCCGCGAAACGACGTGTGAAATGCCGCGTGCTCATGCCAGAGCGTTCCGACAAGGCGGCCACCGAATGGTCGCCATGCGGATTGGCCAGCATCCATGCAAGCAGGGCGCCGAACTCGCCTGCGTTGCGGCGCTGCAATTGCAGTGGCTCGGAATACTGCGCCTGGTCGCCTGACCGGCGATAGTGAACGACCAGTTGCCTCGCGCACGCGATGGAAACCGCTTCGCCCAGGTCGTCGGCAATCAGGCGCAAACTAAGGTCGATGGCGGCGGAAATGCCTGCCGATGACCACAGGTTGCCATCATGGACGTACAGCACATCAGCATCGATTTGCAGGGATGGATAGCGTGCCTGCAATTCTCCGGCATATTTCCAATGGGTGGCCAGGCGTAGCGGTTTTTCAGCGAGCATGCCTGCTACGAAGGCTCCCGTGCATACACTCACCACGCGACGACTTAGCCTTGCCGCACCAGTCAAGGCTTTGCGCTGGGCAGGCGTCAGTTCCAGGGTGCGGGCACCGCAGCCGCCGGGAATGATCAGCGTGTCGGCCTTCATGCTGGCTCGCATCTTGCGATCGGCCATCACACGCGCCCCGTTTTCAGCGCGTACGACATCACCCTGGAGGCTCCACAGTTCAAGCTTGTAACTGCCCGCAAGCAAGCCATTGGCCGCATCGAAGGCATCCAGCGGCCCGAACACATCCATGGCCTGAAAACCCTCGAACAGCGCGATGGCGATAGTGCGTTCCTTCAAGGATACGGAGATGGGCATGAGATGATTCTGTCGATGAGGTTAAAAGACGTAAAGGACAAAAAGCCGACGATTTGCGCCACGGCGATGTCCTGGTCGTGTCATGCCCGCGGCGATGCTTGCAAGTATTGATATTCGTGGGCCGCTTCGAAACCTCCCCGCGCGCGGGATGTCGTGATTGAGGCGCGCCCGCACAATGGCTATGCTCGCTTTTCCAAACAGGGAGTGGAAGCGATGAGCAAGCACAGCATGTGGCTGGCTGGGTTGATTTTGGCGGCCTGCCTGTCAGGTCGGGCCTGGGCCGATTGCGAAGATCAGGCCCAGTCCATGGCCCAGGTGCGGGCCTGTATCGATGGGCAGAATGACAAGGATGTGGACCAGGCTTATCAAAGCCTTCTGCACAAGCTGGAAAAAGCTCATGCCGATGCGGCCGGCGCTCTGAAGAAATCTCAGGAAAGCTGGACACGTTTCGCGTCTGATAGCTGTGATTTCCAGGCGGCCTTCAATCCCAAGGGCATGATCGCGGGCGATGCGCGCAGCCAATGCTGGGCGGATTTCAGCCAGGCACGTGTGCGCATTCTCAAAACCTGGGAAACCCAGCTCGATAAAAGCAGATAGTCGGTGTTTTCGCGCAAGAACGATTTGCAAGCCGTCGTCAAAGCCGCCCTGCATGCAGTGCTGCCCGAGGTGCGGCGCCTTGCCGATTGTTCGACGGCATGGCTGTCGCATTTCGGTGCTGTCGATATCGGGGCGCAGTACTTGTTTATCTTTCTCGTGCTGCCCACGAGGGATCAAGTCGCCGCATGCGAGGCTTCCGGAGCCTGGAACGTCATTGCCGAGGCGTTACGGGCAGCGTTATTGAGGGGTGGCTATCCGGTGGAAAATCTCACCGGGCAGTGGTTTGGCGTGTATAGCCAGCAAGCCTGCGATGAGGAATACAACGGCAACTGGTATTATTTTTTCAAGTAAGAGCAGCTGTAGGGGCTTTGCCGGTTACCTTGGCGATCGCCCTGGCAATCGCACGATCACATGTCGCTCTTGTTATGGCAGCGCGGATCGAGCGGCTGTCGGGCTGGGTGCAGGCTATGGGTGCCCGTTTTTCCGCTGGTCACGAGATAACCATCGGCCAGCTCCAGCGAGTCGGTTCCCCAGAAGTTGCTCTCCCAGCGAATGCTGTGAGGTGGGACGAAGCTGCCTTTCGCATTGAAAACGCTACCCAAGGGAGCGATGCGGCATTGAAACGCAGTGCCGTCGGCATGGATGTCGATCCATACCTCCTTGGTGCTGAATTGCCATGTGCCGACAAACTCCTGCGGCGGCTGTGCGGCAAGGGCGGATGCGCCGGTCATGGCCAGAAGTACGACGGCGACAACCGGTTTCATGCATGCGTTCGTGTGCTTGATCATGATGTTTCCCAAAACCGGAAGGCTTGATTGCATACGTGTCCGACAGACCGAAAGTGCGGCGTCGGCTGGCCGGTCATGGGTTCAGCCTTGCGCCGTATCCGCTGGCAACAGGAATGCCAGCTTCTTGTGTCGGGGCAGTTGTTTGATTTCCCATTCGGCCCGCGAGGCTTCGGCACGATTGGCATACGATCGCGACGCCAACAGGCGCAGCGGTGGGTGTGACCGGGTATAACGCGCGCCACGACCGGCAACGTGCGCTGCATAACGGACATCGAGGCGATTGGTGATGCCAGCGTAGTAGCTGCCATCACGGCATTCGATGAGGTAAAGCCACCACGGCCCGGACGCCGTGGCGGCTGCTGTTTCATGATCGAGCGGATCAGACAATGTGCAGCAACTCTTTCTTGATTTTGCCGCCGGTGCGGTTTACGCGGCGCCAGCCGCTGTGATCGTTCATGGAAATCCAGCGCCGTTCATCGGTACGGTAGAACCAGTCCTTGTCCTGCTGGAAGAAGATCTGCGTACCGGCCGTCTCCCAGATATTGAGGATCTCGTTGCTGTGTGTGTGGCATTCATCGAAATCGGTCGATGCCTTCTGGCCCATTTCGGCGTACTGGCGATGCAGCTCAAGCAGCAGGCCGTTGATCTCCGGTGAGAGGTGCGTGGCCTGCAAGCCGATCTTGCGGGCTTCTTCGAGCAGGATGGGATAGCTGTGGGAGGGGTATTTGGAGTTGAGCGTCTGGGCGATCCGGTCGGCGGCGACTTCGTCATGGATGTGGTGCGCGAGCAATTCCTTGCACAGCATGATCGATAGCGACTCGGCGCGATCGACGGCGCCGATCACCAGCGGATGCACATATTGGAACAGCGTCTGGTACGGATTTTCGTCCGTCTTGCTTTGGTCGGTATGGCCCAGGCGGATCACGCGGTTGAGCTCGTCCAGGCTCACGCTGACGCGGTCGTTGTCGCGATCCACCGGCGAGAGTGCATGGGTCAGCGAGGTGTCCACGGCGGTCAGATAAGCCATGGGGCCCATCTGGATCTCGTTGCAACCGAGCGTGATCATGGTGGCCGCCGAGGCGCATTCGAGCGGCACCAGTGCGACCAGCCGCTTGCAATGCTGGCGAAGCAGGCTCACCAGGCGCAGCGATGCCTGGCCGGCGCCGCCATCGGACTTGATGAACAGGTAGAGCGTGTCCTGCTGGCCGAGGTTGCCAAGCAATTCGTACAGGGCCACGGCATCGCTGTGGCAGATCGAGCCGCGCGTGTTGTTCCAATAGGTGACCAGAGGAGCGCCTAGTTTCTGGGTGATTTTTTCGATCAATGCCTGGGTCTTGCTGAAAAGCACGGGCGGCTGCTTGACCTTGGGGGCTTCCTGGGACTCCATGTTTTCCTCGATATGTTTTTTGTAGCGACCCTGTCAATTTTATGGGTAGGCACGTCACGGCGCCATGGTGGAGGTCGCCTGCTTTAAACCTTTTACCATGCCGTCGCATCCTAAGGATCGATCAAAGCCGCGGAAAAGAGCAGGGGATGAACAAACAGGGGAGAGTGGTGCTGGCGATTCGTGCGATCGCCGTCATAGCGGTGCTGGCCGCAGCGCTGGAGGTGCGTGACATCGTCGAGTGGCTGGGAGGGCATGTGCCCGATCCGCCGTTTGGATATGGCCGGTCATTCATGGACAACCTGATGGCGGTGGTGCTTGCACTGCTGGCCGCCTGGTGTCTGCGCCCTCGCACGGCAGGGAGGCTGCACGCACATCTGGGTCTGGCCGCACCTGGATGGCGGGCGCCTCTTTGCGTGTTGCTGGCGACTCTGCCCAATTGGATCGGCCTGGCCTATCTCGGTCAGTGGCCGAATGACCTCGATCTGGAAGGATTGTTTTTCAAGGCCCTGCTGTACCCCTTGGCCGAGGAGCTGGTCTATCGCGGCTTTGGCTTTGTGTTCGCTCGGACTGCGCTCGGCTGGCGACTGGGGTACGCCGTGCTGGTGCAGGCTTTTTTCTTCGGTGCCATCCATTGGCTCGGTTTGCGGGGCGAAGAAGTAGCCGGTCAGGTGTTTGCCATCACGTGTCTGGGCGGCATCGTGTTCGCTGTGCTCGATGCCATGAACCGCTATACGATCTGGTGCGGCCTGGCGTTGCACGCTTCGCTCAACGCTGCCTGGAGTTTCTACGACGTTGCTCCCACGGCGGCGACCGGCTGGGAGGGCAACGCCTTGCGTTTGGGAAGCGCCGCGCTTGCCTTGCTGCTCGTGTGGTGGGTCGAGGGGCGGTGGCATCGGCGAACTGATGATGGGGTGCGGCATACACGTAGACGCGAAATCCTGTAAAAAGGAGTCATGGGAGTGGTACTGCCCAAACTTTTGGGGGTTACGGTCGTCGTGGGTATCCTTGATCTTTTTCGGCGAGAACTTACGCCTGCGCGTTTCGCGTCCTTGGTAACGCGCAAGATGGTTGCACTGGGTGGCTTTGGCGAAATTATTTACGCCGAACGTGAGTTCTGCCTGCATTTCAAGGATCGGCGTGGTCAGCAGATGACCTTCAATCTGCACAACGCCTATAAGGATTACCGCAAGGCGGCCAGCGACCAGCGCGATCAGGTTCTATATCGATATGTCATGGCCTTTGCCGCGCCACCGGATGCCGCCGACCGGGATATGGCCCTGACCAACCTGATGCCGGTGATCCGCGACGGTGCCGCGCTTGATCTCGTGAGTCTGCAAGGCAGCCTGTCCGGTGCGGGACCCAGTGGCAATTTTTCGCCATCGAAGCCTTTCCTCGGGCGGCTGGTTATCACGTTGGTGCTTGATTCCGAACATGCGACCACATCCGTATCGCAAGACAAGCTCGATCAGTGGGGGCTCAGTTTCGAGGACGCCCTGAAGCTTGCCATCGATAACTTGCGGGATCGCTCGGCGACGCCGCGTTTCACCGTGCGCGAGGAGGGAGTGCTGGTCTCCGGGTGGCACGATGTCTTCGATGCCTCGCGTTTGCTGTTGACCGACATGCTGTATCGCCTACCCATTCAGGGCGATCCGGTGGTGGCCATTCCCTCCCGTGATCATTTGCTGGTGACGGGTTCTGGCGATGCCCGTGGGCAGGCGATGTTGGCTGAGATGGCGGTGGATATCCTGGGCACGGATACGCGGCCCCTGGGTTACCAGCTGTTTCGCCTGGCAAACGGGCAGTGGACGCTGCTCGATATCGATACGCCGGCGCGAGAGCCGCTGCGCCAGGCGGCGTATCGGGCCACCATGGCGATGTACGACGACCAGAAAAAACTGCTCGACCAGCTCCATGAGCGCGACAATATCGACCTTTTCGTCGCCAGCTACCGAGTGTTCGACAACCCCACGCTGGGCGGCTTCATCAGCTCGGCGCAGTGGACGCGCGATGTCGATGCCTTGTTGCCGCAGGCTGACTACATCTGGTTCTACTGCACCCGTGGCAAGGAAATCGTTTCGGTGGCCTGGGAGCAGGCCGAGCAAGTGCTGGGTTACCTGAAAGCCGAGCCGTCGGTTTCCCTTTCGCGCTACCGTGTCAACGGATTTCCTTCCGATGAGCAGATGACACAACTGAAACAGGTAGCTACCAGTATATGGAGCGTGCCGGATCGTAGTCCGGCGTGAAGGAGTGCCGATGGACGCGCCGGACGAAGTTCAGGTAGACGTCGTGTTCCCGTTTAGCACGGCCTATCGTGCCACGCTCAATATCATATTTCATTCCTGGCTACATATTTTCCTGTGGTTGCTGTTCCCGGGCATGGGCTTGTGGCTGCTTGTGCTCTGGCTGGTCTATCACGAGCCGATCGGGCTCGGTGGTGCCGGCCTGGTGCTGCTGTGTTTTCTGTTTTGTCCATTGACCACCGCATTGGCGTTATGGAATTCGCGTCGGCGCAACAGCGTGGCCCGTGGTCCGTTTGCTTATCGACTCAATGCCCTTGGCATGCATGCGTCGGGAGCCATGTTCGAGGTGACGCTCAAGTGGCCGGCGATCCGCTGCGTACGTGAGCGCGGCGGGTTTATCTTCCTGTATTTCGCACCGCTCAAGGCGCAATGTCTGCCTGTTGTGCAGTTGCAGGCAGCCGGGCAATTGCAGCGCGTGCGCTGCCTGCTGGCACAACAGGTGGCCGACGTGCGATTGCGCGAGGACGGTGCCAGTCCAGCAGCATAGCTGCGGCCGTACTTTTATCCGAATGATCAGGCTTCGCGGGACTAGGCGCAGCGTTTCATGTGATGTTCCACGAAAAGGCCGGGCATAGCCCGGCTCTTTCGTGTCTGACACTATGATTGAAGTATTACTGCGCTGCGCTGGACGGGGCCGATGAAGCGCCGGCGGGCTTGCCACCTTTGTGGTGGTAATGTGGCGGCTTGTGACTACCCAGCTTCTGGTTGCGATAGAGCGTATCGGCGGCCTGCTTCTGTTCCGGCGAGAGTACCGCGTAAAGATCGCTGAAGGCCGAGGAAAGCTTCTTCATGTTATCGGCGTGCAACTGGGTGAGGTCGGCGTAGGATTTCATGGCATCCGGCGCTGCCATGCTCGAAAGCTTGGTGCGACGGTCGCGAAACGCATCGTCAGCGCTTTTGGCGTTGTCGCGCATGGTCTGTGCGAAAGCATCCCACTGCTTCGATTCCTGGTCGGTAATCGCCAACTGGGTGTGCAACTGGGTAATGCGAGTCTCCACGGCGTCCGCATGACGCTGGGCATGCGACTTGGCGCCGCTGGATGAGCCGGCGGCGGGCGTGGTCTGTGCCCAGGCCGCTGGAGCCAGCATGGCCAGTGACAGCAGTGCGGGAACGGCAAGGATGCGCAGTGCGTTTTTCATACGGGAGAACTCCTTAAACTCTCGAGGATGGGCGTGCCGTTATGTCGGCACTGCTCAATAACCGTCATCGTCGTAGTAAACGACGCCGGGTGGCGGCGGAGGCGGAGCCTGTCGATACACCACGGTCGGCGGCGGCTGCGAAGCGCTTTGCTGCGAATTGGCGATGGCTGCGCCGGCCACCACACCCAGCAGCGCACCGGCGATCAGGCTACCGGAGTCGCTGTGACGCCGGTCGTGGTAGTAACGAGGCGGTGGCGGACGATGGTAACCACCGCGGCGGTAATGTTGGGCCTCGACGGGCAGCGCCGAGGCCAGCATGGCCACGACAGCCAGCCCCAGCATGCCTTGACGGAAACGATGTTGCGAATGGGGTTGGGACATCGACGAATCTCCTCCGCGTGCCAACGTGCGACCGCCATGAGGCGGGCCGGCGGTAGGTTATACCCCTGGCCCATGTGCCGAAGGTGAATGGATGACCTTGGTTGCCTGCGGATGTGAACGCTTGATTCCTGTCCGTACGATGGCATATCCATGCTTGTGGCGACGCCCGGCGGGTCACCCGTCTGCGATGAGCTGGGTACGGCTGCCACGTTTGTTTAGATCTGGAGGCTCCCATGGCAACAGGCTGGGCAGGAGACGGTGCGGTGCAGGACCAGATCGATGCCACCGTCAGTGATGCGGTCGAGCGCGCACGTCGACAACTGAAACAGGGCCCCGGGCTGACGCACTGTGAAGCATGCGAGGCGCCGATTCCCGAGGCTCGGCGCAAAGCCGTGCCCGGCGTGCGACTTTGCGTGGTCTGCCAGCAAGCCGAAGACGGTGAGCAGGCGGTCGGCTTGTATAACAGGCGGGGCAGCAAAGACAGTCAACTTCGCTGAAGGCTTGGCGTTTGCTGCGTGCGGGTGCTAAAAAGCGCCACATCATCCATCCAGGGATCGGACCATGTTGAGCACCTTGGCGGTTGCCGGCTATCGCTCGCTGCGCGCGTTGGAGATGCCACTAGGCAGGCTCAACGTCATCACGGGGTCCAATGGTGCGGGCAAATCCAATCTTTACCGTGCCTTGCGCCTGCTAGCCGAAACCGCGCAAGGAGGTGTCGTGTCCGCCCTGGCACGCGAGGGCGGGCTATCTTCCACCTTGTGGGCCGGGCCGGAAGAAATATCCAAGGCGATGCGCCGTGGCGACGTCGAGGTGGAAGGTGGTCCGCGGCGTGATCCGATCGCCTTGAAGCTGGGATTTGCCGACGACGATTTCGGCTATGCCATTGACCTGGGATTGCCGCAGAGACTTTCTTCAATGTTCTCCGGCGATCCGCAGATCAAGCGTGAAGTGATCTGGTCGGGTCCGTTCCTGCGAAACAAGAGCAACTTGCTGGTCGATCGTTCAAGCAGTGTGGTGAGCGTACGGGATGGGCGTAGCTGGCGCGTTGTTCATCAGCATCTGAGCCAGTATGAGAGCATGTTCACGCAGATTGCCGATCCGGTAGGAGCTCCGGAAGTGCTTGCGCTGCGCGAGCGTATTCGCGGTTGGCGGTTCTATGATCACTTTCGCACTGACGTGGATGCGCCTGCACGTGCCAGCCAGATCGGTACGCGCACGCCGGTGCTCAGCCACGATGGCCGCGACTTGGCGGCCGCGTGGCGAACGATCCAGGAAATGAGCGATGGCCGCGCCTTGGAGGCTGCGGTCGAAGATGCCTTTCCCGGTGCGCGGGTGGATATCGTCGCGCCGGACGGGCGGTTCGAACTGCGGCTCAGCCAGCATGGCTTGTTACGCCCCCTGAGCGTGGCGGAGCTTTCCGATGGCACCTTGCGCTACCTGCTGTGGATTGCCGCATTGCATACGCCAAGGCCGCCCCCGATGATGATCCTCAACGAGCCGGAGACCAGCCTCCATCCGGATCTGCTGCTGCCTTTGGCACGGTTGATCATCAAGGCGTCCGAGCGTACCCAGGTCTGGGTGGTATCGCATGCATCGAGGTTGATCTCCGCGTTGACGGAAGCCGAGGACTGCAACGCCGTGCATCTGGAGAAGTCGCTGGGGGAAACACGCATACGCGGCCATGGCCTGCTCGACGGGCCGCCATGGCACTGGCCAGAACGCTGACCCACGCCACGCAGGTTGTGTGTAGCTCACACCTTCGTGAAGCACTCTGCGAACCTGTCGTGGGGCCGAGTTCTGGAACCCCCCAGCCCGATCGCGTGAGCATTGCCTCGTGTATCTCCGAATGTCGCATGGCTGACCATCACGTGTGTGCCCAGGCAAGGACACCATTTGCGCAGCTCTCCAGGCTAGCCTGGGTTCCTGACCGTGGAGGTATTGATGACGATACGTATGGTGACATCGGCGGATGCTCAAGACATTGCCTTGTGTCTTGAGCCACTGGGGTATGCGACACCCGCATCGTTGATACGCGAAAAGCTGCTCGTGTTGCGCAACGCGTCCAGTGATGCCATGTGGATCTACATCGACGATGGCATGGGCGAGGCAGCGGGTTGCGTCAGCCTGCATGCCATACCGCTTTGGCATGAATCAGGCATGCTTGCACGTATCACAGCGCTTTCGGTACGAACGATGTATCAACGGCAAGGTGTCGGCAGAGCCTTGCTTGCGACCGCGCAGTCATGGGCACTGGCGCACGGTGCCCGCCGCATCGAAGTGACGAGTGATAATCATCGAGAAAACGCCCACTCCTTCTACATGGCGCAGGGTTACGCCCCGTGCAGCCGCCGCTTCATCAAGGGGGTGCTGGCACCAGCATCACGATGATGCACCCTTGATCAGCAGGTCACGGCGTCTCTCAAGCATTGTGTTGGCGAGTCAGGGAGGCCTGGCGACGGGCACGTTCTTCGGCACGCTTGCGATCCTGGGCCATCAATAACATCTGGCGGCGAGTGAGCGGCGCGGCTGGGGCAACTTCCCTCGGGCGGGTCATCTGGCGCACCGCGTGCATGGCACGCTGCAGCCAGTTGCCTGCATTTATCGAGGTCGGCGTCGTGGTGGTGGTTTGGGCGTACATGGACGGTGACCTCGCAAGGCGCATTGGATTTCCCACACCTCCACTATGCAGGTGGAACCATTAGAAAGTAGTGAGGAGGCGGTTGAGAATTTTTCCTGGTTTGACCATTTGGATCGTTCCAGCCTGCCTTCTTACGATAAATTTACTTTTTCGGCATCCTGGTGGGCGCGCCGCTGGCCCATTCGGCTAGATGCCGCGAAACTGCACCTTGCCCTCGGCGTCGAGGGAACAGGCGCGCTGGGCGCGAGCCTGGAGTTCTTCGGGCGGCACGGCCGGATAGTTGTAGACCGTGGTCACGGTCATGGTCATCCAGTTGTCGGGCATGCCGGGGCTGTTGTCTTCTCCGCGGCTGCGCTTGACGTTGGCCATGGCGGCCACCTTGGTGACGCCCCGGTCCCGATTGCGGGCAATCAGGTAGAACGGCCGGGCGAAGCTCACGCACTCCGGTGGAGCACTGTCGGTCGTGGCTGTGTCAGCCAGGGCCGCCGTGGCAACCAGCCACGCAGCCAGAGACAAGAAAAATCGGCGCATGGCCTCCCCCTTAAAAGTCCGGCGCTGATAAGGCGAGTCTCCGCCAGACGGGGAGGCCTGGCTATCGGAAAATTTCGCAGGTCGGATGGCTAGACGCCCAAACGCCCAACCGTCCTTGGAGTCCACAGGGCAGGAATGTCACCGGATATCTACCCGTGCTTCGGGTTCCCGACGTTCCCCACCCAGTTCTCAGTCGGCAGGACTGGTGCAGGCCGCATAGCGCTTGCCCTCGACACGCACGACATCGCCGCCTTTGGGCAACGTCAGGTGTGCGGTGTAGTGCTCGGCTGAATCGAAGCCTACGTGTCCACGTGCGGCTACGGCGTCGGACGCATCGCAATGCAAGGTCCAGTCGAGCGAGGTGCTGGCGCGATGCTGGCCGGCGACCTGGCATTGCCTGCTGCCAGGAAGATCGATCTTGCCGAACGATGGCCATGGGTCGGCTCCTTCGTCCACGCAATGCCATTGCACGGTGGGCTTGCTCCACTGACCGTGACTGAACATGCGAGTGACGATTTTCCACAAGCCGGGCATGGCGCCGAAATCCCCGGGATCGGCATGGACAGGCAATGCAGCCAGGGCAGCGAAAGCCATCGCAGCCAGGGACAATGCCTGAAGCAGGTGCCGGCGGCGCTGTTGAACGGTAATCATGGCGTTGCGGTTCTCCCGACAAAAGCTGCCCTGCCGGAGTGTCCGGCAGGGCACGCATCAAGCATGGGTGTGGATCAATCCTGGAGTTCCGCCGCGATACCGTCCTTGCGACCCTGATGGCCAAAATCGAACATATCCATCATGTTGCCGATGGCGGGCGCATTCACTGGCACATACGGATTGCCCTTGGTGGCGATCGGGTTGGGCAGGTTGTCACGGCTGCGCTCGGAGATTTGGTCGTGCAAGCCCCAGTTCGACTCGACGAACTTGTCGAATGACACATGATCGTAGTACGTGTGCACTACGTGGCCCCCGGAGGAGTACTTGGAGATCACGAGCATCGGGATGCGCGTGCCGTCGCCGAAGAAATCCACCGGCTGTACATAGCCCGAGTCGTAATAGCCACCGCCTTCATCGAAGGTCACCACAATGGCCGTGTCAGCCCACACCTTGGGATTGGCCTTGGCCATGTCGACGATCTTCTTCACATAGCCTTCGAACAACTGCAACTTCGAGGAAGCCGGATGGCCGTCGAGGATGCCATCCGGCTTGGCGATGGACACCGCAGGTAGCGTGTTGTTCTGGATGTCGGTGTAGAGATCGTTGATGTCCTGGTTGTTGGCACGCAGGTCCGGATTGGTCATGACCTGCGTTGAATACAGGAACGGATCGCAGATGTTGCAGAAGGTACCGGCTTCGCCGTTTTCCTTGCCCTGGCCCCAACCTTCGCCGTAGTACTTCCAGCTCACGTTGTGACGCTCAAGTAGCGTGGCCAGGTTTTCCTGCGTCGACGGCGGAATGGTGAACTGCTGGTCGCCCAGTGGTGCCGGTGTACCATCGCCCATGTAACCTGGGTTGTAGTTGTTGACCAGGTAATAGGCGTCCTTCTTGCAATCGGTGCCCTTGAATGTCTTGTAGGGCAGCGAACGCAGGTACTTCTTGATTGGCGCGACACCGGGTTGCGTTTCATCGGCGCAGTTGACGTACGAGCCACCACCGTAGCCGTCCTGGACCCACCAGTTGTTAGTGCCCGGCTGCGAGTTCGGGTTTTCGATCTGGTTGACCGGCGGCGTGGCCGGTTTGCCCTTCGCGTCGGCGTAGTAGATCAACGTGCCGTAGCCAAGCATGATGTGATTGGCGCCCGTGCCACCCATGACCGACTGGTGAAAATTGTCGCTGAGCGTGTACTGATCGGCCAATTGCTTGAAGTAGGGCGCATCGCCCTTGGCCATGTTCAGGAACTGCATTGACGTGGAGCCTTCACCGGTGGTCTGGTCGGTGAAATTGGCCGGCTGCTTCGCGCCGTTGTTACCGGCACCCATGGTCACTTCCACCCACGGGAACAGATCCGCGCGGCAGCCGCTCGGGTTCTGTCGCGTGGCCTCCTTGATATTGCAATCCAGCTGCTGCCACATCTGGAAGAAGCGATGGACCGGGCTGTTGGCGTAGTCGTTGTAGCTGAGCGATGCATGCATATCCACGGGCGCATTGGTCAGCACGGCTGGGAAGCGTGTATCGGGTACGCCTGCCGGCAGGCCCGTGCCACCCTCGGCCAGTTCCTGGTAGGCGTCGTCCGGCAGGGCCGGTTCGATGGATTGAGCCTGCGCTGCCGAGGCGAACGGTGCCTGAGTCGGAGCGCCGCCGGTGTTCATCTGCGGCAGATTTTCATAAGTGGTGGTGCGCGTGGGTGCTGGTTGATAGTCGCCCGACTGCGTGGCCATGAACTGGCGTGCCGCCGCGACGTTCGGACCGGGCGTGCCATCGGCGTTGACGATGCCTTCGGACAGCAAGTTGAACACCGTTTCGCCACGTGTGGGCTTGTAAGTGGCGTAGACGTGATCGAACGTGCGGTTTTCGCCGATCAACAGGATGACGTGCTTGATGGGCGTCTTGGTCTTGTCGCTGTTGTCCTTGCCGCTCTTGGGCTTATGCAGGGCGACGATGCCGCCAGGCAGGCCGTGCTGGCTTTGCAGCGGCGCGGTAGGAATGTCTTTCCTGAAGGCTGCGTCTTTGTCGGGTGCGGTGGTGGTTTGTGCGCTGACAACACCGGCGAGGCCGGTCGCCAGCATGCCGAGAAAAAGCGGGTGGAGCCGCTTGCCGAACATCTTGGACATGACTTGATCCCCAGCAACTTACCTTCGTGGAAGTTGCGAATCGAGCGTGGTCCCCCTGATTGATCGGCGCGACAAAAGGAGAGGGAATCGCGCCGACCGCAGGCCAGTGTGGTGTCGCTAGATGACGAAGCGTTGGCGCTTATGCGACAGCAATGACGGACTCTGTGACGTTGTGGCTACAGTGCGTAACGACGTCGGTTGCGTCACGTTTCATGCGCAAGTTTGGGCGTCCATTCGCAAGATATCGTTGGCTTGCTTGCATGAATCCTTCGCATCGCCGCACGACTGCGCATGCCGGGTATCTCCGCAGCCGATGAAAGGTGGCGCAAGAAATTGCTGCGTTGCAGCATCAATCTGTCGGGGTTGGGGTATCCTTGGCGATCCGAAACCGCCCCGCAGAAGGCGGTTCACTTCAATCAGGAACCATCGATGACCATTTCCGTTACCCTCGTTACCAACCGTGGCCCCATCCATCTGCGTCTGCATGACGATAAGACCCCCGTGACGGTGGCCAGCTTTGTGAACCTGGCTCGTCGCGGGTACTACGACAATCTGTCGTTCCATCGCGTGATCGCCGACTTCATGGTCCAGGGTGGCTGTCCGGAAGGTAGTGGTCGTGGCGGCCCGGGCTATCGGTTCGAGGATGAGTTCGATGCGTCGTTGCGCCATGACAAGCCGGGCGTGTTGTCGATGGCCAATGCCGGCCCGCGCACCAACGGTAGCCAGTTCTTCATCACGCATGGCGCCACCCCCTGGTTGGACGGCAAGCACAGCGTGTTCGGCGAAGTGGTCGGTGCCGAAGACCAGAAGGTGGTCGATGCGATCCGTCAGGGGGACGTGATCGAGAAGGTCACCGTGGAGGGCGACGTCGATGCGTTGCTGGCCGCCCAGGCCGATCGTGTCGACGAATGGAACAAGGTGCTCGATCAGCGCGGCTGACATCCTCGTGCACGAGAAATCATGAAGAGGGCGGGCGGCCATGCCCGCCCTCTTTTTTCGGCATAGGCGCTACAGGCGACGCGGGCGGGCAAATACAGCGTTGTAGATCAGTAGCAGGATGATGGCGCCGCCGACGGAGCCCGCGAAATGCTTCCAGCCAGTCAGCGGCAACAGACCCCAGCGTTCGCTGGCATAGGTGGCAAGCATCGAGCCGGCGATGCCGAGCAAAGCGGTGACGATGATGCCACCGCCATCGGGCCCCGGCACCAGCAACTTGGCCAGGACGCCGATGATCAGGCCGATAATGAAGACGATAAACCAGTGCATCAACATGGAGCAGGTCCTTATCTCGCAAGGTGGAGCCCGTTCCTTCCGGCTGTTTCGTTACCTGTATCCAGCAGGTGCGCAGCAGATGAGCCCGCCGCGGGCGCATGGTGTCATGGCGAACCTTAAGCGTGCCCTGTCAATATTTCGTGGTGAACACTCCTGCAGGTAACGGCTGAAAAATCAAGGTGATGGCGACCTCTCGCGGCTCAAGCCAAGGTGAAGCAGGCGTATACGGCGACCGCGATCGGGAGCAGCCTGCGCCGATGCGGCGGCGCGTCATGCTAAAATCTCCCGGTTTGCTGATTCATTTCCTCCGAGGAAGTCATGCCCCAGCTTGCCCAGCGTATCGGCCGTGCCCAGCCCAGTGCGATCATGGTGATCGCCGAGAAGGCCAAGCAACTGAAGTCGGCCGGGCGCGACATCATCAGCTTCTCCATCGGTGTACCCAATTTCCTTCCCGGTGAACACGTCTACGCCGCTGCGCGCGAGGCGCTGTCGCATGACAGCGGTCAGTACGGCAGCAATCGCGGTGCGGACGTTTTGCTGGATGCCTTCCTCGAACACATCGAGGCGCTGGGGTTTTCAGGTTATGGCCGCAAGAACATCTCCATCGGCATCGGCGCCAAACAGGTGCTCTACAACTTGGCCGAGGCCCTGTTGAACGAGGGCGAGGAGATCTGTTTCGCCGCACCCTATTGGACGACCTATCACGACATCGCCCAAATCGTTGGCGCGAAGATCAACGTGCTGCATTGTGGTCCGGAGCAGAACTACAAGCTTACGGTGGATCAGCTCGACGCCGCACTGGCTCGCAAGCCGAAGGTGTTCCTGTTCAACAACCCGTCCAACCCGACGGGCATGGTCTATTCGCGTGAGGAAATCGCCGCGCTCGCCGATGTGCTGGCCAAGTATCCGGATACTTGGATCATCACCGATGATATCTACAACTCAATGGTCTTCGACGGCCTGGGTTATCACAACTTCGTGTTTGCCCGGCCGGAATTGCGCGATCGCCTGATTTTCGTCGACTCATTGTCCAAGACTTACGGCATGCCGGGCTGGCGAGTGGGCCTGATCGCTGCGCCCGAGGCTGTTGCGCTGGCGGTGACCACGCTCAACTCCAATCACATCACCAGCGTGCCGGAAGTGATTACCGCAGCCGCGGTGGCCGCCTTCTCCGGGCCACAGGACATCCCGCAGGCCAAGTGCGAGGAATTCGCGGCCAAACGCGATGTCGTGGTCCATGCCCTGCGCGCCATTCCTGGTGTCGTATGTCCGCGTCCGCAAGGCGCGTTCTACGCGTTCCCCGATATCTCCATTGCGTTTGGCAAGCACCATGGCGGCGTGAGGATCGAGAACGACGTGCAGTTCTGTGCCGCCCTGCTGGAAGCCAAGGGCGTAGCTTGCGTTCCGGGGTCGGCATTCGGCGAACCGCGTGCCATGCGTATTTCCTATACGTGTCCTACCGCCCAGCTCGAACCGGGACTTGCGCGCATCGCCGAGTTCTTCGCCGAGTTGTCCTGATCATTCCCTAGCTCGCAGTGTTCGCGCTGCGGGCTTTGTTTCAAGCAAAGTACCCTCTAGGAGTTGCCACGATGAAAGCCCCCGTCCGAGTTGCTGTTACCGGTGCCGCTGGCCAGATCGGTTACGCCCTGCTGTTTCGCATCGCCGCTGGCGACATGCTCGGCAAGGACCAGCCTGTGATCCTGCACCTGCTGGAAATCACTCCGGCATTGCCCGCGCTCCAGGGCGTGGTGATGGAACTCAATGACTGCGCATTTCCGACCCTGGCTGGCGTCGTTGCCACCGACGACCTCAACGTGGCCTTCAAGGACGTCGACTACGCCCTGCTGGTTGGCGCGCGTCCGCGTGGCCCCGGCATGGAGCGCAAGGACCTGCTGGAAGCCAACGGCGCGATCTTTGGCCCGCAGGGCAAGGCGCTGAACGATCATGCCAAGCGTGACGTCAAGGTGTTGGTGGTTGGCAACCCGGCCAACACCAACGCGCTGATCGCCCAGCAGAATGCGCCTGACCTGGACCCGAAGTGCTTCACCGCGATGGTGCGCCTGGACCACAACCGCGCACTGTCGCAGCTGGCCGAAAAGACCGGCGCGCACACGACCGACATCAAAAAGGTCACCATCTGGGGCAACCACAGCTCCACGCAGTACCCTGACCTGCACCAGGCCTCGGTCAAAGGCAAGCCGGCGCTCGAACAGGTCGACCAGGCCTGGTACGAAAGCGACTTCATTCCGACGGTGCAGCAGCGCGGCGCAGCCATCATCAAGGCCCGTGGCGCCTCCTCGGCCGCGTCGGCCGCGTCGGCCGCGATCGATCACATGCGTGACTGGGCGCTGGGCACGACCGAGGGTGACTGGGTATCGATGGGTATTCCGTCGGACGGTTCGTATGGTATCGAGCCGGGTGTGATCTATGGTTACCCGGTAACGGTGAAGGGTGGCAAGTACGAGATCGTGCAGGGGCTGGCGATCAACGATTTCTCCCGCGCTCGCATGGAAGCCACCAACAAGGAACTGCGCGAAGAGCGCGCCGGTGTGGAACACCTGTTCGCGAAGAAGTAATTCGCGTGATGATTCGTGCCTGAGCCATGGCCGTCCGCAGGGGCGGCCATGGCTTTTTGGGGCTGGCGGATGGCATGCTCGCAACGGCCTGCCTGAAGCCAGGCAGATGCCGTACCCGACACCCAGGCGAGCGGCTTTCTAGTCACGCATCCGCTATGCTGCCGTCATATGTCCATGACGCCTGAACTCACCCTGGTCGTTGCCGATGACCATCCCATGTTTCGCGCGGCCGTATCGCAGGCGCTGCGTGGCGCGCTGGACCGTGTCCGTGTGGTCGAGGCGTCGAGCCAGAGTTCGCTGGAGTCGGTGCTGGCGGGCGAGCCGGCGACCGACCTCGTGCTGCTTGACCTGACAATGCCGGGAGCGATGGGTTTCTCGTCGTTGATCTGGTTGCGCGGTGAATATCCGGATTTGCCAGTGATCGTGATCTCGTCGAACGATCATCCGCGCACGGTGCGGCGTGCGCAGCAGTTTGGCGCGGCCGGTTTCGTATCCAAGGCTGCCCCGGCGCAAATGTTGGGGCAGGCGGTGGAGGCCGTGCTGGGCGGTGGCACGTCGTTCGAGGCCGCGCGTGCGGAGCGCAGCGAGCAGGACGCCATGCTTGCGGCAAGGCTGGCGCAACTGACGCCGCAACAATTCCGTGTGCTGATGCTGCTGGCCGAAGGGCTGCTCAACAAGCAGATTGCCGCTGCGATGGGGTTGGCGGAAAACACCGTGAAGATTCACGTGACCGCGGTATTGTCAAAGCTCGAATGCCGCTCGCGCACCCAGGCCGCCGTGCTGGTCAAATCCCTCGATCTGGAGTAGGAGCCAATTCATTCGCTGAGCCATCTGCGATGCAGTCACAGATGAGGGCTCTGAAAATCGCCAGCCGCGCCTCCGGCTGAGGCTGCTCCCGCAACGCTGCGATGGCACCGCGTTTCAGTCTCCCCGTATTCCGGCGCGTGACCAGGTCATCGAGTGATCGTTCTTACGACGAAGCTGCCAGCAGCAATCGACTCATCAATGCCCGCAATCTGGCGGGCTGCACCGGCTTAGCCATGAAATGCAGGCCAGCCTGGATAATCTTCTGTCGGGTGTCTTCATCGCGTTGCGCGGTGATCACGATGACCGGCGGCTCGCTGCCCCATTGTTGGTAAAGCGCGGGCAGCATGTCTGGCCCGATAGACGTACCTAACTGGTAGTCGAGCAGTACGATATCCGGCGCTGGCGAGCGCCAGGCCAATGCCTCGGCTTCGCTTGCCATGGAGGTGACCCGGCATCCCCAGCTTTGCAATAGGGCGACCGTGCCTTCGCGGGCCTGTTGATTGTCGTCGATGCACCAAACATGCCGCCCCATCAGGAGAGAGTCGTCGTCACGAACGGGCGTCGCGGACTGCGGTTGGCGTTGTGCAGGAGCCAGAGGGACTGCCACAGAAAAAACGCTGCCACGCCCTGGCCATGATTGCAGACCAATGTCGTGGCCGAGCAGACGAGCGATGCGTTCGACGATGGACAACCCCAACCCAGCACTGCGGTCGTCACGATCCAGCCCGCTATCAAGCCGGTGGAATTCTTCGAAGATCGCCACGCGCTTGTTTTCGGCGATGCCTACACCGGTATCCCATACCTCGATCCGCAGCATGCCGCCAGCGCGACGACAACCAAGCAATACCCGTCCTTGTGGTGTGTAATGCATGGCGTTGGAAAGAAAGTTCTGCAAGATGCGTCGCAGGAGCAGGGCATCGCTGCGCACCCATGATCGCGTATCCACCAAGTCCAGTTGCAACGAGCGCTCTTGCGCAACGATACCGAACTGTCTGGCCAGGCTTTGCAGCAGCGGTGCTAGAGCAAATGAGGTAATCGTGGGCTGGAGTACGCCCGCTTCCAGGCGCGAGATATCCAGCATGCTGGTCAGCAATCCATCCTGAGCATGCAGCGCTTGTTCGACACGTTCAAGCAATTGGTGCTGGTCGTCGCTGCTCAAATGTTGGCGTAAGGCGCCGGCAAAAAGGCGAGCGGCATTGAGCGGCTGCATCAGGTCATGCACGGCGGCTGCGACGAAACGTGTCTTGTAACGATTGGCTCGCTCGGCATCGGCCTTTGCCTTGCGCAGATCCTGCGTGCTTTCCTCGATACGCTTTTCCAATGTGCTGGTGAGCGTGCGAAGATCGCGCGCGGCACTCTTGTAAGCGGTGATGTCGGCATAACTGGTCACGAAGCCGCCGTCAGGCAGCGGGTTGCCGCGGATTTCCAACACGCTGCCGTCCGGATATTCACGTTCGTACATGTGCGGGCCACCGCGGCGTAGATAGTCCAGTCGTCGTTGGATAGCTTCTTCGAGATTGCCAGGGCCCAGCAGGCCACGCCTGGCGTTGTAGCGGAACAGATCCTCGATGGGCCTTCCCGCTTGCAGCAGTTCAGGTGGAAAGCCGAAGATCTGCGCGTAGCGTCTGTTCCAGGCCACCAGGCGTAACTGCGCATCGACCACGCTTACGCCCTGCGGGAGATGCTCCAGGTTGCTGTTGCGCCCCTGGGAAGCCTGACGTGCCGCGTCCACCAGGCCGTCCTGCGCCGACTGCAGCGCGGTGGTGTAGTGCGTGACCATGCGTTCGAGCTCTTCGCGGCTTTGCTGGCGCACGCGAGCCAGGCGCCATCGTTGTTGCAGGAACATGCCGAGTAGAATCAAGGGCAGCCATGCGCCGAGCGTGGCCAGGGTGGCAACACGGCGCGCGGCGACGACCGGCTGCATGCTGCTGAGCGAATGCAACGTCCAGCGTTGGGCGGGCAAGGGCAGGGAGCGCCATAATACGCCGTGCGGTATCACCGGATCGCTAAGTGTGACTTCGCGGCTGCCGTCGACCAGTGTTTGTCCCAGACGATAACGAACCGGCAGCAGTCGCTGATTGCCGTATTGCCGGGTAGCTACCAGGCGCGCCAGCTCCGCGGCCGCCAGCGGACGCAGGCTGCGATAGGCCCAGCCATCACGATTGGCCAAGAACACCACATCCTGTGCATCGCTCAGCAACAGGGTGTCGTCGCTGTGTGACCACTCGCTCTGCAAGGCATCGAGGGTGATCTTGACGACGATCACGCCGATGCGTTGGGCGTGCTCGTCGCGCAGCGCGCGGGCAATGAAATAGCCGGCGACATTGGTCGAGACGCCCAGTGCATAGAACGTGCCCCGGCCCTGGGCCATGGCTTCCTGGAAGTACGGACGGAAGCTGTAATCGAGCCCGACATTGCTGGATGTTTCGCGCCAATTGTTGGCGGCCACCGCGATGCCGTTGCGGTCGATCAAGGTCAGGGTCGATGTATGGGTGGCGCCGTTGGCCTGTTCCAGCTTGAGGTCCAGTGCGTGGGCATCGATACGTGAAGAAGGGCCTGATAGCGCTTGCCGCAATTCCGGGTCGAGTGCCAGGACATCCGGTAGCACCCGGTAGCGATCGATCAGGCGTTGCAGGGACTGTGCGCGTAGCTGAAGTTGTTCGTCGGCCTGGCCTGCCAGTTGCGTCAGGGCTCGCTGGCCGGCCCACCAGCGGGCGACGCCAACGCTGCTGCCCACAATGAGTAACAGCAGGCAAAGCTGAATCAGGCGCAGGCGGCGGTGATCACGAATCATCGAAAACAGACGATTTTCAGTCGATAGGAATGGCCAGATGCCCACTATGCTCGCATATCCGCCCGGCAGTTAACCCGAATGTATTATTCGGGTGAAGGCCCGGTTTGGGCTAAAAAAGCCTGGCATCCAAAGGCCGGTCGCATGTTGCGCAGGTCGCGGCCATGCGAGGTATTCATGCAGATCTCCCCATCGAGGCCCGCCGTATCCGGGCGTACTCCGTTTTATCGGCACCTTTATGTGCAGGTGTTGGTAGCCATTGCCCTGGGCGCGGTGCTGGGGCACTACGCGCCAGACCTGGGACGCAACCTCAAGCCGCTGGGCGATGCCTTCATTCGCCTCGTGAGCATGGTGATTGCGCCAGTGATCTTCCTGACGGTGGTCAACGGCATCGCGGGTATGAATCATGTGGGTGCCGTGGGCCGCGTCGTGCTCAAGGCCATGGCCTATTTCCTGTTCTTCTCCACGCTGGCGCTGGTGATCGGCCTGCTGGCGGCACATCTGGTGCACCCGGGCGCAAACATGCATGCCGATCCGGCCAGCCTGAATACGGCGGAGGTGAAGAACTACACCAGTCACGTCAGCGACATGTCGATCACCAGCTTCCTGATGGAGATCATTCCGCATACGGTGGTTGGGGCCTTCGTCTCAGGCAACGTCTTGCAAGTGCTTTTCTTCGCGGTGCTGTTCGGTATAGCCCTGGCTACATGCGGTGAGCGGGCGGCTCCAGTCAAGGCCTTCTTCGATGCCCTGGCGGCCCCGGTATTCAAGCTGGTGAGTATCGTGATGAAGGCCGCACCGGTCGGTGCCTTTGGAGCGATCGCCTTCACCATCGGTCGTTACGGTATCGGCTCCATGGTGGACCTTGCCTGGTTGGTGCTGACCTTCTATGGCACTTCGTTGTTCTTCGTGCTGGTGATTCTCGGCGCCGTGGCGCGCGTGGCTGGCTTTTCGATCTTCGCCCTGATCCGTTACCTGAAGGACGAACTGCTGTTAGTGCTGGGTACCTCGTCCTCCGAGGCGGCCATGCCTTCCCTGATGGAAAAACTTGAACGTGCCGGTTGTAGTCGTTCGGTCGTGGGTCTGGTGGTGCCAACCGGCTATTCGTTCAACCTGGATGGCACCAATATCTACATGACCCTGGCAGTGATGTTCATCGCTCAAGCCACGCATACGGAGTTGACGCTCACCGAGCAGTTGACCGTGCTGGCGGTGGCCATGCTCAGCTCCAAGGGGGCGGCCGGTGTGACCGGTGCCGGTTTTATTACCCTGGCCGCGACGCTGGCCATGGTGCCTTCGGTGCCGGTGGCCGGTATGGCACTGATCCTCGGGGTCGACCGTTTCATGAGCGAATGCCGTTCGCTTACCAATTTCGTCGGCAACGCCGTCGCTACCGTCGTGGTGGCGCGTTGGGAAGGTGCATTCGACGCCGCGCGCTGGCGCGCGGCGCTTCATGGCGACGTCAAGGCTGACGCCGCCGATCGCGACAGGGCTGTCCTCGTCAATACCGGAGATCGTCCATGAGTTTCCTTCGTGCAGTGGCTGTCGTGCTTGCCATCGGGCTGGCTGGCAGTGGCGCTGCGTTAGCGCAGCAATCGCCTGTCGGCGTGTCGATGCAGTCGCTCGATCTATGGCCTGGTTCGCCACCCGGTGGCGGGCGCGGTCGTGGAGGCCCCGAGCGTATCGGCCAGAGCGGTACGGGTGTTGGTGCGGTGTCCAATGTGTCTCGTCCGCGCATCGAGATCTATCGCCCGCAGCATCCCAATGGCACGGCCGTGCTGTTGATCGGTGGTGGCGGTTATTTCCGTATCGGCATCGGTCACGAGGCGATGCCGACCGCGCAGTGGCTGGCCGCTATCGGTGTAACGCCGGTGGTGCTTTATTACCGCCTGCCGGCTGATGGATGGAAGCCCGTGGCGCCCTTCCAGGACGCGCAGCGCGCCATGCGCCTGCT
>NZ_DASVMI010000065.1:0-17929 GCF_036384435.1 Dyella sp. | reverse complement strand
AACGCGCGACGCACGCCGATTTCATTGGAACGACGAAGACATTTGGCCAGCAACAAGCCGATCGCATTGACAATGCACACCAGCAAAAAGCCGAGCGCAAGCCAGGATTGAAGTTTCACGTCGCTGGGTACTACATGTTCTTGCACCAGCCACTCGTTGAGCTCAGTCAGACTCGATGACGACTTCTGAAAACGCCCGAGGGACATCTGCTGTGCGGCATAGCCGGCAAGATAGCTTTGGTAGGCCGACACGTCCTGGGGGCTTTCCAACTGAAGCCATACGCCAAGCCACGTACAGGATGCGGTTTCAAGCTTGCTGACGTCTGATTCGGCATAGCAGCTGACTTGCTGCGGGCTCATGCCGGCATCCAGCGCGGTTCCGATGGGCATGAATACGCCGTCGCCGTCACCGTAGCTTCGACCACCAAGCTCCTGTGCGTAAAATTTCGGCTGCGGCGACCAGTCATCCACAACGCCGATAACGCGGAAATCGTGGTCGTTGATGCGCAGTATCTTGCCCGTGCTGTCGGCTCCGCCAAATATCCTGTCGTTGAGAAACTTGGCGATGACTACCACGGTTGCCCGGCTTTGGTCGTCCTGTGAGCTCCAGCCATGTCCGAATTTGAATGGCACATCGAATATGCCAAAGAAATCGGACGTGGCTATGACGCCATCGGTGAAGAAGGGGCGTGTCGTGGGTCCGCGCCCTGCGACATCCGGCGTGAGTTTGGCCGAAATCAATGACACAGCGACTTGGCGGGAGGCCTTATTCGCGTTAACCAGGCTCATCGCGTCGACGTAGGTCATCGTCGGCGGCAACTTTCCATTATTGCCAGCGCTCTGGTTGGCCGGATAAGGATCAAGCTGCGGATAGAAGATCTTGCCATGCTTTTGCGGAAGTGGATCGCCCGACAGCAACCGCTGTACCGTCAACGTGGTAATACAAGCGCCAATGCCCAGGCCCAATGTAAGTACCATCAATATGGTCAGCACCTTGTGGCTGCGTAAGCTTCGCCCCGCAAGATTCAGGTAGTAAGCAAACACATGGTTCTCCAAATAGATAGTCGGATGCCGGATTCAGTCAGAATGCCATGGTTCTGCAGCCATATAGGCGTTCGGATTCGATACCTGATTCAAGGCAGGACTGAACAAATTTGTTGGATTCGACGATCTGCTTGCTCTCTGGCGTATATTGGAGGCCCGCCACGAAGCGCATCCATGGTTCCTGGCCCATGGCATAGACATAAGCTTTCGAACATCCGAACTCTTCGGCGATCGCTTGTGCGCGCGCCGCATCTGAGCCCGATAGCCGGCGTGATCCATCATCCTTGCGATTGATTGGATTGCTCAGGTAGCTACCGTACAGCCAAGTCAATGGCGCTCCATCGCACTCCATGCCAATGAACAGCGTGTCTACCTTACCCAGGCGCGAGACTATACGCCGGTAGAGCGCGCGATCCTTGCAGTCAGAATCGGCGAGAAATAGAAACGTATGGTCAAGCAGGCGAAGGTGCATGCCATGCTTGCTAATGATACTGAGGTCGGCATGTTCACCGTAAAATGGAATACTGGTGATTGCACCGCCAGGAACCGGAATGCTGTCCATCCAGTCCAGGATATCCACCTGTTCGAAGCCCAAGGCACGAAGCGCCAGACGCATCGAGGGATCGGCCACGTTATGGGGGTTGTTCCGTGGCACGAGGATCCGCCCGATGCGCTGACGCAATTGCAGCAGGAGTTCGGGACTGAAGTGATCCTGGTGGTTGTGGGTCAGGAAGACGTAGTCGATATGATCGGGAAGATCATTGAAGCAGAGGTGGTCTTCGCCTTCATAGTCGTCATCCCAGGTCAGGAATGGATCGATCATGATCGAAACATCCCTGGTTTGGATCAATACGCAGGCATGTCCGAAGTATCGGAGGCGGATTCCATCACCATCAAAGTTGGGCGCATTCCGATCCGGCGCCTGGTTCGTGAAATAATTCCTGAATTGGTTGCGCTGGTCGGTGGCGATATCCAGAGCCTGGACAAGTTCGTCAAACGGCACGGCTTGCGTGCGTGCCTTGGCCAGTAGATCTACGCGGCCATCCTGAAATGGAAGCTGCACAATCAGGCGGTTGTCGGACGGCAGTCGTGGGGTGTTGAGAAAGAAGTTGCGCTCCTCATCACGTATATTGACGAATGACATCTCCTGAGTTGCTCGATTACACAAGTCACTGTCGTAAGCCAGCTCCTCCAACACACGCATGCCAGGGTGGCTGTTCACGTCATAAGAGACCTCGACCAGGCCAGCGAGATTGGTCGGCAAATTATTGTAGACGTGATCGAGACTGAAGCCTTTCTCGCTTTGCAGTTGGCGATCCAGGCCAACCAGAGCCTCGGCAAAACGAAGCATATGACCGTGATTGCCTTGTGTTTGCTGGAACAGGTCCTTGATCGATGCAAGATCCGTTTTTTTCAATTCCATGAACGACCCGCCAAGCATCTTGGGATTGTTGGATGCCGCTTCATGGACTGCAGCGTTGGCGATGAACGACTGGAACATCGGCGCATGCCTGTAGGTCATGTTCATGGCGTGCTGCACAGGAGATATAAGGTGGCTCCATGCATACCAGCGTGCGCTCAGCGGTTCCATCTTGGTGCTGTTCTTCAAATAGACCTGTTCGCTCACGAGATTCCCTCTGGGACTGACGTTTGAATCGAGATATTGTTGGTGGCCGGGTTATCGCGGGCGATATCGACAAGGGGAATATTGGCGAACAAGCTCGCGCAAAGCTCCCCGAGATCGCGCTGCTCAGGTCCGAAGTATCCGGATATGTCCTCAAACCAGAGCGCGAATGCCCGGGTATCCGTGGCAGTGCTTTGCGCCGAGCAATGGGATATTCCTTCAATCAAGCGTCGACGCGCATCGGCGGCATACGGGTTCTCTGATTGGATATCCAGGTACACGTTTGAGTTTTGTCCGAGCATGCGCGCCACAAGGGCAGCCAGCACCCGGAATGGCGGCGGAGCCACGGCCAGGATCTCTGTGAGAGAGTAGCCGCTTTGCCTGAGAGCCTCGGCGAACGCCAGGATCGTGGCATGCGTGAGGGCCTGGGTATTGGCCGCGATACGGTCATGGTACCCAGCGCTCATGTCAACGAGCACGGCTCCGGCTTTCTCGAGGATGCTCTCGAAACACTCGCTCGCCTTGCCGTAGTGTTGGCGGATAACTGCGACGGAGCGACCTTTCATAGCCAAGGAGGGCGCAAACATGGGGTTGATGCCCAATATCTCCCTACCAGCCAGCTGTGCCTGCTTGATGGGCTCGAGGCATGTCTTGACGGATGCTGTCTCGACCAGCAGGGCATGCGGGGGCATATGCGATGCAAGCGTCTTTAGGGCATCAGCCAGCACCGGCTCGGGCAAGGCAAGCAGCAGAAGATCGCTGCGTCTTACCGATTCCAGCAGCGTCTCGTCGGGTATTCTTGCGTCGCCCTCAAGAACCCCGGGTGCAGGCACGCGATCGAAGCGCATTACACGGCTACCGTGGTCATGCAGCAAGTCACCAAACATGCGTCCTACCGGACCATGCCCGATGAGAGTAACCGTCGGAAAAGGGCTTTCTTTCATGGCATGGAACATAGGATGTTGTCGGTGCTCATATCATGCCTCGGAAAGCACGCGGCTTGATTGATCGGCCTGCTCTTCCATGCGGCACGCCTCGTCGATGATCAGTTGCCAGACCTGGCGAGCAAATTGGCCGGACATGCCCAACGGCTGGGCAGCCGTGGCAGCACGCTCTAGCACTTCCATGACTCGTCCCGGTTGCATGACGGGCTCGCTGTAGCGCTTTTTCAGCTCACCTACCTTTAAACAGCATTTGAACCGCTCACCGAGCAGGTCGATCAATTGCTGATCAATATCGTCGATCTTCTTTCGCATCAAGATGATTTCGTGCTCAAAGCTCATGAATCTATCTCCATAACGACATGCACGGTTATGCTTGATTTCTCATTTTGAGGTGGCAAGCTCATAACTCTTCTCGTTGCCACTCACCTGGGCGTCCGCTGTCATTCCGGCGCCGAGCATCTCAAGCACACGAATCTGGGCCCTTGCTTTCAAAAGCACTTCGGCCAGCTCTTCCTCGGGATCGGACAGGGCGACGATCGCGCCACCCGCGCCGATCGATACGTGGCTTCCCATCTTGACAATGGTCCGGATGACAATATTCAGCTTGGCGCTTCCATTGAGCGCCAGATAGCCAAGGCTCCCGGAATAGATTCCTCGTGCCCCTTCCTCAAGCTTATCCAGGATATTCATCGTGCGGACTTTGGGGGCTCCGGTCATCGAGCCACCCGGAAACGATTCGCGCACACAGTCCACCGTGGTGCGATCTGGCATCAGCTTGCCCCGGATAGTGCTTACCAGCTGATGCACGGTGGCAAAAGATTCAATGTGGAAAATCTTGGGGACATGCACGCTCTCGACCTCACAGCACCTGTT
Organism: Dyella sp.; assembly: GCF_036384435.1. Lineage (GTDB taxonomy): Bacteria > Pseudomonadota > Gammaproteobacteria > Xanthomonadales > Rhodanobacteraceae > GSA-30. The sequence goes on along the minus strand of NZ_DASVMI010000065.1, from coordinate 13,445 downwards.
GAGGTCATTACGTAGAAGATCGACGATCATCAGGTTTTCCGATCGATCCTTGACGCTGTTCGCCAGCCGTTCGGCAATCTGCTGGTCCTCTACCGGGTCCGCGTGCCGGGGGGCCGTGCCCTTGATCGGCTTGGACTCCACATCGCCGTCTCGTGACACCTCGACATAGAGTTCCGGCGACGCGCAAAGCACATCGACATTGCCAAAGCGGTAATAGGCACCGAACGGCACGGCGTTGACCGAGCGAAGATTCATATAGATGGGCAATGCATCGGCATCGAGTTGCGCGGTGAGCTCATTCGTCAGGCAAACCTCATAGGTTTCACCTTGACGGATAAGCTCCTTGGCCTGCCGAATCATCTCAAGATACTTTTCCGGCTCGTGTCGCCAACGAATGTTGTGAAGCCGGCTCTCGGTCAATGTATCGGCTGTGCCGGGCGTGATGCGCATCATGCCCGACAGCGTGAAATTCACATGCTCAAGCCATCCTTCGTTTTCCACGCTCAGCGCGTGCTCATCATCCATGCAGACCACCCAATATTCTCGTTCCTTGTGGTCGTAGACAATGAAGCGATCGGCAAATATCCAGCTCGCGTCGGGCGTGCGTGCGGGATAGGCGTAGCTTCCCTGCAACTCGCCCTTCAGTTCATAGCCGAAGTAGCCCACGTAGCCGCCATTGAAGTCAAAAGGCGCATCTTCTATGGGCGGTTTTGATCGAACCGCAAGCTCTCTTTCAAGGTACGCAAAGATATCCTCATGGAGGACCGTCTGTCCGTGGCGCGAATGAATGGTCAGCTGCCGCGACAAGGAATGATATTCGAGTAGCTCACCGTATGGCCCGAGTGCATTACCGAAATAGGAAAATCGCGCGTTGGTATCGTTCGGCCGGCTGCTGTCTAACCAGAATGCATTTTCTCCGTCCCCGAAAAGTGCCGTGAACGCTTCGGCTGGCTCCAGCTTGGCGTTGGTATATCGCCGCACGTGCATTTGCGTACGGCTCCAGTCCATTGCCGATGTGTGTGCTGCATGCGGCGATGTCGTGGGGATCGTATCCATGGCGCGCCGGCAGTAAGGCTCGCTGAGCTTGAAGAAGTTCTGTATCAACTTCTCCCCGAATTGCGTGCAGATCGATTCAGGATGAAACTGAACTCCCCAGATCGGCTTTTCAACGTGGCGAAGCGCCATCAAGGTCCCATCTTCGGTCCATGCGGTTCCCTCCAGATGATCGGGAAGATCCGTGACGGCCAGGGAGTGATAGCGCGTGGCCTCAAATGGATTGTCGACGTCCTGGAAGAGGTCTGCGCCGGTGTGCCTGACAGCGCTCAAGCGGCCGTGAATGGGCTCCGGTGCCAGATCGACGGTGGCGCCGAAGAAATGCCCGATCGCCTGATGCCCCAGGCACACACCCAGAATGGGAACATTCGCTTGCTCGATCACGTCAGCGGATATGCCCAGGTCTTCGCGGCACTGCGGTCGTCCTGGTCCCGGCGAAACCACGACACGATCGAACCCTTGATGGCGAAGCGCTTCCCAGGTCGTCTCGTCATTTCTGACGATGACAGGACGCTCGCCCGTTGCACGGGCGATGAGCTGGGCGAGGTTGTAAGTGAACGAATCGTAGTTATCGATCAGAAGCGTCTTGCTCATGACGAATTCCCTCCCAAATGCAAATGTCTGAAATAGGCGATGGCCGCAAGAAGTTGGTAACGACCGCGGCCATGCCTGGTGTCATGCGTTGATTTCACCTTTCTTCGGGTGCACGGTGTTGTCTGGCACCCCGGGTGAGTCGGCGAACGCGTACAGCGTCTGGGTCCATATGCGAGCCAGCTCCTGAAGTTCGTGGATATCGAAGATGTCCTGTGCGGCTACGAAGCGCATGGTGAGCGTGGCGCCATCGTCGGAGTCATGCAAAATTGCCATGGACTGAATGGTGTAAGGCAAGGCGAGCTCTGGATCGCGCGCGCCAACATTGACGCCTTGGGGTATAAGCTCCCAATCGCACGATTCAGTCAGGCGTATGCGTCCCAGATAGTTGAATACACATTGTGAGGGCGCGTATTTCTTCAGGCGTACGGCGCTTCCGGGGTTGAGATATCGCAACACGCCATAGCCCATGCCCTTGCGTGGAATCCGATTCAGGTAATCCCGAACATTCGCAACCAGTGCGGCATGTTGGGCGGGGTCGCTCATGCTGTGATCGGCCATGCCCGCGCCAAGGGGAATGCTTACCGGATACATGCTCGTAAACCAGCCGAGTGTGCGGGTCAGGTCCAGATCGTCGGTATCGGATTCGCGGCCGTGGCCTTCCATATCAAAACGAACGACGGAGGGGAGTTCCTCGCCTCGCGCGACTCGCCATCGGGCGATTGTCAGGGCGAAAGCGGCAACCAACACGTCGTTGACCGAAGCGGCCAGCTCGCCATGGACTCGCTCAAGGAGATGGCTTGTAGTGTCAGCAGGGAGGGCAATGTCCAGGTGTGTATAGCGGCAATCGCCGTCCACAGGCTGGCGGCGCAATGGGCGCGATGAAATCAGGCGATCTTCTGTCGCGGCCACTTGCTCCCAGTACGGAAGCTCCGATTGAAGCTCAGCACTTGCGGCCAATGAGGCCAGATGGTTGGACCATTGACGGTAGGACGTGCCGGTATGCAACCAGCGAGGAGCTTCACCCCTGGACAAGGCGTCAAACAGCATGCTCAGTTCGGGTTGCATGATTCGCCACGACACCGGGTCCATGACCATGTGATGGAAGCACAGCAATAGCCAGCCAGGCGCCTGGGCGTGGTCCTGGAACCACACCCATTGCATTTGGTTTGCCGAGGTCGGATCGATGCGCGCCTGGGCGAACGCGACCTCCTGTTGTAGCAGAGCCTCACGCTCGGCTGTCGAGTGCCCGGTCATCCCGACGCGACGGACACCTTGTGTTGCGCTTACCGAACCTGTCGGCAGAATTTCCATATGGCCGTCAACGGCTACACGCAACCTCAATATGTCGTGTCGGTCAAGCATGGCTTGCGCCATGTTCTCAAGCAGTGACATGGTCATGCTCGCGGGCGCTTGTATCAGGAAATGCTGGTAATTCCTGGCTCCATAACCGCCACGCTCAAATAGCTCGTGCATGATGGGAGTGGCGGCCAGGACGCCCGTGCCATCACTTTCCAAGGACGATGCAGATTCCACCGCTTGCGCGACAAGCGCCAGGTTCGCAACGCTCTTGCATTGCAAGACCTGCCGGGGGGTAATGAGAAGACCCGCTCTGCGAGCACGACTGACCAACTGGATGGAGCGAATGCTATCTCCTCCAAGGTCGAAAAAGCTATCGTCGACGCCAACTTGCTCAAGACCCAGTACATCGGCGAATAGGGCGACCAGAACCTGCTCCTCGATGGATCGAGGTGCACGGGTTGGCTCCGATACCCGGTAAGGCATAGGCAACGCCTTGCGATCAAGCTTGCCGTTGGGGCCAAGAGGGAATGCATCGAGCAACATGATTGCCGCTGGCACCATGTAGTCGGGCAGTTGATCGGATACGGCTCGTTTGAGGGAATCAGCGCTGACAGAATACTGCGGGCCTGCCACGACGTAGGCAACGATCTGGGCGTGGTCTTCATCGCTTTTATAGATCAAAGCGGTGCATTGGTCGACGCCTGGCTGGCTGAGCAGGGCAGTCTCGATTTCACCCAGTTCAATACGCAAACCGCGGAGCTTGACCTGGTGATCTGTTCGTCCGAGGTATTCCAGTTGACCATCCTTTCGCCATCGCACCAGATCCCCCGTGCGATACATGCGCTCTCCCATCGCAAATGGGTTGGCGACGAAGCGCTCTGCCGTGAGGGCCGCACGGTGCACGTAGCCACGCGCGAGACCTTCGCCCGCCAGGTACAGTTCGCCTGGAACGCCAAGCGGCACCTGCCTCAGGCGGGTGTCAAGTACATGCAACTTCGTGTTCCATATGGGCAGGCCGATCGGAACGCTATCCAACGATTTGCCGGGTAGGCAGGAGAAGGCCGTGACGTCGACAGCAGCCTCGGTCGGCCCGTAGAGATTGTGGACGATCACGGGCAGCCGACGTTGCAACGCCTGTACCGTTTGGACTTGCAGCGCCTCGCCACTACAGATGATCCGCCGTACGCTACTGCACTGTGAAAGCTCTTCCTCGCCGAGAATGGCCTGTAACATGGACGGGACGAAATGGAGCGTGGTTACCGCCTGCTGCCTGATCAGGTCTACGAGGTAAGCCGGCTCTTTGTGGCCACCTGGGCGGGCGACAACCAGGCGGGCACCTTCGAGAAGTGGCCAGAAGAATTCCCATACCGAAACGTCGAATCCCGCCGGTGTCTTCTGCAAGACCACGTCGTCTTGCGCAAGGCCATATGCGTCCTGCATCCACTGCAACCGGTTGGCGATTGCACGATGGCTGACGGCAACTCCCTTGGGCCGTCCAGTCGATCCTGAAGTGTAGATCACGTATGCAGGATGTCCTGTCGGAACGGTGACATCTTGCAGGTTTCCTGGGGCATGAAGGTGGCAGTTTTCTTTGTCGACCAGCCACGTCGCGGTGCCCTGGGGAAGGGCGCCAGCAACATCGTTTCGACTCAACACGCATACTGCGCGTGCCTGCTCAAGCATGTAACCCAGGCGTTCACGCGGGTAGTCCAGGTCAAGGGGAAGATATGCCGCTCCGGTCTTCAAGACAGCCATCAGCGCTACAACCAGTTCGATGGATCGCGGAAGCGCAATGGCAACGATCTGTTCGGGTGCCGCCCCCCGCGATTGCAAATATCTTGCTTGGCGGTTGGCAAGCGCATTCAGCTCACTATAAGTAAGCGTTCGGCCTTCGAACACCAGCGCTACAGCATGCGGCGTTCGATCGACCTGTCGCTCGAAGCGAACATGCAAAGCTGCATCATCGAATCCATGATCGCTGTCATTCCATTGTGTCATATTCCGTCGTTCATCATCACCGACCAGATCGAAACTACTCGCACGACGTGTTGGCGTGGCCACGGCATCGACGAGGATCTGTTCGAACCGTCGAGCCATCTGCGCAACAGTATCGCGCTCGAACACGTCGCAACTGTATTCGAGTTCCGCGGCCATACCCGAAGGTGAACCCGTCTCGTCTGCATACTCTGCAAGGCTCAGCCGTAGATCGAATTTAGCCGTTGCCTTGGACAACGCCAATGAATCGATCTCCACTCCCGCGAACTCCACCGCGCCCATCTGCTGGTTCTGCAATACCAACATGACCTGGAACAGGGGTTGATGTGCGAGAGACCGCGCGGGATTGAGCAGTTCGACAAGCCTCTCGAAGGGAATGTCCTGGTGAGCATAGGCGGCAAGATCTACTGCTCTGGCTCGCTGAACCAGTTCTTCGAAGGTCGGGTCGCCGGAAACGTCCGTGCGCAATACCAGCGTGTTGACAAATAATCCCACCAGATCATGCAGAGCAGCATCGGTTCGCCCGGCAATCGGTGTGCCGATGGCAATGTCCTCACCCGCGCCCAATCGATGCAACAATAGAGAAAACGCTGCATGAAGCACCATGAACAAGGTGGCGTTCTGCTGGCGCGCGAGTTCAGACAGCGATTGTTGCATTGCCTTGTCGATCGTGAAGCGCACGGTGTCAGCGCGCTGGCTTGGCACCGTGGGTCGGGGGCGATCAAACGGCAACTGGATGTACTCGGGAAGACCGTCAAGCTGTTGCCGCCAGTAATCCCATTGCTTCCAGGCCAGACTGCCGGGGTCGTTGTGATTGCCCAACAGGTCGCGCTGCCACAGCGCATAGTCAGCATACTGCACGGGCAAGGCAGCCCATGCAGGAGGTTGCTCGTTCAGTCGTGCGCCATAAGCTCGCGACAAGTCGCGCAGCAGCGGACCGATCGACCAGCCGTCGGCGGCCACATGATGCAATACGATCATAAGCACGTGGTCGTACTGATCCACGCGAAGCAGGCAAGCACGAATGGGTAATTGCGTGGCTAGATCGAACCGCTGCGATATATAAGCCGTAAGCGCTTCTGCAAGCTGCTCTTCCGATAGCTCCATGCGTGAAAACCAGTCGCTTGCATCCACCGATACGACCTGCTGGCTCGCCCGGCCGTGATGTTCGACCAGAAGCGTCCTGAGACTCTCATGGCGCTCGACGACATCCAGCAGAGCCAACTGCATGGCCTGGCTATCGACTGGGCCACGCATGCGTAAAGCCAGGGGGATATGGTAGGCATCGCCCTGTTCATCCATCTGCTGGATGAACCACAGGCGTTGTTGGGCAAACGATAGCGGCAGTGGATCAGGCCGCGACTGCGCCGACAATGGCGATCGCGAATGCTGCTCTCCATGAAGCACCGCGCAGAGCTGCGCCACGGTCGGGTGTTCGAATATCGATCGGATCGTCGTCTCGATGTCCAGCGTTGCGCGGATCCTGCTGACCAGCCTTGTGGCCAGTAGCGAATGTCCACCGAGATCGAAGAAGTTATCGTCGATATGCACCCGGACCAGGCCAAGCACCTCGGCGAATAGATCCGCGATGACCGATTCATGGGGCGTGCGGGGTGTCCGACCTTCACGACTTCCATAAATGGGGGCGGGCAGCGCTTTGCGATCGAGCTTGCCGTTGGGTGTCAGCGGAAATGCATCCAGGCATATCACGGCTGCTGGAACCATGTAATCCGGTAAACGAGCGGCCAGGCGCGTGCGCAATACGTCTGGATCGACAGATTGCCCCTCCTTGGGCACGACATAGGCAATCAGCCGCTGTTCACCGGCCTCATCGCGGACAATGACGGCGCACTGCGCCACGTTCGGCTGGTCGGTGACAGTGGCCTCGATCTCTCCTGGCTCAATACGGAAGCCGCGAAGTTTGACCTGATGATCGACGCGGCCAAGGAAATCAAGATCTCCATGTGCAAGCCAGCGCACAAGATCGCCGGTACGATACATGCGTGCGCCTGGCACGAAGGGATTGGCGACGAAGCGCTCCGCGGTGAGGCCCGGTCGAAATAGATACCCTCTCGCCAAGCCATCGCCGGTCAGATACAGCTCTCCTGGGGTTCCTGGTGGTACCGGTTGCAGCCATGCATCCAGCACATAAGCCTGAGCGTTGTCCACCAAACGACCAATAGGCACAGGGCCTTGAATCTGTTCGCCGGCCTTGAATGCTTTCCAGGTAGAGGTCATGGTGCATTCGGTAGGACCGTATTGATTCGACAGTACAGCGCAGTGCAGCGCCGTCATGGAACGGACCAGCAGGGCGCCTTGCAGCAATTCGCCACACGTAAGCACCTGCCGCAAAGCCAACGATACGGGTTTCACTTCCTGGGCAGTGACCAGTTCGGCAAGGAAGCTCGGGGTGACGCTCAGGATAGTCGTGACACCATATTCGCTCAGCGTGCGCAGACAGGCTGAAGGATTCCGGGCATCTTCGTGCTCCATCATGATCAGACGGGCACCGGAGACCAGGGGGCACAGAATGTCACGAATGGAAGGATCGAATGACACCGAGGTCATGTTGAGTACCGCATCCTGCCTGCCGATCGCATAGTTGCTCGCCAGGAATCGCAGGTAGCCGGCTGCATTGCGATGCGGTATGCATACTCCCTTGGGCCTTCCGGTAGATCCCGAGGTGTAGATGACATAGGCGGCATGTTCGGCAAGCAGCCTGGATGGCCTGTCACCATCCGTTGGATTGTCGTCACGAAGTGCGCCGTCATGCCAAGGCTCGTCAAGCAACAACAACGGCATGTCGGGAGGCAGGCAGGATCGAGCGCCATGGACCGTCAAGCCGAGTGCCGGGCGAGCGTCTTCTATCATGGACGCGATACGCTCTATCGGGTAATTCGGGTCAATCGGCAGGTAGGTTCCACCAGCCTTCATGATAGCTAGCATGGCCACCACCAGCTCGATCGATCTGGGCATCGCCAGCGCGACCCGGTCCTCGATCTTCAGGCCGCTGGCAATCAAGTGATGGGCCAGTTGGTTGGCGCGACCATTGAGCTGCGCATAGGACAGCGAGCGATCACCCAAGGTCACAGCGATGTCTTGTGGGGATTGCGCTGCCTGCTGCTCGAAGAGGGCGCCCAGTGTCATGGGCTCGCGTGTCTCGGATGTAGCGTTCCATTCCTCAAGAAGGCGGTGTTCGTTCGAGTCAAGAAGTGCGAATGAGGCGGCCGAGCACTCGGGGTCGAGGGCGATACGATGCAGGAGGCCGCTCAGGCGTGCCACCAGCAACTGCATGGAATCGGCGTCGAACAGATCTGTGGAAAACTCCAGTTCCGCAGCCAGGCCAGCTGGTTGGTGATCCGCATCCCATAGCTCGCCCATGGCCAGTCGCAAGTCGAATTTAGCCTGCGATTTGCCGATTTCCAGAGGCTGCACCGCTAAATCCGGCAACGCCAAGTCACTGGCGGGACTGTTCTGCAACACCAACATCACCTGGAACAGTGGCTGTCGGGATAGTGAGCGGGTTGGATTGAGGATTTCCACGAGACGTTCAAAGGGAACGTCCTGGTGCGCGTACGCCGCCAGATCTGTCTGGCGGACCCTCTTGAGAAGCTCTCGGAATGTCGGCTGGCCCGAAAGGTCGGTCCGCAGTACAAGCGTGTTGAGGAAGAAGCCGACCATGTCATGAAGCGCGTCATCGGTGCGCCCGGCAATCGGCGTGCCGATCGGAATGTCGACTCCCGCGCCAAGCTTGCTCAGTAGCAGCGCAAATGCCGCATGAAGCACCATGAAGAGCGTGGCATGCTCCTCGCGGGCCAGTCGAAGCAGGCTTCCATGAAGGTCTGCATCGAGATGGAATCTCACTACATCGCCCTGATGGCTGGCGATCGAGGGGCGAGGGCGATCCAGCGGCAGGTTCAGCTGATCGGGGATGCCCTCGAGTTGCTGCGTCCAGTAGCTGCATTGCTTGCCGATCACACTGGAGGGGTCGGTCTCGCTGCCGAGCCATTCGCGCTGCCAGGCGCTGTAGTCGACATACTGAATCGGCAAGGGCTTCCATGTGGGCGTTTGGCCCTGAGTCCGCTTCTCATATGCATGACTCAGATCGCTCAGTAGCGGTGCCAATGACCAGCCGTCACCTGCGATGTGATGCAGAACGAGCAACAGCACGTGTTCATGCTCACCCAACGTAAACAGGTGAGCTCGCAATGGGTACTGATTTCGTAGATCGAAACCTTCCGAAGCCGCTTGGATGATCGCCTCCTGCAGGGCATCTTCGCCCACGGAGGCTTCCCGCCATGCCACGGCGAGCTGGTCCAGTTCCATCACGCGCTGTACCGGGCCCGCCGACGTCTGGATAAACACAGTGCGCAGGCTTTCATGCCTCTGCGACAGGTCTTGTACAGCCGCAAGCAGCGCCTGGCGATCCAGATTTCCATGCAGACGCAGCGCTAGAGGAATGTTGTAAGCCGCTCCTGGTCCTTCAAGCTCCTGAATAAACCACAGCCGTTGCTGCGGATACGACAGCGGCATGTGTTCCGTCCGTTGCGTCGGCCGTAACGGCGCCCGGCCACGCGAGGCCGCGCCTATTTCCCGCGCCATGGCTGCGACGGAAGGATGTTCAAACAACGTCTGTATTGCCAGTTCGACGTCCAGCGTCGTACGGATTCGACTAATAAGACGTGTGGCGAGCAGGGAGTGTCCGCCGAGGTCGAAGAAACTCTCTTCAACGTCCACGTTGCTCAGGCCGAGTACTTCGGCAAACAAGGAAGCAAGTATGCTTTCTTGTGGCGTACGAGGCGCTCTCGTGGTCAGCGTGGAATACTCTGGAGCCGGCAATGCACTGCGGTCCAGTTTTCCGTTGACGTTCAAAGGCAGTGTTTCAAGGGCCACCAGGATGGACGGAACCATGTAATCGGGAAGGGTTCGCGCCATCTCACGGCGTAGTTGATCCGTGTCCAATGGTGCTGAGGCGTCGGACACCACATAGCCAATCAACGCGGGTGTGGCATCTTCGCGCTCGCGGGAAACAACCACGCATTGTCGGACGCTCGGCAGTTTAGCCAGTGCCGTCTCAACTTCAGCCAGTTCAATACGGTAGCCTCGAATCTTGACCTGGTGATCTACACGACCGAGAAAATCCAGTTCCCCACTGGGCAGCCAGCGTACGAGGTCCCCGGTGCGGTACATGCGCCGGCCTGGTATGTAAGGATCGGCAACAAAGCGCTCGGCAGTCAGTGCGGGCCGGTGCAGGTATCCGCGCGCTAGGCCATTGCCACCCAGGTAAAGCTCGCCTGGAACGCCCGGAGGTACCGGCTGCAAATCCGCATCCAGCACGTAGGCGTGCACATGGGTCAAGGGTTTGCCGATGCTTCCACCCGACCCGCCCAGCCAATCCCAGCCGGTAGCGTAGACCGTGGCTTCTGTCGGTCCATACAGGTTGGTCACCCTGCAGTCTGGCCAACGAGCGGCGATATCGCTGACTAAAGCCATCGGCAGCGCTTCGCCAGCAAGCACGACGGTGTGAACATCGGCCAACGACAGACCTTGTTCCAGCACTGCCTGGAGCGCAGAGGGTACCGTGCTGATGAGGCTTCCGGCCATATGTGCGGCCGGCTGATCCGCCAAGGCCAGTACATCAGACGCCAGTCTTGCGTGGCCACCACTGCACAGTGGCGCAAACAGTTCGAACACAGACACATCGAAGCAGAACGAGGTGGCTAACCAGGTGTGCTTGAGGCGCTTACCGAAGTGTGTACAGCCCCAGGCTACAAATTGACTCAGGCTGGTATGCGAGACGATCACCCCCTTGGGGCGCCCCGTCGAGCCGGACGTATAGATCACATAGGCGGGATGCCCAGGAAGCAGTGGCCGCGTACGGCTGTTGTTGTCGGGGTCAGGCAACTCAGGATTGGCCTGCAACAGTTCGTCTTCATCCGTATTCAGGCAACGATAATTGGCCGATAGCCATGCGTGGCCTTGCGAATGCCCCAGTACCAGCGCGGGGTGAGCATCCTCTAGCATCAGTCGAAGCCGCTCGGCAGGATAATTCAAATCCAGGGGAAGATAGCCGGCGCCACTCTTGAGAACGGCCAGAATGGAAACTATGAAGTCGATTGAGCGCGGCTGGGCGATGGCAACAAACTGCTCGGGTCCGATGCCTTCGCCGATAAGGCGATGAGCCAGCGCATTGGCACGCCGGTTGAGTTCTTCATAAGTGATGTCTAGATGGCCATCACTGACTGCGATGGCTTGCGGAGTCTCGCGCACCTGCAATTCGAAGCGTTCAATCGTCGAGTAGGGCGGCTGTGACCGAGATTCGGCATGAACGCTACCAAACAGCGCTTTCCACTCGTTCGCATCGATCAGGCCATGAGACGACAGCGGATCGCCCGGGCGGCGAGCCAACTCGGTCAACAGCCGGGTCAATCGATCAGCAAAGCCTTGCACGCTGGATTCGGAGAACAGATCAGTAGCATAGTCCAGCGATGCATCCATGCCTTGGGCGCGGCCAATCGGATCGCGCCGTTCGACGAAGACAAGGTCGAGATCGCATTTGACCGTGCGTACGCCGATCGCTTCATAGGCAATCTCCACGCCGGGCAGCTCGAACTCCGAGCCGCTGCCATTTTGTAGATCCAGCATGACCTGGAACAGCGGTTGATGAGACAGCGAACGTTTTGGCTTGAGTATCTCAACCAATCGCTCGAAAGGAATGTCCTGGTTGCTGTATGCCGCCAGATCCGTTTCGCGAGCACGATTTATGAGTTCGAGAAAGTCAGGGTTTCCGGAAAGATCCAGGCGTAACACCAAGGTGTTGATGAAGAAGCCGATAAGCTCGCTCAGGTTCTCATCGGTTCGCCCACCCACGGGGCTGCCGATGACCACATCCTTGCCAGCGCCCAGTTTGCTCAAGAACAATGCGAATGCTGCGTGCAGAACCATGAAGAGCGTGGCGCCGCAGTCATGGGCGATCGCGAGCAGGCGCGCATGCGTGTCCGCGTCCACATGGAATGCCACCGATCCTCCGCGATTACTGGCGACAGCTGGCCTTGCGTAGTCGGTCGGCAGAAATACCTGCTCTGGCGCGCCCCCGAGCGCCTTGCGCCAGTGATCGCTCTGTATGGTAAGCAAACTGTTCGGATCGCCCTCGCTACCCAATAATTCGTGTTGCCACAGCGTGTAATCTGCATACTGCACTGGCAGGGGCGACCACTGCGGCATCTGTCGGTCATGTCGCGCGCGATAAGCCAGGGCCAGGTCGTTCAGCAACGGCGACAGGGACAAACCGTCACCGGCGATATGGTGAAGTACAAGAAGCAATACGTGTTGTTGGGGCGACTCACGGAAGAGCGCCGCGCGAAGAGGCAGCTCCTTCGACAGATCGAAAGGCGTAGACGCTTCACTGGCCAGGGTTGCCTGGAGTTGACTGGAGGGCACATCCATGGCGCGCCACGCGAATAGTCGCTCGGCATCGGGGACAATGCTCTGATACGCCACACCATCAATCTGAGTGAAAAGCGTGCGCAGGCTTTCGTGCCGATCAAGCAGGTCGCCGAGCGCGACACGTAAAGCGTCGATATCCAGGTCGCCGGTCAGTCGTAGCGCCAGCGGAATATTGTAGGTGGCACTGGGGCCTTCCAACTGCTCGATAAACCACAAGCGCTGCTGGGCATACGAGAGTGGCAGACGGTCTCCTCGCGGCATGGGACCAAGCGCCACACGCCCGATATCCGCCTGATCGATCTGAGTGGCCAGTGCGGCCACGGTCGGATGCTCGAACAACACGCGGATACCAAGCTCTATACCGAATAGTGCGCGAACCTTCGATACCAATCGGGTAGCCAGCAGCGAGTGGCCGCCCAGATCAAAGAAGCTTTCATCGATGCCCACCTGCGGCAGATCCAGTACTTCGGCGAACAGCTCCGCAAGTCGCGTCTCCTGTGGCGTCCTTGGGGTGCGCCCTGCATGATCGGAGTAGTCCGGTGCGGGTAACGCTTTGCGGTCGAGTTTGCCGTTGGTGGTCAAGGGAATCGCGTCGAGCAGCACGATAGACGCGGGTACCATGTAGTCCGGGAGCGTGCTCGCAAGAGCGTGTCGCCATTGCGATGTTTCTGGATGCGTGCCCGGTGATGGCACTGCGTAGGCGACTATCTGTTTCTGCCCGGCAGAATCTTCTCTTGCGATGACGACGGCCTGGACGACGCCGGGCAATCGGGTCAGTTGTGACTCGATCTCGCCCAATTCCACGCGGAAACCCCGCACCTTGACTTGGTGGTCCTGGCGCCCAAGGAACTCCAGCTCACCATCGTTGCGCCAGCGCGCCAGGTCGCCGGAGCGATATAGGCGCTTGCCTGGCACGAATGGGTGCGCCACAAAGCGTTCGGCGGTCAACGCTGGTTTGTGGAAGTAGCCTCTTGCCAGTCCTTCGCCGGCAAGATAGAGATCGCCAGGCACGCCCTTGGGGACCGGCTGCAACTGTGCGTCGAGGACATACACCTGGG
>NZ_DASVMI010000064.1:0-12603 GCF_036384435.1 Dyella sp. | reverse complement strand
GGCCATCAGGCGCAGACTCATCGCATCGTTGATCTGCCAATTGTAGTTGCCGATCAGGAACTGGTCCTTCACGTGCGCGGCATTCCAACCGAAGTACTTGCCGGCCGAACTGGCATCGTAGTCGCGGGTCAGCGAATACTGGTTATTGAACGTATCCTTCCAGTCCCGGTAACCCACCACGTTCAAGCTCTGGTTGTTGGTGATGTTCCAGGTCAGGTTGAGCAGGGCGTTCTTGTCGCGCGTGTTGGTATAGGTCTGGAAGGTCTGCGTGGTGCTCTGGCTGTTGTTATCCGGTCCGTTGCCAAGCATGGCAAAGAAGAATAGCTTGTCCTTGACCAGGGCACCGGAGGCCCATAGGTACTGGCTGGTGATATTCGCGTCGTGCCGATTCTCGCTGTAGAAATGATAGTAATTGCCCTCCGAGTCGTAGGAATCCCTGGAGCGCGGGTTGAGCAGGCGCGACGTCGGCGGAGTGAAATAGAGCGAATAACCGGACTCAAACTTGTTGGTACCTTGCCGCACCGTGGCAGCCATCACGCCACCGGTGGAACTGGTCCAGGTGGTCGTGGCGTTGCTCGACAAAGTCTGCACCGAGCTCAACGCTTCACTGGGCAGAATGGTTGCCCCCAGGCCGTTGTAGTCGTTGGTGGTATCGAATTCGTTGAAGTAGTAACGATTCTCCGACGGGCTGGCGCCGCCCATCTGCACCTTGCCGGTGGTCTGGTTGTCATAGCGCACGTTGGATTTCAGCAACGCGATGCTCTCCAGGCTGCGCCCGGTCGGTAACTGGTTGACCAGGGCCATGCTGTAATTGCTGGTGAGTTGGGGTGTACTGACATCGATCGGCACAATGTCCGAATGGATCGTCGACGCGGTAACGCTGATGCCGGAAAGATCCGCCGCATGCAGCGGGGGCATGGACGCCGCCGTGGCGGAGGCCGTGAAGCTCGCCACCGGCGTTTGCACATTGGGCGTTACCATCACTTCACGGCTGCCGGCGACGTTACCGCCCTGCGACACCGTGACCTTGTATCGTCCGGGGTTCAAGCCATTGAGCGAGTAGTGGCCGTCGGCCTCCGGATGCAGTTCCTTGTGATACCCGGTGGCGACGCCATCGATCGTCACGGTGACATCCGAACCTGCCGGCTCCTTGCCGTACACACCACCGGTTATCGATTGTGCCATCGCACCGGTCATGCCCAATGCCAATGACAGACCGATGGCCAATGCCATTGGCCGGCCCCCACAACGTCTTTCCCTCATCCTGTTCATGCCGCGCCTCGTCGATGATTTGAGACAACGCCGCCACCACTTCTCCCCGGCGACGATGTCCCTGATGGATAGACCGCGAGTTCCTCCCCACGGCCACTGTCCTGATGCACGCCCCCTCCCCGGGCGCGCGGGTTAACGCGTTCCTCGAAAACGTTGCCAGTCACTTGTGTGCACAAGGCGGCCGATGTCGCATGGCGCATCGCCATTGCTACAGACACTGCCGGCATGAATGCCTTGCGCGGATGCATGCACCTGCATGATGCGAGCATTCCTGAGGGACAAGCCTCCCCCTGCGCACTCGCCGCGCTTTGCTTGAATCGACCGCATTGGAACCATCCTCCCGTCTTGCCGTAACCATGCGCTCTAGCGGCGCCTGGGCTCCCGGTGCATCGCGGCGCGGCATGGCCGGCCGTTTTTCTCTGATCCACAACGCTCAGCTTCGCTGCGCGAAATCCGCTGTCCATGGGCGCACGCGTACGCGGGAGCGCAATGACTCGACCACGTCGCGTTCGACCCAACCCGTTTCCTCTTGCAGCGCATTGGCCGCACCACAGGCCACACCCAGCGCCAAGGCATCAGGCGTGGACATGCCTCGCCGGAAGGCCACGATCATGCCGGCCAGGAGGCAGTCGCCCGAGCCCACGGTATTGCGCACGCCGTCGATCAACAGCTCGGCGTGCCAGATGTCTTGGCCATGCCCCGCCATCGCGCCTTGCGCACCCAATGACAACACCGGGGTTGCGATACCGCGTGCTTGTAGATCGCGCACAGCACGCGCAGCCGCATCGACGTCGCCGATCCGATAGCCGAGCAGGGCTTGCGCTTCGTCGCGATTGGGCTTGACCAGGTAAGGCACCGCAGCCATAGACTCGCGCAATACCTCGCCACTGGCATCGACGATGCAGTGCTTACCCTGGGCACGTACACCCAGGACAAGGTCGGCATACGTGGATACCGGCATGCCATGTGGCAGGCTGCCGGAGAGCACGGCCACGGTGCTCTCATCCACCGCGCGCCAGAAAGCCGATCGCAACGCATCCTGGGTCTTCTCACCGATGAGGGGCCCGCGTCCGAGCACTTCACTGATACGACCACTGGTATCCCGCACCGCAATACACGTGCGAAGATCGTCATCGATCTCGATACCGTGGAACAGCACGCCACGCTCGGCCATGCGTTGTCCAACCAGATTGCGGTGTGCGCGATCGATCAGGCCAACCAGTTGCACCCGCTCACCCAGCGCGGCGATGGTCTGGGCCACGTGCAGGCCTTTTCCGCCAGGGTAGACATGCTCGTCGATGGCTCGACTTACCTGCCCGGCTTCGAAATGCTCGACGCGAAACAGGCGATCGATGGCGGTGTTGAATCCGGCGACGGCGATCATGTCGGCATCCCCAGCAGCGCATCGACCTCATCGACGGTCGCCTGCCGTGTAGTGCCGCCCATGCCGCGCGTGGACAGGCTGCCGCATGCACTCCCCCAACGCATGCATTCGCGCAACGGTAGATCGCGCAACCAGGCGTGCAGGAATCCGGCATCGAAGGAGTCGCCTGCTCCGGTGGTATCAACGGCATCGATGTGGAAAGCCGGCATGTTGAAAAGCTCACCAGCATCCAGCGTCAGGCAACCCAGCCGGCCGCGCTTGACCACGGTGCGTGTTCGTCCCGAAGGTAAGGCGCGCAGCGCATCGGCCACCGAATCGCGCCTGGTGATGGCCAGCAGTTCGTCTTCGTTAGGCAGGAACACATCCACGGCCGACAGTACGTCGAGCAGATCCGGATTCCAGAGCTGGCGCGGATCAAAACCGGGATCGAGCGAGGTACTCAAGCCAAGCGACCTGGCACGTTCGAACAGTGCGCCACAATCCGGGCGCAGCGCCTCTTGCAGGTAGAACGAAGACACATGCAGATGATCGGCCTGCCGCAGCAATGCATCGTCGATATCATCCGCACGCAAGCCGGCGATGGCTCCGGCGAAGGTCACCAGGGAACGATCATGCGTGGTGGAGAGCGACACCGTGACGCCCGTGCGCATACTGGCATCGGGCTTCAATGTCGCGACGTCGATACCCGCGCCACGCAGGGAGCCCAGGCAGTAGTGGCCCCAGGCGTCGTCCCCGAGCTTGCCGTGAAAAACGACCGCATTGCCCAGGCGAGCCAGCCCCATGGCGCAGATCATCGACGAACTGCCCGGCGTCATCAGCATGTCGTCGGCAAGCACCTCCTGGCCCGGCGTGGGCGCATGGCCCAGACCCTTGAAGACGAGATCAACATTGATCTCGCCTGCCACCAGGATGCGCCCGGGTCGGGAAGCCATCAGCCTGCCCCATGGATGGCGAAGTCTTCAACCACGCGGGTAAGCACGCCCTGCGAGGGCGTATCGGGTTTGTCGCCCAGGTGCAGGCAGCGAAAGAACGCCAGCAACTGACCCGCGACGACTTCGGCAAGCAAGGTCGGCACCTCGCCATGCCCGGCCACGCCTCGCAGATCGATGGCGACATCGTCGACGCCGACCAGATCCGCGGGAATGCCTTCGCCCACGATCAGCCGTGCCAGGCCCAACTGCTTGCGTGACAACTCGCGCAGCAGATCGGCCTCATAACCTCGCACCACCGGGTCGGACGAAAGGAACGCCACGATCAGCGTCTTTGGATGTACCGACGACATCGGCCCATGCCGCAGGCCAAGGAAGGTCTCGGCCAAGGTGATCACCTTGCCGCCGGTCATTTCGAGCATCTTCAACGCGGCCTCGCGAGCGATGCCGATCCCGCCGCCACTGCCCAGATAGACTGCAGCGTCGAAATCACGCCGCGCCATGCCGGCGATGGCCTCGCCATGATGATCGAATACCTGTTGCACGGCTTCGACCAGCGACGGTAACGCCGTGGCGGGAATGGCTCCCTGGCCGGCTTGCAACAGGCCGGTGCCGGCCAGCAGCAGGTTGGAGAAGCTGCTGGTCATCACCAGGCTGCGATCATTGGTACGCTCGTCCAGCACCACGACGTCCACGCGGGGCTCGTCGCGGTACAGCGTGGCGAGCTTGCCCTGGGCATTGCAGGTAATCACCAGGTGGCGCCAGTCCGACGCCTCTTCCAATATCCGGCTGACGACGCCACAACTTTCGGGGCTGTCGCCCGAACGCGCAAACGACACCAATAGACCAGGGCCGGGCGGGAGGGTGCCGCGCAAGTGAGTCAGCAAGGTACCGGCGGCAATCGCCTGCGTAGATATCCCCAGCTCCGCCTGCAACGTGGGCGCGAGTGATTCGCCGATGTACATCGAACTGCCCGATCCCGTCAGCACGATATGCGTCGGCCGGGGTTGCAAGGCACGCGCAAAAGGTTCGCGCGCCGCTGGCTGGGCGATGTGTTCGGCCGTACCTTGCCAGGTCTGGGGTTGCTGCAGGATTTCCCGCAGCGTATCGGCGTACCCGGCGGCGCGCTGCTCTGCCAGTGGAGCGGAGCGTAGCGTCTTGATACTTTCGAATTCTTTCGTTTTCTTTTGAAGTATTGACATTTTGCCTAAATCACTCGAATGTGAAACCATCCGATCACGGAACCAACGGTATTCGAAATGAACAATCCCTTGCAAGACCCTTCGAACACTTACGCATCGCTTTCGGGCCTGAGTCTCTCGCACGGCAAGCGTACGCGCCTGTGGCGGCTGCTTTATGGCGCCGGTCCGCGCAATGGCAGTCTGCTGGTGTTGCCGTTGGACCAGGGGTTGGAGCACGGTCCGACCGACTTTTTCCCCAATCCCCCGGCGGTCGATCCGGATTACCAGTTCCGACTCGCCGTCGAGGGGAATTTTTCGGCCATCGCGCTCGGCGTAGGCCTGGCCGAAAAGTACATGGGTGCCTATGCGGGCCGTGTGCCGCTGATCCTCAAGCTCAACGGCAAGACCAATATCCCCAGCGATGCCGAGGCCACCTCGCCGCTGTTCGCTTCGGTGGAAGACGCCGTGCGCCTGGGTGCCGATGCGGTTGGCTACACGATGTACGTGGGCTCACCGCGCCAGCACGACGAGTTTCGCCAGTTCGAGAAAGTGCGCCAGGACTGCGAGCGCTACGGCATGCCACTGGTGGTGTGGTCATATCCGCGTGGCGCGGCGATCGAAGCCAAGGGCGGCAAGGGCACGCTGTTTGCCCAGGACTATGCCGCGCGTGTCGCGCTGGAGCTCGGCGCCGACCTGGTCAAGTTGCACGAACCCGACGACAAGCGCGCCAACGTGCCGGCCCCGTACGACAAGCTCGACGAGGACGCCCAAGCCCGCACGCGTCGCGTGGTGCGCTCGGCCGGCCGCACCATGGTGTTGTTCTCCGGCGGCGAGAAAAATGATGACGATGCCGCGGTCTTGCGCAAAGTGGAGTTCTACATGGCCTCGGGCGCGCAAGGTGTGATGTTTGGCCGCAACATGTGGCTGCGTCCGCTGGACCAGGCCGTGACGCTGGTCAAGCAGGTACACCAGATCATGGCACGGTATCCACGATAAGCTTCGTGCACGAGGGAAGAGCGGGGAGCGAGTGGAGAGAAGCGAGGCGGGAGAGAGTGTTCCGCCCTCGCCTTCGCTCCAACGCGCCGCGCTCACTCCTCACTCCTCACTCCTCACCCCTACCCTCCCGCATGTCCCACGCCGCCTCCTGTCTATGCTGCTCACCGCCCATCGCCGCCGGTAACGTGCGCGTGGAAAACAGCAAGAACCAACTCGCCACCCAGGCTGACGTGAGCAAGGAAGGGCTGCGTCTGAGCCAGTTTCGGCCGCGCAGCATGCTGCACGCACGCCGTACACCGATCGAAGGGCCGCGCTTTCCGGTGATCGACGCGCATGCGCACCTGACCTGGACGACCAACGTGCGCAGCGGCGTGTGCGTGGGTGAGGAAATGACCGTATTCGCTGAGCCCGAAGCGCTGTTGCCGGTCATGGATCGCATGAGGATCCGCACCATGGTCAACCTTACCGGGGGCACCGGCCGGGGACTGGAAGACACCATCCGACGCTTTGACCGCGCCGCTCCGGGGCGTTTCCTCACCATGACCGAGCCATCCTATGGCCTGTTCACTCAATCCGATTACTCACAGCGACAAGCCGATGCCATCGACCATGCGCACCGCGTCGGTGCGCGCGGGCTGAAACTGCTCAAGTCGCTGGGCCTGTACCTGCGTGAAGGTATCGATGAAGGCCAGTTGGTCACCGTGGACGACACGCGTTTCGACGGCATGTGGGAGGCCTGCGCCAGCCACGACATGCCGGTATTCCTGCACGTGTCGGATCCGGAAGCCTTCTTCCTGCCTACCGACCCCACCAACGAACGCTACGAAGAGCTGGCCAACCATCCAGACTGGTCGTTCTATGGCGCGCAATTTCCCAGCAACGCCGAGATCCTGGCGGCGCGCGACCGTATGATCGCACGCCATCCGAACACCACGTTCGCTCTGATGCATGTTGGCAACTGGGCGGAAAACCTCGATGCCGTAGCCGCCTGCCTGGATCGCTTTCCCAATACCCTGGTGGACATCAGCGCACGCATCGGCGAGCTTGGCCGCCAGCCGCGCGCCGCCCGGCGATTCTTCGACAAGTACCAGGACCGCATCCTGTTCGGTACGGACGCCGTACCGCCACCGTTTGGCAACGACGTGCCGCAGCAGCTGTTCTGCGACGAGCTGTACCAGATTTATTACCGCTTCCTCGAAACGGAAGACGAGTATTTCGACTATGCTCCTGCTGAAACACCGCCGCAGGGGCGCTGGTCGATCTACGGACTGGGCCTGCCCGATACCATCCTGCGGAAGGTGTACCACGACAACGCTGCCCGGTTATTTCGCCTGCCCCATGAGTCCGTCGCCCTCTAGCTCCGCTCCGACCAAACGCCTGCTGGCCGAAGAACGCCGCCGCCTGATCGTGGAGTACGTCGAAACCCAGGGGCGCGCGACGGTGGATGAGCTGGCCGGCCGGTTCGGCATTTCGGCGGTGACCATCCGCAACGACCTGGAGCAGCTTGCGCGCAGTAGCGCGATTACCCGCGCGCATGGCGGAGCCCTTCCCGCCGCACCGGCCAGTGCGCACGACACGCCACTCAATATCAAGGAAACCCGTTATCACTCGCAGAAACTGCGCATCGGCCAGGCTGCCGCCGCGTTGATCGGCGACGGAGAGACGGTAATCCTCGATTCGGGCTCCACCACGGTGGAGATCGCCCGACAGATCCGGCAGATGAAATTCGAGTCGCTCACCGTCATCACCAATGCGCTCAATATCGCGCTGGAGTTATCCGGGCTGTCGCATATCCGCGTGATGATGCTGGGCGGTCTGCTGCGCGGCACCTCGTATTCGCTGGTTGGCCCGGATGCGGAACAGGCCCTTTCCAAGCTGTCGGCCGACAAATTGTTCCTGGGTGTGGATGGCCTTGATCCGGTGATTGGCGTGACCACGCCCGACCCGCTGGAAGCCTCGCTCAACGCGCTGATGATCCGCGTCTCGCGCGAAACCATAGCGGTATTCGATGCCAGCAAACTCGGGCAGCGTAGCCTGTCCGTGATCACGCCCGTGCAGCAACTGCATCGGGTCATTACCGACACCAGCGCCGAGGCCAAGGCGGTGGAATCGCTGCGCACGGCCGGGGTGGATGTCACGCTGGTTTGATGGCGCGTGTGTGATGGCGCGCGGGAATGAGGGTTGAGTCATGGCTCCGGGACCGACCTGATGGTTGGGGCGGGCACTACGCGCTGAAGATTTCCCTCGTCACGATCTGCGACCCCGTGGCAGATCGCTTCGCGACTGAAGTCGCTCCTACGGCGCACGTCAAACGAAAGCACTTGCAAGACTAATAACTTTCGTTATTCTTCGTTTGCCATCTTTCATCTTTCGAAAGCTGCGCCTCCGCACGACCCGTGTTCTTCAAACCGGACCCCGGCATCGGGGAGCCGCGTCCGGCCTTTCGCTCCATCATCCGCAAGCCTGGGGAGAAATCATGCGTCCTGTCGCGTATCGCTTGACCGGTCTTTTGCTCGCATTGTCCTGTAGCCACGTATTGGCCCAGACCGCACCCGTACAGGTGCCCTTGGGCGGTAACGCCTATATCACCACCACCTCGCCTGCCGCCGACGAATTGATTGACGACAACGGCCTGCATAACTGGGATTCAAGGCAAGCCGTCATCAGTACCTTCTTTGATGTGCAGCAAGCCGGACAACTGAATCTCTCACTGGTCGGCTCGCTCAGCGGCGCCAGCCACAGCACTGTCAAGGTCACGGTAGGCAGGCAATCGCACCTGGTGCACTTGTCCAACACAGGCACGTCGCCTTTTGCCGCCGGCAACTTCACCATCGACAAACCCGGTTACGTTCGCGTGGATCTGCAAGGTGTGTCCACCGATGGCGGCTATTTCGGCGATATCGCCGATCTACAGGCCAGTGGCAGCGCCACGCAGGCAGGCACCGTGTTTGCCAATGATCCCTCCAACTTCTACTGGTCGCTACGCGGGCCATCGGTACACCTGGGCTTCCAGGTTCCCGCCAATACCGAATACTTCTACAGCGAAGTGACGGTGCCCAGGGGTCAGGATCCGGTGGGTTCCTACTACATGGCCAATGGCTTCGACGTCGGCTATTTCGGCATTCAGGTCAATTCACCGACCGAACGCTGGATCCTGTTTTCGGTATGGGATTCACCGACCGCACCCACCAGCCTGGTACGCCAGGGTCCTGGCGTGATCATCGACAATTTCGGTGGCGAAGGCACAGGCGGACAAAGCCATATCGTCTATCCATGGAAAGCCGGCCAGACATATCGCTTTATCACGCGAGCCCAGGCCGATGGCCAGGGCAACACGCTCTACACCGCGTGGTTCGGCGAGAAATGCAGCAACAAGTGGCAATTGCTGGCGACCTGGAAATACGCCGGCGCATCAAAATCACTGACGGGTGTGTATTCGTTCCTGGAATCGTTCAATCCCGCAACCGGCTATATCGGCCGCGAAGGAAACTTCGCCAACGAATGGGCCGTGGACAGCGCCGGCCACTGGAGCGAAATCACCTCGGCCTACTACGACGTCGATCCTACCGGCTTGAACAAACAGCGCCTGGATTTTGCCGGTGGTGCGAACGGCAAGGCGTTCTACCTGCGCAATGACGGATTCTTCAGTCGTTCGGTAGCATCCGGGCAAACATTCACGCGCGAGTCGACCGGTCGGCAGCCCGATGTGGATCTGAACAAGCTGCCTTGAGTCAAAGAGGTCGCCCTTCATCCCAACCCGCTCTCTCGGCCAGCCGGGGGAGCGGACCTAGATGAGAGGGCAAACCGGCCAAGCACCGCGTCCACGTTTTGCCGCACGCGTCGTTTATAGTCCCTCGACGGATCAGGGGGACACGGAATGACGATCAGCATGCAAGCGTGGCGCACTCACTTCGCACCAGACGCCATCGCACGCGCCTTTCGTGAGGCCGTGGTGGCGATGCTCGCCATGCTGGCAACGCTCGGTTGCACCATGGCCCTCGCCCCGGAACCAGGCCCCGGAGTGCTGGCCGTGGTGCTGAGCCTGTCGTTCTCGCGTAGTCATCTCGATCGCGACATGCGTGGACGCATCGAGGCGGCCATCGCCCTGCCATTGGTCGCCCTTGTCGCCGTGGGCGTCGGTGGCCTGCTGCATCACGTACGCTGGATCGGGGCAGCGGTGTTCGTGGCCGGCTTGTCGCTGCCTATCTGGATGCGCCGGTTTGGACCGGCCATACGCAGGGGCGGATCGCTCATCGCCCTGCCCTTTGTCGCTCTGCTGACCACGCCCTATATCCCCCCTCGCCACCTGAGTCCCACGCTGGCCATGCTGGTGCCGGTGATCGTTGCCTTGCTCGCACTGGTCTGGGTAGCGGTATTCCAATCCGCCGCGCGCCACCTGGGAATCCTGCCCAGTGCGAATCGCAAAACCAGCGTCGCCAAGGTAACCGCCCCCGCACAGGCAAGCCCCCTGAAACCCCAGGCCAGTACGCGCATGGCCTTGCAGATGGCTGTTGCGCTGGCGGTGTCGTTCGCCATCGGTTACCTGGTTTTCCCGCAACGCTGGGCATGGATCGTGCTCACCGCATTCATCGTCAATAGCGGAAATCGCGGACGTCTCGATGTGGCGTACAAAAGCGTCCTGCGTGTCGTGGGCGCTGGCGCTGGCACATGTATCGCTTTGACAGCGACCGTGCATATCGACCAACCCCTGGTCGCCATCGCCCTGATCCTTGGCGCCATTTTCCTCGGGCTCTGGCTGCGCCCCCTGGGCTATGCCTGGTGGGCCCTGTTCGTCACGCTCGCGCTTGCCTTGTTGCAAGGTCTCGGCGGGCACCCGGCAGAAGGCGTGTTGTGGCCACGCCTGGAGGAAATCCTGATCGGCGCCATCGTTGGCGTCGCCTCGGCGTGGTTTGTCTATCCGGTCCCTTCGAGTCTGGTACTTCGCCGACGCCTCGCCGACGCTCTGGCGGTGCTCTCCGAAGCCCTGGACCCTGCGATACCCGAGCGCAGCGCCGAGCCATTCATAGCCGCGCTGGACAATCTGGAACAGATCGCTCCTGCATTCCGTGCCAGTCGCAGGTTCACGCGACACAAGGTGCAGCCAGCGGACTGGATCGACGCACTTGCCGCTTGTGGCCCGTCAGCCGTCGCCGTGATCGAGCGTGGCGAAACGCCGGCTTCATTACGCAAAGCGGTGGGCACCGCCCGCAAGGCGCTACGCGAACCAGAAGCCTTGCTGCCGGCCTTGCAGGAAATACGGCAAGCACTTTCGCCGTCATAGCGCGAGCCTTCAGATCAAGTAATCCCAGAATCTGACCATGGATTCGAAACGAATACTCCTGTTGCTCATGAGGCTACGGGGCACTCAAGCCGCTCTACTCATGATGGGAACACACAACCCGACATGCACCTGTCGCGTTTTCTTGACGCCACGCCTATCCCAGAAGCGTTTCGGTCCAACGCAGCCGGAGCGCAGGTCGCCGGCCTGGGCAGCAGGCTGGTCAAAAACACCGGACAACTGACGGGTCATCATGCCGCCATGACGTTAACGCCGTTGCTGCACAGTTACACACCCTAAGAAGCCCATCTGCTGGCCGACTACTACACGTCAGGCGTGTCAAATGCCGTACATGACTGGCACCCATTCACGCTTTTTCAAAAGACGGACTTCAGCCACCGATAACCTCCGCAGCCGCAAGGCGAGAATGACGACGCCGGAGGCCAAACTCTGAATACTGTCGATGGTGACGAGAATCTCCACGGCGTTCCGGAGAATGGCTCGATGCAATGGAAAACGATTGCCACGTCGAGCCGCTCCAGCCAGCACTCGGGAAATGCCGTCACCCAGGGCGCTCATGCGGCATCCCAACTTCACGACAAGAATTTTCGGCCATGTCGATCGCTATGGGCTGTGGAAAAGCTCGAACATATTCGGCAACATGATGGTTGCCAATCCGTCTTGAAGTCACACCTTGGCATAGGGGATCAACCGCGTGATGGCTAGTCAGGACAATGTCGCCATGGCCGGATGACTGCACGCAGGCAAAAGAACAGGCGCATCCATGAAATACCGCTTTTCACGCGCATCACTACCTCTGATTTCTATATTGTGCCTGCTCGGTTGCGCCCAAGCCCCGTCGCATTCGCCCTTACCATCCAGCACCTCTTCCACGACAGGCGCTGAAGCGACTTCCACGACCGAGCGGCCCGTCGTGATTCCGATCAAAGCGATGCAGGTCGGCCATAAACTGATCTACTACATCACCATCCAGGTCGGCGATGCGCCGGAAACCAGAGCCTTGCTGGATACCGGTTCGGTGGGTCTGCGGGTCGCCGAAAACCACGTTCCGGCTCAATCGGGCGGGCACAGATCCACCTATGGCTATGTCAGTGGCGTCATGCTGGAGGGCAAACTGCAAAGGCACGACGTGCGACTGGATAGCGTCATCGCACATCGCATGACCGTCGATGTAGTGCATGAACTGCATTGCAGCGACAAGCATCGCGATTGCAATGCCGCCCATCTCGGTCCTGGCCGCTATTTTTCCCGCGGCGTAGACGGCATCTCCAGCAGCGAGGTGGGCGCGATCATCGGTACCGGGCTGATGGAAGGCAGGGATGCTCCCAATCCACTCGTCGATGCGGGCTTCAAGCGCTGGATCATATCGCTGCCACGTAACATCAACGACACGGGTCAATTGGTACTGGACCCCACACAGGAGCAGCAACGAGGCTTCTACAACCAGCCCGTCGATCGTACCGGCCGTTATATCCTGTGCATGAGCGCCGGAGCGCAGGCGCCAGCATGCGCACCCGGGAGTCTGGACACTGGCGCGCCACA
>NZ_DASVMI010000063.1:0-17129 GCF_036384435.1 Dyella sp. | reverse complement strand
GCCGTGGGCCGCACCGACACCACCTATGCCCAGGGCATGCGCCAGGGCGGCATCAACGTCGGTATTGGTGGCGCGGCTGCGGGCCTCGCGCAGAACGTCTATGGCGGCGTCAAGCGTGGCAGCGAAGTCAAGGATGATCGGTTGAAGGCGCTGTATGCGGCGCAGGCCGGCTATATGGCCAAGGACGGCTATAACGCCTTGTCGCAGGACGCTGGCCTGATGCAGGGCGCATCCAAGGACAACCCGAACGGCGTCAACTTGAAAGTCGGCATCGGTGGGGCCAGTGCCCGTAGCAGCACGAGTACGCATGACGAGACGGCTTACGGCAGCCGTATCCGTAGCCGGGGCGATGTCACCATCGCAGCGACGGATGGGGACCTGAACATCATCGGCAGCGCCATCGATGGCAACAACGTCGCGCTAGCCGCTGCCAACAACATCAACCTTCGGAGTCAGGCCGAAAACCATAGCCTGCAAAGCGACAACAAGAACGGCAGTGCCGGCGTCGGCATACTGATCGGCAGCAGCGGTTTCGGCATCTATGCCGAAGCGGCCATGGGCAAGGGAACTGCACACGGCACTGGCACCACGCATGCCGAAACCACGGTCAACGCGGCCAACAGCCTGACCCTGGTCAGCGGCAACGACACGAACATCATCGGTGCCCAGCTCAAGGGCCATCAGGTCATCGGCGCCATCGGTGGCAACCTGCATATCGAAAGCGTGCAGAACACCGACGACTACGCCAGCAAGCAATGGCAGGCGAGCGGACAAGTGGTCATCGGCTATAGCTCGGGCGCGAGCGGCAGCTACAGCCAGGGCAAGGCCAACAGCCACTACCGCAGCGTCGGCGACGTCAGCGGCATCCAGGCCGGTAGCGGTGGTTTCGACATTACCGTGGGCGGCAACACCCATCTGGTCGGCGGGGTGATCGGCAGCCGCGCGGATGCGACCCAAAATAGGCTCAATACGAGCTCATTGACCTACGACGCCATCCATAACGAGGCCAGCTACAGCGCCAGCAGCGCAGGCCTCTCCGGTGGGTATGGCGGCGGCGGAAACTGGAGCGTCGGCGGCGGCCTGCCCATGTCCCAGAAAGGCAACCGCAGCAGCGACACCCTGTCCGGCATCGCCCAGGGCACGATCATCGTGCGCGATGGGCAGGCTGATCTCTCGGGCCTGGATCGTGATCCGGTGCTGACCAATCAGGCGCTCACGCCGATCTTTGATGAGGAGACGATTCGCGAGCAGCAGGAGCTAGGGCAGGTGGCCGGTTATGTGGGCATGCGGCTGGTCGGCGACGTGGGTCAATACATGCAGGATCACGCGCAGACGGAGCAAGACGGAACTGCTTGGGCCGATGGCGGCATGAATAAGACGCTGCTGCACGGCTTGGTCGGTGCAGGTGTGGCCGCCTTGGGTGGCAGTAATGCTTTACAAGGCGCGTTAGGCGCAGGTGCTGGAGAGGCGCTAAGTGGCACACTCCAAGACTATCTGGTCAACCACGGCATCGACCCGAACGGCGCTGAAGGACGCGCTTTGATGCAACTGGCAAGCGTAGCCATTGGCGGCGCAGTAGGAGGCAACGTCGGGGCGAGCACCGCGTTGGCTGGGCAGTTGTTCAACCAGCAACTCCATCCTGATGTCGTCAAAAGCATCATGTCCCATGCGAAGGATTTCGCCGAGCAAAATGGCTTGACGCTGGAAGAAGCGCAGAGCCGGCTTCTTCTCCAGGCCATGCGTTTACAGGATGCAAATTTTGCTTCAGCGCTGGAAGTAGACCAGATCGGCGGCTCCAAGGGTGTGCCTGATGACGCACTGGCGCGCGCATTCTTTCAAAGCCATAACACCTATCTGGTTGACGGTGAGCCTATGGATATCTTCGCGCCCAAGTCACCGGGAGATAGCTCAGCCAATGCCTATGCGCTGTACGACTATCTTTACAACGATCCGAACGCTGCCAACGCGTATTATCAGGCGCAGCTTTTCGGCTTTGGTCAGCGAGGGGAGAGCCAGACGGAAGGTGAGCGTAACGCGGCGCTGTCTTTTTGGGCGAATCAGGATGTGCTCAGAAATTACTACGCTAACGACATCATTAAACAGTCGGATGGTGATTTTTACAAATTTTACGGCCAAGTTGCCGTTGCTGGCATAACGGGTGGCGTTGGAAGTTCTTTTTCCTTGGTAGGGTCTGCTTATCAAGGATCCAGGGTTTACTCGGTCGGTGAATTTGTTTTGGCCTCTCGGGCCGGATCGAGTTTGACGTCTGGGGCGGTAAACGCAGCGTCCCAGTTAATTCAACACGAAGAGGGTAAGGATTTTAGATGGACGGATGTTGGCGTTTCCATGTTAACAGGCGGATTGACTGTCGGTGTTGGCTTTCGATGGAATGTAGGTATCAATACTCAGGCGGGTGCGATGCAAGCGAGTCTTAATAATTACGTCTACGGTGAAAATAATAGTTTGACTGGTGGTGCTTTTGGTGGCGCTCTTTCTGGAGGGGCGGGATTTTTGTTGGTGGTAAGGCGGTTGATGGTCTTGGTGTATTTTGGCCAAAATCTTTGATTCCCGTCATATCAAGTAATGCACTCGTATCATGGGCTTCAGAAGCGGTTAACGGTGGCTTGAGCGAAATCAAAGAGAATATCTATGAAAATAAATAAATCATTTAAGATATTGATTTTTGGATTTATATATTTCATGTTATTTGTTATTTTGTCTTATGTTCTACTTTATGTTAGGTGTGTTGTTGAAGGTATTGCATTTTCCAAGGATGCGGCAAGAATTTTTCTTCCCTACTCTTTAAGGGGCGGGGCTGGCGTGGCAATTTTTATGATGTTTATCCTGGCGCTTCGCGGGCCTAGGCTGCCCCCTGGCGGGAGCGTTAATAATTAATAGTAACTCAAGGCCATGCTCGACTACCTCAACACCCAGGGAGTCGATCCGTATTCGAGCGAAGGCAAGCTGCTGCTGCCGTTGGCGAGCAGCGCGGTAGGCGGCGTCATCGGCGGCACGGATGGTGCGCCGACGGGGGAGCTTACGCCAGGGCTGGAATCCAGCGTATGTAGCGCCATCAGAGCCAGGCCACTTACGTCCCGGCTTTCGCCGGGACCACAGGTAGGATAGGTTTTTAGAGGTTCCCTGAAGTTGTTCCCTCAAGGTGCTCGCCATGGGCGAACCTTGCGCGAGTCATGGCCTTTCACATCATTGTTCGGCGGTTGCGCATGCTTGGATGGCCGGAATCGCGCCAACGTGTAGCGTGCGAACATCGGTCAGGTATTACGCGACTGACGACACCAGAAGATCTTCGATGTGTACCGGCAGGTCGCGTATACGGATGCCGGTGGCATGATGGACGGCATTGGTGATGGCCGCTGCGATGCCGGCCAAGCCGATTTCGCCGATGCCTCGTACGCCCATGGCATTGAGCTTGGTATCAGGGTAATCGAGAAAGATGACGTCCAGCTCTGGCGCATCAGCGTGCGAAGTCATGATGTAATCGGCCAGGTTGCTATTGATGGCCATGCCATTTCGTGGGTCGTAATGGGTTTCCTCGAACAGCGCCATGCCTAGGCCCATGATGACCGCGCCTTCTATCTGGTTGCGGCCGGTGAGCGGATTGACGATGCGACCGGCGTCGATCACTGTGACCACGCGCTTGACGCGAAGTCGCGCGATGTGGGGTTGCCAGGCTACCTCGACGAAATGCGCGCCGAAGGAATGCGTGGAA
This sequence comes from Dyella sp., assembly GCF_036384435.1. Classification (GTDB taxonomy): domain Bacteria; phylum Pseudomonadota; class Gammaproteobacteria; order Xanthomonadales; family Rhodanobacteraceae; genus GSA-30. The sequence continues at coordinate 13,399 of NZ_DASVMI010000063.1, read as the reverse complement.
TACGCCTTGTTTTTCTTGCCGAACGTACCCTCGGCCTTGCCGTGACCTTCCACGCGCGCCAGCCGTGCCTGGGAAAGGATGTCTTCAAAGCGCTTGCCCGTCTCCGGGGATTGCCCTTTGCGATGCACGAAGCCGTTCTCGAACGACAGCGTATCGGGCCCGGCCTGGGCAAAGGCACCGCCCGTATCGCTGGCGATGCGGATCAATTGCTGGGCAATGTCCTGCATCGCCTGTACCAGGGCCGGTACCATCGAGCCGGTCGCCATGGAGCCGCCAGACCAGGGGCCTGGCGGCAAGTTGCTGTCGCCGATCACCACCTTGACCTTGCCGACATCGACTCCCGCCAGTTCAGCGGCCATCTGCGCCACCACCGTATAGGTTCCAGTGCCGATATCCTGCGTGCCACTGGCCACGCGCACGTTGCCGTCGGCACTCAGCACCACGCCTGCCTCGGCGGCGAAACGTTCGGCAATCCAGGTGCAGGCGGCCATACCCCACCCGAGGATGGTGTCGCCATCGCGCATCGAGCCAACATCCGGGCGGCGTTGCGCCCAGCCAAAGGCATCGGCGCCACGCGTGAGACATTCCTTGAGATGACGCGATGAAAACGGGATGTTTTCCATTTCATCCACAGTCGGTTCATTGCGCAGCCGCAATTGAACCGGATCCATGTTCAATGCGAGGGCTAGTTCGTCCATGGCCGATTCGAGTGCGAACAAGCCAGGTACAGCGCCGGGTCCTCGCATCGAGGTGGCTGGGCCGACATCGCGCTCACTGTGCGATGCGGCAACGCGGACGTTCGCACAGCTGTAGAGAAACCCGCTGGCTTCGCCGCAATTTTCCTTGTATTCGGCATCGCGCGCACGGTGATAGAGGTAGTCGTGTTGCAGCGAAACCAACTTGCCATCCCTATCGGCAGCCAAGCGCATGCGTTGCTGCGTATGCGGTCGGTGGCCGACGTTATGGAACATCATCTTGCGCGACACTACCAGCTTGATCGGCCGGTTGAGATCGCGTGCTGCTGCTGCCGCCAGCACGGCTTGCGTCCATGGCCATAATTTGCCGCCAAAGCCTGAGCCGAGGTATTCGGTGATCACGCGCACATGATCCGATGGCACACCCAGCATCTGCGCCATGACTTCGCGAAAATTCATTACCGCCTGGGTGGTTTCGTAGAGCGTAAAGCGCAAACCATCCCATAGCGCCACGCTGGCATGCAATTCAATCGGGTTGTGCGTTTCAACGGGCGTGCTGTAGGTATAGTCCAGCTTTACCGCGGCGCCAGCAAATGCGGCATCGGCATCCCCGCGTTGGGTGTCGGGCTTATACGGCGCATCCGGGCTCAGTTTTGTGTTTACCAAGGGAGGACGGCCGCCAGTATATTTTACGCTTACCGCCTCGGCCGCCGCGGTCGCCTGCTCGAATGTATCTGCGACGACTAGCGCGACGTATTGACCATAGTAACGAATCTGGTCGTCATCCAAGGGGGGCCGTCGTTCGTCGATCTTGGATTTGCTCGACGGTGGCACACGATAAAGCTTGCCGATATTCTCGCGCGTGTAAATCTTGCGAACGCCGGGCAGGGCGGCCGCGCGACGCGCGTCGATCGAGGCGATCGAACCGGTGGCGACCGTGGCGCACACGGGTACGGCGTACAACATGCCGGGAAACTGGAAATCAGCGCTGTAGCGGGCGGTGCCGCTGACTTTGAGGGGGCCGTCGATGCGGGCCTGCGCATGGCCAACCGGCATGGGTGTGACGGTGCTTGCGTTCATGGCGTCTCCTTATGCGGTGGCAGTTACCAGGGCCTGGATCAGGCAGCGCCTGGCCAGCTCTATCTTGAATCCATTCTGGCTTTGCGGGCGGGCACCGGCGAGCGCGGCTTCGGCGGCGCGAACGAATGTCATGCGATCGATCGCATGCCCTTGCAGTGCAAGTTCGGCTTCAGGAGCGCGCCATGGGCGCGTACCAACGCCTCCCAACGCGACCCGTGCATGGGAAATCCGGCCGCCATCGCTCGTTATCACCAAAGCTGCCGAGGCCAGGGCGAATTCGTATGAGGCGCGATCACGTAATTTAAGATAATGCGATACCGCGCCTTGCCTTGGGGGTGGCAACAGGACGTGTGTGATCAGATCGCCTGGTTCCATCACGGTTTCGCGGTTAGGCGTGGTCCCCGGCAGCAGGAAGAACTCGCCGATGGGCACCTGGCGAGTTCCCTTGATGCCTTCGATGACAAGTGTTGCCTCCAGCGCAGTCAGTGCAACATTCATATCCGACGGGTTGCTCGCGATACATTGTTCGCTCGTGCCCAGCACGGCGAGGTTGCGATTGAAACCGTCGATGGCCGAACACCCGCTGCCTGGCTGGCGTTTGTTGCAGGGCATGCTGGTATCGCGGAAGTAAACGCAGCGCGTGCGTTGCAACAAGTTGCCACCCGTGGTTGCCATGTTGCGCAACTGGCCGGATGCGCCTGCCAGCAGTGCCTGCGATAGCACTGGATAATCTTTGGTGACATCCGGGTGTCTGGCCAGATCCGCGTTGCGTACCAGTGCGCCGATCCTGAGCCTGCCATCGGCCAGACGTTCCACGTCGGCGAGGGGCAGAGCGTTGATGTCGATGATTTGGCGAGGCTGCTCCACATCGAGCTTCATCAAGTCGATGAGGGTGGTGCCACCGGCGACGAAGCGAACTTCGGCGCCCTGTTGGGCGGTTCGGGCTTGTGCTGCCCCACGGACGGCATCTTTCACGCTGCGCGCGCGGTCGAAGGTAAAGCTTTGCATGGATAGCCCCTTCAGTCCTTGCGGACTTGTTTGATCGCCGTAAGAATGTTCGCGTAGGCACCACAGCGGCATATGTTGCCGCTCATGGCCTCGCGGATATCCGCGTCGTCGGGGCCCCATGCTTCATGCAACATGGCCGTGGCCGACATGATCTGGCCGCTGGTGCAATAACCACACTGATAGCCATCATGATCGACGAAGGCTTGCTGCATGGGGTGGAGCTTTCCGGGTTGACCGAGGCCTTCGATGGTGGTGATTTCATCGCCCTCGTGCATGATGGCCAGGCTGAGACAGGCGTTGACGCGTCGTCCGTTGACGTGCACGGTGCAGGCGCCGCATTGCCCGTGATCGCACCCCTTCTTGGTACCGGTCAGTTGCAGGTGATCGCGTAGAGCGTCGAGCAGGGTCGTACGATTGTCTACACGCAGGGTCTGCGACTTGCCATTGACCTTCATCGTGACCTGACTCAAGCCCTCGTCGGCCAGGGCTTGCGCAGCAGCTACTGCGGTAGCTGCCTGTGCGACGAAGGGCAGGCCCATGCCCGAAGCCACGCCAGTGACGCCAATGATTTGCAGGAAACCTCGCCGGCTGAGCGACGCGGGAGCGATCGATGATGATTCGGGTGCTTTTCTTTGTGACACGGCTGGCTCCGGAAGGGCTGGCGATGTCGTTTCATTGTATACCGCGGACGATCAAGCTTGGGTGAGCGTCGGGGGAGCAAGCTCGACCTTGGAGCGGAAACCGCTCACAGAAGACAATCGGATTATATCGATTGGAGAATAGTCCAGACATCGCAAAATGATGCCGCCGAACTATCGGCATCGCGCCCCGTATGGATATCGCTGTAACCCCATGCTGCGAAAATGCTGGGAATGCCAAGTGCGCGTGCCGCCTCGATGTCGGCACGATGGTCCCCAATCATCACGGCGTGATCAGAAGCGTGGCCGGCGCGTTCGAGCGCGGCGCGCAGATGGATCGGGTCGGGTTTCTGTGCCGAGACTTGGTCGCCGCCGCAGACCACGCGGAAAAAACCTAGCATGCCGAGCGTGTCGAGCATCCGTACGGCAGCAGCTTCGACCTTGTTGGTGCATACGGCCATGGTCCAGCCGGTTCGTGCCAGTTGCGCAAGCGTATCGATGGCGCCGGGGTAGGCACGCGATTCCACGACCGGATTGGCGCTGTAACGGTCTATAAAACGGGCCACGTCATCCGGGGCGGGCGTGGCGCCGCGCGCGGCGAAAGCTCGTTCGGCAAAGGCGTGCAGGCCATGACCGAGAAAGCTGCGTGCCTCGGAAAGCGCCAGCGGTGCCAGTGCCCGTTCCCCCAGGACGCGATTGATCTGCATGGCGATGTCGGGAACCGAATCGACAAGCGTGCCATCAAGGTCAAACAGGGCTATCGGGCCATGATCAGGCACCGACGCCTTGCTGGCGCCGGTGTCTGCGAGGGGAGATAGGAGCTGCGGCATGGACAATAGCGTGAAGGGACTCAGCTCTCACTATGAACCCTGGTGATTTCGAACAAGAACCACATGCGGCGTTCCGCCTCATCGATCCAGTTTTCGATCAGGCTGGCGGTAGCGACATCGTGGTACTCGTCGCATAGATCATGCGCCTTGCGCAGGTTGCCGATCAGTATCTTGTTGTCTTCGCGCAACTCGGCGAGCATGTCTTGTGGAGTGACGTATTCGGCGTCGTTGTTTTCCACGCGGGTGAGTTTGGCGATCTGGCCGATCGAAGTTAGTGTGCGGCCGCCGATTTTGCGCACCCGCTCGGCGATGTCATCGGTAATGGCGAAGATCTGGTCCGAATGTTCGTCCAGCAGCAGGTGATAGTCGCGAAAGTGCGGGCCGCTCATATGCCAATGAAAGTTCTTGGTCTTGATGTATAGCGCGAACACGTCGGCTAGCACAGCGTTGAGTGCGCCGCCGAGGTCGCGCGTGGCTTTGGGTGACAGGTCGGTCGGGGTGGCTAGAGGTGCGGCACGACGCTTTTGCAGTTGCTGTTCGCGTTTTGCATCGGATTTGCTCATGAGCTACTCCTTGTGGATGCGCCGATACCCGGCGTGTAGTGGCGAAGGAAGCGACAGGTTGCGACTTTGCCAAGCCATTGAGCAAGTGATGCGACAACTTGCGCCAGCACGACTTGACGTGACCGCGATGTGTCGCATGGTTAGCTGGGCCATGGGTTACTGGAGGCAAAAGCCATGAAGCGAACGGCAATCATTACGGGGGGTGCCCAAGGCATTGGGTTGGGGATCGTGAATGACCTGCTGGCGCGTGACTGGCAGGTGGCAGTTTTGGACCTGGATGGCGAAGCGATCGAGGAACTTGCCGGGCGACACAGTGAGAACCTGCTGGCATTGGGCACGGATGTGGGAGAAGAAGGGCAGGTTGCCCTGGCTTTCGAGCGTTTCGATGCCTGGCAGCGCAAACGGGGCGAGCCGGCCGGCTTGGACCTGCTGGTCAACAATGCAGGCATCGCCAATCCTTACAGTGGGCCGGTGGAGTCCTTGGCGCTGGATCAATGGCGTCGTTGGCTGGACAGTCATCTGACTGGCGCATTTCTTTGCGTGCGCTCGGCCGTACCTCGTCTGCGCTTGCGTAAAGGCAGCATTGTCAACATCGCCTCTACCCGTGGGTTGCAATCGGAGCCTCAAAGCGAGGCATACGCGGCATCCAAGGGCGGCTTGCTGGCTTTTACGCATGCGTTGGCCGTCAGTCTTGGGCCGGATATTCGCGCGAATGCGGTGTTGCCTGGCTGGATCGAGACCGGGCCGTGGAAGAAGGCCGCGCAGCGTAGTGAGCCGCATCATAGTGATGCTGATAAGCGCCAGCATCCGGTCGGGCGCGTCGGTGAGCCGGCGGATATTGCCGGGGCGGTCTTGTACCTGGCGGACGCGGGGTTTGTTACAGGACAGCAGTTGGTGGTCGACGGCGGCATGACGCGGAAGATGGTGTATGACTAGAGGCGAGGTCGCTGACCGCGCGTGGCATGCTCGCGCATTGGCCGGCTGAATTCCAGGCTGCTCCCCTGCCATAGCGTAATCTGCGATGTAGTCGAAGCATGGACTCTGGACCTCCAAGCCGCGATGTGCTTCGCGAATGAATTGGCTGCTACGACGCTTGTGCCACGGGGCCCATGCGCGTCCTCACCCTTGGGGGATGCCCGCCATGTTCGGCAAATGGTGAGCTATGCCCTTATGGCAGTCGATGCAGGTTTTCTGCCCGCTGCCCAACCATAACTTGTGGATCTGCGCTGCGCGTGGAGACTGGCGGGTGAGGTCCATCGAGCTGAAGTTATGGCAGTTTCGACATTCCAGGGAGTCGTTGGCTTTCAATCGTGCCCATTCGTGCTCGGCTAACACAAGCCTGTGGTCGAGGAATTTCTCGCGTGTGTCCACGGTACCGAAAATCTTAGCCCAGACCTCCTTGGATGCCTGCATCTTGCGGGCGATCTTGTCGGTCCAGTTGTGCGGCACATGGCAGTCCGGGCAGGTGGCACGTACGCCTGAGCGGTTGGAATAATGGATGGTGGTCTTGAGTTCTTGAAACACGTTGTCGCGCATCTCATGGCAACTGGTGCAGAAAGCCTCGGTGTTTGTGGCTTCCAGGGCCGTGTTGAAGGCACCCCAGAACAACACTCCCGCAATGAAGCCGCCCAGCGTGAGAAAACCCAGGCTGTAGTGCACGCTGGGCCGGCGCAGGGTCTGCCACATGAGCAACAGCCAGCATGTCAGTGGCCAAGATGGGATGCGCCGCCACATGTCAGTGCGCCTTCTCGTTGGCCAGGACGCTGTCGATATCCTGGAAGTTATTGGCTACCAGCGGCTGGGCATCGGTTTGCACCACGTGGCACTGGTTGCAGAAATAACGGCGCGGCGAAATGGTGGCGAGAAACTGGTCGTCGCGGTCCATGTAATGCGTGACGCTGATCGGTGGCGCCTGGAATTTGTCGGCATTGGCGCGCGAATGGCAGAGCAGGCAGCGATTGGAATTGAGATCGACCTGGTAGTTGTCGATGCTGTGCGGGATGGTCGGTGGCTGCATCGGATAGGCACGGTTGCGCTTGACGTCGGTGTTCTCCACGCGCGCCATGGCTGGCGGTGGAATTTCCTGGTCGATGGCCGCGCCACGTCGGATGGCATCGATTTGCTGGCTCCCCGGGCCGGGCACGATGCTCACCGGGGGCAAGGGTTTGGCGTCGGCGAGCGTGGGGGCCGCCGTGCCCGGTTGCAGGTCTGATTGGCGGCCATACTGCATGCCCAGCACGAAGGCGGTGATGCCGATCAGCCCCAGGGCAAACAGGCCGACGACGAGCGGTGTCTTGCGCTGCATGACTGGGCTCCTAGACGGCAACGAGCTTGACCGCGCACTTCTTGTAGTCGGTCTGCTTGGAGATCGGGTCGGTGGCGTCAAGCGTGACCTTGTTGATCAACTGGCCAGCATCGAACCACGGCACGAAGACCACCCCGCGCGGCATGCGATTGCGCCCGCGCGTCTCCACCCGAGACAGCATGTCGCCGCGACGCGAGACCACGCGCACTTCGTCGCCGCGCTTGAGTCCTCGTGCAACGGCGTCGTCCGGGTGCATGAACACCACCGCTGCCGGTACGGCCCGATAGAGTTCGGGCACGCGCATGGTCATGGAACCTGAGTGCCAGTGTTCGAGTACGCGGCCGGTGACCAGCCACATGTCGAATTCCTGGTCTGGCGATTCGGCCGGTGGCTCATAGGGGAGGGCCCAGATCACGGCGCGACCGTCGGCATTGCCATAGAACTGGAAGCCCGTGCCTGCCTTGACGTAAGGATCGGCGCCTTCGCGATAACGCCAGAGCGTTTCCTTGCCGTTGACCACCGGCCAGCGAATGCCGCGCGCCTTGTGGTAGCTGTCGAAGTCGGCCAGATCGTGACCGTGGCCACGGCCGAATTCGGCGTATTCCTCGAACAGGCCTTTTTGCGCATAGAAGCCGAACGCTGCGGCTTCGTCGTTGAGATAGCCCGTTTCGATATCCGACACCGGGTAGTGATCGACCTTGCCGTTGCGAAACAGCACCTCGAACAGCGTCTTGCCCTTGTACTGGGGATTGGCCGCAAGCAACGGCGCCGGCCAGCATTCGTCGGTCGTGAAGCGCTTGGAAAACTCCATCAATTGCCAGAGGTCGGAGCGCGCCTCGCCGGGTGCTTTCACCAGTTGATGCCAGAACTGCGTGCGGCGTTCGGCATTGCCATAGGCGCCTTCCTTTTCCACCCACATGCCTGCCGGCAGGATCAGGTCGGCCGCCTGCGCGGTGACCGTGGGATACACGTCGGAGACGACGATGAAGTTTTCCGGACGCCGGTAACCGGGATAGGTTTCCTGCATCATGTTGGCGCCGGCCTGCATGTTGTTGTTGACCATCACCCAATAGGCGTTGAGCGCGCCGTCGCGCAGGGCGCGGTTCTGCTCCACGGCGTGGTAGCCGGGTTTGTCGACGATCAGGCCATGCGGGACTTTCCAGATTTCCTCGGCATGCTTGCGGTGCTCGGGATTGGTCACCGCCATGTCGGCGGGCAGGCGATGGCTGAACGTGCCCACTTCGCGCGCCGTGCCGCAGGCCGACGGCTGGCCGGTGAGGGAGAACGGGCTGTTGCCTGGGGTGGAGATCTTGCCGGTCAGCAAGTGCAGGTTGTAGACCATGTTGTTGGCCCACACGCCACGCGTATGCTGGTTGAAGCCCATGGTCCAGAACGACATCACCTTGGTATGGGGATCGGCGTAGAGCTCGGCCAGCTTTTCCAGCCAGCCACGATCCACACCGGTCATCTGGACGGCCTTGTCCAGGGTGTAGGGTGCTACGAAGGCCGCGAAACGCTCGAAGTCGATCGGCTGCGAAGCGCCCGGGTCCTTGGCGTTGCGCGCGTGCAGTTCCAACGGATTGTCCGGGCGCAGGCCGTAGCCGATGTCGTCCACGCCTTGCTTGAACACGGTGTGCTGGTTGACGAAATCCTTGTTGACCCGTCCGGTCTTGATGATGTGATTGGCGATGTAGTTGAGGATGACCAGGTCGGTCTGCGGCCTGAAGACAATGGGTATGTCGGCCAGCTCGAAGCTGCGGTGTTCATAGGTGGAAAGCACGGCCACTTTCACGGCCGGATTGGACAGGCGCCGGTCGGTGACGCGTGTCCACAGGATCGGATGCATTTCGGCCATGTTCGAACCCCATAGCACGAACGCATCGGCTGCCTCGATATCGTCGTAGCAGCCCATGGGCTCATCCATGCCGAAGGTACGCATGAAGCCCATCACGGCCGATGCCATGCAATGGCGCGCATTGGGATCGATGTTGTTGCTGCGAAAACCCGCCTTCATCAGCTTGTTGGCGGCGTAGCCTTCGAAGATGGTCCACTGCCCGGAGCCGAACATACCGATCGCCGTCGGGCCCTTTTCCTTGAGCACACGCTTGAACTGGGCGGCCATCACGTCGAAAGCTTCATCCCAGGAGACAGGTTCGAACTGGCCATCCTTGGCGTATGCGCCATCGCGCTTGCGCAGCAGGGGCTGGGTAAGGCGATCGCCGCCGTACATGATCTTGGACAGGAAATAGCCCTTGACGCAGTTGATGCCACGATTGACCTCGGCGTGCACATCGCCATGGGTGGCCACGACGCGATCGTCCTTGACGGCCACGTTGACGCCACAACCCGTACCGCAGAACCGACAGGGCGCCTTGTCCCATTTCAACTGGGTCTGGTCACCTTCCAGAACGATGTTGCTGGCCGCTGCCGGCAACGACAGGCCGGCGGCACTGGCGGCGGTGGCCAGGGCGGTGTGGCGGATGAATTCCCGACGAGTCAGCGTGATCATGCGGCGACTCCGCGCAGCGCGACGGACACGGTCTGATCGAGTGCCTGGCGTGGCTCGGCGTGATGGTAGATGAGTGACACGCTCAGCACGCCGGGCAAGGCCTGCATTGCGTCGATATGATCCATGGTGGCGCGCTGATGATCGGTTTCGCACAGCACCACGCTGCGCGTGCCTTCGTTCAGGGCCAGCTCCAGCTCCGCGCAGGTTTCGATAAAGGATCGCAAGGTCGGCAAGGCTTCGGTGCGGTGCTGAACGAGCAGGCTGGAGATGTGCAGCTCATGATTCATGGCAGCTCCTTGGAGCCCTCAGTCAGGTTGATACAGTTCGATGGCCAGGGTGGGGCAGGTCGCGATGCAGGCGCCGCAGCCGGTGCAGCGATCGTGATCCATGGAGGGGGTGGCGTTGCCACCCATGGCCAGCTCGAAACGGATGGCTTGTTCCCCGCAGGCATCCTGGCAACTGCGGCAGACCACGCCGCGTTGCGACAGGCATTCGCCATCGCGCACCTGGGCTACCCAGTGCCATGGCGGTTGTACCTGGGTGGTGTCCAGCGCATGCGGCGCGCATGCCTGGGCACAGGCGCCGCAGAAACTGCATTCGCCGCGCAGAGGATCGAAGACGGGAAAGCCGCCGCTGCCGGTGGACAGGACATGCTCGGGGCATTGCTCGATGCAGGCGTGGCAGCGGGTGCAGGCGTCGAGGAAGGCCGGCTCGGTCAATGCCCAGGGCGGGCGCTTGGCCGCCTGATGTTGCAACTGTCCGCGAAACAATGCGCGACGTGCGGGATCGGGCATGCTCATCCGGGCGGCCCGGGTGGCCCGCTGACGAACATCTGCCAGAACCATACGATGAAACCGAATCCAGCGACGATGACAACGGCCAGGATGGGGAACAGCGCCGCCGCAAGCAACAGGAACGCCGTACGCTCACGGCGCTTTTGCTCAAGCGTGGCCAATGACTGCATGGCGACTCCCCCCAGTGTAGCGGCGGCTTAAACCAGGAACGCGCGAGCAGCGTAGCACTCGCCAAGAGCTTGTCGAGTGCGTCGGTTTGCAAAACGGCACGAAGAAAGGATCCACCTTTGGTTACATGGTCACCCAGGCTTTTCAGCGGTATACACCGCCAGACGGCTATACCTCAGTGATTGCGTGGCGCCTGGTAATGCACCGCTGGGTCCAGCGATTGTGCGTAAGGGCCATCCCAGTCGTGGTCGAAGATGCTTGCCAGGGTTTGGGCCGGGCCGGTTCCGGTGACAAAGACCGAGGCGTCTACGGTGGTGTTGAAGTAACTCCATTCCCAGTTGCCGGTTCCGATATACACCGTGCGGTCATCGGCGACGGCATATTTGGCGTGTTCCACGCGGGCATAGGGAATAAAGCCCTGGGGCGAGGGGGGCAGTTGGGTGAATTTCACCGCGACATTCGGCAGCACTGCCAGGCTTTTCAGATAGGCCTGCATATCGTCCTGGAGAGCCCAGTCGGCCAAGATGATGCGCACCTTGACGCCGCGCGCGGCGGCGTCGCGCATGGCGGTGTCCACCGACGACCACCAGCCTTTGGGCCCGAAATGGCGGATCGCCGATAGCGTCATGACCTGCACGCGCAGGGTGTGCTGGCTGCCCTGGATCATCTGCACCAGAGCGGGCTCTTCCGCGGTCAGTGCATGAGGTGTAAGTCCTGGTGGACTGAAGGCCGGATAGAGCGTGAGGGAGCTGCCGTCCTGGTCGTGGATGATGGCGGGATCGGCTGCGGTGACCGGCGGGAAATCCAGCGGACGCACGAGGCTTTTGGCGATCAGTCCCTGATCGGGTTTGCCGGCTGCGTTCCAGTCCAGTTCGAAGGCAGCGTCAAAGGTACGTGCGGTACGTTCGTCGTTGATGCGTGCACCGATTTCGTGGATCTGTTCGAGCGCACGCCAGTCCCAGTTCTGGCTGCCGACGAAAACGCTATGGCCATCCACGACCATGTATTTGGCATGCAGCACACCGCCCATGAGCTTGGCCATCGGCAGTTCACGCACTTGCACGCCATTCACTTCACGCAGCCGCGCCACGGTTTCGGCGTTGTCCTTGAGAAAGCCCTGATCGACCAGGATGCGCAGGTGTACCCCGGCCTTGGCGCGTGCAACGAGCGCATTGATGACCAGCGAGAGCGCCGAGCCAGGTTTGTCGGCGATATAGAACGCAGCAATGTCAATGCTGTGCGCGGCGTGGCCGATCATGTTCAGCCAGACATCGCCTGTGCGAGGCACGCCGGGTTGGCCGAACGAGGTAGCTTCAGGAACGCTTTCGACGATCTGAAAGTCGGTCGGCCCCGGTGCCTGCCGCGCGATCGACAGACTGGTTGCGCACAGGCCGATGCCGAGTAAAAGGCAGCGCAAAAGTGCACGTCGGACCGGCGCGGGCGTCATGGGGCGAATCCTGGGGAAAGGCGAGTGTTATAACATAACATATCGTCATCGTTACTCGTCCCTTGGGGCCTCATGTCGGGATGAGTCGTGATGTAGGGGCGAGTCGTGAGTAGCGAGGGCGCAAGTCCGATCGATTGAGGCAAGCCGTCATGCCGCGAGGCGCTTTCGTGGGCTTGGGGGTTTCGGTCACCTGCAATCGTACGAACTCACTCCTCACTCCTCACTCCTGGCCGTCACGAATCTCTCGAAACCCTTGAAAACGCGCATTTCGTAACGCGTTTTTAGCTGATTCAACTTGTATTTAGTGACGCGTCACTATATTATTCGCGCCAGTTCCATTCGTGAGGTTTCGTAATGCGTGACACCAAGGACCCTGGCACTCTGGAAATACGGTTCCCGGTGCGAGCAGGTCGGCCCGCCTTGTTCGGGCAGCCGATGACACCTGCTGAGAGAGCCCGTCGTTATCGGGCAAGAAGGGCTGAGCGCAGGCGCGTGGCACGTCGCACGCCACAGTGCGCGACGGTGGTGGGGTTGCTCGATGAACTGCGCGGATGCATGGCAGTGGGCAGTGCGCGTAACGTGCATCGCATACTTGCGGAGATCGCCACGCGCTATCCAGTTCGCTGATTCGGGCCGGTGCACACCTGAAAAGCCACGGATTTTTCCGTGGCTTTTTCTATGGGACGTTTTTGGCCTTGATTGGCACGGAAGGCGTTATGTAACAAAACTCCTTCATTTGTTAAATTTCTGCTGCACTGCGACTTGCCTCGATCTAAAACAGGCCCTTACGATCCGCCCAAAATCGGACCGCGGATCACCGTGGCCACATAAGAAAAAGCGGCAGGGGTTGTTCCAGTCATAGAGGAGGGTGAGGGGAGGCTCGTCGTTGCGTTGTGCGATGTCGATGCGAGGGCCAGTGCCATGCGGTGCCGGGTGCGTGTCGATCTTGTGCTGTCCGGGCGGCCGCCAGGCTTGCATCGGGCTGACGAAACATCCCCATGGCATCCGAAGGTTTTCCAGGCCATGCCAACCCAGACGCGCGAATGCTTGTCCAGGCTCGTGCACGTTGCAAAAAAGCCGGTGCTCCGTTTGCCGCCCTTCATGTGGTGGAGCGGGCGCCCAAGTCATTGATCGGGGAGAAGGGTTATATGAAACAGTTCCGTGTACGCCGCGGTGCGCTGGCGAGCGCACTTGCCTTGGCGCTGGTCACGCCACATGTTTTCGCGCAGCAGGCCCAGGCGGGCAACGACGCGTCGGGTACCCAGGCAACGCCGCAGGACGCGAAGAACGCCAAGAACCTGGAAGGCGTTGTTGTGACCGGCTCGCGCATTCCGCGCGCGGAGATCGAAGGTCCCGCGCCGG
>NZ_DASVMI010000062.1:0-6539 GCF_036384435.1 Dyella sp. | reverse complement strand
TATCGCCACATTACACAGGGCTGGCCAGCAATTCGTGACACCCCCAACTTGACCATCCCGTCGAATTGAGCTTTGCGCTCTGCCGCAGCCTCCATGGTTGACGTGATGGCCGGCATAGCGGGCATCACATCGCCAGAAACGGTCTGCATGGTTCCTGTGCCCTTCGTCAGATCCAGCGAATAGATCTTGTCGGGTGCAACATCAATTACGACCTTGGATCGCATCTTCACACCAGTAAAATGACACAGGGATTCTTCCATCGAACCATCAGCAGTCACCGGATCCCATTCATCGGTTCGTTTGGCTCTTCGTCCCTCGGCTTGCCATGTCTGCTGATGTACCTCGCTTAGCTTAACCAGATCAGCAGAACTCAGCGGGGTAATGGCCGCATGCATCATTTTGCAATTGGCAAGAACATCTTCATATTGCTTCACTGCTTCATTTTGATCGCCAGATGCCGTCGATGTTTGATCGAGGTAATACACCAATGTACCGCTCTTGTCTGTCGAAGACGGCTTTGACCCATCCGTCTGATTGATCGCAGCCCCTGACTGCGAACAGGCCGCCAGCATGAGCAATGCCGTGGTCGAGATCGTGAATGTTGTCAGCGAAGTTCGAATCATTTAATCGAGCGCCGTACGAGATTTTAAGTCAAAGAGAAGCACGTTATTACATGCCGGCCCACTGGCTGCCGAGCAGGATGGCCTTTATGGGGGCGGGCGTGTCCACCAACCGCACCTGCCAGTAAGGCTCGAATAGATTGCCAAGCTCGCGCTGATCGTTGCCGAGACCAAGCAGGTCCAGCGGTCGGCTGTAATACACCTGAGCCGTGGATATCGCCGCTATGGCGTCATTCAAGCCCTGATCTTTCAATTTCAGGTCACCAGCTTCCATGCCGATGGTCGAGCCCGTACGCACTGTGCTGGTGACCTGTTGCACGTGCACCGTGAATATCGGGCCCACGTCACTCTTGTCGCTGGATGCGGTTTGATAAGGCTCGATTGCTTTATCAGGCGCCACATCGTTGTAGTCTTGAAGGCCACTGCTATGAATCTGGAAGATCGGTGTACTTTTTTCGGGAGCCTTCGAGATAATCCATACTGCATTTTGAGGAGTGGCATCACTCGGCACGACATCTGGCCAACCGGTTTCGATCCCAAGATCGGCTACCCAGTCATGGTTGTTTTGATCGCTGGGGTTAGCAGCCGCATCCGCACCAATACTCACGTTGCCCAAGGCACCCTGGTAAGGAGCACTTAACTGATTGTTATATGGTGAATACCAACCTTTACCGGTCCCAGGGTTGTATCTCGCCTGCGTGCCACTGCTCTTGGTCAAACTTATACCAGGGCTGATGATGGTGGAGCTATTGGAAGTATTCATGTCTCCAGGCAGTGCGGCAGCTGCGCCAATCGCCAAGGTGGCGCCATTAATCTTCTTGCACAGCCACGGACATATCCCCAGTTTTACACTTATGCCGAGATCATCCACCGCCACCCAACGGTTGTAATCGACGAGGTCTGTTCCACCCAATTTGTTCGCATCGATACTTACGAATGGAAACGGTGCGATAGGGATATGACCATTGCGCCTTTCACTGAAATTGTCACGCGCTTGCATCACCACGTTCGCATAACGGTCCGCCTCCCAGGTCCTTTGCACCTTGCCTGGCCCATTCGACTGCGGGATCGTGTAGCGATTGGCGTATCCCTTGTTTCCCGTAAGTATCGATGGCCCTTTACAAAGTTTGCTTCCATCAAAGCAGATTAGCTGTGTCACCAAAAGCGTGGTTCCCGCGTCGGACATCGTCGCGTGGCTTTGTCCGTCTGCGTCCAGCGTGTTGTCATGAATGACCTTGTTTGCGGTAGTTGCCCCGGCCTGTATGGAAAAGGCATCCAGAACCAGCGATTGGCCAGCCGAGTAAATGCCATTCAGCGTGTTTAGCCCCGAAACCAGCAAACTTTCCGCTTTGTTCGCTGCCACCAGCGCACCCGCATAGCCTTGCTGCACTCCCTTGATGGTCTCGGCGGTACTCTGGAGCACCTCACCGACCCCGGCACAATCAAGGAAATCCCCAGCAAAAAACAGCAGGTTGGCTACTCGACCAGCCATGCTGTCAGCATAATTTCCGTACGATTGCAGGCTTACGATCTGCGCGATAGCGATCTGGTTGGCGATTTCTGCGCGATTGAGATATGCGACGGTGTTAAGTGCGCGCGCCTGCTCGATCGCTACACTGTAGGCTGCGGCGTCCGCGGCGTTCACCAACTGAACTTTCTTGCTGACGGCCTGGCCAGTGTCAAACAGCATCAGCAAGCCCAGGCACAACACCAGCAAGGTGATGATGGTGAGGATCAACGCCTGGCCGGCAGCAGAAGCGCGCGAGCCTATTGTTGTCCGCGCGCGCATGGTGCGCACGGGTGCTTTATGGCCAAGTATGGCGCCAATGGAATTCGCTTCATTCGTTATTGGCATATCCACCATCCATGTCGCGCAAGCAACCCTGCGCAGCAAGCGCATCGCTTGGAAATACGATCACAACTGCCCATGGAACGAGAGCGCAATCTGTGAAGCTCTGACGATCGGCTTCGCACGATGCCCCCTCGCGATCAAGGGCACCAAGTGGAGCCCCCGCAGCTTGACATCGAAAAAGCCTAGACGGTCACATCTCGCGCGAAATACGACAGCTCGTCCCAACTCTCACAGGTACGCGCAGGGAGGTCCTTGCCTAAAAGGAGCGACCTGCGTCACTGACGCAGGTGCGCAGCCGACACTTGTCACTGGACGTCGTTGTCGTACGTCGCGAGGCCCTTTTTCTTTTGAGCTTCCGTCTGCGCACTATCGGCGGACGTCTGAGCAGCCGTAATGTCCGCCTGGGCGTTTTTACCAGACAACTCGTGGGACATGCCCGCAACTTGGTTGCGTGCCGTCTGGCCGAAGTAGCTGACGGCCGCGATCGCGGCGATGGCAATCAACGCGGTGATAATGATGTACTCGGTCATGCCTTGACCGCGCTGGCGGATGCGAAAACCGCGAGTGCTGGCGGAACGGATCGACTGCATTTGCATGGGATGTCCTCTATCCAGTTGGCCTTGTGAAGCCGCTCGCGAAGCGAACGCCTCGCAAGTTGCCGTGACGAAAGCGATACGCCCCCTGTATCGACTCACAGCCGCGCATGCATCGATACGCCACCTCGACGCGTCGACTCTTGGAAGCTACCTCAGCCACATGAACAAAACATTACTCGCGCGCAGTAATTTGCCTTTCCGTGACTCGAATCACGCCGCCAGACCTTGATCGTCTGCTTGCGATTACATAGCCATCAGACGATTCCTACGCGCATGCTTGTTCGAACTGAACACCAGCACGACAACTGACCGTATCGACGGCAAAATCCCACCTATGTTGCGTTATGGTCCGGCGTTCGACCTACGACCACGGACAAGGCCAAAGCATGTGTCGACGCGCTCTCTTGCCGGCTCTCCTATTCGTCTTCACTACGGCGCTATTGATGTGCATCACGCCGTCCGCCAGGGCCACCGCGCTGCCGGCACATGATCTTGCCGGCAGTCGTGACAATCCCATTGTTTCGCGCTTCGCCGGCTCGGTCATCGTGGGCTACCAGACCTCGGATTACGACCAGATGGCGATGCCGATGGGCAGGTCCGATGCCTCGGGGCAGAAATCGGCCCGCATTGCATCGGCGGAGGGCCGGATCACACGTATCGCCTACGTGGTGCCGAATGGTGCGTCCGCGCTGGAAGTATGGCGCAACTACCAACAGGCGCTGAGCCATGCCGGTTTCCAGACGCGCTTCAGTTGCCACGGCGATGGTGGCCCGCAGGGTTGCGGCAGTGCCTTTGCCTTGGCACGCAACATCTCCAACCCGCTGTTGGCCAAGTTGAACAAGGTTTCAGCAACCCAGAACCTGATGATCAGCACGCTGTGGCCGGCGAATGGCAATGCCTACGTGGAAACCGCGCACCTGACACGGCCCGATGGCACCGTCGATGTATCGCTACTGGTCAGCCAGGGTGACAACCAGCCCACGGGCGTGCTGCTGCAGATCGCCGAGGGCAAGGCGATGGCCACGGGCGAAGTGACGGTCGATGCCAAGGCGATGAGCCAGGGCTTGGCGCAGAACGGCCACATCGCGCTCTACGGCATCCACTTCGCCAGCGACAGCGCCGCGTTGAGTGCGGATTCGGATGCCACGCTGGCGCAAATGGCTGCCTTGTTGAAGAACCAGCCATCGCTGAAGGTGTACATCGTGGGCCATACTGACGACACCGGAGCGGTGGCGCATAACCTGCAACTGTCGCAACAACGCGCCGAGGCCGTAGTGAAAGCGCTGGCTGCGCGCGGCATTGCCACCAGTCGCATGGCAGCCAAAGGCCTGGCATCGTATGCGCCCGTCGCCAGCAACCATAGCGATTCCGGCAAGGCGCAGAATCGTCGCGTGGAGCTGGTCGAGCAATGATCCCGCTTCATGCACTAACGCATTCACGGTCAGCGACGGTCTGCACTTTTCCGAAAACGTCGCGGTGTGTGCAGGCTGCCATGTAGGCCTGCGGGCGGCCGCACGCCCTGTTCGGGATGTAGGAGCACGATGGCACTAGTGCTCTCGCTCGTGCCCTGAAGATCCGGTGCCGTCATGACAGCGCGCACGATTGCACACTCTCACTTCCTCGATGATCAGACCTCAAGGAGTTAAAGCATGAACAAAACAAACGGCCTCGTTCGCGGCATGGCGGCATTGATGCTGTGCCTGGCAGCAACCGTGCCGGCAGCCTGCGCCGCGCCGTCATCGGGTGGTGCCGACCCGCAGGGCTTCACGCTGACCGACAGCTTCCTCGCCAGGTACCAGGCGGCCGAACTGGACATCGCCAAGGATCCGTGCCGACTCGGGTTCTTCAAGCTCATGGGCGGTGACAGCGCGGGTCTGACGCTGGACCAGGCCGCGACCCGCTACGACGCCCAGCCCGGCGTGCATGCGATGCTGGCCAGCCACGGACTGACCGCACACGACATGTTGACCGGCGTGGGTACGTTGATGGCGGCAGCCGCGCAGGATGAGAACACCAGGCACCCCGGCACGTTCGAAGTCAAGGGTGGACATCGGGTCAGTGAAGCCAACATGGCCTTCTACCGCTCGCACAAGCAGGCCATGCAGCAATACAACAGGCAACTCGGCCAGGAGCAGCTGCGCGCGAACGGCGGCAGGCTGCCGGCCTGTCTCACCGGGGCGGGTGCGGGCGCAGGTTGATTCCGCACCCTGTCACGCCCTGACCTTCACCGCTCAGACAGCTCCATCGCAAGGAACTCGCATGCTCGACTTTTGCACCGGCCAGGTCCTGAAACTGCTGGCGCGCACGGCACCGTTCGTGGCGCTGCGCCTGCTGGTATACGTCGGCATCTCGCTGGCCTACACGGTCGTGGTGGGCATCGGCGCCGGCCTCGGCTTCGTGGCCGGCAAGATCGGCGGGGCTGCCGACAGCGGCGTGTTCTGGGGTGGCCTGCTCGGTTTCGGCCTGGTCAGCGGCGTGCTGTTCTGGGCGCGCGAATACCTGCTGTACCTGGTCAAGGCCGGCCATGTAGCAGTGTTGGTGGAATTGCTGGAGGGCCGCGAGGTTCCCGCCGGCAAGAGCCAGATCGAGTACGGCCGCGACATGGTGCACCAGCACTTCGCGGCCTCCTCGATGCTGTTCGGCCTGAACCAGCTGGTGCGCGGCATCCTGCGCGTGTTCCACCGCGTTACGGTGAACGTCGCGGAGATGCTGCCGATTCCCGGCCTCGACTCGGTGGTGAAGATCTTCGATGCGGTGATCAAGACCGCGCTGGGTAGCCTGGACCAGGTGATCCTCGGCCAGATCCTGCGGCAGCGCGCGGACGACCCGTGGATCACCGCGCGCGACAGCGTGGTGCTCTACGCGCAGAACTACAGGGGCATCCTGAAGAACGCGCTGGCGCTCACCTTCGTCGTGTGGGGACTCACCTTCGTGCTGTTCCTGCTGGTGCTGGGTCCGGTGGCCGCGCTGGTCGCGCTGGTTCCGAAGCTGGCCGGCTTCTGGACCTTCGCGCTGGCCGCCGTGGTCGCCGTCAGCCTGAAGGCCGCGCTGATCGATCCCTTCGCGATGACCGCGCTGCTGCAGGTCTACGCGAAGCAGACGACGGGCCAGGTCCCGCATCCGGAGTGGACGCACCGGCTCGAACAGATGTCGGACAAGTTTCGCGAACTGGTGCAGAAAGCGCGCGCCACCGCGCGTCCCGCGGCAACGCCATCCGCATCCGCGTCGGCATCCATGCCCGACTGATCCAGATTCATCGGTTTATCCGCACAGCCCGCCCCTGCCAAGAAGAGCCGCGGGGCACATGAGCTGGCAACACCCTTACCGTGACTTGCCGCCCTTCGCGCAATCGCAGCCGTAGTCCGGCTCGGGGCCGCCCTCGGCGATGAAGCGGTCGATGCGCGCCTCCAGCACCGGCAGCGGCACCGAGCCGGTGGAGAGCACGGTGTCGTGGAAGGCGCGGAGGTCGAA
>NZ_DASVMI010000061.1:0-34139 GCF_036384435.1 Dyella sp. | reverse complement strand
CCGGTGGACGTCGTTCGGCTCCAAGTTTGGAGAAGCCGGCTAAGAAAGGTGCGCGCCATGACTTTCACCGGGCCGGGTGCAAAGCAAAACAAGGGACGTCAATCACGGCTCATTGGCCTCATATTCGAAAGGCTTCTTGCGACGCTGATGATTGATGGGAAGCTCTTCACTGGAAAAACAAACGTTCACACTACCACATCAGAGATTGACCTCCTGATGCAGCTAGGTCCAATCGCCGCCTCTGTTGTTCCCTATTTGCAGGATGTCGGAGCAATGGTGCTTGGAGAGGCGAAGTGTGTGAAGGGCGGCATCCAATCTGGGTGGGTTCAAAAATTGGCAGGAATCATGGCGACGCACAATACGAAGTTCGCCATTCTCTTCACTGAGGGCACAGCGAAAAAAGTTCCGCCCGCAATCAGAACCGCACTATCCCTCCACTACGTCGGTCATCGGCG
Source organism: Dyella sp. (assembly GCF_036384435.1). GTDB lineage: Bacteria > Pseudomonadota > Gammaproteobacteria > Xanthomonadales > Rhodanobacteraceae > GSA-30. The sequence continues at coordinate 33,684 of NZ_DASVMI010000061.1, read as the reverse complement.
GATAGTTCCATTCGGCTCTAGCCAACTAGACGCGGTAATTTCGGGAGAGAGTTTTCTCGGTGTACTGGCCGAGCAGCACACGAAAGTCGCTTTGCATTCAACAACTCTATCGACCTGACACGGCTGTCTTCCGGCCGTGCCATTTATCCCTCGCCGCTCCTCTCGCAAATCGGCGTGAATCTAAGCGGTTTGGGTCATTATTGCTCCTGCCAATGCCGGTGCCGACAAAACTCATTGCAGCCTCGGCGTATCGACAGGACAGGTGGCGGCTGATACATTGCCAGGGTATCGCTTCGGGTATCGCCGGCTGTAAGTCGATGAATCCGTTGCGGAAGACTCTTAGCGGGGCAGGGTGAGGATTTCGATCCGATTCCCTTCACCCGCTCCAGTCTCCAGCTCAGATGCCCGCAAAGCGCGCCCTGAAGTCATCCTTTAGCATTTCGGTACTTCAAACGAACGACCTTTCTTAGGTATCGTTTTCCATGCCGAACCCATTCTTGTTGACCCGTTCGTCGGGTATCTACGCCCGCTTTTGGGTGTCGAACGACCTTCGGCCCCTGGTGGGCAGCCGTTTTATTGTTCGACCGGTCCATGGCACAGGAGACGCAGCCTGTTTGGTTGCAGCCTCTATGGGTGTTGCCTTGGGCCGAGTGTTTGAACACCTTCGCAGGGGAAGGGCTGTGGAGCTTTCAAGGCTCAAGCGATAAACCCTATTGTTATGGGCTTATCGTGGTTGCTTGTGGTTTTTGGCAGACCGCATCCATTTTTCATAGCTGTGCGAAGCTCAATGCTTTCCATGGCTTGACGGCTTGGAGGTAAACTCAAAATGATTTATACCCGCGTGTTTTTTGCCTCATCATGAAATATAGGAAGACCCCTCACCGAAGTCGTTATTCCGGCAAATGCTGGAATCCAGCGCTTTTGGCGCCGTCAAAGCCGATTCGCATACGTCTCGGTCTACGCCGGGTCGACGGATAGCATAGTTTTTTTAAGTTTCCCTTTTGTTCGTCTAGCATCTCTCCCCCTTCGCGTCTCAATCTTTGCTACCAGGCTCCTTTATGCTGGTCATTCATTCAATTGCGCGAATATCTCGGTCAAATAAATGAAATTAGATATCGCAAGAAATTGCTCGTTGACATGAAAAAAGTTTGGAGTGCAGTATCAGCGCCATTATCAAGGATGAAAGGGAGGCAAGCGGGATGCTTCATCTTGGTTCTCAGTCGAAGAACCCCTTCAGTGTCTAACACCTTTGATTTTTCTTTAGCGCTTCTTTCCCCATAAGAGGCTGCACGGGCGACTTTGCTCGTTTGATTTTCAAAAACCTTCCCCCGGATTGGCTCAGGCCAAGCCGAATGTATTGTCATGGCACAAGGAATGTCGAACTATGCGTCGTCATAGGTTCTCCCGTTTATTCCAGCATCGATTAACCTGGCTGATGTTGTCCTGTTTGGGATGGCTGGGCATGGGCTCGGCTCATGCCCAGCAAACCTATTATGGCCCTCCCTACACGGTACAAAGCGCCGTGCTGGTCGGTTCTTACAACTCGAAAGAGCAGGCCGCCGATGCGTTGATGGCCGCCTGGGCGCCACATTGCCCGGGCTGCTCCATTCAACCGGTTTATACAGACCCAGCCAAGCAGGGCAGCGCGGCGGCCATCATCGTATTGACGTCTCCGGGAGCGAGCCCCAGCACCGATGCGATTTACGCCACGTCTCACTACGAAGACGTGCTCAAGACCACCGGATACTGCATTCCCTGCTCCGAGGCGGCGGGTGGAAAAATCGCTGGCGCCAGCCCCAGTCGAAGCGCAGGGGATGCCTCTGCCGATAGCGAAGGCGCCAGGCCCACCGGAACCAGTACGGCCGATCCGGTGAGTGTCGGCAATGGCAACAAGTTTGGCCAGGAAACCGATTTTCGAGGCGGCGATTGGCTGACCTTTCGCCGGTTCTATAACTCGCTCAATCCTGTGCCAGATGCCAACTTGGGCGCGCAATGGCGTCACTCGTTCTCCCGCAAGCTGGAAGTCCTGATATCGGCAACGGGAACGGCCTACAACGGCATCAACCAGCTCATCCTGGACCGACCGGACGGTAGCAGCGAGGTCTTCAACCAGAGCAGCAGTGGAGCCTGGGTCCCTTCCAGCGAAGATCCAGACACCATTACGGAGCTCAAAGACGCCAACGGTGTTACCACGGGCTACGCCGCCTTCTTCGTCGGTAACCGCAAGACCGAGCTTTATTCTCCGGATGGGGTCCTGCAATCCATCACTGACTTGTCCGGCGCGGTAACGACGCTGGCCTACAGTGATGCGACGACGCCTGCAACCATCGCACCCAAGCCAGGGCTGCTTCTGAGTGTGACGGCACCGGATGGCCGTGCACTGCAATTTACGTATGACATCAGTGCGCGCGTGCAGTCGGTCACGCAGCCAGATGGTGGTGTGCTGACCTATAGCTATGACGCCAACAACAATCTGAGTACGGTCACTTATCCCGATACACACACCCGTCAGTATCTGTACAACGAATCCTCCCTGGTCGGCAGTTCGTTGCCCCATGTCATGACCGGCGTGCTGGATGAAAATGGCACGCGCTACGAGACCACATCGTATTCGTCCGACGGGCGGGTCAATAGCACGCAGTTTGCGCTCGGTGCGGACAAGACCAGCTTTTCGTTCTACAGCTTCGTCAGCAATGGCGTCACTCCCGTCAATGTGACCACACCACTCGGTTACACGTATCGACCGGGCCTGGTCAATGTCAATGGTGGCTACAAGGTTGGTGGGTCAAGTTCCAACTGTGGTGCCGATTGTGGCGAGCCGTGGAGTTCGGTGACCTACGATGGCAATGGATGGCCGACGAGCTTCACCGATTTCAACGGCAACAAGACCTTGACGACCTACAGTCCCAATGGCCTGCTGCTGAAGAACGTGGAAGCCAGTGGCACATCGGTTCAGCGCACGACGAATACGACGTGGGATGGTGTGTTCCGCAATCCCCTCACACGCACGATTCAAGATGCAGGTGGCAATACCGTCTCCCAGGAAGGGTGGGTCTATAACGCCAGAGGTCAGGCGTTGGCGTATTGCAGGATGGACCCATCCATTCCCACCGCTGCTACCTACACCTGTTCAGTGACTGGGACAGCCCCCGTTGGTGTCCGTCGAACCACCACCACTTATTGCGATGCGGTGGACAGTACGCGGTGCCCGATTATCGGATTGGTACTGACCCGAAAAGGTCCACGTACCGATGTGGACGACACCACCACGTACAGCTATTACATGAGCGATAGCGCCCTCTATCATCATGGTGACTTGGCGACTGTCACAGACCCTCTGGGTCATCGTACGACGTTCATCGCCTACGATGGGGCGGGGCATCTCATCAGCGTGGCCGACGCCAACGGTATGACGACGTCGATGACCTATACCCCGCGCGGCTGGCTTGCATCGGTGACGACAGGCTTCCAAGGCGAGATAACCACCACTTATACCTATACCCCGTTTGGTGCCCTTGAGACCGTGACTGACCCGGACGGAGTGGTCACGACGTATGGGTATGACGATGCCCATCGCCTGACGAAAATCACGGATGCGCAGGGCAATTATATTCAGTACACCCTCAACGCGGTCGGCAAGCATGTTGGGGAGCAGGTGTATGCGTCGGGCGGCTCGACACCCGTTCGTAGCTTGTCGCACCAGTTCAACAACCTGGGGCAAATGGTCAAGACCCTGGATGGTTTGAACCACACCATCCTCGATGCCAGTGCCAGTGGAAGCTACGACGCCAATGGCAGCCTGGTTCAGTCCAAGGACGCGTTGGGCATCCAACAAAAAGAAACCCTGGATGCGCTCAACCGGCTGAGCAGCACCATCGCCAATGTCAACGGCTCGGATACGGCCACCCGGAATACCACCACCACCCTCTCACAAGATGCGCTAGACCGTGTGGCGCAAGTCACTGACCCATCCAATCTGACCACGCACTACACGTATGATGGTCTGGACAATCAAGTCGGTTTGCAGAGCCCGGATACAGGGAGCAGCACAGATACCTTCGACGCCGCCGGCAATGTGTTGACGCATACCGATGCGAAGGGCGTGGTCAGCACCTTTACCTATGATGCGTTGAATCGCGTCTTGACCGTCTCGTATACCGATGCGTCGCTCAACGTGGCTTATTACTACGATGAGTCCAACTTCGTGACCGGTTGTGCGGGAGGTTTTGGATCTCAACGGAAGGGTTATCTGACCCGGGTGGTGGAAAACGCAGTCACGACCGCTTACTGCTACGACGACCGGGGCAATGTCATTCAAAAGCGCCAAACGCAAAGTGCAGTCACCGACACCACGACCTACGTTTATACGCTGGCAAGCCGCATCAGTCAGGTGGCGTATCCGAGTGGCGCCCTGGTGCAATACACGCGAAACAATCTGGGCCAGATCACGTCGGTTACGGCAACTCCCTCAGGCGGCGCTACCCAGACGGTGGTCAGCAACGTGACCTATCTGCCGTTCGGTCCAGTGTCGGGCTACGAGCTCGGTAACGGTCAGCAGGTAACGCGCACCTACGATGCAAACTATCGACTGACGGACCTGACCAGCCCGAACTTCAATTTGCATTTCTTGCTTGACTCGATGGGCAACATCACCGCGCTCGGGAACGCCCCCGGCGTTGCCAGCCCGATTGAGACCTACACCTATGATCCCCTGTATCACCTGACCGGTGTGCTGGACGGGCAGGGCAGTCCGATCGAATCCTACACGTACAACCAAACCGGTGATCGGTTGAGCAAGACCAGCGTCGGCGGCCTTTCGACCGGGACGTATGGGTATCAATCCGGAACACACTGGCTCACCAGTATTGGCAACTCCGCCAGATCGTATGACTTGAACGGCAACACCACAGGGAATTCAACGGGTGGTCAGACGTTTGGATTTGGCTATGGCGGGCGCAATCGCTTGACTGTTGCTCAGGCCAACAATGCGACGGTGGGAACGTACTCTTACAATGCGATGGGTGAGCGCATCAACAAATTACTTGCGCAGGCGCAGGTCAGTCAGCGGTTTGCTTACGATGAAAACAGCCAGCTCTTGGGTGAGTACGGTTCATCCTCTCGTGACTATGTTTGGATGGGGAACTTGCCCATCGGAGTGGTCGATGGCTCGGGCCCTACTTCATCGGTCAATTTTGTGGTTGCAGATGGCCTTGGAACACCTCGGTCGATTAGCAATGCCTCGGGTTCTCAGGTGTGGCAGTGGCAGTATCAGAGCAATCCCTTCGGTGAGAAGCAGCCGACCAGCACCAGTGGATTTGCTTTTAACCTCCGCTATCCAGGCCAGTACTTTGATGCGGAGAGGGGCGTTGCTTACAATGTGAACCGTGATTACGATGCGGAGGTTGGTCGGTATTTGCAGAGCGACCCTTTTGGGCTATTTGCAGGAACAGATACTTATGCCTATGTGACTAGTAGTCCGTATTCCTTTTCCGATATGTTTGGTTTGCAAGTGGATATAAATCTCTTTGATAAGAAACGAGACTTTAGTGCGTGGAACGCAGCAAACAACTACCAGGGTGATCCTGGCGAGTGTACGGTGGCTGGTCATGGAAACACTGATTTGGTTGGAAGTTTAAGAGCCGATATTTTAGCTAACAAAATTAGAAGGACGGCCTCGTGCAAAGGAAAGCCTGTGCGATTATTGGCTTGCAGTGCCGGAGCCGTGCCTGAGGAATCAGATCACATAAACGGTGGCAAGCCATATGGATGGAATTTGTCGAGATCATTACATCAGGTTGTATGGGCGCCAAGTACTTGGGGGTGGTTCATGTCGGATGGAAGTTTTCGCATATACGAGACTAACGGCGAGGAAAACTTGCCCACAACTGCCTCGCCTGATCAAGCTAACGAAAAAGGAGCTAATTTCGACAAACCAGGCCATTTTGTGAAATTTGGAGGTGGAGAGTCATGAAGTCTTTTTTCAGTTCAATACTTGCTGTGACTGTAATTTGCTATTCGGGTATGGCTGGTTCCGAGCAAGCTCCGTTGGTTGCAAATACGCTTAATTTTTCAAAAAGCATCGACTTACTTGAAAAAGATGCTTTAGATGGAAGTGCATCTGCATCCAGTGAGGTCATTCGCTACTACATGTATGACCACTTCAATCTGGCTCAGCTAGAGAAATGGTCGGCCATAGGTGCAGAGAACGGTGACCCGTCTTCTGAATTTCAGCTATACACATTCTTGATGGACAAGCACACTCCGGAGTCTCGGCGACGTGCATTTTTCTGGCTAAAGAAGTCGCTCGATGGTGGGTATGACACTGCACGAACAGAAATGGATGCTTGCTTTCCTTCGAAAGACCCCGGCAGGCCATCGGACGAATGCTTGCGTCGTGGAGAAGAAGTTTTGAAGGAGCCTTCGAAGTAAACTCGTCGGGGAGATGTGAAATTTAAGGATGGTACTTTTTAGGTCGAGGCCCGCTCATTCGAGTGGTTTTTTTGTCTTCAAAGCAGCCCTTGACCCACCCCCAGAAAACTGGGCCATCGTAAAGTAGAGAATTCGGCCGCATGGGCCCCGTGCAAAACGAGGAGTCGAGCGATGAAGAAGTCTCGTTTTACTGAAGAGCAGATCGCCTACGCGCTTAAGCAGGCCGAGCTTGGTACAACCATCGACGCTTGCTCTCGTCGATCGATTACCGAACACCCGCGCAAGCCGAAGCCGATTACTATCCGCCCCAGAGCGCACTGCGCAAAGCAGCGTGACTCAAATCAAACAGTCTCCGGGAAGCCCGGGGCATCGATTCGCTGCCGCATGAGCTTTGACCAAGCTCTGCGATTGCCCGACTTAAGGCGCTAAGCACTTATCCGCCGTGTTCATGAGCTGGAGATCATGGCACGATCGCTATTTTCGGGTTGGAGTTGCGGATGATCAGGCCCTGGGTTGTGGTGACCGTGATCGGTCTTGCGGCATCTTCCAGCGCATGGGCGACGGTTTCCGAGGACGTGATCGGCCCCGTCGCCCCGTGGCGCGGTCACGCTCGGGTCAATGTGGACGGGATTCAAGCGGATGCGCCCGTGCGTCTCCCCACCGGCGGTTCGAACTGGTCGCCGCATTGGTTCACCGTGCCTACTGTGGCCGACGCACGCACGGTGTATCTGACGCGAGAGCTGACGATCGACGCCCGCGCCGCGTTGACCGAAGCCTCCTTTCGTTTGAGCGGGGATCAGGCGTATCGGGTGTGGATCAATGGCGTTTTGGTGCTTCGTGGACCCGACGATCCGGGCTCGGACGTGGGCCAACCCCCGCGATGGACGCACCAATGGCTGTATCAGCGCATGGACGCTCGACCCTATTTGCGCGCAGGACCCAACCGCATTGCCGTCGAGATCGTCAACGCACCAGTGCTGTCCGCTTACACGACCGGGCAAACGGGGTTCGCCTTCGAGGCATCGCTGCGATACGCAGATGGACGCACCACGCACCTGGAAGGCCCGATCGGTTGGGTGGGGCGCACGGCCAGCACCTATCGCGTCGGGCGGTTCGCGGATGCGCCCGATCTGGAGGGGCTTCGCGTCAGCGCTGCCCAGCAGCCCGACGGGTGGCCTGAGCCTATAGGCAGTGCAGCCTGGGCAGCCGTCACGCCAGCCACGGGGGCGTGGGGGACGCTTCGTCCGAGCCTCATTCCTGCGCGGATGGAGGCAACTTGGCCCGCTCACAGCGTGGACAACGTTAGCGGGCGCGTGACTCGTGCAGGAGACGTCGGTGACCCGGCCACAGACATCGTGGTGGATGGGGATGCGCAATTCACGGTCCACTATGGGCGGGTCGTCAGTGCCTACTTGGCTTTGCAGGCGGAAGCGCCAGAAGGCGCCATCATCACGTTGGTTCCCAAGGAAACCGATGACCAGACCGAGATCGCGCGGCCATTGGAGGTGCAGCTTCGCGAGGGCGCCACGACGTGGGAAAGTCCCAGTTATGACTCGTTTTCTCAGGTGGAAGTACGTATTGCTCACGCGGCAAAGCCAGTCCGCTTGCGCTTCCTGCGGGCCATCTTCACCTCACAGCCCGTGCAATACCGTGGCTCGTTCGAGAGCAGTGACGATCATCTGAACGCATTGTGGAAAGCGGCGCGCTGGCAAACGCAAATCTGTCTGCAAGACCGCTTCCTTGACTCGCCGAACCACCAAGAGCCCATCGGGGATCCCGGCGATTACCTCATTGCCGCGGCCCAAAGCGACTATGCGTTCGGCGACCCGTGGATGGCTGCGCAAAACCTGCGGCAATTTGCAGCGTTGCTCGACAAGAACGGCGAGATCACCTTTCACGCGAGCTATCCGCTCTTCTGGACTCAGATGCTGCTTCAGTATTACGACCATACCGGCGATCTGAGCTTGGTTCGGGAGTTGGCGCCGAGCGTGCATCGGTTACTGACCCATCTTGCCAGCTATCGCGGCGCCAACGGGCTGCTCTCGGAGGCGCCCAACTACATGTTCATGGACTGGGTCACGCTTGAAGGGTTCAACTTGCATCATCCCCCTGCGGTCATCGGCCAAGGCTATTTTTCAGCGCTGTATTACCGTGGCTTGCAAGATGGCGCCCGCATCGCTCGTTTGGTCGGGAGCACGCAGCAGGCGTTCGCTTACGCGAGTGAAGCCTCGCAGTTGCGCGACGCGTTCAATGCAGAACTGTGGGATCCCCTCGCGGGCTTGTATCGCGACGGAAAGCCGTTCCAAAATCACCAGCCTCACTCGCACTACTTTCCCGCAGACCGAGCGGTCGAGACGCACAGCGACCAAGTCAATCTGCTCGCCGCCCTGTACGGCTTGGGCAATGCGGATCGCAGCCAGCGTTTGGTGCGCTCACTCTTGGGTCGCGACCGGCTCAATGTGCAGCCCTATTTCATGCATTTTGCGTTCGATGCCGAGGCGGCGACCGGGCAGTGGGATCACGCAGCATGGAATCAGCTACAGCGCTGGCATCTGCATCCGCAAACCGGGACGTTTCGCGAAATGTGGACGGCAGGCGACTGGAGTCACAGCTGGGGTGGCACGCCGCTCGTTCAGCTGTCCTCCCGCGTATTGGGGGTGACCCCGGACGCGCCGGGGTTTACTCGCGTCCGCATCGCACCGCACACCTTGGGCTTGGCGTGGGCTCGCGGGACGGTGCCCACCCCCCATGGTTCGGTGCATGTGGACTGGCGAACGAGCGACGCGGGCGTCACCGTATCGTTGTCTTCCGAGGGAGCCCCCATCGTCTTTGATCCGACATTCTTAGGGCATTTCGCAGGGGCGCTCACCGTTGACGGCGAGCAAAGCAAGCTTGCGATGCCGGGCCCAATTCACCTCGGCCCCGGCGCGCATATTGTCACGATTGGGGCCATGCGTGTGGGACAGGACGCCGTCCAGTGACTGCGCGCGCCCGGAGGCAGGCACCCGCTGCGGCGTTCTCAGGTTGCGGAGCCTGACCGTCGTTGACGGCGGAGCCGGACCGGCCTCAGTGGACCGGTTCGCCAAGGCCTCATCTTGATGTGCGCGGAGAGTTGATTCTGAGGGCGGCTGCCGACCGATGACGGCGGCGACGCCCTCTCAAATCCTGTTGCTTACATCAAGGCACGATGACGTAGGGGGGACTGACCGTCAATGTTCCGCCTACCGTACATCCACCTATCATCGCCGTGTTAGGAATGGTAAAGGTGTTTGATAGGCTGAATATCACCGGCAGATTGCCTGTGCATGTGGCCGGGGGAGTCATCAAGCCGACGTTGTGAATGATGCCTGTGGTCATGGAGCTGATTTCAATTTTCCACGGAAGTTGAATGGGTTTAATTGTCGAGCACAGGATCTGCCCTTCAAACTTGGCGTCAGTGATCGCGGGTTGCCCCGCGGCATCGGTGACCACGATGAATACAGCGTTGCACGGGATGTTGACTCCCGCCACGGCCACATTAAACGGACCTTGCGCAACAAAGGTCGTGTTGGCCGGAGCCATGTGATACGCCAGTGCATTGCTTGAAAGCAAGGATGCGATGCCTATTAAAAGCAGCATCACGAGACCGCGTTGAATACGCATAGCCATGCCTCCTGGGAAGGATCAGTCTTGAATTGGGTGGTGTCCCCATTGCTTATGCTCGAAGCAGGCGCAGCATGCGCGCATGGATCGCTCGAATTTGTGATGCGCGCCGCGCAACACACATCGCTTTTCAAGGGCGATGGGTGAACAGGCGTTTGAAGCGCATGTGCTCCAGGACGTGTTCAAGTCAAGGCTGAGCAGCAGGCAGCCGCATGCTGGAAATCAAACCCATCCAGGACTCTGGTTTCATTCGAGCGAGGCGTCGCTGCCGGCTTCCATGTCCATTTGAGTCCATTTGATGCTTGGCGCCGCCCGGCCTGTTTCAAGCGCTTGTGTTTGGCTTTAAGCGATATCCATCCGATGGATCGCTAGAGGTAAGCCATCACGTTGATGGGCTGTTCCTTGTGCCCCAACGCTCCGCGTTTCAAACGCCTCGCGGTATCAGTTTTTGCCCTAGGCAAATATACCTATGGCAATCAGGTATCGCTGTCGGTACCGTCATCCAGTCTGCTGGGGGGGCGGGTATGTATTTTTTTCGCAAGGCGGCATGGACTGTGCAGCGGCTCTATCGAGGGTTGACTTATCCATCGGGAGGTAAGGTTTTGCAGGTGCGAAAGCCTTTGGTCACCTGGGCTGGGCAAGCAAGAACTCGTCGAGAAGATGAAGTGTTGCGTCGGCAGGGAGTGATGTAAGAACGGTTATTGACGGTGAGCGTTCAAGCCCTCAGTTGTCGGATGTACATGCATTGAGTTGATGCCATTCCCTCGGGAGGGATGTATGCCAAAGGGTCAACAGCAGAGCAAGAAAACAGGCTCGCAAGCGAAGAAGGAAGATCCCGGCAATCCATCGTACACGTGGAGTGAACTCGGGAGTGAGTTCCGGGAGCAGGACAAATCGCTGCCTAATCGCCTCCAGTTGTCATCGATATGGTGGGCGAATAACTGCGGATTGCAGAGAAGGTACGACAGAAACATCGATTATAAGGAGTCCGATAAGGGTGTTTATCGGATGACGGCCAGATTGCTGGACGCAGCCGGCTACGACTTCCTTCAAGTGGCTCGCATTCCCAATGATTCGGATGATTCATCGAAGGCCAAGCCCGGTGTTGTTCCAGAGTATGGTGGCTTGGTGCATGAGAAATCCAAGAAGCGCTCTTTCGCCATCGAGCCGGAGTTTCAGGCGGCGAAAACCTCGAACGTGTCGGCTGGCGAATTCCATAAGGGCGATTTGACAGGGAGGGAACAGAAGGCCGTGAGAGAGGCCACTAAAGAGCAGAATGACAAAGAGAAAGGTGCTTACTTTGCAGACAAGACCTACCCCGATCTGGTCGTGAAGAGGGGAGGCAGCAAGATTGCCATCGATCTAAAGATAGCCACCCGCTACGACAACGATACTGCCGAGGCAGCTTTCAAAAAAATGTTTGCGGTGAAAGCGAGTGATGAAAAGCCGGGTGACGTCAAAGTGGGCCCGTTTGAGAGGGAATTCTCCCGTCGCAGAGCCATCATGGGCGACGATTACACACAGCGGCTCTTGATCGACCTTCACGCGACCGAGATGGATAGAGTTAAAGCGTTGGAGCACCTCAAAGGTCTTGCTGAAGCCCATCGTGACAGACTGCATTTTGATGAAGTGCAGTTTGTGGACTACAAGGGCCATACGTTGGAGCTCTCGGATATTTACTTGACCAAGGATGGCTTCAAGAGTTCAAGACAAGAATCGTCCATCGCTCTCGATAAGCATAGTGCTTCCAAAGGGCAGACCTCGATCAACAGCTTCTTTCAGCCGGGTAAGACAACGCGGACCGGGCAACAGGATGTGGTTGTGAACACCAACAGGCCTGAAGCTACGCAATCCACGACGACTGCAACAACGTCGAGTCTTAGCATGGGTTCTACCCGTGAGCCGAGTGCGAATACCCAGCCCGCCTTTACGTCAGCGCAAGGCGGTGGCTCGGCTCAGTCATCGAGCCCTAGTCAATCGTCAGCGGATGTTCTTGACCAATTGCTTGCCAGTTCCAAATCAAAAGAAATGGAAAGAAAGCGCGATAGGCAACCGGCGACGTCCACGAGCTTTGCTTCGAGTTCGTATCAGGACGGCGAGGCGGCGAACAAGCGCCAGGCGACAGCTGTCGCCGCGAACCCGCAGCAGCCAGTCCCTAAACCAGCCGTACAAACGCACAAGCCTGAGCAAACGGTAGCCAGTAGCACGTCGGGCGCGGACCCTGGTCAGGTCGTGCCTAAAACCACGTCTTTCTCTACCAAGCGTCACTAAGCCGTCGAGATTCAATAGGCGCGTGTTTGCTCACGGGTGGACCTTCTCAGGGCGCCATCGATCAGAGCATCTGTCTTGAGATGACTCAAAATTGCGAGGACGCCCTGGTTTTCCTCAGGGCGCCAGATAGAAGTCCAGCGGAATAAGTTCGACAGCCCACTCGCCTTGCTCTCCCAGCGTGGCCGCAGGATGCATGGCAGCGATACGAAGCGCCTCTTCATGGCTGTCTGCTTCAATGATGAATAGCCCGCCCACCACTTCTTTCGATTCGGTGTAAGGACCGTCGGTGACGAGTGTCTTGCCGCTGCGTGTACGAAGCGTCTTCCAGGTATCCAGATCGCCAAGCGATGCGGAAACCAGCAGCTTGCCCGTGGCGCGCATCTTTTCATCCAAGGCCGGGCACTGGCTGACTAGTGATTTGACTTCTTCCGGAGTCATGGCGGCGAATTTTTCGGGAGTGAAGTAGGCCAGGCCTAGGTATTTCATGGGAGCTCCTTAGATGTGGTGTGCATGGTCGACGAACCAGGCGGTCGAAAATCGACATCGCGCCGGACAACAAGCCATCCTGCCTCTCCTGACGTCCGGTCGTGGAGGGAGGGCGGGTCAGCCTTGCGGTTGGGCGTTATCAAACATTTGCGAGGTAGCCGGCCTTTACCGGAGGTGGCGCCGCCGTCAAACGCATTTGCTGTGCTGGCCATCGCGGCAATACCGATAAATGGGATACCTGAGTGATCGCCAGCATAGGCTTTTCTTGGGTTGGGGCGGTCTGATCGAGGAGAGGACGTGGCCAGGTTGGTACAACATACGTTCGACCTGCTGCGCGATTGGATGTCTGAGGTGCCGGTGTGGTATCGGTCTCGATCGAGGATCAGCTGTCCTGAGGCGGCGCATCGAGCGACGCGGCTCGTAGTGCGTCGATCGTTATCGCCTGGCGCGAAGCTTCCTCCGGCGTGAGTTCGCGTTCGCAATACACCCGGCTCAGAAACAAAATGACGTCGTTGCCATCGGGATCATCGTCGTATTGCGGGTGCCTTGCGACCTCCTCAAGCAGGGCCTGTGTGACGGGCGCGACGTGGAAGTGGCAGCTGAAGCCTTTTGAGAAACCCAGCTTGTAGAAGACGACCTTGAGGGGTCGGTAAACCCTGCGCAGCAATCGTTCGGCGGTCTTCAGGACCGGGCCGAGTTCGGCGAGCGCCGGGTCGGGTAGCTCGTGAAGTTCCGGCTGCCGGGTCCTGGACGAAACCATCAGGTAGCCGGCGTAGCGGGAATCCCGGCGGTGGCTGATGCGCCAATGGGGCGTTTGGAAAATGAGGTGCTCAGTCATGCCGGTGCGGTCAACGGGAGACACGGCGATGATAAGTCCCGGTGACTAGCCAGGGTGGCTGCGCCGATTGTTGCGATCCGGTGGGGATTCCGGTCGCCTCAGCGTGAATCATTAAAACAGTCGGCAAGGGTTGCCGACGTCGGTTGAGCATGTGTTGGACGACGCACTGGGACCCTCGCGGGGGATGGAACTTTTCGCAGGTCGAATGCTAAGCTTTCGCGGCACCATCGAGATGTCCCATTTTTGGCCCCTGACGGGAAAGATCAACACCGGCAAGGGTTTAGAGTGGGAAGGATGGTTCCCCTTCACTCGCTCCATACCTGCGCTCAACGAGCTACCCCCTTACCCTGCACCGATGACGGCGGACGTAATCACACTCGGCTGGCGGGAGCGGCTTGTCTTGCCGCAGCTCGGCATTGCCTCATTGAAGGCCAAGCTCGATACGGGCGCGCGCAGCAGCGCGCTGCATGTCGATGACCTGGAGAGTTTCGAGCGCGATGGCGAGACGTGGCTGCGCTTCGTGGTGGGCACCGGGCCGCGCCAGCGTATTGCGGTGCACTGCGAGGCCCAGGCGTTCGACCGCCGCGGCGTGCGTGACACCGGCGGCAGGCTGACCGAGCGCTGGTTCATTCGCAGCGAGGTATGGCTTGCCGGGCAACGCTTTACCGTCGACATCAATCTGACCGATCGGCGCCATATGCTGTTTCCCATGTTGCTCGGCCGAACCGCCCTGGTGGGGCGGTTTGCCGTGGACCCTGCACTTTCCTATACCCAACCGCGGCCCGTGCTGGCGGTGGCGGAGGCTTCATGAAAATTGCCATCCTGTCCCGCAATGCGCGGCTTTATTCCACCCAGCGTCTGGTGGAAGTGGCGCGCGAGCGCGGGCACGTGGTGCGTGTGCTCGATCCGTTGCGCTGCTATGTGCGCATTGCTCCCGGCGACGTGGCCATCCGCTACAAGGGCAAGGCATTGCGTGATATCGATGCGGTGATCCCGCGTATCGGTACCTCCAGCACCTTCTATGGCACGGCTGTGTTGCGCCAGTTGGAAATGGCCGGTGTCTACACGCCCAATCCCTCCGATGCGGTGCTGCGCGCTCGCGACAAGCTGCGCTGCTTGCAGATCCTGGCCTCGCAGGGGCTGGATATGCCGATCACGGTGTTTGGCGACAATCCCGACGATACCGCTGACCTGTTGGCGACGCTGGGCGAGCCGCCGCATGTGATCAAGCTCAACGAGGGCAGCCAGGGCACGGGCGTGGTGCTGGCCGAAAAGCGCAGCGCCTCGCAAAGCGTCATCGAAGCCTTTCGCGGTCTCTACGCCAACTTCCTGGTGCAGGAGTTCATTGGCGAGGCCAAGGGGAGCGACCTGCGTTGCTTCGTGGTGGGCCGCAAGGTGGTGGCTGCGATGCAGCGGATCGCCAGCCCGGGTGAGTTTCGCGCCAACCTGCACCGGGGCGGCAGCGCCGTCGCGGCCGTGCTATCGGCCGAAGAGAAGCGTATCGCCGTGAAGGCCGCATCCGCGTTAGGCCTGGAGATTGCCGGCGTCGACCTGCTGCGCTCCAACCGGGGGCCCTTGATCCTGGAGGTGAACGCCTCTCCGGGCCTGGAGGGTATCGAGTCGG
Source organism: Dyella sp. (assembly GCF_036384435.1). Taxonomy (GTDB): domain Bacteria; phylum Pseudomonadota; class Gammaproteobacteria; order Xanthomonadales; family Rhodanobacteraceae; genus GSA-30. The sequence goes on along the minus strand of NZ_DASVMI010000061.1, from coordinate 18,394 downwards.
CCACCGGGGTCAATGTGTCCCAGTGCATCATTCAGCATCTGGAGCAGCACGCCCAGCCGCGCAAACTCTCCGCTCGGGCGCTTAACGCCCAGGCCGGGACCAATTAACCAGCCCCTAACCCCAGACCCCCTATAAAGAACCCACTGTTTATTTGCTCGGCACTTCCAACCGCTTTGGTCCGGTGACAGCAGATGACGGTATCGGGGCAGTAGCTTGGGCCCAGGCGGGTCGGCATCAGGTCGACACCCCTGGGCCTTTTTCTTTGCCTTGAACTGGGGGCGACATACCGCACGTTCAGCTTCGTGTTGGCTGGCAGTCTCACGGCTCACAGCCAACTTGTTAAGCTTGTCAGGTCGGCCGGACCGTTCCGGCTGCGTAGCGGAGTGACGCATGCGCGTTCTGATCATTGAAGACAACAGCGATATCGCGACCAATATCGGCGATTATCTGGAAGATCGCGGCCACACGGTGGATTTCGCCGGTGATGGCGTAACTGGCCTGCATCTGGCCGTGGTACACGACTTCGACGTGATCGTATTGGATCTTACCCTGCCGGGCATGGATGGCCTCGACGTCGCCCGCAAGTTGCGCCACGAGGCGCATAAACAGACCCCGGTATTGATGCTGACCGCCCGCGATGCGCTGGAGCAGAAGCTGACCGGCTTCGAATCCGGCGCCGATGACTACATGACCAAGCCGTTCGCCTTGCAGGAGCTGTCCGCGCGCCTGGAAGTGCTGGCACGTCGTGGCAAGGGGCCGCAGAGCCGTGTGCTCAAGGTCGGTGATCTCACCTACAACCTCGACACGCTTACCGTCACGCGTGAAGGCAAGTCGATCCAGCTCAATCCCATCGGCTTGAAACTGTTGCAGGCACTGATGGAAGCGAGTCCGTCGGTGGTGACGCGCCAGGATCTGGAGCAGCGCGTATGGGGTGAGGAACTGCCCGACAGCGACTCATTGCGCGTGCACATCCATGGCCTGCGCGCGGCCATCGACAAGCCTTTCGACAAGCCGTTGATCCACACGCGGCACGGTATCGGATATCGCATGGTCGAGCCGGATGCAGTCCAGGCGTAAGCTCCGTTTCCGTCTCGTTGTTTCGTTCGCGCTGTTCGGTTTTGGCCTCAGTGCGCTGTTCGCGTTCGCGGCGCTGGATATCCGCGCGCGGGTAGAAGACCAGCTCATCACCACCAGCTTGCAGGACGAGGTCGACCACCTGAACAAACAGGTGGTCGAGCACCCTGACCGCCCGCCCGTCTTCAATATCGTGCGCGCCGCCACATGGAGCGATCGCACCATCTACAAGGCACCGCTGGCCTGGCAAAGCCTGGCCACGGGTGTTCACGATATCTACGAGCCGGGCCCCGATGGCCGCCAGCATCATTACAAGCTGGCGGTGCAGCGCAAGGATGGCGTGATCGCGTTCATCCAGTACGACGTGTCGCGCGACGAACTGGGTAAGCAGCAGTTACTCATCAGTGTGGTCGGCGCGGTGTTCCTGTTTGGCTTGTTGTCGCTGGGCTTGGGCTTGTGGCTCTCGCGCAAGGTGCTCAAGCCAGTGACGGAGCTGGCGCGACGCCTGCGGGATTTTCGCAAGAACGGCAAGGCCGAGCCGCTGGCGCCGCACTTCGCCGACGATGAGGTGGGGGAACTGGCCTTGGCGCTGGATGAATACGCCAATCGCCTGACCGCCATGGTCGAGCGTGATCGTGAATTCAACTCCGATGTGAGCCACGAATTGCGTACACCGCTGGCGGTGATCGCCAGTACGACCGAATTGCTGCAAGGCTCGCCCGATCTGACGGACAAGCCGCGAGAGCGCCTCAAGCGCATCGAGCGCGCTTCGCGTCAGGCCACCGAACTGATCGAGGCCCTGCTGTTATTGTCGCGCGCCGAACGCCGCGGTCCCACCCGTGGCGAGACGACCGAGGTGGCCCGCGTGGCCGCTGACGTGATCGAGAGCCAGCGTCCACAGATGCGCGACAAACCGTTGACCATCGATCTGGTCGAGCATGACTCGGTCAGCGTCAATGCACCGGCGTCCGTTTTGTCGGTGGCCCTGACCAACCTGATCGGTAACGCCATCAAGTACACGATGGAAGGTTCGGTGCGTGTCGAGGTGGGCGCGAACAAGATCGAAGTTATCGATACCGGTCCGGGCATCAAGCCCGAAGATGCCGAGCGTCTGTTCCAGCGTGGCGTGCGCGGGGAGGGCGCGGGTGGCAGCGGTGCCGGGTTGGGCCTGGCGATCGTGCGGCGCCTCTGCGAGCTTTATGGCTGGGATGTCTCGATGCGTCCGCGTACCGATGCCAATGGCGCGATCGCCAGCATCGTCTTCGTCTGATGTGGCGATGGCCGACACCATGCCCCCGGCGTCATGGTGTCGGCTCGGTAAGGGTGTCAGCGGAAATTGGCGACTGTGAAGCGGCGCTCCTGAAGAACGCGGGCGTTGTGGCTCTGGTGGGTGTTGCCCATGGGCGAGCCGTTGAACAGGCGATACGGTGTTGACCAGATCGGACCCCAGTCGCAGTTCGTACCAGAACATGGGTAGGCCATTACCGTACGGTGGTTGACTGCGTAGTTCTGGTAGCCATACCCGTAAGGGTACGCGCCATGCGTTCCATTGCCTGCATTGGCGGGATCGTGCTGGGCGCCCATGTTATGGCCTGCCTCGTGTGCGAACACGTTGTCGCCCTGAAAGCAGTTGAAGTCGACGACGTTGAATGCGCCACCCTCATTGGGGTTGAGGTAGCCGAGCCCGCAGCCGCCGCTATCGGCGGCTACAAGAGTGACAATATCTGCGCGGCTGTCATTGCGTGACTGATGGATGGCATCCATGAAACCATCGCCGTTGCGCGTCACCCATTCCAGGTTCATGCCGATGTCGCGATATTCATCCTGGCGCATCAGCAATACGCTGGCCAGCTCGAAATGGATATCGATGCCGCTATTGCGAAAGCCTTCGTTGGCCCTGGCGACGGCAAGGGCCGCCAGGCCATAGTGATCGTTCGTAAGACGTTCTGCGCGAGCACCATAGGCAATCAGTACGCGAATCGTGGCAGTGCCGTCGGCGTTCAAGGTCGCGGCATGGGTATGTGCGGACGGACCGCCCGGATAGGGTACGGCATCGTCGTGCGAAAGCTGCGGCAGTTTCGATGGATCGACTTCCGTCACGGTGTGCTGGTGATCGCCCACGGGGCGGATGCGATATTCCTTGCCATCGACCTTGATATTGCCGGTCACTTTTCCGTCATGGTTTACCAGCAGCACGTGATTGCGTTCGTCCATTACGGTGTTGTTGTCCGTGCTCTGTGTCGACGCACCTGGCGTACCTTTCTGTTTGTGCACGGAGCCAGACCAGATTACCGTGCCATCGGGCAGTCGTTCGGCGTGATCGAGCGAAGCATGGGCGGGCAATCGACCGAATTGGCCCAGCTCCATCTCTGCAAGTTCGGGGACAATCAACTCGGAGGCAACATGCATGATGTGAGCGGCTGCCTGGTCCATCGAGGAAGGGATGGTCGCTCCGCTTATCTGACGCTCAGGCATATGTTCGCGTGACAACAGGGGATGGTTTGCGTACACGCAAGTCGTCGCGATCATCATGATTGCCGCGGTAATCAGCTTTCTCTTCATCGATGACATCCTTCTGGGTTCATACGGAATGCGTTTAGTCAGGACGGCTTTCCCGACCCGAGCGGCTGGGGTGTGCTGTATGTGCTTTCTTGTGCCCCTTGCCAAAGCGGATCTTCGGTCCGATGCAAAGATTGCTTGACTTACGGACAGCGCGATGTCGTCAGACATCCACGGCCGCGGACGTCCGGTAGCGCGAGACCTTGTCGCAATGAGTAAGGGCGGCACGTGCGACATCAGTGACGAAGACAACGTGAACGGTCATCTCTGCATGAGCGGTAACGTGACCGGCATCGGCGCGGTGTCGCGGACTGACCCCAGGCATGTTCGATAAAAAAGGGGCGCTTGAGCGCCCCGTTTTTTTGCCGTGTGTTTGCGATGGATGCCTATCTGCCGCCCATGCCTGGCGGCTGGTGCTGGCGGACCTGCACCTGGGCCTGGTTCTGCGTTTGAGTCTGCGCCTGTTGTTGCGCTTGTGCATGCTGCGGCTGCTGCATGGCTTGGGCGCTGCTCTGCGCAACAGGTGTCTGTATGGCCTGCGCGACGTCAACCGCCGTGTATTGCTTGAACGGTGAATTGAGATCGCCCTGAACGGCGTAGCCCTTCTTGGCGTCGTCTGAAAGTATGACGTGATCGATGCGGCTCATGCCCGCACCGACGGCCGCCGCGGTCAGCGCACCGGAGAAATTGTCGGTGTGCGGTCCTGGCGTGCGGCCATGTTGCTGGTCCAGGCGGGACACGTTGCCATGCGCCTGTTTGTACATCTCATGCGCTGGATGCGCGGCATCGTTCAAATGGGGGCTGTGCCTGGTTGCCTGCGCGATGGCGCCGAGCGTCTTGTCGCCGGCGATGCCATCGGCCTTCAGACCATGGGCGTGCTGGAATGCCTGGACGGCTTCCTTGGTGTGCTGGCCGAACTTGTGATCGGTTTGCAGCGGCATGCCATGAGCATCGTGCGCACCCAGCTTATTGAGGTTTTCCTGCAAGTGCTGCACGCCTTGCGAGCGATCACCCTCGCGGTAGACCTCATGCTGCGTCTTGGGTGCCGCATGGTGTTCGGGGGCGTGAGGTGTGGCGTGCTGCACGGGTGCATGCGGTGCCGCATGCTGCGTAACCGATTGTGCTGGCACATGGGTCGTGGCGTGTTGAGCGGCTGGTTGGGCCGTTGCGTGCGTTGCCGCGTGTTGCTCGACCGGCTGCGTGGGCGCATGCGTAGTGGCGTGCTGTGCCGCCGGTTGTGCCGGGGTGTGCGTGGCGGCATGCTGGGCCGGATGCGGCTCGGGCGTGTGGTTTTGCGCCGACGGGTGGCTCAACACGTTGTGCAACTCTTCCTTCGATAGCGGCTTGGTGTGCTGCACCGTGCCTGCTTTCCAACCTTCGGCCTTGCTCAAGCCATCGGCGAGCGCGTCCAGTTCCTTGGCCGACATGTCCTGCACCTTCTTGCCATGAAGGTCGATGCCTTCGGCAGAGGCGGTGGCATAGATCGTGGCGATCTGTGCCTTGTGGTGGGTGACGCCGCTGTAGTCGTTCGTGGAATATTTTTCCACCAGTTGCTCGACAGTCTTGTCGCCCATGTCGTGGGTCAACAGTTTTTCCTGTGCTTTGCGACCGGCCTCGTAGCTTTCAAAGACCGCATTGCCCCACTGGTCGAGGGCGACCACGCCGTCATAGCGGGTCTGAGCAGCGTGCAGCGCCTGGTCGTGGGTGCGATGCGTGTGCACCGTCTTGTCGGCGCTGTCGGCGTAGCCGAATTTCATGTTGCCCGGGTTATTGTTGCGCCAGGCGACCGTGCCGCCGTGGGCGACCAGCCAGTTACCGTCTTCCAGGCCGTAAACACGTGTCGTGCCCTGGGTGGCTTCCAGGCTGGTGATGCGCTTGTCCGAAACGACGTCCATGGTTTCCCCTCGGTGATGGATGCTTCGCGTGGTGGATTACATCGCGCCCGTACTGCATTCGGTGCGAACGGTCTCGCAGTCGCCCTTGCCGCCCGCCTTGCAAGCGGCCAAGGCCTGTTTGGCGACGGCGTCCTCGGCCTTGGGGTCGGGACTGGTCGCGCTAAAGAAGGTTTTGTCGGCATCGCGTGCCAGACCCATGCAGCCATCGTGTTGCTTGACCAGCACGCGGCAGGCCGCGCCATCGGCGCAACTGCTGCTGGCATGAATGGCGGCGTCGATCGCCTGCTCGCTCGGCTTGCTCAGCAAGAACGAAAAAGTGTGCTTCTGATCGTTGACGACCAAGGCATTCCAGAAGGTAGGCGTGCTCCATTGGCCATCCATGTCCGCCAGCAGGCCCGAAGCGGGTAGCGGAAGCTTGCGTGTCACGCCCTTGCCGCGGCCGTTCTTGACCTGGACACGGCTGGCGTCAGTTACCCGCCATTGCCTGGCGCTTGTGTCGTCGCTGAAGTCGAAGGTCGTGGTGGAGGGTGTTTCGCCGCTATCCATCTGTTCGATATGGATGTGACCGGGTGATACCTCGATATGCTGGCCCGCACTGAAAGGATCGTCGTGAAACTGGCTGCACGTGGAGCAGGCAATGACCTTGTCGTTATGTGCCACGACGGTAAAACCGCTGGCCTGCTTGCGAAACACGACCAGGTCGCGCTGCTTCGCCCCTGAGGCATCGGCAGCCGTCTCGAACACGGCCACCGCATCGGCGCCGACCTGTTCACCGCTGGCCCGGAAAAACACCAGATGCGTGCCCTTGGGTGCCGCAGCGGTAACTTCCGCCGGTGCACTTACCTGGGCGACTGCGACGCCGCTGAACAGGACCATGAAGCTCAAGGACAGGGCAGGCAGGTGTTTAAACATGGCGATGAAGTATAAGCAGTCGGGATGCGGGAATTATCACTGCCCAAGTTAACGGGTAAGTGAAGCCGGCCGCTGCGCGGCCTGCAAGTCGCGCGCCTGGCGCTGTCCATGGTGAACAGGAAAAGAAAGGCTGGACACTGAAAACGCTTGCTTTTCCTGTCGACCGTCAATCATTTACAGCTCGCATGGCGAGCGGCTTAACTCCCGTGGGGTTTTCAGAGTGGTTCGAGCCATCCCCACTGGTCGTTCGTCTTGCCATTGAACAGCCCGAAATACAGCTCCTGCAGGCGACGGGTAATGCGGCCGGCCTGGCCCTTGCCGATCTGCTTGCCGTCGACCGAGCGGATCGGGGTGATCTCCGCAGCCGTGCCGCACATCAGCAGCTCGTCGCACAGGTAGAGGTATTCGCGCGGGATATCGCGTTCGACCACTTCGATGCCATCTTCCCGTGCCAGTGTCTTGAGCGTGTCACGCGTGATGCCGGTCAGGATGGAGGCGCTGGCCGGCGTGGTGTGCAGCACGCCATCGAATACCAGGAACAGGTTCTCTCCCGCGCCTTCGCTCAACAGGCCGTTGGCGGCCAGGGCGATGCCTTCGCCAAAGCCCAGCCGGCGGGCCTCGCGTGCGATCAATTGGCCGGAAAGATAATTGCCGCCCGCCTTGGCGCCCGTCGGTATGGTGTTGGGGGCAACACGCTGCCAACTGGACACACAGGCCTCGATGCCTGTTTCCAGGGCCTCAGGCCCAAGATACGGGCCCATCGGCCATGCCGCGACGGCCATGTCGATCGGTGTTTCGGCGGAAAGACCGAAGCCGCCCAATCCGCGATACGCCACCGGGCGCAGGTAAGCGGCGGTCAGGCCATTCTTGCGAACCACTTCGCGGCAGGCGGAAGCCAGTTCCTCCTGCTTGTACGGCAGGGCCATGTCATAGATCCTGGCCGATTGGTACAGGCGCTTGAGATGATCGGTCAGGCGAAAGATCGCTGCGCCATCGGGCGTGGCATAGCTGCGAATGCCCTCGAACACCGATGAGCCGTAATGCAGTGCATGGGCCATCACGTGGGTGGTGGCTTCCTGCCAGGGCTTGATCGAGCCGTTCTGCCAGATCCAATCCGGGTACTGCTGCGCCATGGGAGTTCTCCAGAAAAAGCGCTCCATGATAACCGCTGGACTGGCGTGATGTGTCCAGGTTGGCGTTATGGGCGCAGCCAGAAGCAGCCGGAGCGCCGCTCCAGGGCAAAGCGAGTCTCGCGGGCCGTACCACTGCCGTCATCGGATGCGGTGCGGACGATCAGGCCGTGGGCCTGCATGGATGGCGTGCCATCTTCGTCACCGGCGTTGCCGTCGGCGTCGTCCTTGTCGCCCATGTCGATACCGATCAGCGGGCGCTTCATCAGTTCGCCCAGGTCGCGGATCTGCGTCACCGCGCCCTGGCGCCCATAGCCTCCCCAGAGCATCAGTGAGGCGAGGCGATTGGGATCACGTGTGGCGAAGGCGTCGACCACGCCCTGGCGCAGGATCTCCGGCGTTGCCGCGCAGGTGATGGCCGGCGGCTGCGTGGCCATGGCGCTGCCAGGCGTCGTCTGGGACGGAGCCGATGAATGGGCAGCCGCAGAGGCGTTGAGTGCCGCGCAGGGCTGATCGGTAAAGACAGGGGTGCCGTCGCCGCCCAGGCAACGATGGATGGCCTGCGCATGCAGCGGAAGGGCGACCAGCAACAGGCAGAGCAGGCAGAGGAATCGAAGCATCTGCCAAGCATAGCCCGTGCCTGGTCCAGGGCGCCGTGACGCATGCCCCGGAGGCCGCTACAACGCCAGGCGATCGAGCACCGCGAGCGTCGGCCGGGCCAGGTTCAAGGTGTAGAAATGCAGGCCCGGTGCGCCGCCTTCGATGAGGCGCCGACATAATTGGGCCACGGCCTCCGCGCCCAATTCCCGGATCGCCTGGGCGTCGTCGCCATGTGCCTGCATGCGCTTGGTCAGCCAGCGCGGAATTTCCGCGCCGCACGCCTCGGAGAAACGACGCAGCTGGGTGAAATTGGCGATCGGCATGATGCCCGGCACGATCGGAATAGTCACGCCCAGGCGGCGTACGTCCTCGACGAATCGAAAATAGGCGTCGGCGTTGAAAAAGTATTGCGTGATCGCGCCATCGGCGCCGGCATCCACCTTGTGCTTGAAGTGGCGCAGGTCAGCCAGCGCATCGTTGGCCTGGGGGTGGGTTTCCGGATAGGCGGCCACTTCGATGTGGAAATGGTCGCCGCTGTGTTCGCGGATGAAGCGCACCAGTTCCGAGGCGTAGCGAAAATCGCCGGGTGAGGCCATGCCCGAGGGCAGGTCCCCGCGCAATGCGACGATGCGACGGCAGCCGTGTTGCCGGTAACCGTCGAGCAATTCGGCGATTTCCGCCCGCGTGCCTCCCATGCAGCTCAAGTGTGGCGCTACCGAAAACCCATGGCGATCGCGCAGCTGGCGTACGGTCTCGCCGGTATAGCTGAGCGTGGACCCGCCTGCGCCGAATGTCACCGAAGCGTATTCCGGTGTGAGCCCCTTGAGCTTGTGCGCTGCCGTATGCAGTTGTTTGCGCTGGTCGTCGGTCTTGGGCGGGAAGAACTCGAAACTGATCGCGGTCATGGAGGCTGGTCAGGCTGGAGGATGGTTATATCTTTCCATTGAGATATAAGGATGTCTAGCCTTTCCTGCGGTTGGCTGCCTCAGAGGTGCCGGGAATGCTCTGGCGATTTCCGGCGTGGCACGGGCGGTAGCGAGGCGGTTTGCTCCTTGTGCTGAATTCGTTGGCGAATGGGCTCCACGGCCTGAACGGTCGGTCCGTTTGAGTTGTACTGCTGGCCGTGCCGATCGACCAGGACCAGGCGCGTAGTAGCGGGGTGATTCTCGATGCACTCGGCGATCCAACCCAATTGTTCATAGCTGGCGCGAAATCGTTCTGCCTGCTGCATGTCGCTCACGCGGGTATCGAGGCTCGTAACCGGTGTGCAGACGGCAAAGCCAATGGCTTGGTATCCCTGATGTTGCAGGTTGTCGAGCAGGCGCCGGGCAGCGCTGTCGTCGGTCAATGTCGCTTCAACGACCACGCCCAGCCGTCGTTGCGCGGCATCGGCGATGGCTTGGTCGCGCCACATTTCGACAAGTTGGTCGGCATCGCGGCCGTTCAAGCCGTAATCGGAGCAGTGGCGCGCCAGGTCGCCATGCGCTATGGAAACGGTTTTCAGGCCATAGGTCTGCAAAAGCGCGTGAGCACGCTGGCCGATTGCCTGCTTGCCGGATCCAGGCGGGCCGGTGACGACGCAGGCGGTGAGGGGGCCATCGCGGTGGCTATCGTTGCCCGCGTTGCTGAAAATGGCGGGGTAGATGCTGTTCCGGTAGACGGACAGCGCCGTGTTGCCTCTTTCCATGAGGATGACTTCTTCGTTGAATGACATGTGTCGGGCGACATCGAGTGCCCGAAGGGGAGCGCCGCCGATGACGGCGCTCCGGCGAGGATCAATAGCGGTAGTGATCCGGCTTGTACGGGCCTTCGACCGGGACGCCGATGTAGGCGGCCTGTTCCGGGGTCAACTTGGTCAGCTTCACGCCGATCTGCTCCAGGTGCAGGCGGGCGACTTCTTCGTCCAGTTGCTTGGGCAGGCGATAGACGGTCTTCTCGTAGACGTCCTTGTTCTTCCACAGGTCGATCTGCGCCAGTGTCTGGTTGGAGAAACTGTTGGACATCACGAAGCTCGGATGACCGTGGGCGCAACCCAGGTTCACCAGGCGTCCCTCGGCCAGCATGTAGATGCTATGACCGGATTTGGCGAAGGTGTAGCGATCGACCTGCGGCTTGATGTTCTCGCGCGTGACATCCTTGGCTGCGTTCAGGCGATCCATCTGGATCTCGTTGTCGAAGTGGCCAATGTTGCACACCAAGGCGTTGTTCTTCATCGCCGCCATGTGCTCGAACGTGATGATGTCCTTGTTGCCGGTGGTGGTGACGTAGATGTCGGCGATGCCCAGGGTGTCTTCCACGGTGGTGACCTGGAAACCTTCCATCGCGGCCTGCAAGGCGTTGATCGGGTCGATCTCGGTGACGATCACGCGGGCACCGAAGCCCTTGAGCGAATGAGCGCAACCCTTGCCCACATCGCCATAGCCGCACACGACGGCTACCTTGCCAGCCACCATCAGATCGGTCGCGCGCTTGATACCGTCGGCCAGCGATTCGCGGCAACCGTAGAGATTGTCGAACTTGCTCTTGGTAACCGAATCGTTGACGTTGATGGCTGGCACCAGCAGCTTGCCGGCCTCCATCATCTGATAAAGGCGGTGCACGCCGGTGGTGGTCTCTTCCGAAACGCCCTTCCAGTCGGCCGCGACTTTCTTCCAAAAGCCCGGGCGCTCCTTGGCGGTGCGCTTGAGAAGATCCTTGATGACCTGCTCTTCATGGTTGCCGCTGGGCGTATTGACCCAGTCGTCACCGTTTTCCATGTCCACGCCCTTGTGGATCAGCAGCGTGGCGTCACCGCCATCGTCAACGATCAACTCCGGTCCCTGCATGCCCGGATGGGTCAGCATGTCCAGCGTGCAATCCCAGTATTCCTCAAGCGTCTCGCCCTTCCACGCGAACACGGGGATGCCGGCAGCGGCGATGGCGGCAGCGCAGTCATCCTGGGTGGAGAAGATGTTGCACGAGGCCCAGCGGACCGAAGCGCCCAGCGCGCTGAGGGTCTCGATCAGGACCGCCGTTTCCTTGGTCATGTGCAGCGAGCCGGACAGGCGTACGCCCTTCAACGGCTGGTCCTTGGCGTGGCGGGCGCGGATCTGCATCAGGCCGGGCATTTCCTCCTCCGCCATGCGAATACGGCGGCGGCCCAGGTCGGCCAGGGAGATATCGCGGACCTTGAAGTCCTGGGTGGTGTCTTTCGTAACGGCGTTCATCGACAGGCTCCGATGGGTTTGATCGGGCGCCGTTGTAAAGCATGCCGCACCGAGCCTGGCCGTGAAGACGGTCGCAGCGCCCCTCGGCGGGCTGGCGGAACCGCAATTCTAACCCGACAGTCCCTGCGGAGGTAGCGATGCCTGCCTGGCACCAGTATCCGTCCATGGAAAATTCACCTGGAATGGCGGCACGTATTGGCCGTATGACTGGGTGCTTGCGGCAATACAGGCGTGGCGGTGTGAGGCCATGCGTCAGGGGCGGCACGCGTCTTGACCTTTCCTCCATTGTGCTTCGCAGCATCGGAGGGTTAGTCTCGCGAGTCTGTTAAAGGAGGCTTCGATGCAAGAGCGCGAGCATGATTTCCTGCCCCATGACGGCCCGCTGCGCGAGGATGTCAGCCGGCTCGGGGCAATGGTGGGCAGGATGCTGGCCGAGCAGGAAGGTGAGGATTTCTTCGAACGGGTCGAAACTGTCCGCACTGCATCGATTCAGCGGCGCCGTGAAGGGCGTCCGGCAGATGCCCTGGCTGCGTCACTGGCCGGTCTTGAGGCATCGGACGCCGAGGCCCTGGCTCGGGCATTTGCCAGCTACTTCCAGGCGGTGAACATCGCCGAGCGCGTCCATCGTATTCGCCGTCGCCGCGATTACCAGCGCGAGGGCGGGCAGGCGCAGCCGGAGTCCCTGCTCGACGCCCTGGCACGACTGAAGGCGCAAGGTGTGGCGGCGCCTGAGCTGATCGACTGGCTGGACCGATTGCATGTGGAGCCGGTTTTCACCGCGCATCCGACCGAAGCGGTCAGGCGCTCCCTGTTGGAGAAAGAACAATCCATCGTGCGCGCGCTGGTGGATAACTTCGACCCCACGCGCACGCCGCAGGAGCGCAAGGAAGACGACGATCGCATCTTCATGGCGCTCAATTCCGGTTGGCAGACGGCTGAGGCCTCGCCGCTGCGGCCGACCGTACAGGATGAGCACCACCACGTGGGCTTCTACCTGGCCAACCCGATCTATCGCATCGTGCCAGCATTGTACGAATCGCTCGCCGATGCGTTGCAGCAGGTGTACGGCATCGCCATGCCGCTACCGCGCCTGCTCAGTTTTGCAACCTGGGTGGGTGGTGACATGGATGGCAACCCCAATGTCGGAGCTGACACCATCGAGGCCAGCCTGTCCACGCAGCGCGCGCATGTGCTGGAGCACTATATGGCCGACATCGCCGGTCTCGCGCGCCTGCTCAGTCAGACCGAGGGGCGTGTGGACGTGGATGATGGCCTGGCGAAAAAACTGGCCGACTACCGCGAGCGTTTCCCCCGGGCCGCCGCCAAGGTGCGTCCGCGCCATGCGGACATGCCCTATCGCAGCCTGTTGACCGTAATCGAGGCGCGCCTGCATGCCACGCATGACGACGAGCACCAGGAGGGTTATGCCAATGCCAGGGAACTGCTGGAAGACCTGCACCTGATTCGTACCAGCCTTCTGGACCATCATGGCCTGCATGCCGGTGCCTATGCAGTGCAGCGACTGATCTGGCGCGTACGTACCTTCGGTTTCCATCTGGCGCGCCTGGATGTGCGGCAGGATTCGGCCATGCACGACGAGGCACTGGCAGCGCTGTTTGCCGATGAGTCATGGCAGGACCGTGAGGTCGCCGATCGCGTCGAACGCTTGCGTGCCTATGCCGCCGGCGAACAGGCTTTCGGCGAATGCGATGGCGAGCAGGCCAGCGCGTTGCAGGCGGTGTTCCGTACCCTGGGCGCGTCGCGCGAACGCTATGGCGCCGATGCGGTGGGTCTGTACATCATCAGCATGGCCCGTTCGGCGGCTGACGTGCTGGCTGTGCTGGCATTGGCACGTCACGGTGGCCTCGTGCGCGATGACCGCGTGCCGCTCGATATCGCGCCTTTGTTCGAAACGGTCGATGATCTGAAGAACGCACCAGCTACGCTGCGGGCCCTGCTGGATGATCCGGTCTATCGCCAGCACCTTGCCTCTCGCGGCGATCGCCAGTGGGTCATGCTTGGCTATTCCGATAGCGGCAAGGACGGCGGCACATTGGCCTCGCGCTGGGGTTTGCAGCGGGCGCAGGTGGAATTGCTTGACCTGGCCCGCGAGGCGGGTGTGCGCCTGTCGTTCTTCCATGGCCGGGGTGGTTCGGCCAGTCGTGGTGGCGCGCGCATCGCCCCGGCGCTAATGTCCTCCCCACGGGGCTCGGTCAACGGAGTCTTGCGCATTACCGAGCAGGGCGAGGTCATTCATCGCAAATACGGCATTCGAGCCCTGGCGTTGCGTAACCTGGAGCAGACCGTGGGTGCGGTGCTGCGCGCCAGCCTGCGTCCGCGTGATACCGAAGCGCGTGAAGACATCTGGCGCGAGCGCATGAATCGTCTGTCGGCCGCCAGTCGCGTGACATATCGCGAACTGGTTGACCGGGAGCACTTCATCGACTATTTCCGCGCGGCCACGCCGATCGACGTAATCGAACGCATGACGTTGGGTTCGCGCCCGTCGCGACGTCGCAGCATGCGTGGCGTGCAGGATCTGCGTGCCATTCCCTGGGTGTTTGCATGGACTCAGTGCCGCTCCATTCTCACCGGCTGGTACGGGCTGGGTAGCGCCTTGCAGCGCCTCGCCGACGAAGATGGCGAGGATGCCTTGCTGGAGATGGCGCGCGATTGGCCATTCTTCGCCAACATGCTCAACGACGTGGAGATGGTTCTGGCCAAATGCGACCTGGCTATCGCCGAGGCCTTTTCGCGCTTGTCCGGCGCTTTGCATGAGCCTTTTTTTGCATTGATCCGCGACGAATTCGAGCGCTCGCGCGAATGGGTGCTAAGGCTGAAAGGCTCGCAGGAGTTGCTCGAACACGAGCCGCGCCTGGCCACATCGATCCGTCTGCGCAATCCTTATGTCGACCCGATGAGTCTATTGCAAGTGGATCTGCTCAAGCGTTGGCGTGATGGCGGCGAAAGTGATGATGACCTGCTGAAGGCGCTGGTTGCCTGCGTCAATGGTGTGTCGCAGGGACTGCAGAATACAGGCTGATTCAATTGTGCCTGTTGCGTCATCGGGTAGAAACGATTTCAATCGCCAAGCAATCTGCGACCCAGTCGCAGATTGGGGCTTTGAGAACCCCAGGCCGCAATATGGACATGTGCCCGAAAGACGAAATTCAGGCAGAGCCGTTTCCCGCTGGCATACGCGCCTGCACCATCTGTTTTATGACGGATGGAGCCGATTGGCATCGATCTTCGTCGCATTCTTTATCGCCAGCGCACTGCGACATTTTCGTGCCACAGGTGCGTTCTTGTTGATCGGCGCGGCCATGGGTAGGGTCATGCTCGTCATAGGATCGATGAGGCCGCGCACGCGCGGGCAGTCGCTGGACGCGATTGCCCATTATGAATCCAGGCGTGGTGTCAGCTATCCAGTTCCGCCCAACGAGCGTACGCGGCATCCAGTTCGGCCTGTAGCGCGGCGAGCGCTTCGTTGGCCTTCATGATGGTTGCCGCGTCTTGCTGGAAGAACGATGGATCATTCATGGCTTCACCGCGCGCGGTGATATCTGCCTCAAGTTTCTCGATCTTGCCCGGCAGTTGCTCCAGCTCGCGTGCGTCCTTGTAACTGAGCTTGCGCCTGGCCGGTTCGGCAGGCGCCGGGGCCGGTGTGGACGGAGCGGATGCCGCCACGGCGGTGCCGGCTGGCTGGCGTACGGCGGGCTTTTGCTGCTGCCAATCAGTATAGCCGCCCACGTATTCGCCAACGCGTCCATCGCCCTCCAGGGCCAGCGTGCTGGTGACCACATTGTCGAGGAATTGCCGATCGTGCGACACCAGCAGCAAGGTGCCCTGGTATTCACCGAGCAGTTCCTCGAGCAATTCCAGCGTCTCGACATCCAGGTCGTTGGTCGGCTCGTCCATCACCAGCAGGTTGGAGGGCTGGGCGAACAATTTGGCCAATAGCAGGCGATTGCGCTCACCGCCCGATAGCCGGGTGATCGGCGCGCGCGCACGTTCGGGCGAGAACAGGAAATCTTGCAGATAGCCGATGATGTGTTTGCGCTGGCCGTTGAGTTCGATGTACTCGCGGCCTTCGGCCACGTTGTCCAGCGCGTTGAGGTTGTCGTTGAGCTGCGAACGGTGCTGGTCGAAATAGGCGATTTGCAAGCCCGTACCCGAAGTCACCTCGCCGCGTTGCGGTGGGAGTTCGCCGAGCAGGATCTTCAACAGGGTACTTTTACCGGCCCCGTTGGGACCAATGATGCCTACGCGATCACCGCGCATGATGGTGGTCGTGAGGTCGTCGATCAGCACGCGTCCACCATAAGCCTGGTGGACATGTTCAAGATCGATCACTTTTTTGCCCGAGGCCTGCGCGTTGGCCAGGGTCATCCTGGCATTACCGCCCAGTTCGCGTCGCTCCGAGCGCTCGCGGCGTAGCGCCTTGAGCGCGCGCACGCGTCCTTCGTTGCGGGTGCGGCGTGCCTTGATGCCCTGGCGTATCCACACTTCTTCTTGTGCCAGCTTCTTGTCGAACAGCGCATTGGCCTGGGCTTCGGCATGCAGGCGCTCTTCGCGCCGGCGAAGGTAGTTGTCGTAATCGCCGGGCCAACTGGTCAACTGTCCACGATCGATTTCGATGATACGGGTGGCCAGTGCACGCAGGAAGCTGCGGTCATGCGTGATGAAGATGATGCTGCCCTCGAACTGCCGGAGAAAACCTTCCAGCCAGCCGATGGCTTCGATGTCCAGGTGGTTGGTGGGTTCGTCCAGCAGCAGCACGTCGGGCTTGCGAACCAGTGCCTGTGCCAGTAACACGCGGCGCTTCATGCCGCCGGAGAGGGCGCTGAAGTCGGTGTCGCCAGGCAACTCCAGGCGGGTCAGTACGTCAGTGACGCGGCGATCGAGGTCCCAGCCGTGGTGTGCCTCGATCTGGGTCTGAACTTCACCCAGGGCGTCCATGTCGCCGTCGTTCAACAGATGATGATAACGCGCCAGCAACTGGCCGAGGTCGCCCAGGCCCTGGGCCACGACATCGAACACGCTGCCAGCGGTGTCCTGCGGTACTTCCTGGGCCATGCGGGCGACAACCACACCGTTCTGTACCCGGATTTCACCGTCATCGGCGCGCAAATCGCCGGCGATCAGTTTCATCAGGGTGGATTTGCCTTCGCCATTGCGGCCGACGATGCAGACGCGCTCGTGCGCTTCGATCGACAGGTCGACGTGCTCAAGCAGGAGGGGGCCGCCGATACTGAAGTCGACGCGATGCAATTGGATAAGAGACATCCCGCTATTGTAGCGGGCGAACGGGTGCTAGATCGTGTCGATTCGATAACAGGTGTGCTGGCGCCATACCTGGCCGGGGCGCAGGATGACCTGTTCGGCGTCCGGCCCGTTGACCTGATCGGGGAAGGCCTGGGCCTCCAGGGCGAAGCCGGCGAAGGTGCCGTAGCGCCCACCTTGTCGATCCGGCTGACCGGCCAGCTTCTGCCCGCTGTAGAATTGCAGGCCCGCCCGATCCGTAAAGACACTCAACCGGCGACCGCTGGATGGCTCGATGACCTGCGCCACCAGGCGTGCTTGGTTCGGTGAGGTCTCATTGAGTATGTAGCAATGGTCGAAACCGTCGGCGGCGCGCAACTGGCTATCGGGCCAATCCAGTCGTGCGCCGATCGGCGCGCTCTGGCGAAAGTCGAAAGCCGTCCCGGCCACGGGTTGGGGGCCAGTCGGTATGCCTTTTCCATCGGTGGCGAGAAAGGCATTGGCATCGATGCGGATCAGGTGGTCGCGAATGTCCGTACGGCGCGCATTGAGGTTGAAGTACGGGTGCGAAGTCAGGCTGAGCGGCGTCGGGGCATCGCTGCGCGCCTCGTAGTGCAGGTCCAGCTTGCCGTCATCGTGCAGGTGTATGCGCACTTGCACCTGGAGTTCGCCCGGAAAACCACCGTCGCCCTCGGGCGAAAGCAGACGCAGCACGAGCGCGTCATCTTCGGGCTCGGCATCCCAGCGTTGCAGGTGGAAGCCGTGGACGCCGCCGTGCAGATGATGGCCGCGATCATTGCGATCCAGGCGATAGTCGATGCCATCGAGCTGAAAGTGCCCATCACGTATGCGATTGGCCCACCGCCCGACCATCGCGCCCATGTAGGCGTCGCTGGCAAGATACTGGCGGGCATCGGCATGGCCCAGCAGCACCTCACCGGCATGGCCGTGCCGGTCAGGTGCCTGCCAGGACAGCAGCGTGGCACCGAGATCGGCGATATCGATCGATACGCCGTTGGCGTTGCGTAGCGTCCAGCGGTGAAGCGGGCGGCCATCGGGCAGATGGCCCCAGGCGAAAGCGTTCGAGACGGGCATGCAGTGTCCTGGTCGGCGCGCTCAGGTCGCGTCCGTGGCGTGGCGGTGACTGTCGAGGTATTGCCGCGGCGTACAGTCGTATTCGCGACGAAATACCGTGTACATGTACTGCAATGACGTAAAGCCGCAACGCACGGCGATCTCGGCCAGTGGCAACGACGAGCTGGTAATGAGTTGGCAGGCGCTGTCGAGCTTGTGGCGGAGAATGGCCTGATGCACCGTCTGGCGCAGTTCGCGCTTGAAGTGTTCTTCCAGGACCGTGCGTGACACCTTCACATAGTCGGCGACCTGGTCGGTCTTGATGCCCAGGCAGCCGTACTGGCGAATGTAATGGCTGGCGCGCATGACGATCGGGCTGCGCAGCGGCTGGTGCCGGCTCGATGCCTGCACGTTGATACCCACTGGCGGCACCCATACGCGCACTTGCGAACAATCCACGCCACGTAGCATCTGGTGCAGGATATGAGCTGCCGTATGGCCCATTTCTTCCGCGCCCTGGGTGACCGACGTCAGCGGAATGCGTGAGAGCAATTGTGCTACGGGATCGTTGTCGATGCCGACAATGGCCACCTGTTCGGGCACGGCGATCTCGCCGATCACGCAAGCCTGAAGCACCTGACGCGCGCGCGCATCGGTCGCCGCGACGATGCCGATCGGCTTG
>NZ_DASVMI010000060.1:0-7359 GCF_036384435.1 Dyella sp. | reverse complement strand
GACTGATTGCCTCGACGCAGACGCTTGAATTCGCCGGATACCAGAAAGGCCGCTTCCTCACCGGGGAGGCGGCTTTTTTCATGGATGGATGCCACCCATGCTTAAAGCTCGTATCACGCTCTGCGACCTCTTGCTCGAGGCAACGCGGCAGGGCGAATCTATTGTCTTTGGCGGTAGCCATATCACTGCACACGCCCACGCACTGCTCGAAAGCGTGCTTGTAAAAACTCGGGGGCAGTGGTTCTTTGTGGTGCGCGAGCGCTTGGCGGCCGGGGCGATCGCTCGCGCAGTGCAGGATAGGGAGGTCAGTCCCGAGACCTTTGGCAAGCTCTACAACGAGTGCCTGTTATGGCCGCTCGATTACGTGTTGATCGAAGTGGCCCAGGCCGGGTGCCGCATGCGTCTGCGCAGCGGGGTGTTGGGTTCGGTCCCCGTGTACTGTCGCGCCACGCACGATAAAGCCACGGTCTCCTGGGACTTCACCGACCTTGCCACCGGATCGACGGCAGTCGACACGGAGATCGCCGCGCACCGGCTCGCCATGCATACGGTCTATTCGGCGCGTCAGCTCTATGTTGGAGTCCATCTGCTTACCGAGCGAGCCACGCTTGATATCGAGCCGGGCAAGGCAAGTTTTCGGTATCCGACACCCATCCAGGAATCGATACCGTCACCACTGGCTGATGATATCGATGCCCTGCAGGTGTTCGGTTCGCTGCTACAGCGTGTCGTGTCATCACGCCCGCTCATGACCGGTCGCCTGGCGCTCGAACTCAGCGGAGGCATGGATTCGGCGAGCGTTGCCTGCGCGCTCGCTTCCCGATACGTCGGTATTGCCAGCAAGGGCATCTTACTGGACGGAGAAGTACGCCAGCCCCAGGTCGAACGGCGCCAATGGATTGTTGAACGGCTGGGATTGCACGACGAAACCGTGGAAATCAGTGCGTTTCCGCCCATCATTGATCTTCAGCAGATGTCCGCGACCAGTAATCTTTACTGGGAATATTATCTGGAAGCCTGTGCTGCGTTATGGTCCCTGGCACGAAGCCAAGGGCGCGACACGTTATTCACCGGCATCGGTGGTGATGAACTCTTTCCTAGTTACCTCAACGAAATGCCGGGGCATCTGCTAGGCAAAACAAGCAGGGCGGCTGATATCCAGCATTGCGCACTATCGCTGCTGACGCCACGGGCGCTGGGTGCGGCAAACAGCTTGCGTGGTTTTGATGCACCGCTCAGCCCGGTGCCGGCCACCTCCCTGCTTGCGCACGCCTGCCGAGCCCCGGACCTGCTGCGTCATGGCATGTGGCCGGTCAACCCGCTCAGCGACCCCAATCTTGTCGCATTCTGTCACCGTCTGCCTCGTGGCAGCCGCCAGGGCAGGGAATTAATGCGCCAGTATCTGGAATCCCATCTGGGTAGCAATGTGTTTGCGCGTGATTACACCAAGGAAACCTTTGCCGATGTGTTGCCGGGCCAGATCGCCTTGCATGCCGATACGTTGGCGATTCAGTTGCGCGAGTGTGCATTGGCCGATTTGGGCTTGATCAATCACAAGGCTGTCCTGGCCTTGCTTGATACCGTAGTTGTCACGCGAGCGCAGGCACCGACGGCAGCGTTGGCTTCCTTTCTATGGCTCGAGCGCGGCGTTCGCCAGATCGGGCGGGCCATGGCTGCCTGAGTATTTCGGGCCGTGCACGATATTCGTGTCTGTGACGCTCAGGTTCTTCATTCGCTTGGTCCGGCGATTATTTCGCGGTATGTGCGTCGAACGCATCGACCACGCGGGCCGAGTACACCATGGCAGCACCTGCGTTCAGAGCCACGGCGACACCCAGCGCTTCGATAATTTCTTCCTTGGTGGCGCCTTGCTTGATAGCCTCGGCCGTATGGGTGGTGATACAGCCGTCGCAATGCGTGGTGACGGCGACTGCCAAGGCAATGAGCTCGCGCGTCTTGGCGCCCAGCACATCTTTTTGCTGTCCGGCCCGGGATAGAGTCTGGTAGCCACGGACGGTATCAGGGCTTTCGGCGGCGATTTCGCCGATACGTGCGGCCAGTTCTTTACGGTATTGCAGCCAGTCCAACATGTTCAATTCCTCAAAGGAGTGGGAGCTCGACCATCGCGCTCCCGTGACCATCAGTGTTGCGCCGGACCATGAGTTCTTTAATACTCAACAAGCTCAAAAATTCGCTCAAACGTCTCAATGGATGCACTCAGTCAAGTGATCGAGCTGGCTCGTATCCGTGGCAGCCTGGATCTGCGCTGCCAGATGTCGGGTCATTTCGAGCTGGATCATCAGCCCCTGGCGCCGGGGCAAGCGCCGTTTCACCTGGTACTATCGGGTCGTGCGCAATTAATGTTGCCTCGGGGCGACGCCATTGAACTGGTGCCCGGCGATTTCATCCTGCTGCCAAGAGGCGCATGGCATGTCTTGCGGGGGCAGGGCGTGGGACCGAGCCGGGCGGTGCATATGGACCATAGCGGTCCCTTGCTTCGGCGCAGCAATACCGACGACCGACCGGACATGGATATCCTCTGTGGCCGTTTCATCTATTCTCATGGCTCGGCCGATCTGGTCATGAGCGCCTTGCCCGATGTGCTGCACGTTTCTCTGGCCCAAGAAGGCTCGCTGGATGCGTTGGACAGCATCGTGTCGCTGTTAAGGAGCGAAGTCGAACAGTTGCGCTCCGGGGCGCTGGCCATCGTGACCTCGCTCAGCCATGTTCTTTTTATCATGGCATTGCGAATTCATGCGCAGCGCGACGGCATGTCACCTTCATTGCTGGTGTTGCTTGGCGATAGCCGGCTGAGCCGCTCCGTGCTGGCCATGATCAAGGAGCCCGGAAAGGCCTGGACAGTCGAGGCGTTGGCTCGGCAGGCCAATATGTCCAGGGCCACGTTGGCCCGGCACTTCACGGACAAGGCTGCCATGTCGCCCATGGATCTAGTCACCGATATTCGCATGCAACTGGCGTGTAGCCTGCTGGAGACCGAAAACTCGCCATTACCTGACATTGCCGAGCGCGTTGGCTATCAGTCGGAATCTGCGTTCGCGAAGGTCTTTCGCAAGCGAACAGGCATGACACCCCGTGCATTCCGGCGCCTGCGGCGCGATGGCGCCCAGTGACCTTCACCGCAAGAAGCATGCTTGAGCCGGTCGGCGTGATATCCCATGGTGTCGTCTGTGGATGCCAAGTGAGCCTTTGCGCCATGGAACAAGACCTTGGAGCGGATATCGAAGCCATGCTTGCCGAGCGCAAGCGTACGATGGCGGCCTTTAAAGCGGATCGCCGTCCGCTGAACATGTATGTGATCTATCGCGCGGACCTGAAGATAATACCCAGCAAACTGGCTGCCCAGTGCGGTCACGCCTTCGTCAATGCGTATGAAAAAGCCGCGCTCGAACGCCCCAGGATTACCTCTACCTATCGAGGGACAGGCGAAGGTACCAAGATCGTCGCATATGCCAAAAGCTTGGTCAGGCTCGTTCGTGCTTATCGCGACCTGCAACAGGCAGCGCTTCCGCATCACATCGCGATCGATCGCGGACATAGGCTGCCACCGCATTTCACTGGTGAGCCCATCGTTACCGCGCCCGGGTTTGGCCCGTCTATCGCGACGAGGTCGAGCACATCACCAAGCGCTATATCATGGCGCGTTGAGGCGCTGCCATCGCGCCATTTACCAGAGGGGTAAAACATGGAAAACACATCAGGTGGTGGGTCCACGGCCAGCGTGCCACCGGAGGTCGACCGCTGGAACTGGGGCGCCTTCCTACTCACCTGGATCTGGGGCATCGGCAACAACGTGCTGATTGCGCTGCTGATGTTCGTGCCTTTCGTGAACATCGTGATGTGGTTCGTGCTGGGTGCCAAGGGCAGTGCCTGGGCCTGGCGCAACAGGCGCTGGGCCAGCGTGGAGGCGTTCCGCCAGACCCAGCGCAACTGGGCCATCGCCGGTGCCATTCTGTTCGTCGTGGTTGGCGTATTCATGGTGGGTGGCTTCTGGGCTATTAGCAGCGCGATGAAACACTCCGGCGCCTATGAGCTTGCCGTCAAGGATTTGCAACAGAACCCGGAGGTCGTGCAGCAGCTCGGCAGCCCCATGAGCACGGGCATTCCCACCGGACAGATCCAGGTCAGCGGCCCTTCGGGCACGGCCCATCTGTCGTTCAGTGTGCAGGGCAGCAAGGGTAAGGGAACCGTGTACGTGGAAGCGACCAAGGCGATAGGACGGTGGCATCTCGACCAGGCCGTTTTCGAGAACGACGCGACCGAGCAGCGTATCGACCTGATTCCAAAGACGCCGCAATAGACGCGGCCGAGCGCCATGCCTGGACGGGATTGTTCATCGAGACGAACGCTGTTTGCACTCTCCGGCCCCTAATGCATTGTCGTTTCCGGAGTTAAGCTGATCCTAGGGTGATTTGATGCCGAGGGGTACCTAGTGTCCCTGCGGCTGCAATCTTTCTTCATGCCGAATCCAATGGGAAACCTCATGCTCGACCATCTCAAGAAGCGCCGTACGCAATATGCCCTCGGCAAGCAGTTGCCGATCGCCGAAAGTGCCGTGGAAGAATTGATCCGCGAGGCTATCCGCCATTCGCCGTCTTCGTTCAATTCGCAAAGCTCGCGCGCCATCATCTTGTTCGGCAAGCAGAGCGATGCGCTGTGGAGCATCGCCAAGGATGCATTGCAGGCCATCGTGCCAGCCGCTGATTTCCCGGCCACTGCCGCGCGTATTGAAGGCTTTGCCAAGGGTGCGGGCACGGTCCTGTTTTTCGAAGACCAGGATGTGGTCAAGTCTTTGCAGGCTCAGTTTCCCCTGTACGCCGACAACTTTCCGATCTGGTCGGAGCAGTCCTCCGGCATGGCCCAATTGGCCGTATGGACGGTGCTTGCCAATGCCGGCATCGGTGCCAGCCTGCAGCATTACAACCCGCTGATCAATGCAGGCGTCAGCAAGACCTGGGATGTCCCCGCATCGTGGACGTTGCGTGCACAGATGCCGTTCGGCTCCAATGAGGCCCCCTTCCCGGAAAAGGCCTTCATGGACGACCAGGTGCGTTTTCGCACCTACCGTTAATCTTTCGCGCGGCGTGATTGCGGATTGATGCAATCACCCTGCCTTTTCGCTCCTGCAACGGTGAGAAGAGGCGTGGCGCGGTCGCAGGCTGAGGGTTCAGAGTGCCTCAGTGCCATCACATGGCCGCCCCTATGCACATTCGCGATAAAAAAGCCCCGCAGGATCGCGGGGCTTTTCTGTGCCTGTAGCCAGGCCGCCTTACCAGATCTTCACCTGCTTATCGCCTGAGCGGATCATGGCATCGCCAGGCTTGCACTGGAAAGCCGAAGCAAAGGCGTCCATGTTCGACGGTGCGGCGATAGCGCGCAGTGAATCCGGTGCATGCGGATCGACGTTGAGGTCAAGAATGGCTTGTTTTTCTCGTGTGCTGCTACGCCACACGCGCGCCCAGTTCAGGAAGAAGCGCTGGTCCGGGGTGTAGCCGTCGATCTTCTGGTTGGCTTGATCCGGGTGTGCTTTTAGTACGCCTTGTAGCGCATCGTATGCCACGTTCAGGCCACCCAGATCAGCGATATTTTCACCCAGGGTCAGCTTGCCGTTGACGTGCAGGTCCGGCTTGTCCTTGATCGGGGTGTAGTCATTGAACTGTTGCACTAGCTTGTTGGTACGCGCATCGAACTTGGCCTTGTCGTCCTTGGTCCACCAATCCTTGTTGTTGCCTTCGCCGTCGAATTGCGAGCCTTCGTCGTCGAAGCCGTGGCTGGCTTCGTGGCCGATCACGGCACCGATACCGCCATAGTTGATGGCGTCATCGGCGTTGGCGTCGAAGAACGGCGGCTGCAGGATCGCGGCCGGGAAGTTGATCGTATTGTCGGTTGGGTTGTAATACGCATTGACCGTCTGCGGAGTCATGCCCCACTCTTTGCGGTCGGTTGGCTTGCCGATCTTGGCGATGTCGTAGTCGTAGTTGAACTTTGCCGCCGCCTGGGCATTATCGAAATAGCTATCGGGTGTGATCTTCAAACCCGACCAGTCACGCCAGTTGTCCGGATAGCCGATCTTGGGCAGGAAGGTGTTCCATTTGGCGATGGCCTTGTCCTTGGTCTCCTGGCTCATCCAGTCGAGGTTCTGGATACGTGCCTTGAGGGCATTGCGCACGTTGTTGACCAGTTCCTCGGCGCGCTGCTTGGCTTCGGGTTTGAACACCTTGGCCACGTACAACTGGCCCAGGGCTTCACCCATCTCAACGTTGACGGCACCCAGCACGCGCTTCCAGCGCGGCTTCTGCTTGGGCTGGCCAGACAGGGTCTGGCCGTAGAAGGCGAAACTGGCATCCTGAAAATCCTGCGACAACGTGCTGGTGGCGTCATCGATCGCGTGAAAGCGCAGGTAGGCCTGCCAAGTAGCGATCGGGGCGGTAGCCAGCTGCTTGTCGAATTCTGCGAAGAACTTCGGCTGCGACAGCGAGAAGCCCTTGTCGATGGTGACACCCTGATCCTTGAAGAAGTCGCCCCAGTTGAAGTGCGGGGTAACCTTGTCCGCTTCTTGCACGGTTACAAAATGATACTGGTTCTTGGGGTCGCGAATTTCAGTTGGGCTCAGCGAGGCGGATGCCAGCTTGGTCTCGAACTTCATGACCTCGTCAGCCTGCTTCTTGGCATCGGCCTCGGACGTGCCAGTCAGCTGTAGCAGCTTGGCGATATATGTCACGTAGGCCGCACGGATATCGGCGTACTTGGGGTCGGTATAGTAGTCCTTGGTCGGTAGACCCAGGCCGCTTTCACTGGCATAACCAATCTGGATCTTGGCATCCTTGTAGTCTGGACCCGAGCCGAAGCCGAATACGAAGCCATTGGCCTGCGCATACTGCTTGCTGATGAAGTCGGCTAGCTGGCTGTTGTCCTTGAGCGCGGCAATCTGGTCAAGCTCAGGCTTCAACGGTTGCCAGCCTGCCTTGTTGATCGCGTCCTCGTTCATGCCTGAGCGATACAGCCAGCCGATCTTCTGCCCGATCGAGCCTGCTTGTGCCTTGTCTGCATCCTTGTCGGCTTTTTCGACGATCGCGCGCTGGATGCTGAGACTATCTTCGGCAAGTTGCGAGAAGGCCCCCCAGCCGGAATGATCATCGGGGATGGGATTGGCAGCGATCCATTTGGCGTTGACGAAGCTGTTCAGGTCTGAACACGCGTTGGTGTTGCTGTCCAGCTCACTGACATCGAACACGCTCTTCTTGGCACCAGACGCGGCAGCCGTGCTGGTCGCGGTGGCCGGCGTAGCGGTGGTAGCGGGCTTGGCCGGTGCGGCCTGATCGGCCGACGACTCCTGCTTAC
>NZ_DASVMI010000059.1:0-5145 GCF_036384435.1 Dyella sp. | reverse complement strand
AATACCGGCAAGCTGGTGCCGCTCAATACCGTGGCCAGCTTTCAGCGCAAGCCGCAGGTGCTGACGGTCAACCACCAGGGTCAGTTGCCCGCGGTCACGGTGTCATTCAACCTCGCGCCGGGAGTGAGCCTCAGCGATGCTGTCGGCGAGATCGGCGGCGCGATGAACAAGATCAACCTGCCCGCGACCATCACCGGCAGCGTGCAGGGCACGGCACAGGCGTTCCAGGACTCCATGCGTGGCATGGGCTTGCTGCTGGCGCTGGCCGTGTTCGTGATCTATCTGGTGCTGGGTATTCTCTACGAGAGCTTCATTCACCCGTTGACGATTCTCTCGGGCCTGCCTGCGGCTGCCGTCGGTGCGTTGCTCACGCTCGTGCTTTTCCATGCCTCGCTGGATCTGTTCGCCTTCGTCGGCATCGTGATGCTGATCGGCATCGTGAAGAAGAACGCGATCATGATGATCGACTTTGCATTGGAGCATCAGCGCGAGGGTCACGTATCGCCATCGGACGCGATTTTCGAGGCCTGCCGCGTGCGCTTTCGTCCGATCATGATGACCACCATGGCGGCCTTCGCCGGTACGCTGCCGATCGCGCTCGGATTGGGCGCGGGCGCGGAAACCCGCCGTCCGCTCGGTCTGGCGGTGGTCGGCGGCCTGGTGGTCTCGCAGATCCTCACCCTCTACCTGACTCCGGTCATCTACCTCTATCTCGACCGCTTGCAGACGCGCCTGTCGCGCAAGAAGGGCAGTGCGGTGGAGCAGGCGGGGGCGCACTGACGGCTTTGCAGACAGGAGATGGGCGGTGGGTGCCGCCCCGTCTGGGCGGCCGACGCAAGCAGTGAAAGCACGTTGCCCACACCGCACACGCCGGTCGATGCCACGCTGGCGATCCCCATGTCCTGGGCCGGCAACGCCACGCGCTCCGTTATTGAGCAACGCGCATCGCAAGCTCGCACGCTTGCGCCAGTCGCACGGACCGGCGCCCCGACCACCCATCTTCCGAAGCGTCCGCGCCAACCGTCATTCAACGGCTGCCAATCACGCGGCTCCGGCCACGCGTAACTGATCGATCGCCTGGGTGACCTGTGCGATGCCGCTTGCTTGCGAATGCGCGGCGTCGGCAATCTGAGCTACGCGGGCGTTCACCTCCGCCGCTGACGTCACGATGGCATGCATGGCCGCGCCTGCCTGGCGGGCGCGCTGGCTGCCGTCGGCAAGCGAGTCGATGGCGTTCTGCACGAGATCGCGAATTTCCTTGGCCGATTGCGAGCTGCGCATTGCCAGGGCGCGTACTTCTTGTGCGACCACGCCAAAACCCTTGCCTTGTTCACCCGCGTGCGCCGCTTCCACCGCTGCATTCAGCGCGAGGATATTGGTCTGAAAAGCGATCGAATCCATCAGGCCGATGATTTCGGCCATGTTCTGCGCACGGCTATTGATGTGATCGATGGTCTCGACCAGCTGATCGACCATCGAGCCACCGCTGCTCGCGCTGCTGCTGGCTTCGTGTGCCAGCCGATTGGCATTCTGGGCCTGGCCGGCGATCGCCGGCACGGTATCGGACAGCAGGCTCAGTGCACACTGCAACTGCTGCACTGCATGCGTCTGTTCGGTCACATCGGTGGCGTACTTGACCACCTTGAACGGGCGGCCGTCCATATCGAAGATCGGGTTGTACGTGGCCTGAATCCACACATCGGCGCCATTGCGACGCACCCTGCGAAACAGGCCGGCATGGAACTCGCCGTGACGCAGTCGTTGCCAGAATTGGCGATAGCCTTCGCTTTCGCGCTCCTGTGGATCGACAAACATGCGGTGGTGCTGGCCGATCACTTCGTCACGGCGATAACCCAGCGCCTTGAGGAAGTTGTCGTTCACATCCAGGATGATCCCATCGAGGTCGAAGCTGATCACTGCCTGCGCGCGATCGATGGCGGCAAGGCGACCCTCCATGTCGGCGGCGCGCATTTTTTCCTCGGTCACGTCGATCGCATGCTTGATCACCTTGCAAGGATGACCGTGACCATCCAGGATCGCGCTATAGCTGCCCTGGATCCACACCTCGCGCTCGCCCTTGGCCAGGCGCTTGTAGACCCCGCATTCGGATTCACCCTGGCCCAGGCGTCGCCAGAACGCTTTGTAGGCCTCGCTGTCACGCGTCTGTTCGTCGATGAACATGCTGTGGTGCTGGCCGATGACTTCGTGACGCGGATATCCCATGGCCCTGAGAAAATTCTCATTGGCATCGAGGATATATCCATCGAGCGTGAATTCGATGATGGCCTGTGCGCGATGCAGGGCTTGGATCTGGCTTTGCAGTTGCGCGCGCGAATGCCGGGACAAGCGTTGCGGATAAAACCTTCCCATCAGCGTTTTCATGGCGGTCTCCGAAGTGGCGAGTTAGATGTAGAGAAAAACTCCGTCCCCCGTCGGCCCCCTGTTGGCTTCAGGTCGGTTTCCATTTCCTATATTGGAACTGGCTCACCTGTTATCGGTCGAGATAATGGATTTCTTTAATCGCCCATTCGATTATTGAGAGGCGCGGCACATAATCTGAATTGCTATAAAAAAAGGAGGCCTGGGCCTCCTTTTTCGTGTTCATTGTATACAGCGAATCAGTCTTCTGCCCCATCCTTGGCGAATGCCCCGGGGGCCGAACCAAAATCGCCCTGGGCCTGGGCGGCCATATATGAAAAGGCCGCATAAACGGCGACATTCTGAGCCATTTCACGCGGATCGATTTTATCCAGCGTGTCATTGGCATTATGGTGATAATCAAAGTAATAGGTGCCATCCTGCGTCAGCGACAAGGCGGCCATGCCCTTGCCGTGCATCTGCGACAGGTCGGAACCGCCGCCACCAGGGCGCTGCGGGTCATAGGCCACGCCGATGGGTTCCAGCACCTTGGCGATCTGCTCGATGGCACCGCGTGCCTGAGGCTTGACGCTGGCACTCATGCGCCAGACCTTGCCGGCGCCGAAGTCCGATTCGGTTCCCAACTGGTGCTTGCCCGCTTCGGCGGCATGCTTCTGTGCGTAGGCGCGGCCCCCCCAGAGGCCCATTTCCTCGTTGGCGAAGGCGATCACGCGGATCGTGCGATCAGGGCGTTGCGGCAGATCACGGATAAGCTTGCCTGCCGCCATCGCGATGGCCACACCCGCCCCATCGTCGATCGCGCCGGTACCCGGGTCCCAGGAGTCCAGGTGACCGCCGATGGCAACCACCTGGTCGGGGTGCTTCCTGCCAGTGATCTCCCCGATCACGTTGGCGCCGGTATAGCTGCCATGGAAGCCGACATCCAGGTCGAGCTTGACCATGACCGGCTTGCCGTAGGCAAGCACGCGCTCCAGCTGGTCGGCATCCGGGTTGGACAAGGCCGCCGCTGGAATGGCGTCCTTGGGGTCCGTGAAGCCGGTGACGCCAGTGTGCGGGGTGCGGCTGTGCTCATCGGTGCCGGCAGAGCGCAGCAGAAACCCTGCCGCGCCCAGGCGCGAGGCGATGACCGGGCCCTGGGTGCGCACCGCCGAGCCCATGCCGTAATCGTGGCCATCCTTGTGGCGCTGCATACGGAAGCCGATATAAATGATCTTGCCCTTGACCGTGGCGGCATCGGCGTTCTTGAGTGCGTCGAGGCTGTCGAACTTGACGACCTGGGCTGTCAGGCCTCCCTGTGGTGTGCCTGCCGAGTAGCCCAGCGCGGTCAACATCAGAGGCTGCGGAAACGGCGCCACGATCGTGGCGTGTTCGCTGCGGCGCTCCCACAGGGGATAGGTCACCGGCTCGGTGTAAACCTTATCGAAGCCCAGTTCCTTGAACTTGGCGATAGCCCATTCGCGCCCGCGCGGATCGGCCGGGCTACCGGCCAGTCGCGGGCCCACCTCGGTGGTCAGGGATTGGACGATCTTGTAGCCAGTATCGTCACCCATCGCCTTGTCGCGAAGCTGGGTAGCCGTCTGGACGGCCGCGGCGGGAATGACCGTATCGCCGTTGGCGGCGGCCGCTGCGCCCGTGGCCAGCATCAGGCTGGCCGCAAGCAGGGTGGGGAAGAAACGCATCGTGGAGCCCCTTGGCGGAAACCCCGATTATCGCGCCACCCTCCTGTCGCGCTTAGGCCGAAAGTCATGGGTGGCGGCAAAGACAGGTAGTCGCTGACGGCAGCGACCACCGTGGGCAAATCAGGATTTGCCTTGCTGCTCCTTCAAGAGGTCGCGAATTTCGGTCAGCAACACCACGTCAGCGGCGGGGGCTGCCACGGCTTCCTTGTGGCGGGTCACGCGGTTGATCAACTTGACCACAACGAAGATGGCGAATGCGATGATCAGGAACTGGATGATGGTGTTGATGAACGCGCCATATTGAACAGCCACTTCGGGAATCTTGTGCGCCGGATTGCTGTTATCCGCTTCGCGGAGCACCCATTTCAGATCGGAAAAGTCGATACCGCCGGTGACCCAGCCGATCGGAGGCATCACGATCTGGTCGACCAGTGAGGTGACGATCTTGCCGAACGCGCCGCCGATCACGACACCGACCGCCAAGTCGATGACATTGCCGCGCATGGCAAAGGTCTTGAACTCTTGCAGCATGCCCATGGGCTCTCCCTCATAATATTGTCGAACAACGCGCACGACTTTAACGCAGCGCAAGCGGAGAGGCGAGCAGTAGAAGGTGAATATGGCATCAAAATGGGCACAACCTCCGCCCCCCACCTTACCATCATGACTTTTTTGAATACCCCTCCATACAAAAAAACACCCTGAAATTCAGGATGTTTTTTCCAACGCGTCCTAAAGACTTTTCGCGCCAAATATGCGATGTTCGGCATGTCGCTCGTGCTTCATCCGAAACACGAACCCACGAGCGACACTGCGTCAAGCAGAAGACGCGAGCCGAATGGGTTGCAGCCCAGACGGCCCGCTAACCACAACCAACTACTGAGGAGTTGTTCATGGCTGACATGGATGATACGGCACGCGCACGCCCAAAGCTTCACCCCGGGCCCCCTGCCGATCCCGCTCAACAGCACTCCCACCCCAGCACGCTCACGGATGTGACGCGTGGCACGCTGGCGGTGGTGGGCCTGCTGGCTCATTGCGTCGCCGCCCGACAACTGGCCCCGGATCAGGTGCTCCAACCTGACTG
>NZ_DASVMI010000058.1:0-16191 GCF_036384435.1 Dyella sp. | reverse complement strand
AACGCAAGACGCCCACACAAGTCACCTGCGCACACTGTCAAAGATCTCAACCACTTGCGGACTTTTCTTCGTACCGCGCCGGAACATTTCGTTCCGAGTGAGCCGCCCATTCTACATCGTTTTTCCTGTCCGTCAACACCTTCGTCAAACATTTTGCTTAGCGAGGGAGTTGCCGAAGAGGGGATGCCTCGGCGGGGAGGCGAATAATAGGGAGGGGTGCTATTTCTGGCAAGCGTTTTCGCAAAAATTTCTCAAAATTTTTTCATTTCTTCGCTAAGTCGTTGTTCTCGCTCGAAGCCATCATCGCGACGAAGATTGACCCGAACGCGGAGCGCACCAAGAGGACGCATGGACGCCCTGGATCATCGCTCAATCCAACTCGCCCTAGCCCTCCGACAGCACCGTCACGGTCACACTGTGCGGACCGTGACGGTAATCTTCAGTCTTGCTTGAGCAGTACGCGCGCGAAGTTGCGCTTGCCTACCTGCAACACACCTTCGAAGCCCGGCGCAAAGATACGCTGCGCATCTTCGACGACCTCGCCATCAATACGTACGGCGCGCTCTTTCAACTTGCGGGTAGCCTCTCCATTGCTTGCCGTCAGCCCCGCTGCCGTAAACAAGGCCGCCAAACGCAAGCCCTCGGATGGCACTGATATCTCCGAGAGCGGCAACAGGCTGGTATCCCCTTCCCCGCGCACGACGGCATGCCAGCCAGCAATCGCCAGCTCCGCGGCGGCGGCATCATGGAAGCGCGTCGTCAGTTCGCGCGCCAGGCGCAGCTTGGCGTCACGGGGATTGAGTGCATTACTGGCGACGTCTTGCTTCATCTGCGCCAATTCGTCGAGCGACACCTCGAAGCTCAACAGCTCGAACCAGCGCCACATCAATTCGTCGCCGATCTTCATGGTCTTGGTGACCATGTCGATCGCCGGCTCGTTGATGCCAATGTAGTTACCCAGCGACTTGGACATCTTGTTGACGCCGTCCAGGCCTTCGAGCAGCGGCATGGTCAATACGATCTGCGGCGACTGACCATGGTGTTCCTGCAAGGCGCGCCCCATCAGCAAATTGAACTTCTGGTCGGTGCCGCCCAGCTCCACGTCGCATTCGAGTGCCACCGAGTCGTAGCCCTGCACCAGCGGATACAGGAATTCATGAATGGCAATCGGCTGCTGGCCGGAGAAGCGCTTGGAGAAATCGTCGCGCTCAAGCATGCGTGCCACGGTGTGCTGGGCCGCCAGCTTGATCATGTCGGCAGCGGTCATCTTGCCGAACCACTCCGAGTTGAAACGCAATTCGGTCTTTTCGCGGTCGAGTACCTTGAACACCTGCTCGGCATAGGTCTCGGCATTGGCCAGTACATCCTCCCGCGACAGCGGCTTACGGGTGACATTCTTGCCCGTGGGGTCACCGATCATTCCGGTGAAGTCGCCGATCAGGAAGATCGCCTGGTGTCCGAGGTCCTGGAACTGGCGCATCTTGTTGAGCAGTACGGTATGCCCCAGGTGCAGATCCGGCGCAGTCGGGTCGAAGCCCGCCTTGATGCGCAAGGGACGGCCACGCTTGAGACGCTCGACCAGTTCTTCCTGCTTGATGATTTCATCGGCGCCGCGCGCAATGATGGCCAACGCCTGGTCGAGCTCGTTCATGGTGTCCTCAAAGATGGATGCCGCGCACCGGTACAGTCCGGTGTGGTCACAAAGGTGAATGGGGTTAATTGTGCGTTAACCCAAAACGTAGCGCAAACCCTTGATGGGAAAGGCGTTGACGCCGTTTACACTAGCCCGTTATGGTACGCGCCAATCGTTATTTTGTATCGTGGGGCTAACCGGGCATGGGTGAAGGCAACAAGATCGCGCGCGCTGCGCGTAAGGAAGCCATACGCCGCAAGGCGCAACGCCGGCACTCCCACTTTTACGAACGCGTTTCTCACTGGTCTTTCGGGCACCACAGCGAAGAGCCGATCCATTGGCATAGAGAGCGCTGGGTGCTCGCCGGTACTGCCGTCCTGATCACCGCGCTTTCCGGGTTCATCATTCCCGCCTGGGCCAGCGCCATGAAGCCGGCCACCACCAAGGCCGAACATTCGCTGCTGCCACTGGCGCTGCCCAAGGCCGATGTGGTGACGCACCAGATGCCGACCGTGGAGGATTGGCACATCGTGCAGGTACGTCCCGGCCAGAACCTGGGCGACATCTTTCAAAGCCAGGGCCTTAGCCTCACCGACCTGCAACACGTGGTTGACCTGGCCGGTGACGCCAAGGCCTTGCACAATATCCGCCCCGGTCAGGAGTTCGACTTCCTGCTTGGTAGCGATGGCAGTCTCAAG
This sequence comes from Dyella sp., assembly GCF_036384435.1. GTDB lineage: Bacteria > Pseudomonadota > Gammaproteobacteria > Xanthomonadales > Rhodanobacteraceae > GSA-30. Next base: position 13,860 of record NZ_DASVMI010000058.1, on the reverse strand, counting down.
GGCATCCGCTTCGACAAGGACGAAGCCAACCGCGCCACCATCCGCTTCGATGGCGACAAGCCGAGCATGGTCGCGCAAGCGCGCGAAGTGGAGCGTCGCGAGCACATCGCGCACGGCGTGATCGATAGCTCGCTGTTTGCCGCCGGCTCCAAGGCAGGCATGAGCAATGCGATGGTGCTCAAGCTGGCCGAGCTGTTCAAATACGACATCGACTTCGTGCAGGACCTGCGCGAAGGCGACAGCTTCACACTGGTCTATGACGACGTCTACCGCGACGGTGCCTATCTGCATGAAGGCGATATCGTGGCTGCGGAATTCGTCAACCAGGGCCAGCGCTACACCGCCTACCGCTTCAAGAAGGACGACGGCAGCTACGGCTGGTTCAGTGAAGATGGCCGTCCGATCCAGAAATCGTTCCTGCGTATCCCGGTCGATTTCACCCGTATCTCATCCACCTTCAGTGCTGCCCGCTTCCATCCCATCCTGGGCAAGATGCGTGCACACAAGGGCGTGGACTACGCCGCACCCACCGGCACGCCGATCCATGCGGCCGGCGATGGCGTGATCAAGTACAAAGGTTGGATGAACGGCTACGGCAACTTCGTGGTGATCCAGCACAACGGCACCATCAGCACCGCCTACGGGCACATGTCCAAGTTCGGTACCGAGAAGCTCGGCCAGCGCGTGAGCCAGGGTCAGGTGATCGGCTATGTCGGCATGACGGGCCTGGCGACCGGCCCGCACCTGCATTACGAATTCCGTGTCAATAACGTCCAGCGTGATCCGCAGACGGTGACGCTGCCCAAGCCCGAGCCGATGAGCGGCGTGCAGCTGGCCAAGTTCAAGTCAACCGTGGTGCAGCCGCAACTGGCTCGCCTCAAGCAACTGGACAACAACATGAAGATGGCTCGCAACGGCAGCGCCTCGCGCACCGACGACTAACTCCATACTGTGGACGACGCTTCATCGCTCTATATAGGGCTGATTTCAGGCACCAGCGCGGATGGCATCGATGCCGCGCTGGTTCGCTTCGAGCAGGACCGCCCGCAACTGGTGGCCGCCATAACCCATCCCTGGCCTCACGAACTGCGTACGCGCATCCTCGAGGTTGCGCAGGATGAAACGCGCCTGGACCTGGACAGTTACGGCCGACTGGACGTTGCCATCGGCCAGTGCTTTGCCGACGCTGCGCTGGCCGTCGTGCAATCAAGTGGGCTTTGCGCCTCCAGCATTCGCGCCATCGGCTCGCACGGGCAGACGCTTCGTCACCGCCCAGCCGGTACGTACCCGTTTACCTTGCAGGTTGGCGATCCGGCCGTGATAGCCGAGCGCTGCGGCATTGACGTCGTGGCGGACTTCCGACGAGCCGACGTCGCCGCGGGCGGCCAAGGTGCGCCACTGCTGCCCGCGGTACACGCGATGCTGCTTTCCGCGCCAGGCCGGACACGCGTGGTGCTGAATCTTGGCGGCATCGCCAATATCACTGTGCTGGGTGCGCAAGGCGAGGTATTGGGCTTCGATACCGGGCCCGCCAACGGCCTGATGGATGCCTGGCACATGCGCCATCGCGGCGAGGCATTCGATCGCGATGGCGCGTTTGCCGCCAGCGGCAGGGCCAACGAGACGCTGCTCGCCGCGTTGCTGGCCGACCCCTATTTTGCGCTGCCTGCCCCCAAGAGCACCGGAAGGGAGCATTTCCACCTGGCATGGCTCGAATCGCACACGGCCACGCAAGAGGTAACCGTGGCCGATGTACAAGCCACGCTGCTGGAACTGTCGGCACGCAGCATTGCCGATGCCATTGCACGCCACGCACCCGATGCAATCGATGTGTTGGCGTGCGGTGGCGGCGTGCACAACGGCGCGTTGATGCGACGGCTGGGCGAATACCTGGGTCCCGTCACCCTGGGCAATACCGCGGATCTGGGCGTGGACCCCGATTACCTGGAAGCCACTGCCTTTGCGTGGCTGGCGCGGCAGCGGTTGCTGGGACTACCAGGCAGCCTGCCTGCAGTGACCGGGGCGAAGGGGCCGCGCGTACTCGGGGCCGTGTATCTAGCACCACGTGATTGATCGGCTGCCACGATGGTCTGCGCGGCAGGGGTAACGTCGGGGGATCTCGAATAACGCCCAACGAAAACGTCATTCCTGCGTACCGTAGGAGGGTGTTCGGACACCCTGAAACCGCTGTTACTTGGACAGACTGCTGGCGGGAGCGACGGACAGGGCCTGGATGGCTTCCTGGAATGCGGCTTTTTCTTCTGGATCCCACTGGCCGGCGAGCATGGTCAGATCACCCGGATCGAGCAGGGTCTCGGCAAAGATGTTGCCGGCCGTGGCCATGCCAAGCCCGTGGCGCAACGCATGCAGAACCACGTCGTTGATGGACCACTGACGCTCCTTGGCCAGTTGCTTGATGCGCTCGGCCATGAGGCTGTCAATGTGGCGTATGGTCAAATCCGGCACGGCCCTCTCCAAGACACGATGCCCCTGTCACCCAATGGTGGCAAGTTATGGCCCTGGCGTACAAGTGCTTTTTTAAGACAATTCTTTGTCAGGCAAAGCCTTGCGATCAAGCTGAATGAATCTGGGCCAGAGGCAGGCGAACAGCAGCATGGCGGGCAGCAGCGACAGCGTGGTGATCACGAAGAACATGCCATAGCCCGTCGCCATCGCGATACCGCCAGCAAAGAAGCCAAGCACTTTGCCCGGCAGATTCACCATGGAGCTCAAGAGCGCGTACTGGGTTGCCGTGTGTTGCTTGTTTACCAGCGAGGAGAGGAAGGCTACGGTCGGTGGCCCGAGCATGCCCAGGGTGAAGTTTTCGCCGGAGATCACCAGTGCCAGCACCATGACATTGCCCGGGTGCTGGATCAGAAACAGGTAAAGCAAGTTGCTGGCACCCGCCACCACGATCGCCACGCCAAGCGGTCGCCACGCGCCCCAGCGGGCTACCAGCGCCCCGCCAAAGAAGGTGCCGGCAATGCCCACCCAGATACCCCAGATCTTGGTGACCGTGCCGATCTGCGTCTTGTCAAAGCCCATATCGCGATAGAACGGACCCATCACACCACCGATCGTGGCCTGTTCGGGAATCTTGAACAGCAGGATGAAAGCCAGAGTCAGCAGGGCCAGCGCCCAGCCATAACGGCGAAAGAAATCGGCGAAGGGATCGACCACGCTTTCGAACATTGCCTGCCGCCAGCCGCGCGGTGCCTCGCGCTGAATCTGCGGCTCACGCGCCAGCAGCGTCGTGGCGATCGGAATCAGCATCGTGGCGGCCATACCCAGGTACACCACGCGCCAAGGCACATGGTCGGCCATGATCAGGGCCACGGCGCCGGCCACGATCAGCGCGATGCGATAGCCCAGCGAATAAGTGGCCACGAGCGCGCCCTGTGACTCAAGCGGCGCGATCTCGATGCGATAGGCATCGACGGCGATGTCCTGGGTGGCGCCGAAGAACGCGACGAACAAGGTCGCCGCCACGAACCATGGCAATTGCGACGGCGACAGCGCCGCCATGGCGAGCAACCCGCCGGTGACGCAGAGCTGGGCGAACAACAGCCAGCCCCGGCGCAAGCCCAGGCGGCGAAACAGCGGCAACTGCCAGTGATCGAGCAAGGGAGCCCACACGAACTTGAAGGCGTACGTCATGCCGGCACTGGCGATCATCGTGATGTCTTTCAGCACGATGCCTTTTTCTTTCAGCCAATACGCCAGGGTGCCCGCTACCAGCAGGAACGGCAGCCCCGAGGAAAACCCCAGGAACGCCATGATTCCTGCCGAAGGTTCGGTGAACGCTTTCCAGATCGAGGGCTTGGCGGGCTGGGTAACCGGCTCAGTCGGCATAGTCGACCGTGTAAGGGGCGTGGTCGGAGAAACGCTCGTCCCGATAGATCGAGCACGACTTCAGGCGGTCGCGCAGGCCGGGCGTGACGATCTGGTAGTCGATACGCCAACCCACGTTATTGGCGCGCGCCTGGCCACGATTGGACCACCATGTGTACTCCACCGCATCAGGCTTGATGGCGCGAAAGCTGTCCACCCAGCCGCGTTGCTTGAACAACAAATCCAGCCATGCTCTTTCTTCAGGCAGGCAGCCGGAGTTCTTCTGGTTGGACGACCAGTTCTTGATGTCGTCCTTGGTGTGCACGATGTTCCAGTCGCCGCAGAGCACGTAATCGCGGCCGCTGCGCAGCCACTCATCGAAGATCGGCGTGATCCATTCCATCACCTTGAACTTGAACTGCTGGCGTTCGTCGCCCGAGGAACCTGAAGGTACATACAGCGAGACCACGCTGAGGTTGCCGAAGCGCGCCTCGATGTAGCGACCTTCGCTGTCGAAAGGCTCCCAGCCCAGCTCCGTGCGAACTTCATCGGGTTCACGCCTGGCATAGATCGCCACACCGCTGTAGCCCTTCTTGCTGGTCGCGTCCCGATAGAAGCAATGATGCCCATCCGGACGAAACATCGGATCGGTCAACTGACTCTCCTGGGATTTGGTCTCTTGCAGGCACACGACATCGGCCTTCTGCTTGCGCAGCCATTCGAAGACACCCTTGGTGCCGGCCGAACGAATACCGTTGGCATTGAGACTGATGATGCGCATGCGCCTCTCCTGCAGAAGCCGGGAAAAACCATATGATAACAGTCGGATGCTCCATGCCTGAGTTCGGCGCGAGGGCAACGACACGCGCCCATCTCCGGGGGGCTGAAGATCGGCGGGGCCAGCCGAGCAGCAAGACCGCCATGGCATGGGCCAGGAAGAAACCAGCCAACCGACTATCGGCTCGACATGCACGCGCGGCGACGACACACTTGTCGTCGATCTCCGCTCACTACCAGGGCTGGGCAGCGCGAGATCGGTTGCCACGAACCCGCCGCCGTCACGCGTCAGGTTTCCCCGCGTAAACTATGCATCGAAAGTATTTCTTCCCCGACGAGGTCTCCGTGCACGACTATCAGCGCGATTTCATCGAACTCACCCTGCAGCGTGATGTCCTGCGTTTTGGTGAGTTCACACTCAAGTCGGGCCGCCTGAGCCCCTATTTCTTCAATATGGGGCGGATCGACTCCGGGGCCGCGCTGGCCCAGCTTGGCCGGGCCTACGCGGCAGCGGCGGCAAACTCCGGCGTGGCCTTCGATATGTTATTCGGTCCCGCCTACAAGGGAATCGCCTTGGCAGCGGCTACGGCCATTGCCCTGGCCGATCACCAGCAACGCGATGTTCCATGGGCGTACAACCGCAAGGAAGCGAAGGATCATGGCGAAGGCGGCACCTTGGTCGGGGCACCCCTGCAGGGGCGCGTGCTGATCGTTGACGATGTCATGACAGCCGGCACCGCCGTTCGCGAATCACTGTCGCTGATTCGTGCCCAGGGTGCGACACCGGCAGGCGTATTGATCGCACTGGATCGGCAGGAACGTGGACAAGGCCATCGATCCGCCGCTCAGGAAGTTACCGCGGAATTTGACATTCCCGTCATCGCCATCACCGGATTGAACGATGTGCTGGCCTATGCAGGGCAGCGTCCGGATCTTGCGGACGACTACGCCCGGCTGCTTGCCTACCGGGAGCGTTTTGGCGTCGCCGTTGATTGATTTGGATCACATCGTGGACATACTGGCTCCCAGACGGGCTGACCGCGGGCTCGTGATGGCTATACTGGGATGGATGCTCAGGGGAGAGACATGCGAAAGATTGCCACGACCTTGCTGATGACAGGCCTGCTGACAAGTGTTGCGGCCATGGCGCAAAGCAACGACAAACCCAGCGTCTATCGCTATCGCTACCGTGATGCACAAGGCCAGCCCCATTACAGTGATGGGTTGACGTCGGATGCAATCAAATACGGTTATGACGTTGTCAACGATCACGGTATCGTGATCAGGCACGTCGACAAACCGCTGTCGCCCGAGGAACGTGTACAGGCCCAGAAGCTCGCCGAGCAACAGGCCGCTGCCAAACGCGCAGCCGAAGACCAGGCGCACAATGACGATCAGATGGTAGCCGCCTATCCGACGGAGGCTTCCTACCAAGCCTCACTGAAACAGAACCTGGACACCATCGACCAGCAGATCAACACCACCAAGATCAACTTGCATAGCCAGGAAAAAGCGTTGACCGACCTGCTGGCGCGCGCGGGCGAATCCGAACGCGCCAAGCAGCCTGTTCCCAAATCGCTCAATGATGCCATCGCACAACAGCGCAACGTGGTGGCAGCGCAGCGCGCCACACTGCTGAAACAGGAAGTATCCCGTGATGCCGCCGAGACCCGGATGGGCGCGCAGATGGCGCACTATCGCGAGGTGAAAGCGGCCATGCAGAAAGATCGCGGCGAATAAACCGATCCACCGCTCCGCCCGCACGAAAAGGAAACAGGTCCGGGTTTCCTCACATATGCCGCCTCCGTAGGCCGATAGTCCGAGCATTCATTTCACTGCGAAATATCCCTACCGTGCATACGCGCGCATGGAAGGGGGTAATCGCCGATGACGAGGCGATCTAGGCAGCGAGGTGTTTCGCTGATAGAAATCTTGGTGGCGGTGCTGGTCTTCGCTTTTGGTATGGCCGGCACCGGGGCACTTCTGATCGCCGCGGCCCGATCCAACCAGTCAGCCTACCTGCGCAGCCAGGCCATCTTTCTTGCGCAGGGCATGAGTGATCGAATGCGTATCAACCCAATCGGGGTCTGGACGCAAGCCTATGACGGCGACTACCCCCACGTTGGCCGTTCCATGCCCTGCAGAGCAGCAGCTTGCGATCCCGCGGCTTTGGCCGCGCACGATAAAGCGGCCTGGAGCGCCCAGCTCCGCCAGCATCTGCCCAATCCCACCGGGCGACTCCGTTGCGACAGAAGTCAGGCTGGTTACGACCCGGTAAGCACAGGCCAGATTGGCTTGCGACCCCCCTTTGGCGGCAGCTGCCACCTGACGATCCAATGGGATGGGCGTGTCATTATCGCAGGTGCGGATGCCCGTCAGACACTGACCTGGGAGTTCCAGCCATGACGATGACGGTTCGTCGCGGCGAGCGCGGCCTTTCGCTGATTGAGGTACTCATCGTGCTCGCCTTGGGCGTCATGCTGGGGCTGGTGATGGTCAACCTCTTCCTGACTTTGGCTGCACATAATCGTGTGCAGCGACAACTGTCGCGACTACAGGAAGAAGGGCGATACGCCGTCAGTCAGCTTGGCCGCGAACTGGCCCAAGCCAACGCCCAGTATTGCAATAACACGGGGGGAAATGCCTCGGTGCAATCCAATGGCATCTACATTGATGCGCTGCGCGCTCCGCGGGTGCTATCCCGTGAACTGGCACGCTCCTTAGGTGGCATGGACCTCACCACGATTCCCGGGGCAGGAGGCTACCCCGGCGATCCGGGCACGGCATATGCGCTACCCGCATTTCTATCCATGCGTGGATACGCGTGCGCGCTCGGCGGTTGCAAGCCCGTCGATCCCTCCACCGGCACATCGCTTCCTGGCATGGGAAAGAACGTAGGCAATCGCGTGCCGGGCAGCGATGTCCTGACGGTACGTCATATAGACAGCAACCAGGGATGGGCAGTCGGATCGACAACACGGGTCCAGCCCGACCTGACCTTCCCGCAACGCATCAAGAGCATCACAATCAATCCTGCGCTGAACGAGCCTGTAAACAACTTCGAGCCCGGCGACCTGGCTTATCTCGCCGACTGCACGGAGGGTCAGATTTTCTCTGTCGCAGTGAACGGCAGTGAACTAGTGCCTACAGGCGCCAATTATACGCCGCCGCAGGTCGACGCGGAAGCAACCGCACCGCGCCTGTTCAACTTCAGTCGCGACTTTCGCACGGTGACCTACTACCTGGGCATCGTGGACGACGGCCAGGCCGGAAAGACCGGCGCGCTGTTCAAGCAGGTCAACGGCAATGACCCGAATCGCGCCGGGTCCCGCAGCGAACTGATACGTGGCATCGAACGAATGAATTTCCTGTTCGCTGTGGAAGACACACAGGGAAACACACGCTACATGACCGCAGATGAAGTCGATAACGCCACGTCATGCCCGCGCGTGGCCAGGGGCGTAACCGCACCGATCCCCAACCATGAGCCAGGATGCCTCTGGCGCGCCATCAAGGCGATCCAGGTGAACATGCTGCTCAGCGGACAAATCCCGGTGCCCGCGCTATCCACACCCGAGCTGGCCTATGTGTACGAACCTGACGCACTCGATGGCCCAAAGCCTCCCGACGATCACCCCATCAGGCCCACGGACCAGGGATTTGCAGAAAAACTAATACGTCGCGAATTCACCACCGTGATTTCCTTGCGCAATTTCAACCCTTGACGATGACGGAACATCTTCATGTATCGATTTGCACGCATGCCACATAAGAACCTGCATAACCGCAGGCACACACGAGGCACAGCGCTAGTGATGGCTCTCGTCTTTCTGCTCGCAGCCACCCTCATTGCGCTCAGCGCATCCGGAAGATCCATTCTTCAACAACGCATGACCCATGGACTCTATCAAGCCGAAATGGCTGACATGCTGGCCGAAACCACGTTGCGAGGTGCTGAATGGTCACTGTGGATGCAGAGCATCGATCCACTCACGCCGCTGCACTGTGGCATGACATCGTCAAGCCGTTGCTACCGGTACGATCTTCAACAGCCCATTTATCAGCCCGGCGGCGTGGTATCGACATTTCGATCGTCCAACGCATGGGTCGAAAATGGCGCGAGCGTATATCGAGGGCCCGCCAATACCATCGATTACACGATCCCTCGATACGGCGGTGCCGCCCACAACCCGGTATTCATTGTCGAGGATCTGGGCATCGAGCGCCCGCCGGGCATGACATCCGGACCATCCGAATCAGGCGCTACCGGCGGCGATCGATCTGGCTATGACAGCCATGAGCGCCATATCTATCGCATTACCGCACGCGCCAGTGGCCCCGATAGAAACATCCTGCGTGTGGTCGAAAGCACATACGCAGCCAAAAGCCATTGAAAAAAGCCAGGTGCCATGACACGCCTTCTTGCACGCCACCGCGGCTTCAGCCTGATCGAACTCTTGGCGGTATTGCTGATCACCGCGTTGCTGGCATCGATCGCCATCCCTTCCTATCAGAAGTACATCCATCGCAGTTACCGCACGGAAGCAAAGGATATGCTGCTACGAATCGCTAGCGCGCAGGAACGCTATTTTTCCGCTCAGAATCGTTACGGCTCGCTACGCGAACTGGGCATCACCGATGCCAGGACGTCTCACCATCACTATGAGGTCGATGTCGAGTCGGACGCGAGCCAGTTCAAGGCAACAGCAAGACCGCTTGGACAACAGACCAAGGACAGATGCGGCTCGCTTTCGCTCGATCATACGGGTCGACGATCTTCTTCAGCTTCACAGCAGACGAGAGATTGCTGGTGATGGCTACTCAGACAACAACGTGCGGACGACTCGATGTTTCCTGGTATGGGCGGATCCTCGCTACCGGAGCAGGCATTGCGTGTTTTATGATTGCCATGCCAAATCAGGCGTGGGGCGCAGTGGACCTTATCAAGGGCACCGTGGAACTGAGCCCCGCGCCACCGGAAGCAGCCCAGAACGTCGCGCCCAATATCGCGTTCACCTTCGATGATTCTGGTTCCATGGCCTGGACATACATGGGGGATCTTCCCCCTTTCTCCGGCACGACCTGGAATGGCCCGTGGGCCTGCGCGGGCGTGATCGACCCTGATGCCAAGGCAGACGATGATTTTCGCCAGGCCACCATGAACGGGGTCTACTACAATCCGAATGTGTCGTATGACGTCCCGCTGCGCGCAGATGGAACGCCGTTTCCCCAGGCCGACGCTTCCTTGAGAGCAGTATGGACTGACGGTATCGCAGTCAATCGGCGCTATCAGCGTGTCAATGCCTCCGCACCCGGCTTCTATAACAATCCCAATGCCTCCAAGTCGGCAACCAGTGCGGATGCTGGCCGACGCAGCAATCTGATGGCTACGTCCGCAAATCAGCGTTGGCGATGCGCCGACACACTAACCAGCCCCATGGACGGAAAACTCGTCACACTTAGCGACGGTTCGACGATCAGGTATCCACAAGGCGGCCCGTACTACTACCGACTCAAACGCGGCATGGGGCGCAATCAGCTCTTCAGAGCGGCTAACTGGGAGGCTATTCCGGTCCCTTCAACGCAATATCAAAACTTCGCCAACTGGTATGCCTATTACCGTACACGCAACCAGGTGGCGAGGACAGCAGCCGTACGCGTATTTGGCAGACTGGGCAAACCCCAGGATGGCGGCGGCTTCGGCTCGCCCTTCCGCATCACATGGCAGCTATTGAACAACAACAGTTTCCTGCTTCCCGCCAACAGCATCATCAGCGAGCTGATCGATTTACCGGGGTGTGTCAATGGTGGCTCGGCCAACCCAAGTCTCACGCAGGTTGGAAATGCCCGCGTGATACCTGACTGCTATCGAAGCGCCTTCTTCAACCTGCTTCTCACTGCACCAGCCAACGGAGGCACACCCATCCGCACCGCGACCATCCGGGCCGGCGACTTCTTCAAGCGCAGCGGTACGGATCTGAGAAATCCGTATTGGACGCACGCCAAAGGCTCGAACAAGGGCAAAGAGCTTTATTGTCGCCGGAATTACCACATGCTGGTCACCGATGGCCTGTGGAATAACGACAACGTCACGCGTTCACGCGTCACCCTACCTGGCAACGCCACCACACTACCGGACGGCGTGCGCTTTCCGAGCTTGAGTCCAGGTAGCCCTACGGCACTCTATAAAGCTACGGCCGAGGCACGCGGTCAGGCATCGCTGTCGGATCTTGCTTTCCACTACTGGGCAACCAATCTGCGTCCCGATCTCTACAAACCTTCGCAGGCGCAAATCGTTCCTCCTTATATACCCGATAAAACCCTTGGCATCACGCCATCGTCTTCGGATTCCGGATCGTCGGTCACTGCCACCAATATCAATCAGGAGATCTACTTTAATCCCAAGAACGATCCGGCGACCTGGCCTCATGTGGCTCAATATCTGATAGGCATGGGTGTCGCCGGTACATTGACGCTCTCCGATGACATCCATTGTGTAACGCCGCAGTCCGATGCCTGCCGTCTCAGGAAAGGAACCCTCTCATGGCCGGTACCCAATGGCAACGAAAATGGCATTCTCGCCAATGTCGATGATACTTGGCATGCCGCGCTGGCCGGACGCGGCGGTTACTTCAATGCGAGCAATCCCGGCGCGCTTGTCGAGCAACTCGAACAGATCCTGACCAATATTTCACGCAGGAATATCCCACCCGCGATCGGCCGCGTCACATCCAGCGTTCTGAGACCAGGCGTACTTGGATTTCAGACCGTATACACGCCTGGCGAATGGCATGGCTCGTTGCAGGCGATGCACGTAAATGCCAAGGGAGAATTCGGCAATCTCGCATGGGACGCCTCCGCCATACTCACTGATCGCATACAGACGCTGCCGGCCGACCGCAACATACTGAGTTCCACCTTCGACAATCAGGGACGTTTTGCCCGAGGCATCGCATTTCGTCGCTTCGCCGACCTGGATGCCGAGGGACAAAATCTACTCAGCGCCATGCCCTCGCAATCCCAGGACACCGGCCAAGCACGCATGGACTGGCTACGTGGAGAGCGAAGCCTGGAAACGGCCAATGTCCTGCGTTCAAGGGCTCAACTGATGGGTGCGATCACGAACAGTCAACCGCTATATGTCGCGTATCCAACTCAGGCCTATCGCAATACCTGGCCTGCTGGTTCACCAGAATCCGTGGCAAATGCGAATGGCGAAGGCTATGACTCCTTCAGCTCCAAGCATCTCAAGCGACGGCCCGTGGTATATGTAGGCGCCAACGATGGCATGCTGCATGCGATCGATGCGTCGCAGGAGCGGTCAGGTTCCGGGGCAATCGTGCCCACATCTGATGCGGGACGGGAATTATTTGCCTACGTACCTCGCATCATTTATGAATCACTGGGTAGCATGACTGCCCGCAACACTTTTACCTATCGTCCAACGGTCGATGGCACTCCGATAAGTCGCGATGTCTTCTTTGCCGATGGCGCCAGCACCGGGTGGCGAACATTGCTGGTTGGCAACCTGCGACTGGGCGGCCGCGGTATCTTCGCGTTAGATATCACAAACCCCGATGAAGTCACGGAGAAGAACGCCAGTGACAAAGTGCTATGGGAGTTTCATGCTGACCAAGTTGTGCATCCGCGCTACGGCAGCGGTTCTTCAGCCAACCTTGGTTACACTTACGGTCAACCCAATATCGCACGACTTGCGCATGGTCGATGGGTAGTACTTCTGTCATCCGGGTATTTCCCCGATTGCGGCAAGCTATCCAAGCCTACTCCTTGCCATGACATACCAGAGGCATCCTCGGCATTCAGCTCGTTGTTCGTACTTGACGCGCAAAGCGGCGAGCTCATCCGCGAAATTCGTACACCAATAACCGGTGGACTTATCAGTCACGGGTTAGGCACGCCCGTGGTGGGCGATTACAACCGTGACCAAATCGATGATGTCGCCTTTGCAGGTGATCTACTCGGCAATCTTTGGCGATTTGATTTAAGTAGCGCCAACCCCAACGAATGGTCCGCCACCCTGGCTTTCATGCCAAGCAAGCCGGCCGGGCAGCCGATCACCGTCATGCCGCGCCTGTTTCCCGACCCTGCCACCGGGCGCTTTCTGGTCTTGTTCGGCACCGGCCAATTCCTCGGCATAGACGACATAAGCGATGCGATTCAAACGCAGTCGATCTACGGAATTCGCGATGTAGCGTCACCTGTGTCACGCGCCATGTTGCTTGAACAGTCGCTGGTCGAACAGACGGATGCACGCGGTGTTGTCTCATTAGGCGTCACCCGCAGACCCATCGAAAATCATCACCTGGGCTGGTACATCGACCTGAAGAGGCCAGGAAAAAACGGAGAACGCGTTGTAGTTACTCCTTTAGCCTTGTTCAATGCAAATCAGGCAATGCTTACGACGCTTATTCCAGCCAATGGAGATCCATGCAATCCGAGGAACGGCGGGGCTTACGTCATTGTCGATGCCATTAACGGTGGTGCAGGAGGAACGCCTGGCAGTTCTGACTGGACCGATAACGGCGATATATATGGCCGAGCTGGTGGAGAACTCGACGAGGCGCCCATAGGAGGCTCGCTGACCCCGGGAATACCTATCGGCGGCGGTCATATTTATTTGCCGGGCTTACGAACCCCCCAAGGATCTGCACCCGAAGCGGAGGATGCCATCTGGCGACGCAGATCGTGGAACAGGCTGCAATGACGACACGTCGCATAATGCGGTCACAGCAAGACGGTGTCACGTTGATCGAATTTCTTGTCGCGACAATCATCATGATCATGATCGTAGCGATGGCGACGCCGGTGCTTCGTACGGTTGTCGATCGCCATCGTATCAACACCGTCGTAAACCGCCTGCGAACCGACGTAGCGTTCGCACGCTCTGCCGCCGTGACGCGTAGTAGCTTCGTCTCGCTTTGCGCCAGCAGCGACGAGGAAAGTTGCGGCGGCACCTATAGTGACAGTCGTATCGTCTATGGCTACACCGCCGGCAGAGCCGTCGCGTCAACACCGATCGACCATGAAGGCATCGTGTTGCGTAGTACACGAGCGCGAAAAGGCGTTTCCATCAAGGGAAGTCGTTCTGGTGTCATAAGTTTCGATGGCCAGGGACAACTGGTATCGAAAACGGGAGCACCCCCGCTAGTCTTCAAGGTCTGTCTACTTCGTGGCAGTGACCAAGTGATCAACACACCGCAAACACCCGGCAAACGTCTGGTCGTTACTCCC